>DATLIP010000116.1:0-6836 GCA_035539375.1 Bdellovibrionota bacterium | reverse complement strand
GTGGGAGTTCATCAGGCGAACCCATTCGGTGAGCACGGCTTTCGGACTTTTCATTTCCGTCTTCATATTTTTTGGATTTCCGTTGCGAAAGAAAATTGGTGGAGGCGAGCACGGTTAAGTAATCACCAAAGATTTCGATGAGCTGAAAATCAGTGTGTCATGAACGCGCCGGAATTCAGTGATGCTCTGCGCTGAACTCCCACGCCTTTTAATCCTTTCAATTGTCTTCAATCCATCTGGCGAGATTTGAAAGGGTCTCAGCACTAACACCGGCGGCCAAGCCATCCGTGATGTCCGAAAGTTTCCTGGAACGTAAGCTATTCCGCCATGCCTCATCGGCGTCATTCATGATGGCGGCGATATCGCAGATCTTTGCGAATCTCCGGTCTACTTTTGCCAAGCAGGGATTGTTGCCACGAATCTCGTAGCATTTAAAAGTCTTTGCTCTGCCTTCAATGGCTTCGACAATTTCTAAAAATGAAATTTTGTTTGGTGCCTTCGCGAGACAGTACCCACCTCGTGGGCCGGGCGTCGTTGAGACGAGCCCGGCCTGCGACAGCATTTGCAGACATTTCGCTAGGTACTCACCGGGCACCCCATGAAATTTTGCGAGAGCGCTAGCAGAAAGACGTTTGTCTTCTGGCAAGCTTCCCAAAATCATCATGCAATGCAATGCCCACTCGACCTGGTTACCAAGAATCATTCGAGTTTGGCCTTTTCCAGGCCGAGTACTTTGTCTCTTTCGCCGGGGACGGACTGGAAAGTCGCCGCGAATCGGTTGAAAAGGTTTATGAACGCTATTTGCATATTAAAATCCACAATCTCTTTGTCACTGTAATGCTGTCTCATTCTTTGGAAGAGTTCGTCTGAAACGGGTCCTTCGCTGATCAACGTTACAGCACGAGTCCACTCTAACGCGGTTTTTTCCTTTTGTGAAAACAGAGGCGACTCCTTCCAAACCGGAATGTGATAGATCCGCAGCTCGCGCTCGCCCGCAATTTTTGCTTCCTTGCAATGGATGTCCACACAGAATGCGCATCCATTGATTTGTGAAGCGTAGATCTGAGCGAGTCGCATAATGGCGGGCTCCACGGAACTTTCTTTGCAATACTTATCGATAGCTGCAAGGTGCTGAAAGGCTGCCCCGGCCAATGCGAAATAGTTGAGTCGTGACATTTTTGAATTCTCCTTTTTCTAAGATTTTGCGGTCAAATGACGACAAAATATGTCTCCATTATATCACGGACAAAAAATGTCGGCATTAAGATTTGATGAAATCTTTTGGCTCAGAACAAACGGAAGCGAGGATGTGCCAGCGTGTGCCGAATATGTGCCAAAATCTAGTGATGGGCGGTGACGTTGCGTGATGCGGAGTCCGAGGAAAACGGATCGCTTCCTGTCAGTCTAGGGGTTTAAATCGTTATTGGAATCGGAGACCTAGCTCAGGTTTCCGATTTTTTCGTTTTACAAACTGCTGAAATTTGGTGGACCTGACAGGAGTTGAACCTGCGACCCCCTGAATGCAAATCAGGTGCTCTCCCAACTGAGCTACAGGCCCACAACAACGATGAAGATGATTTAGAGTTGCGCCCCCGTACTGTCAACGAGGGCTACGAAAAAAAGTGTTTTTTCGCCCCGTTAATAGGGTTGGGGCGGGCTCAAGAGCGAGATCGGACCGCCCTGCACGGGCTTGCGGAAACGGCGCGTGCCGCTTTCGTTGGGTTCGCCAAAGAATAGCGCCAAGTCGAAGCTGTCTTTGATGCTCGCCTCCCAGGCGGGATCGGCGCTCAGTTCGCCCTTGATCTCTCCGTTCGACGGCACGCCTTGGGAACTCAGCTGCAGGTCGATGTCGAGCTGCGCGCGCAGCGGGGAGCTGCCGTTGCCCAGGGTGAGGGGCTTCATCAGAAGCTTGTTTTGTTTGAGCGAGCCTTCGGTGTCGAGCGTGCCCAGGGGGATCTCGGGAATCGAAATGAAATCCGTGGTGAGCGCGGGCAGGGTGACCTTCTGCATGGCGAGCTTCCAGCTGACGGGCGGCAGCGTGCGTGATCCGCCCAGGGGCATCTCGTCGATCAGGAGGTCGCCCACCACGATGCCGCGAATCGGGTACGACTGCAGGGCATCGCCGAAAGCGGCTAGGTTGAAGGATTTGAACGTGAGATCGGCGTCGAGAGTTGCGGGCGACCAAAAGGGACGGGCCGCAAATTTGGCGTCCAGCGCCCCGTAGCGCTCCGATTCGCAGCGCACGCCGATGGTGGCGCGGCCCGTGAAAAAGGGCAGCAGGTGTGGCGTCAGCGTGGCCTCGTCGCATTCTACGGTGAGGGTGCCCGACTGGATGCGCAGTTTGCTAAAGTTGAGGCCCAAGAGACCGCCCTTGCCGAGTCCGAGCCCGAGGCCCGTGCCGAAACTCATGCTCTCGGCCTGGAGCTTGGCGCCCGTGGCGCTCGCCACGTAGGCGAAGATCTTTTCTTTGATCTGATTCGTCGGGAAAAAAATCAGCAGCCCGAGCAGGAGACCCGCCACGAACATCAACCATAAGCGATTCAAAAAAAACGACTTCATCGGGGCTCCTCGTTATTCCGCCGGGGGCGGCGGCAGGTCGCCGTCGGTGGTGGTGGGCATCATGTCGAAAGTGTTGTCGTCGGCGCTCGGCGGCGGGGGCGGAATAAAGTCATCCCCCATGGGCGGCACGAATTCCGATTCGCCTCCCGAACGATCGCCCGGGTTCGAGGGTTCGCTAAAGCCGTCGCCGTCTTCCTCGAGCGGAGTGAACGAAGGGGCATCAAAGCCCGGCACGCTGCCATCTACAGGCGCGTTGGGATTGCCCTTGCCGCGCGGTTCAGAGCCCGGCACGTTGAGGCCGCCCTCACCGCTCGGGGGCAGAGGGATCTCTTCGCTGTCTTCAAAATCGGGCGAGGAGAAATGGCTCTCGTCTTCCATCTCGTTCATCGCTTGCGAAGAGTCGCGCACTTCACCAGCGGCGATCTCGACTTCAAACTGAATCAGCTCTTTGTTTTGCGGATGGCGGGTCACCTTATTGCGGATCACCGAAAAGCGCGGAAAGAGGCCGTCGATCTGAAAGAGAAAGGACTCAAGCTGCTTGATGGTGGCTTCGCTGGCATGCACGAGCAGGGTGCCGCCCTGGGGCGCCACTTCATACTGGCTTTCGGCGAGGCCCAGAGAGGCCATGATGGTGCCGATGGAATCTTCGAGTTGATCGAGGCTTGCTGCCTGGATGTTTTGCCAACCCGTGGGCGGGACGTACTCTTTGCGTGCGGCTTCGAGTTTGGCGTTGAAAAGGCGCATCGAAGAGACGAGCGAGAAGAACGAGCGGTTTTCGGCAAAGTTCAAGCGCGTTTTGATAAGAGGCGAGACCAGCACCCAGACAATCAGCACTCCGGCGAGCACGGTGGAGACCGCTTTGATGGTTTTCTGGTTGCGCGTGGGCAGGGCTTCGTACTTGGTGACGACGCGCTCAAAGAGCACGCTCGACTCGAGCTTGGCGATGAGCGACCAGAAGGTCTCCTTGGTTTTTTGCCAGTAGACTTTTAACTGTTCCATTTAGAGCACCTCTCCGGTCCACAGGGCCTTGAGAAGCACGCGGCCCGTGGGGCCACCGTTTTCTACGCTGATGCGGGAGTAGCCCTTGGATTTGAGGCTCTGCTCGAGCGCGGTTTTGAGTTCGGGCAGTTTCAGAGCGGCTGTGTTCTCAAGTGGCTCGAGGCTCGCGCGGAAGGTGCCGTCGCGACGGTTCTTGTCCACCACGAAATCCGCAACGCGGTAACCGGTGGGCACCGCTTCGGAAACGTCTAGGAGGATGTCGGTGGGCAGGCGCGGGCTCGCGCTGCGCAGTTCACGCTGACGCGATTTTTGTTCGCGATCAAAGAGCGTGATGGATTTTTCGAGGTCCGTGGCCGAGCGCGAGCCGATGGTCGAGAGATTCGGATCCATGCGGCGAAACTCAGCGGCGACGTTTTTAGAAAGGTTCGTACGCTCGCGTTCGGCGAGCCAGGTGCCGAGACCCGAATAGAGAAGCGCGAAGCCGAAAACTCCAGCTAGCGTGAGCCAGCCGGCACGGGTTTCCGCGTTGAAGATGTCCTTGAGTCCCTTGGTGATGAGGGCCTTCTGCGCCTGCGAACTGCGGCGGAAATTGAGCCAGCCGCTGGGGGTGAGCGTCGAGTAGCGGTGGGCGAGCGCCAGGGCGCAGCCAAAGCTATTGAGCTTTTCTTCGTTCACGGCGGGCAGGGTGGTCAGCGAATAACCGTCGAAGAGGTCCCACACTTCGGCCTCCACGCGCAGCTCGTGTGCCACAAAAGGCACGAAGCCCTTGAGGAGCGTCAGCGGACCACTGAGGTAGATGAGCGAGGGCAGGGCGTCTTCGGAACCCTTGACGGCCTGGAAGGTCTGGTAGATTTCCACGAGCAGAGGGCGCAGCGCCGTTTTGATGTGGTCACTGACCTCTTTCATACTTTCGGTGGATTCGCCCGCATCCCCATCGTTCAAGATCTCAGCGCGATGTTTGACCCACTCTAGAGCGGCTTCGACGCTGATGGATTCTTTTTGTGCAATCCAGCCGACGAGATCTTTGAGTCCGCGGTTGATCACACGCAGCTCGAGGATCTCGGCGGGGGGCGACTTGATGTCTTTGCGTTTCATGCCGCCGGGTGTGGATCCGCGCAGCACGGCGAGTTTGGTAGAGGAGTAGCCGACGTCGATGGCGGCGTAGATCTCACCGCTGAGGCCCGCGGGCAGGCACTGGTCTAGGGCGAGGTGCGCGAGGGCTTGGGTGTCGAGCAGGTAGGAGTTGGGAATGACACCCGCAGCTTCGAAGGTGGAATTGAGTTCGTCGATGCGCTCGCGCGGGCAGAGGCCCACGATGAAGTGGCGCATCTTGCCGCGTTTCCACAGCATCTGCTCGTCGATCAGGTACTCGTCGAGTTCAAAGGGAAGGGAGTCTTCGAGATCCGAGCGGATGGCCGATTTGATTTCTTTCAAATTCGAAAAGGCGTAGCTGTTTTGACGAATCATCACAGGCGTGGCGCCAATGCCCACGGCGATGCGCTCGCCCTGAATGGAGTTCACCGAGAAAAAGTCTTTGATGAGATCCGAAATCGAAAGATCGGCTTTGCGTTCGATCTCGTAGAGGCCGACGACCTCACGGTTCTTTGCAACCGAGATCTCGGCGATCTTGATTTTTGTGCTCCCGATATCGATGCCAATGGCGCGGGTCATATCAGTTCCTCGATGCTCACGACGTAAAGTTTATCAAACTTTGCGCCGGCTTTCTTCTTTTCGTCCATATAGTTTGTAGAGGGGGGCTCCTCGCCCGTCTTGGGCTTGGTGGCCACGTAGGTAAAGCGCACTCCGATACGGTAGCTGCGCACGGTCTCGCCTACTTTGCCCGAAGCGTTAATGTAAAACGTATCCTCGACCTCTTTTTTCTCGGGAGGGTTGGCACCGAAGCTAAAGCCGCGGCCGTTTTTGACTTCGCCCGAGTTGGCGATGAATTCCGCCAGTTCGTCGATGCTCGTGAAGGGCTGCTCGAAACGGCGTTTTTCGATGACCGCGAGGTCTTCGCTCGTGAGAGCGGGGTGGTAGGCCTTGAGACGGTCTAGAGAAACGAAGTTGGGGTCGATCGCAGAGCTCGAGTTGAGCACGGAGAAATGGGGCTTGGCGATTTTGTTGTAGAGCTCTTCGTTCCAGCCGCGGACCATATGGATCTCTGAGAGCACGGGGATGCGGCCGTTGCGCGGCTTGTAGTCGAGCTTTTCGTAGTCGTAGGTTTCTTCAGTGCCGTCGGGCTTGTTGAGGTCGGAATCGAGCCAGTCCTTGAGGTTGCCTATGAGCTCGGCCACGTTGAGGTCGCGGTACTTGTTGCCGAAACCGCCCTCTTCGTCTTCTTCGAGCATGCCGCGAATCAGGGTCTCCACGTTGCCAAAGACGGCTTTGGAGACGTCTTCGCTCGATTCGCGGTTCACGTTGCCATCGAGCAAGTTGATGGGAATCTTGGAACCCTCGGAGGTGATGTTGGCAGAGATCGTGCCCGGCCAGGTGACCTGGGTCATGGATGCGAAGGGCATCTGCGGCAGCGGGATCGACCACACCTGGTTCAGCACGGACTTGAACATGTCCTTGGCCTGCGCATTGGAGTTCGTAGCGTCGCGGGCGGTTTTGTAGAGGTGCAGTCTCAAGAGTGACAGGCGCGCTGCGGATTGGGCGAGGTACTGGGCCTGCAGGCGTTCCTTGAGGTTGCGCGAGATGCGCGAATCCACGCGGCTCGAGTAGAGAATCTCCACGGCGATTACCGAGAGCAGCGCGAGGGCCACAAGTACCATAAAGAGGGCCATGCCCGAACGTGTTTGACGAGGGGTTCTCATTTAACGGCTCCTTGTCCCATGATGACGTCTGTCACCGTGATCGAAGTGCTCACTACGGTTTCGCTCTGGCCGGGGCGCAGTTTTTCGCCCTCTTCTACGAGAGGGGCGATGGTGAGCTCGATCTCCACGGCGCCTGGCAAGCGATCTTTGTAGGTGGCCGACTCCGTATCCCAGCTGTCGACCCAGTTGCTGGTGCGGATGTCGTAGTAGCGGAATTTTAGCGCGTTGACGCGGTCCAGGAGCACGGTGGAGCGAAATCGCGAAGGGTCTTCGCGGTCGTAGAGATTTACGGCGCGGGCCGATTCGGCGCGCACCAGTTTTTTGTCTTGCAGTTGGTAGGTGATGAAGTGCTGCTCGTTTTCGGGCACGTTGGCCGCCAGGCGCTGGTGCGAGCGCGACGAGAAAAAGATCTCGTTCTCTTTGCCGTAAAAAATCGTGATTGGTGCGGGGGGCATGGGAGAT
>DATLIP010000115.1:0-24342 GCA_035539375.1 Bdellovibrionota bacterium | reverse complement strand
GCCAACGTCCTTTACTTGGACGCCTCTGACGACACCCACACCGTGTGAGGGGTAGACTGCGTTGTCTCCGACCTTGAAAATAGCCAAATAGACCTCCAATCCCTGAGTATTTTTGACTATAAAGACGAGGAGTATTCTGGGAATCGTTCCCAGAAACTTGCGACGTCAAAACGCCAGGAATGTAACACAAATGCGCCCCAAAAACAAGGTTTTTCTCGCATCAGGCTCTCCTAGAAGACTGGAATTATTGCAAAATTTAGGTTGCTGCGTTGCGCAAATAAAGGTGCCTTTTTTGGAGCCTAAGGGCTCGAATTATAAGGATCCTTTGGCTTTTATGAAGCGCTGCGTCCAGGATAAGCACGATCAGGCCGTTGCATTTCTGCAATCGAAAAAAGAAATCCACAATGATTTTGAAATTACCGGACAATTGGCCCTCGTCGCGGACACCATTGTCGCCCTGGGCTCCGAAGTGCTGGGCAAACCTGCTGAAAAGATTGAAGCTTTTGAGACGCTAAAAAAACTCTCCGGCCGAACGCACGAAGTTTTTACCGGCTACAGCCTGTGGATAACATGTGCAAAACTGAGCGAACCCCCCTTTTTTCGCACGAAAACCGTCGTGACCAAAGTAAAGTTTAAAACCTTAAATGAAAAATTCATTTGTGACTATATTCGCAGCGGCGAACCTATGGATAAAGCCGGATCCTACGGGCTTCAGTCCATGGGGCTGCAGCTCATCGACTCCATCGAGGGCTCCTATTCGGGGGTGATGGGCCTTCCGCTCGCCGAAGTCCTACAAGACCTTCGCGCGGCGGAGACCTTTCTCGGAAGAGGCGTTTTGTCATGAGCGAGATTCGCCAGCGTTGGCAAAAATTCTGCGAACGGCGCGACGCTGCCCTTATGCGAACCGGGCGAACGGCCAAAGCCGTGCAAGTGGTTGCGGTCTCCAAGCTCCACGACGCCGCGAGCGTGGCGGCCCATCTCAAAGAGATTCCCGAATTCCCCCATCTCCTGGGCGAGAACTATCTGCAAGAGCTGCAGGAGAAGGCCCGCGCTCCCGAGCTTGCCTCCTTAACTATAGAGTGGCATTTCATTGGCGCTTTGCAGTCGCGCAAGATCCCTGAGGTCTGCGCCATCGCCCAGGTCATCCATTCTGTGGGCCGGGTCAAAGAGCTCGAGGCCCTGGCGAAGGTGCGCTTTGAGAGTTCCGACAATGAGATGCCCTTTTTCTATGTGCAGTTCAACATCTCCGGCGAGGGCTCTAAAAACGGCTTTGAACCAGAGGAGTCGAGTTTAGTGACCGATGCCCTCGAGCGGCTCAGCTTGCAGGACAAGTTCTTGGGGCTCATGGGTTCGGCCGCTCCGCTCGAAACGGCAGGCGAGGCCGGGGTTCGGGCCTCCTTTGCCCAGCTTCGTGAGCTGCGCGATCGTTACTTTAGCGACAAGGAGCTCAACATGGGCATGAGCGCAGATTTCGAGCTGGCGATCGCCGAGGGCTCGGATCTCGTGCGGGTTGGGACTTTATTGTTTGGGGAACGGGGCTAAGTGCGCCAAAAACATTGACTCATAGCGTCTAATCTTGCTATCCCCAGAGTCCATGTTCTTTCGACATTTCGTATTTGGGGTTGTCGGTGTGCTGGCTTGTTTGGGAACGAGCTTGGCAAAACCCACCGACAAGAAGTGTGATTATCTCTTATTAGAGGTGGGCTACGTTGTGGGCCTTTCGGCCGAACAGCGCGAAGCGCTGGGATGGCGTGGCGCGCGCGGTGCCTATGGTGCCGTTGTTACCGAAAAACACCCTTTCGGAGTCACCTTGCTGCCGGTCAGTCGCGAGACGCTCAACGCGTCGCTTTCTAGGCCCATCTCTTTTGGCGACGAAAAAACGGAGCAGCCTCAAACCCTGCTCGGGCAACAGAGCTTTGATCTGTGGCTCGGCACCACCACCGTCATGCGCGAACGCGTGAGCCGCACGAATCCTCACCAGCTCAAGGTGGTCACCTCTTTTGAGGAAACCGAAGCCGGCCAGCTGATCCGCGACCGCAAAGACAATCGCTTTTATCTGATCACCAACAAAAAACTGCGTGATGATGGCTACGCCATTTACTACGTGGACGTCACGGTCAAGCCGTCGCGCTCGACCAAGAAGCCGGGCCCCCAAGTCAAAGTTGAGGGCCGCCCCAAGGTGCTGGTTCGGCGCGAAGTCACCGAGACGCACAACTTGGAAGTGGTAGGCACTGCCTTTGAACAGTACGGCTTCCGTTCTCAAAGTGGTGACGATGCCATTTTTCAACGCGACCTGGAGCAAGCGGGAACGATCTTTAGAATCGACGAATCAAATTTTGTCATCTACCGCGTCGAGAGCGACGTAAAAGTCGATCAAGGCGACCTGGCCGATCGCGGCCCCTGGCAAATCTTTCGCGCCTCCGAAATCTCGGCCATCGATCAGCGCGAGTACAATCGAAACCAAACGATTTACAAAACGGCAGCGGAGCTAGAGGCCGCTGCTTTTGATTTGTATCGCGACGGCGCTGGCAATTATTACACGCGCTATTTGGGCAAGGGTCGCCTCATGCCCGTGCCCGACCTGAATTTCGAATCGCAGGCCGCCTTCGGCCCTCGCGTAAAGCAAGAATTGCTCGAGGCCACTGCAGCCAAAGTGCCGCTGGATGTTTTGACCTTCGATCTGCCGGTCTTCAGCGATTTTCGCAAAGAAGAGTCGCAGCGTTGATGGCAGCGGCGAAGCTTTAGAAGAATAAATTCAGATCGGATTTTTTGATCCAGCCGCGGAAGGTTCCCGGTTCGGACCTTTCGATTTCCACAAAATCGCCCGAGTCGCGGATCTTGCGCACGCGCGCGCCCGCAGGCAGCGAACGAATTTCAGCGGCCGATTCCACCGGTTGTCGGCGCAAGCTTGTGTTCTGGGCTACGACGCCGATGTCCTCACCGTAAAAACCCACAGCACTGAGCCCCAGAAACGCGAGCACCACCACCCCGAGCGCAAGGTCGCGCGTCAGGTGAGGGCGTTTGAAAAATCTGAGCAGGAGAAAGGCGTTTAGCACAAGAAACGCGAGCGAGGCGGATTCTTTAGGGCGCACCCAAGTTGCCAAAGCAAAACCCCAATCGGAGGGGTGGCTCATGCTCTCGCCCAGCCCCCCTTCGACTTTGTTCTGCGCCATCACCAGATTGTTGCGGTAGATCTTGTTCCAGCGATCCATCAGCACGGCGTTTTGCGTGTGTGTCACCGCGCCGCCCACATCGTTTTGGTGGTAGAGGCTGGCGCCGAGTGCGGCTTCTTGCCACGCAGTCGTGGTGCCGCTCTCTTGCATCTTGGCGAGCAGCGACGTTGCGGCGCCGGCGTAATCTTTGGCGTCGAGCTGGGAGTGAATGTCTAGGCTAGAGCTGGACATGCGGCTCTCAGATTAACCCACGTCTAGTTCGGCTTCGAGGGCTTTGATAAAGGTTTGCAGCTCGGCGATCTGACCTTTGAGCTGGCGGTTTTCTTCGCGCAGGCGCATGACTTCGGCATCGTCGGTGCTCGCGGCGCCCTGCGCGGCGAAGCCACTTTTTTTGCCATTGGCGACAGGAGTGATCTCGGCTTGACGTGAGAAGAGCGGTGCGCGCAGCATCGTAT
This sequence comes from Bdellovibrionota bacterium, assembly GCA_035539375.1. Taxonomy (GTDB): domain Bacteria; phylum Bdellovibrionota; class UBA2428; order UBA2428; family UBA2428; genus DATLIP01. The sequence goes on along the minus strand of DATLIP010000115.1, from coordinate 20,714 downwards.
CTACCGAGTCGCTCAGGTAGTATTTACCTTTTTCGAGTTTGTAGGGAATGATCTTGCTGCGAATGCGTCGTCTCAGGGTTGATTGAGACACACCGTATTTAGCGGCGTACGTTACCAGGTCGATCCACTCCGTCATACAGGAACTATCATGATAGGGTTTCGCAAAACATGCAAGGATCGTATACTGGAATGACGATGACACCGATTGACGTGAGCGGCAAAAAGAAGGTGGCGTTCATCTGCAGCGGTGGTGCGGTCAAGGCCGCAGCCTTCCATGCGGGTGTGGCGATGGCTCTTGAGCGCAAAGGCTTTGTCTTTCACGGTGGCCTGTTGGGTGCTGCAAATTTTGATATGCCGTATAAACCCGGTCGCAGCATTCAGGTATACGCAGGTTCTTCGGCTGGTTCGCTGATCACCACCTTTCTTGCCCAAGGCGGCACGCTTGCCGAACTCGTGTCGATGTTCCGCGCCAACCCTTCGGATACGGGCATTCCCGGACTCAAGTACCGCGAAATGCTGCGCCCGCGCGTGATGACCGACGCTTCGGCGTGGATCGGTTTCGACACGTGGTGGCTCAAGTGGCTCAAAAACCCCTCCATTCAATCGCCATTCAGCACCGAGGGCATCCGCAAGTACTTGCACGAGCACATTATCAAAACTGAAAAGTTCTCCGACCTGCAGGCCGATTTGTTCATCGTTGCGTGCGAGCTTGATCGCAGCCGCAAGGTGGTCTTTGGCAAATACAACTCGGCGCGCGTGAATCCCAATCTTGAGTACCGCAACGACGTGGCCATCAGCGACGCCTGCGCGGCGAGCATGGCGCTGCCGCCCGTTTATCATCCCTATCCGATTCAGATCGACGGCAAGCAGCGCTATTACTTTGACGGCGAGATTCGCGAGCCGCTCAGCTCGCACATCGGTCACGACATCGGCTGTGACCTGATCATTTGCTCGTACACGCACCAGCCGCTGAACCTCGAGGGCAAAGACTACTCGCTCGCCGATCGCGGATTGCAGGCCATCGTAGTGCAAGCTTTGTACCAAGCCATCGAGCAAAAGATTCGTGCCGCGCGTGGCTACCGCGCCCAAGAAAAAGATCTTGTGGACACCATTCACAAGTTTTTCCGCCGCAAAGGGCTGGATCCCTCGCTCGAAGAAGAGCTGATGCGCGAGATCGACGGGCGAATGAGCTACCGTGCGAACGTGGATTATATCTACATTCACCCCCGTCCGCGCGATGACGAGGCCTTTTTCATGCCTCATTTCTCGTTAAAACGCGGGCACACAGAACACATCGTACGTCGCGGATTTATGGCTGGCACTGGGATGCTAAGGGGACTAAAGTTTTAATATGCGTCACGTGAAACTTTTAGCGCTCACCCTTTTTGTCGCCGCCGCTTGCAACAAAGATCCTAAGCCGGCCGAAACCGCAGCGCCCACGCCGCCCCCACCCGCGTCCTCCGAATCTCCTTTCTCGGGTAACGTGACGGGTGCCGATTGCACCAAACACGAAGACTGCGGCAACTGCGGAGTTGACGAAGCCAACACCCCTCCCGGGGGTCTTGCGTGCATGTGTTTGCCTGAACTCAAGAAATGCGGATTCGGCAGCGTTGAGCCGCTCGAATAAATCAGCAATCCGTTAACGCGAAATTACAATTCAACAACGCTCATGACACCGGCGGCGGTGCGCACGATCGTGCCGCCCACGCCTGCGGCGATAGGTTCGCCCGTGGGGCCCACCTTGGCGGCAGGATTTACGGTCAAGAGGTTCCATTCGCCATCGCCCAGACCAAGCACCATGAATTCACGGTTCTCAGCGGTGGTGGTGAGTTCGGGATTCACTTCGCCGTTGGCGTCGAAGTAGATGACCATCGCGTCGGTCGCGCGCTTGCCGTCGGGGCCCATCACGCGCACTTCAAAACCACCGTGCGCGGCAACTTTGCCGATCACGAGACTTTCGCTGGCGCTCCAGTGGATGCTCGAGGTGTCGAGAATTTCTTGAACACGCTGCTCAGTGAGCATGGGTGAGACTGGGGGCATGAGCGCGGGGTTGGCCGGCGCGTGCACCCAAGTTTTCAGATAGGAATCGGCCCAGATTTCCATCACGTCCATGGCCGGACGCGGGAAGAGATTTTCGATAAGGGTCTTGCCGTCGTCTTCGGGAATGTACTCGCCTGTTTGACCGGCAATGGTCATGATCACTTGGCCAGCGGGGCGGCGTTGCGCGTAAACATCGCGGATGCTTGTTTTGGCAAAAACCTTTTCCACTTTGGGAATCGCAAGCGACACAACACGCGGCAGGCCGCTGAGATCGATCGCGGTGACAGGCCACAGTTCGGCTTCGTCCGAGCTCGAAGGAATGAGGTACTGAATGGATTCGTCGAGGCCATTGACGACAAAGTCGCCGCTCACGTCGCTCGCCGGACGGCGAGGCATAAATTCAGGTTGAAAGAGGCCCAGGGTGCCCACCGAGTAATCGACGCGGGCGTTGGTATCGCTGGATTCGATCTTGAGGCCGGGAACCGGGCGCAAGTCTTTGTCGAGCACTTTGCCAATGATGACATGCGAGCCCGAACCTTGATCTGCGACAAACGAAGCTTCGAGTTCGCTGCGGTACATGAGCGCTACCGAAACCGAGCCCATCACCGCGTAACCTACGGCTGGAATGTAGCCATTGGCTTTTACGACAAAGCGCTGGGCGCGGGTATTTTTGTAGGGAGCTTGCATCACGCCGTTGTTGTCGGCGCGGCTTTGCAGACGTGAGTCGTTGCCCATCCACGTGGCTTCGGCGGTAGCGATGGGAACGATGCGCCCAAAGTTTAGTTCTTGAGCATCGACGGCAATCACGCGAGCACGACTGGCAATGGTCTGTTGGGGAATCGGCGACGGCATGCGCACCATGGTTTGCGGCAGCTGCACTTCGGGGCGCGCTTTGGCGACCAAGTTTAGAGGTGCGTTCTCAGAGAGCGGTTCTCGTGTGATGTTGAGCTCGCTCTTTTGCACGATAAAGGGCTGGTCGAGAAAGTCGGCTTCGAGACGCAGGTCGCGCAAGTAAGAAGGCTTGTGCACGACACGTGGATCGTCGGGAGTGAGGGCGGCGTGCGCGGTGGGCGCCACCACGAGTAGCGAGAGAAAACCAAAATACGAGCTCTGGAATAATTTGGACTTCATAGCACTTGCTCCTAGTTTTATTCGGTTCCCTCTTATAATCTACTAAGGTGAGCAGTGGCTATCAAGTCGGGCACGGCGTCATGAATCCAGCGCCAACTCTGGATAATGTGCGTCATAATTTTTTGCCCACCTTTCCGGGGATTGCGGACGCGCACCAGATTGACAAATTGGCAGGCGATGGTTCCACGCGCAGTTATTACCGCGTGTTGAGCGGCAAAAAGACCTACGTTTTGCAAACCAACGGCAGCGACGACCTGAATTACCGTAGATTTCTCGAAGCTTATGGCTTTTACGCCAATCAGGGCATTCCCGTGCCCAAAGTGCTCGCCCACCACGACCTTTCGCGCTGGATCCTGCTCGAAGACCTGGGAAGCGACGACCTGCAGTCGCTGGCCTCATACGACCACATCTTGCACTCGGTAAAACTGCTGCGCCACTTGGCACCCGTGAGTGTTGAAAATGCCTTTGAAAAGTCCTGGCTCGCTGAGCGCACGCTCGACGAGGCCCGCTTTGTTTTTGAGATGAATCACTTCATCGAGCACTTTGTTGAAAAGCTCGCCGGTGAGAAAGCTTCGGAGCCGCTCAAAAAAGACCTCTTTGAGCTCGCCGCCCGCGCCGCTCGCGGCCCGCGCGTTTTTTGTCACCGAGATTACCAAAGTCGCAACCTCATGAAAGGCTCTCAGCAGCCCTTCGTGATGATCGACTTTCAGGACTCGCAGTGGGGACCGGCGCTCTACGACGCGGTTTCGCTGTGCTGGGATCCCTACTTTGTTCTGGGCGAGGACGAGCGCGAAGAGCTCTTTGCCGAATACCTCAAATCGCTCGACCTCAAAACGCTCAATGCGAATTTCCAGAAGCTCTTGCAAGACGAGATCGCCACGCGCGAGCTCAAAGAGATGCTCATTTTGGAGCGCTTTGTAAAAGCGGTCGGCTCTTTTGCCTCTTTCAAAACCACGCGGGGCAAAGATACGCACCTCGTCTACATCGAAGATTCCTTCCGCACGGTGGCCGCCGCTCTCAAGCGCGCGGAGCCGTTGGGCATTCGCTTCCCCACGCTCCACACCAAAGTGGGCGAGTGGCTCAAGCTCGCCGAACGCCAGGGCTGGAGTCGATTGACGTGAAAGCCGCACTCGTGCTCGCGGCGGGTTTTGGAACCCGTCTGCGGCCCTATACCGAATACATGCCCAAACCTCTTTTGCCTGTGGCAGGCATCGAGCCGCTCTTCTTTGCGCTCTGGCGCGCGCAGTGCCTGGGGGTGAAAAAATTCTACGTCAATGCGCACTACCACCATGGCCAGATCAACATGTTCCTCAAGAACGTGGCCGAGCCAGTGCTCGGCATTTCGGTGGAAATGCTCCACGAGAATCCCATTCTCGGCACGGGCGGTGCCATTCGCAATTTGCTGCAAAAAACGGAAGCTGGCGATTTCGACGAGCTCGTGGTCATCAACGGCGACACGCTTCTGGGCCTCGGCGAGCTCGAGCAGCTCGACTCTCCGCAAGCTTCGTGGTGTTTGGTGACTCCCGATCAAAATTTTCTCGCTAAGTACAAGCCCCTCTGGGTGAATGCCGAAGGCGGCTACGCGGGCGTGGGCGAGATCACGCATCCCGAAGCGGGATGGGAACCGACGCACTTTTTTGGAATGCACGCGCTCAAGGCCGATGCCTTGGCGCATTTGCGCGAAGACAGCTCTCCGGTGACGGAGAGCGATCTGTTTCGCGGCATCTACCGACCTCTGCTCGACGCTGGTTTTGAGATCCAGGCGATTCGTCATTCGCTCTCGAGCGAAGAGTTTTGGTACGACATGACGAACAAGGACTTTCTACTAGAAGCTCAAGGCGAACTCCTGGGCACCATCGCCGGCGACACCTCATGCTGGAAAGCGGCGCTCGAAGCCCGTTGGGGTCAAGAGCCCAAACTTATGGGCAAGTCGTGGCTCTTGGGTGTGGACCCAGGCTGTGTGAACTGGAGCAAGTCGCGGGGGTCGATCGTGGTCAGCCCGCAGACGCTCAAGTGCGAAGGCAAGGTGGATTTGGACGCTTCGGTGCTGATTCTCGAGGGTCAGGACCGAAGTTTGGGACGCCGCCTCGTGCGCAACTCGCTCCTGATGAGCGCTAGCCCCAAGTCGGCCATTGCGGCGGACTCCAACCTTGAAAACGAAATCATATTCTTATAGCCACACAAGAGTGAAGTCGTATCTCGGCTCGCTCTTTTTACGTCTGGCGGGACTGGCGGCGCTGGTTTTTGCATTGGTGGCGCTTGTGCCTGGGGATTCCCGCTCGTTTTTGGTGGGCGCCTTTGAATCCGCGGGACTCGACCTCGGCGCTCGTCCCATCAACCCCTGGACTCTTAGCTACATGTCACAGCACTTTGGTGCGCAGTGGCCACAGCAAATCTTGCTTGCCTTTGCGCGCTCGCTGCTGCTCGCCACACTCTCGGCGGGGATCTCGCTCGTCCTCTTTCTTGCGTTCTTTGCTCTACTCAAATCGCGAAGCGCGACGGCGATCGATTTGTGCTCGGGCTTCTTTCTGAGTCTTGTCTCGGTGCTTGTGGCGCCCGTGATGGCCATCGCATACTTTCGCTGGTCGGGAAGTGGCGACTCGGCGCTCGCGGCTTATTTGTGTGCGGCGCTCTCGATTTCTTTTGTGGCTGTGGGTTCGTACTTGCGTTTTGCCGTGGCAAAATACACTCAGGTCGAAGTGCGCGAGCTTTCGCTCGGACTTTCGGCCCGGGGCATCGGCGAGAATCGCGTGCGGTGGGTGCACACCGCGAAGCTTCTTTTGCCAGACTTTTTGGTGCTCTTTTTGTCGCGTTATGCGGCCTACATCAGTGGGGTTTTTGTCGCTGAGCTTGTCTTCAATTTGCGCGGACTGGGCTGGTACTTTTCGCAGGCCTTTCAGTCGCGCTCTTCGCTGCTCTTGCTACTGCTCGTGCTCAGCTCGGCCGTCTTGTACCTCGCCTTCAATCACTTGGCGCTATGGCTCGCAGGGGTGATCGATCCGCGGAGGCAGCGTGATCTCTAAATTGCCCAAACGTTTGTGGATCGCGGCGCTCGCCGTTGACGTCTTGCTTGTGGCCTGGCTCGTGGCGAGATTCGCCTCGAGTGCGCAACCCTGGCTTTCGGAAAATGCCCTTCGCGCGCCGGACGCCGCGCACAGCTTTGGCTTTGCGCTTTACGGTCAACCCGTGTCGGAACTGCTGGTGCAGGGAGCCGAGGCGGTTTTGTTTTTTGGCTCGCTCGGAGTCCTTCTCAGTATCGTCATCGCGCTCTTCATGGGCTTTTACCTGGCCACCTCACCTGAGGAATCTCGCGCGCACCGTTTCCTTGCCTATCTGCTAGACATCTTCGGAGCCGTGCCTGGCTTCATGCTTTCGGCGGTGGTGCTTTACGCAGGAGGCTCTTCACTCGGCGTGCTGACCATCGCGTTTGCGGTGGCCAATTGGGACGCTTCGGCCCGTCTCGCATGGAGCGTGGGTCGCCTTGTCGTCGGACGGCCGGCGTACCTGGCGGACACCGCACTCGGCTATCCCTCCGCAAAGCTCTTTTGCTTTCATTACCTGCCCGAAGTTTTCGGGCCGCTTTCGGCCAAGTTTTGTTCGCTCCTGGCCTTTTTTGTGGTTTTTGGCTCCTCTTCGGTTGTCATTGGTCTTGTGGACGCGGAACTTTTTCCATGGGGGGCGCTCCTCAACCAGGGGCGTCAGTATTTTGATGTCGCTCCGCACGTGTTCTGGGCGGGATGGCTGCTCGTGTTTTTGTCGACTTTTTTGCTAACCACCCTATCGTCAGGAATCCAGCTATTGTTCGAGCGGAAGCTTCCAAGATAGAATAAGGAAATGGGAACGTTAGCTGATTTAGAGAAAAAAGTTGCGCAGTTGTTTGTGGTTGGGGTTCCGGGCACGACTCTCAGCGTTCAAGAGCAGAAAACTCTCGAACGCATCGGTCCGGGCGGATACATTCTCTTCAAACACAACATCGAGTCGGTAGACCAGGTGGTGCAACTCAACAACTCTCTTTTGAAAGTTTCGGATCGCGGCTCTTGGCGCAACATGCCTTCGTGGATCTCAGTAGATCAAGAGGGCGGACGCGTACAGCGCGTGCGCGAACCGGCCACGCTTTGGCCGCCGGCCAAACTCATCGGACAACTCGATTCGCCCAAGACGGCCTACGAGGCGGGTTTCGCGGTGGCTAGCGAACTGCACGCTTTAGGCTTTAACGTGAACTACGCTCCCGTGCTCGATGTTCCGAGCGATTGGAACAATCCCGCTCTCGGCGACCGTTGCTTTTCTACCGACCCTGAAATTGTCGCTTCGATGGGCTCGGCCTTTTTGCGTGGCGTTCAGCGCGCGGGCGTGCTGGCGGTGGCCAAGCATTTTGCCGGCCATGGCGGCGTGAACGTGGACTCGCACCTCGAATTGCCGGTATGCCACACCAAGCTCGCCGAGTTGCAAGAAAAAGATTGGGTGCCCTTCCGCCGCGCCATTCGCGCGCGCGTCGAGGGCGTGATGACGGCCCACGTGCTCTACACAGACATCGATGCCGAGCGTCCAGCCACCTTGTCGCGCCGGCTATTGCAGGATCACCTGCGCAAAGAACTCCGCTTTGGCAAACTCATCTTCACCGATGATTTAGGCATGGGCGCCATCACTCAAAAGTACTCGCTCGAAGAGGCCGTGTTTCTTTCGATCGAAGCCGGCTGCGACCAGCTTCTGCTTTGCCACAACTTCGACGAGCTCGAAGCCGTGTGGGTTAACATCGTGCGCGCTTTCGAATCGGGCGCCTTGCCCAAGGCCAAACTCGACGAGGCTCTGACTCGTATTGGTGAGGCCAAAAAGAAATGGCTCTCGCCCGTGCACTATGCGGACGCCGGCAAAGCCAAAAAAATTCTGGGCTGTGCCGAACACCAAAAGATCGCGGAAGCGATACTTTTGCAGCGACCGCTTGAAGGCGACATCGCCGAGACCTAGAATGTCGAAAGCGAAGGGGCGTGCGCATGGCTTATGATTCTCTAAATTCGGATCTCTCGAGACCCAAGGTACGGGTGCTTTGCGTGGGCTCGCAGTCGTTCTTCGACGGCATCTCCTGGGCGCTCGACCAAAAACCTGATCTGGCTTCCGAAATCGAACTCGTTTGGCGCTCGCTCGCCAACCTCGGCGACACGCCGGCCGGAATGGCCCACGTCGCCATCACGAGTGTGGAACTCGGCCAGCCGATCCCGGTAGAATCCCTGCGCCAGCTCGCGGTTTTTGTGGGCATCGTGGCCTGCGTGCAGCCCACGCCCATGCAACTGCTAAGTGTGGCGAGCGTCGGTCGCTGGTCGCCCGTGGAGTGGGAAGGCTCGGATTACGCGCGTCTTTTGCATCATATCAGTGCGCTCGTCGAGCAGTGGCGCGAAGAGCTGCGCAAAGAAAACGTCTTTGCAACGCTCTCGAGCTGGCTCAGCGCTTCGTATTACGAACCCTCGCTTGTAGAGTGGCTCAACCCCCCGCGCAGCCATCTGGGTCCCACCAAATTTCCCTTTGATCGCAAACAGGGCGTGCTCTCTGTAGGCGGCCTCGCGAGCGACGCGCACGTTAAACTTGCCGTCAACACCAAGGAGACCTTCTTTGAGTGCGTTTTCCGCGGAGATCAATGGATCTATCGCAAGATCACCTCGTCGAACCAGCTCCAGGGCATTGAGAGCGGTCGCGCCGTAGAAATCGGCGACCAGATTTTTGTGGGCAATCTCAATTTGCAGATTTCACGCTCCGAAGAGCTCTCGGCCGTGGAGCGCCTCTCGCGCCCTTTGCGCGGCGGGGACATTCCTGTTCGCCATCGTCTCAGCACCGATTCGAGCTTCTTTGAAGTGGTGAAGTATTTTCTCTCGTCGCAAGTGAGCGGTGAGTTGCGCGTGCGCGGTCCGGTAAAACAGGCGACCTTGTTTTTCTCAGACGGCTACATTCAACAGGCGTTCTGCGGATCGATCTCCGGACGCAAGGCCCTCTTGCGGGTGCTCAGCTGGCCGAGTCTGCAGTGGAAGTTCGTTCCCGACACGGCGGCACCAAAATTATCTGCGGCGACCCTGGCGCTGGGCCTCGGCGACTTTTTGGAGCTCTACATGGGCTGGCTCTTCCGCTGGCGCCGCGTGGCGAGCATCGTTCCTCCCGGAAACATCAAGATTCGCGTCAAGCCCACGACCTTTGCTCAAGTGTCCGAATGGGACAACACCAAGTACGAAGTCATCGCCCGCGTTTGCGAATACGGGCGCGTCACGGAGATCCTCAATAACACTCCGCTCGACGACATTGACATCTACGAGACGTTGATTGATTTGCGCCGAAGTGGTTTGATTGAAGCTCACCAGTAAAGGGAATTTCAATCATGTCGATGTTAGCAAGGTACAAAAAAAGCCCCGGCCAAATCATTGAACTCGTGAAACTCATCGAGGAATCCGCCGAACCCAAGCGCTCGCAGCTGCTCACCATGATTCGCGGCGAAGACCCTGAGTTTGCCGCGCGCGTAGAAGCTCGCATCCTTTCGATGAACGACCTGCGCACGATCAACCCCGACATCCTCGCCGAGATCATCTCGGCCACGCCCGCCAAGCACGTCGCACTCGCCCTGCACGGCGATCCCAACCCGGATTTTGTGAAGATCGTCGAACGCTGCCTCGGCAACAAGTTCGCCGAGTACAAAGAAGAGATCACGAATTTCGAAAGCGACCCTCCGAACGAATCCAAAGTCGAAGCCGGCCAGCGCAAGATGATTTCCGAAGCGCGCAAGCTCGAAAAGGCAGGTGCCATCAAGCTGCCTTCTCGTGACTCGGGCGAGATGCCGATGAGCGACACCTCGTCGTCGCCTTCGGCCGCCGCTGCCCCCGCACCGGGCGCCAGCGCTCCGGCCGCGGGTACTGAGGCCTCATCACCCGCCGCACTGAGCTCTGCTGGTGGGCCAATTCCCTCGGTTGAGTCCTTTGGTTTTGAAGCCCCGCCCCCAGGAATGAGCGGCGAGCGTTTTGAAACCTTTGTGAAAAAGCTGCTCAGCTAGTTGGTCCGCATGTACGGAAGCAAGAACGCACGTCACGACGCTTTTTATATTCTCGTTTTTGTCGCCATGGCTGTAGGTGTGGGCGCCATCGCTGTGGGTTACGCTCGGATTTTCGAAATTTTTGAACGCGGTGCGAAGGACATCTTGCGCCTCCATCCCGGCGCCTTTCTCGTTAGCTGCCCCGTATTTTTTTGGCTCGGCGCCGCGATCGTGCGCAGGTTCGAACCCGAGGCCCGCGGCTCAGGCCCTTACCACATCGTCAAGGCGCTGCAGGCGCTCGAAGCGGAGGGGGGAGAGAATCTCGCGGAGGCACGCAAACACCTCAGCACACGCACGAGTCTGGTGACCATGCTCTCCTCGTGGCTCGGGGCGCTCGGCGGCATGTCGCTCGGGCGTGAGGCCCCCACGGTGCAAATCACGGCCGGCTTCGCCGCGAGCGTGGGACTCAAGTGCCGTCGCTGGCTGCCGAACGTGGATCTGCATTCGTGGATCGTGGCCGGCGCGGCCGGTGGGCTCGCGGCGGCTTTCAACACTCCCCTGGGTGGAGTCGCCTTCGCCCTCGAGGAACTCTCTAAGGTGCATCTCAATCGTCTGCGGCCCTATATTTTCACCTCGATCATCATCGCGGGTCTCACGGCAAAGGTATTGCAGGGACCCTATTTTTCTTTTGCCATCGGTCGACTCGTGGATCCTTCGCTCGCCACGGTGTTGCCCGCCGCGCTGATGGGTGTGTTTTGCGGGGCACTGGCAACGCTCCTTTTTTTGGTTTGGCGATTTCTGTCGCGCTTGGAGCGCCGGCTCGACAACTTTTCACGTAACCTTTGGCCGATCGTGGCGGGACTCTGCGTGGGGCTCATCGGCTACCATTACGGACCGCGCACCTTCGGCGGAGGAGTTCGCTTTTTGGAATACGTCTTCACCGAACCCGGAGCAGCCCACCTGGGACTCGCCGAAGTCGTCGGCCGGTTTTTCGGAACCATCTTTAGCGCTTCGTCCGGCATCGCGGGTGGCACCCTCGCGCCAATGCTCGCGGTGGGGTCGGGACTCGGCACGCTGGTGGAGCACACGGGCATCTTTGGTCCGCTCGCGCCGCACTTGCTCGCCATTTTGGGCATGACGGCGTTCCTTTCGGCGACGCTTTCGGCCCCCCTTACGGCGGTAATTTTGGTGCAAGAGATCACCGACCAGCCGAACCTCGTGATCCCATTATTCGCCGCCGCACTCTCGGCCGCCTTGGCGCACAAGCTCATTACCGATTTATTCAAGCAAAATCAATAGGTTGCATATCAGCTTATTGCTTGCGGCCGGGAAAACGGGCGTGTTATAAGGACCCCCTTATGAAAACAAGCCTCAAGTCGAAGGTTCTTGTCTCGTTATTTCTCATTTCCGCACCCTCCGCCCACGCGATCTTGGTGGATTGGTCCAAATGCGGAACCCTGTGGGACAAAGTCATGAGGCGCAATGCCGAAGAGGCAACGCTCAATCGCATTCGCAAACCCGGCGAGAAGATTCGCGACAGTTGGGCGCGCAATCACATCCAAGCCCGCAAAGGCCCCATGGCGCTGGCCCCCGTCGACTGGGCGCGAGAACGACTTCGGCAAGTGAACAAAGATCCTTACCCCTACGTGCATCTCAACGAACCGCTGCTCGCGGTCTCCTTTGCCAAGTATGGATTTGGCAAGCCGGAAGACTCCGTCAAGCAGCAAGACGCCGTCGATCCCGAGCAGGACAGAGCAAACCTCGACGCTCCGGAGAGGACCACCGAAGATTTGCCCACTCGTCCGCGCGAGCTCACCAAGCAGGAAGCCTCCATCAATCCTGAGGCGATCAAAGCCGACCTCAACGATACGGTGAAGGCCATCGAAGATTTCCCCACTCGTCAGCGCGAGCTCATTGCCCAAGCGGCCAACCTTTCGATGGTGGAAGAAGCCTTCCGCAGGGCCAAGAGCCAGGTGAAGATCGACGACGAATCGGGTCACGTGATGAAGGTGCCCTACTACAAAGTCAAAGAGGGCATCGAGCCGGATGAAAAGGATTTCCTCGAGCTCGCCGGCGATTTGGACTGGGTCTACCGCGGCACCTCAATGGAAATGAAGAACGACACCCAGACGAAGCTGCGCTGGATGCGCCTCTTTACGGTGAAGTCTTATACAGAAGCGATGGCCGCCACGGCCCGCGATCTCAACAAACTCGAAGCCGACCAAGCCGTGCGCAACGAAAAGATCATTTTGTACGTGCACGAAATCCGTGAGCAAGCTTACGGGGCGCGTTCGGGGCTGGAGATGGCGGTTCCGAAGGATCCCTACATGGAAGAGTTCCTCGTCCGCACCGGCAAGCTCTTCGAAGTGGAAGAGGGTGCCGAGCACCTGCTCAGCGTTAAGCTAAAGCCCCAGTACGAGCCGCCCTACGAAGCTTGGACGGGCCTGCGCTGGCGCGTCTTCTTTAGGCAGCTCGGATACCTGCTCATCAAAAAACGTGAAACCTTCAAACAAAACTGGTGGGACCGCATTCGTGGCACGCCCGTGGTGGAAGACTCGCGTTTCCGTATCGAGGGTCAACGTGGTCCCGGAACCACGCCCCAGGAGACGATCATCTCGACGCTCAGCGAACGCGAACTTCGCTCGCTTGGCTTGCATAACGTGGTGGCGGGTGATGCGATGAAGCTCGACGAAGTGATCGCCAGCCTCGAAAAACCTTCGGCCTCGCGCGTGGCGCAGGCCCTCGGTCTACTCTTCACTGGCGGCGTGCGCACGGCTTACACCAACGTGCGCGATCGTCCGCAGTGGCGCCGCATCGCCAAGAGTGCGGGCATCATTTTGCTCGGTAGTCTTGGTGGCCTCGGGTACGGTCAAGCCAATCCCAACGAATTCGGACAAAACCTTATCATCGGTATGATTCAGGAATGGCGAGCTGAGCGCATCAAGCGTCAGGAATGCATCGAAGCAAAAACCGAAAAAGAGCTTCAGGATTGTCTCGTGAAGTTTATTGAGACCAAATATCCCGATGATTATCTCGAAGTGAATATCAATTGGGATGACTTTATCAAAGACGGTGAGATTGCCGACGAATCGATTCGCAATGAGATTGAGACCATCAAAAAAGAAAACCGGGCGTTCCAGCTCAGTGGTCCGAACCTCGAAAAACGACGTCGCGCCATTCGCGAGGCCGGCAGAGATCCCGCGAATCCCTTGTCGCCCGCATATCGCGATCGTTTGGTGAAGTCGTCAGAAGAAACCTTCAAGCCCAAGCTCCTCTCTGAGTTGGGTTACCTGGCCGCTCGTCACGCAGGGACTTATGAGATCCCCGAGGTCAAACAGGCCATCGCCCTGGCCTGGGACAACATTCACGACAAGATGGCCTACTCGATGTTCCTCGCCGTGGTGCGAGAGCGCGAGGGTGGCCCAGAACTTGTGGAAGATTTTGAAAAGGTTTTGGCCGATCACGAAGCTTACCTAACTCAAAAGGCAGCGCTCGGCCCTTACGAAAAGGCCGTCGAAGACGCTCTCAAAGTGGATCGTGGCGTTTACACCGAGGAAGAGGAATAAAGAATCAATCTAGAGCGCGTTCACTCGCGCTCTAGATTGTCATCATGGACGACCTTGCCTTCGTCCACTTTGTCAGAGGGCATGAAAACCTGTTTGAGCTGTTTGCGAAAGAGCACCACCAGAGCGATCTCTGCTGCCAGCAGCGTCCACGCAAACCAGGCTCCCGGAGGGCTGAGGAAGGTGTGGAACCACAGAATCCCGAGCGTTACAGGGGCGAGTAGGAAAATTGCGAACTGCGCAAATACGTTAAAGAGTAGCGCTCCGCCCACGATCAATTCGGCCACTTTCAGCAGCGGCCAAAAATAAGAATTCACCAGCGCGTCGATAAAGTTCGCGCCTTGTCCCGTTACCGAAAATGCCGGCAAGAAATGGATGAATCCGTTCAAGCCCGAAGTCACAAAGACAAGGCCTAAAAAGGTGCGCACCACGGCAGTGGCTTTGTCTGTAGGTGTTGGCGGCGGGCGTCGCGAGCGACGGTAGCGCTCGGCGGGATGCTGCTGCCGAGGGCGAGCCAATCTTTGGGTTTCGGTATATGTGTTGGAGTGAGCCATAGCCTATAGTCTAAGGAGGCGGTATTTCGACCCAATCAAGGCCATGTTAAGAAGGCTTAATTAAGAGGCGTGGGCTTGGGGATTTATTTCCTTAAGAAGGATCTCACCCTCGCGAACGATAAGAATTTGCGTAGGTGAGAGAAAGATGAATTCGGACACTCTTGAATCCTCGCGAAGATTTTCGGCAAGGTGCGAGAGGTTGGCCCCGAAATCGTTCATTGATCCGTCGGCATTGCGCACAAACAAATAGGTCTCTGAATGACGGCGCATGCGGTGCGACCATTTGCGCAATTCAAATCTGGGTACCGTCGAGCCGGGACGCAAATCCGAATTGAAGACGTTGATGAGTACCGTTGTCTTGCGCGGCGACTCTGGGTTGAGTCCGAAGAGATCGATGAAATACTGCATGCGCGCGGCGGCGCGCACTTGGTGCGGCAGACCCGGGCGTGGGCGTACGAGGTTGTCGCGCGTGAGGTAAAAACCCTGGCGATCAAAGAAAGATTCAAAATCATAAACGCGGTGAAGCTGTTTCATGGCGCTCGAGCGCGCGCTGCGGATGGTTTGCGTGATGCGTCCGCCGGTGAGCTTGGAGACGTCGATGTTTTTGATGGAGAGGTTGGAGTAGGCCACGCCGTAGTGATCGTAAATCACCCCGTCAAAGCCGGGTGTGCTCTTGTGCTTGCCGATGTCGGGCGCCAAGATCACCGGAAAGCTCACGAAGTTGCGCAGGTGCAGCACGGCCGCCAGTTCCAGCGGATCGATACTCTTGGCCGAGGCGGAGAGCACGTCGCGCTCGATGCGGGTGAGTTTGTAGCGGTAAAAGTCGGTGTCGATGTGCGAGAGGGTTTGCAGGTTCCATGCGCAACGGGTCCATTTCTCGCGCTCCGCTTTGCGAGCACGAATGTCATGCGCGACGGCGCCTTGAAAGGGAATCGTGCCGAGCACAGCAACGAAGAGCCAGCGAACGATGGAGCCCCAAAACATCGGGGCTCGTTGTACCATTTTCTATAGCAATCCAAAGCCTTTATTCGACTTAAATTTTGTTAGAACACACTTCAAAACCCCATCTGCGTTGTTGCTCGCTCCTCATGTACAAAGTGTACACGTTGTCGCTCGACGCCTAGCATCTGGGGTCTTGAAATGTGTTCTTATAGTGAAGGGATTTAAATATGGTAGTCGCTCACGGGTTCGAACCGTGGACCCCCTCCTTGTAAGGGAGGTGCTCTAACCAACTGAGCTAAGCGACTCCGAGCTGAGGCGGCCTAAATTTCCAGATCCCCCGCTCGAAGTCAACAGTATCTGTACGACTTTTATGCGCCAACGAGCCCTTTTTTAGTGGGCCCGATCGCGGCGGCTTACCGAGCCCACGGGCAGCGCTTTGGCTTCGCCACCCTTGGCGAGGGCCGTGATTAGCGAGTCCGACGAGGTGTCGATATCGAGCGCGAGCTTGAGCACCTGATCCACGTGCGAAACCGAGTAGATTTGCAGCTGCGCCAGGATCTCCTTGGGCACGTCGTAGAGGTCTTTTTCGTTTTCCTCAGGGATCACCACGGTTTTGATGCCCGCACGGTGGGCCGCGAGGAGCTTCTCCTTGAGGCCGCCGATGGGCAGCACGTTGCCGCGCAGGGTGATCTCACCAGTCATCGCCACGTCTTTTTTCACCGGGCGCATGGTGAGCGCCGAAACCAGTGAGGTGGTCATGGTGATGCCCGCGCTGGGACCGTCTTTGGGCACGGCGCCTTCGGGGATGTGAATGTGGATGTCGATGTTTTTATAAAAATCTCGCGGCAGACCGAGGTCCTGAGCGCGGGATCTGACGTAGGTGTAGGCGGCTTGCGCCGATTCCTGCATCACGTCGCCGAGCTTGCCTGTGTTGGTGAGCTTGCCGCTGCCCGGAAGAATCGCGACTTCGATTTGCAGCGTTTCACCGCCAACTTCGGTCCACGCGAGGCCCGTGGTCAGACCAATTTGGCTGTGCAGTTCGACGGTGCCGAACTTGTAACGCTTGGGTCCGAGATATTCGTGCAGATCGGTGCCGTGAATCTTCACAGCGCTTTTCTTGGTCTTGGTGCCCGCATTCGGTTGCTGCAGGTACTTCTTGGCGCCCTTGCGTACGAGGGTGGCCACTTCGCGCTCGAGGTTGCGCACGCCCGCTTCGCGAGTGTAGGTGCGAATCAGCTCGAGCAGCGCATCGACCTGAATGGCGACTTGGCTCTCTTTGAGGCCGTGGTTTTTGAGCTGTTTCGGGAGCAAGTACTTGGTGGCGATCTGTAGCTTTTCTTCTTCGGTGTACGAAGGCACGTAGATGACTTCCATACGATCGATGAGCGGCTGCGGAATGCTCGAGAGGTTGTTCGCGGTGCAGAGGAACAAACAGCTCGAGAGATCCCACTCCACTTCGAGGAAGTGGTCGGTGAAGGTGCTGTTCTGAGCAGGGTCGAGCACTTCGAGCATCGCCGAAGCGGGGTCGCCGCGGAAGTCCGAGCCCATTTTATCAATTTCATCAAAAAGAATGAGTGGGTTCTTGGTACCCGCTTTGCGCACGGCCGAGATCAGCTTGCCGGGCATCGCGCCCACGTAAGTTTTGCGGTGACCGCGGATCTCGGCCTCATCGCGCACGCCACCCAAGGCAACTCGCACGAACTTGCGCTCGAGAGCGCGAGCGATGGACTCGCCAAGAGACGTTTTACCGACGCCGGGAGGGCCCACGAGGCAGAGAATGGGGCCTTTGAGATCGGGGTTGAGATTTTGCACGGCGACGAATTCCGTGATGCGTTCTTTGATCTTCTCCAGACCGTAGTGGTCGTCGTCCAGCACGCCCTGAGCGTGGTCGAGGTCGAGGTTGTCTTTGGTCTGGCTTTTCCACGGCAGCTCGATGAGCGTTTCGAGGTAGTTGCGGATCACCGTAGCTTCGGCCGACATGGGCGCCATCATCTTGAGCTTGCGCATTTCGGCTTCGGCCTTTTCGCGCGCTTCGGTGCTGAAGCCCGCGTGCTTGATCTTTTCTTCGAGCTCATTGATCTCAGCTTTGAACTCGTCTTGCTCGCCGAGCTCCTTTTGGATCGCGGCCATCTGCTCGTTCAGGTAGTACTCTTTTTGTCCGCGCTCCATTTGCTTGCGCACGCGACTGCGGATGCGGCGCTCTACCTGCAGGATCTCGATTTCGGATTCGAGGATCGAGAGGAGTTTTTCAAGACGCGCCACGGGATCGAAGATCTCTAGGATGGCTTGTTTGTTCTCCAGGCTCAGCGAGAGGTGCGCGGCGATGGAGTCGGCCGAGCGCGAGGCGTCGTCGATGGATTCGATGGACATCAGAACTTCTGCCGAGATGCGTTTGTTGAGTTTGACGTAAGTTTCGAAAGCTTTTTTGAGCGAGCGTACGAGAGCTTTGGTTTTGACGTCGTCGTGCGCCTGCTCTTCAGCGAGCTCGTCGACTTCGCAGAGCACACAGGGCTCCGACTGAATGACTTCCATGATCTTCGCGCGCTTCTTGCCCTCGACGAGCACTTTGAGCGTGCCGTCGGGAAGTTTCACGAGCTGCATGATATTGGCGAGCGTGCCGGTGTGGAAGATCTCTTCCATTGACGGGTCGGCGTCCTGCGAGTTGCGCTGGGCGCAGAGCAGGATGTCGGTTTTGTCGCGCATGGCGGTCTCCAGCGCATTGATGGATTTTTCGCGGCCGACAAAGAACGGCACCACCATGTGCGGGAAGATGATGATATCCCGCAGCGGCAAGAGGGGCACGATCTGTTTCGACGACGAGGACGACTTAGAAACGGCCTTTGTGGTGCTCTTTTTCTTTTTGGTGACTGCCATAGAGAATATTCTCTCAGGTCGCCCCCCCTAAAACAACAAATAAAAAGGTTAGTGCTTGGCGCCACCGCACGTATTTTTTTGGTGACCTCAGGGATTTTGGCGCAGATCGCCAAAGCTTTAATCGAGTTTGATCTTGCCCTTGGCCTGAGCAACGCGCTCGAGAAAGGCTTTGCACTGCGTGGGGTGAAGCCCGAGCGCCTCGATGATGAGCTCGTTGGCAGGGTGGCCAAAATCCTGGCCCGCAGTGCTACGGGAAGGTTCTCCGAGCACCGCCTGCGTTCGACGCAGTGCTAGGGCGAGTCGACGGATTTGTTCCGGCGGGAGCTTGTTCATTTCGCGGGCGGCGAGGAAGAGATCTTCGGTGAGGGTCCGGCCGGCCTGATTGAGTCGGCGACGCGCGGGTCGGTCGACTTCCATTTGATCGCGCTCGAGGTACCCGAGAGCCCAGGCTTCGGCGATGTCACTCATGGCCTTTTCGGGATTGTCCTTGAGAAATTTTTTCATCGCGTGTTTTAGCAGGTCGCGGCGACGATCTACCGAAAAGAAATCCGCGCCCACTAGCTCCACCACGTGACGGTAGTTCACCGTGGGTTTGTCTTTGAGGAGTTCCACTTTGAGCAAGTAGCCAAGGTGATCTCGGGAGGCGGCGTCACGGAAGTCGATCTCCACGTAATGCGCAATGAGTTCGTCGACTTTGAAGTCCTGGCGGCTCCGGCGCATCACGTGCAGCATGTAATCACCGCGCTGTCCGTAGTCTTTGATGAGGGGCAGGATGGCGCCCGGCACGGGGTAATCGCGGGCGAGGCGTTGGAGGATGTCGTTCTGGTTGGCTCGGTTCGTGCGGCCGAAAACGTATTTGAAGTAGGCCTCACCCCGCGCGACAAAATTGAGCTTTTGATCGGTGGGGTCGAGGAAAAGTTTCAAAAACTCCATATGCGGAAAGGGCGGTGTGTTGCGCTCCACGAATTGACCCAGGAGCTCCCAGGTTTCTGCTTCGGGTTGTTCCGGCCATTTGGCCTTAAGGGTATTGATAACCTCATCGAGCGTGGGCGGAGGCGCGTGGTCGTCTTTGGCGAAGGCTGTGGTGGCCGCCAAAACGACAAATGCGCCAAGCCAACGATGAAGTTGACCGGCGCATTTCGTTTTGGATTTCATGGGTACTATGCAGATTCTTTTTTATCGCCTGCGAGGCCTTCTTCAAGAAGCGGGCGCTCTTTTTCGGTGATCGTTTTTTCGGTCACCGTGCAAGTGCGGTAGTTCTTCGAAGAAGGGATTTCATACATCACGTCCAGCATGGCGTTCTCGATGATCGAGCGCAGTCCGCGCGCGCCGGTCTTGCGTTTGATCGCCTCTTTGGCGATGGCGCGCAGGGCGGCGTCTTCGAACACGAGCTTGCAGCCTTCCATATCGAGCAGCTTTTGGTACTGCTTGGTGATGGCGTTTTTGGGCTGAGTGAGGATCTGCATGAGACCCTCTTCGCTGAGCTCTTCGAGCACGGCGATCACGGGCAAGCGACCGAGGAATTCGGGAATCATACCGAACTTCGAGAGGTCTTCGGTCTGCACTTCGTCCATCGCCTTAGAAACCGCTTCGAGAGGCTTCTTGACGTTGATCTTGGCGCCGATGCCCATCGACTTGGAGGTGGTGCGCGACTCGACATATTTGTCGAGGCCCACAAAAGCTCCGCCTACGATGAAGAGGATGTTGGTGGTGTCGACCTGAATGAACTCTTGCTGAGGGTGCTTGCGTCCGCCTTTAGGGGGAACGTTCGCACGTGTGCCTTCCATGAGTTTGAGGAGCGCTTGTTGTACGCCCTCGCCGCTCACGTCACGCGTGATCGAAGGGTTCTCACTCTTGCGGGCGATCTTGTCGATCTCATCCACGTACACGATACCGCGTTGGGCTTTTTCCACGTCCCAGTCAGCGGCCTGGAGCAAGTTCAAGATGATGTTCTCTACGTCTTCACCCACGTAGCCGGCTTCAGTGAGCGAAGTGGCGTCGGCGATGGTGAAGGGCACGCGCAGCATGCGAGCGAGCGTTTGTGCGAGGAGCGTCTTGCCCGAACCGGTAGGACCGATCAGCAGGATGTTTGACTTCTGGAGTTCCACATCGTCGGGGCGCGACGACTTGGGCGCGTTGATGCGCTTGTAGTGGTTGTGTACGGCGACGGCGAGAATCTTTTTCGCGCGCTCTTGGCCGATGATGTAATCGTCGAGGATCTTTTTGATCTCGGCGGGCTTGGGAACTTTGGCGAGGTTCTCTTTGACGTCTTTGTGCGACTCTTCGTGAATGATCTCGGTGCACAGGGACACACACTCGTCGCAGATGTAGACGGAAGGACCGGCGATCAGCTTCTTAACTTCTCTCTGTGATTTTCCGCAAAACGAACAAACCAAATCTTTCATCCTTTTACCGCCCCTTTCCCATGTCCAGCCATGATCTGCGGCCCGGCGGCCGCCCACTCCGCTACGTGCGGTGCTTGGTGATCACTTCGTCTATTATACCGTAAGCTTTCGCTTCTTCGGGTGACATGAAATTGTCCCGATCGGTATCTTTTTCGATCTCGGCGACACTACGGCCGGTGTGTTCGGCGTAGATTTCGTTGAG
>DATLIP010000114.1:0-75570 GCA_035539375.1 Bdellovibrionota bacterium | reverse complement strand
TGTGAGCGAGGCGATAGTCAGGGCCGAGAAAAGCACTTCGGCCGAAGTCGTGGTCACGGTGGTGCGCCAGAGTGGCAACTACGATCACGTGGCGCCCCTCGTCTTTGCGATCACCTTTGCGCTGACGATGGCGCTCGGCATCGAAGCGCACATCTACCGCGAATGGCTGCCCTTTAGCTGGTCGCCACAGATGGCGCTGCTGGTGCTCCTCGTGGGCTCGGTGCTCTTGACCTTTGGAATTTCGCGTCTGCGCCGCGTGAAGCGCGCGTTGAGTTCGGCCGAAGCCACCGAGCGCTGGGTGGGGCTGCGCGCGGAGGTGGAATTCTTTGAAAAGGTCTACGGCAAAACAGGCGCCGCGAGCGGTGTGCTGATTTTTGTTTCGCTGCTCGAGCGTCGCACGATGATTTTGGCCGACGCGCCGATCTTTGCAAAACTGCCCAAGGAGTCCTTCGACAAGACCCTCGCCGCCTTGAACGCGCGCATCGCAGACAACGCTCTCGCGGAGGGACTGGTGGAAGCGGTAGAGGCCATCGCTCCACTCCTTGCGCGCGAGTTTCCGATCCGGCCTGGCGACCGCAACGAAATCTCCGATCAGATTGTGTTAAAGGACGATTGATCATGACGCCTTTGCGCACGCGTTTTGCGCCCACGCCCAACGGCTACCTGCATCTGGGGAACTTTTACAATCTCATTTGGGTGGTGCTGCACGCCCGCGCCCGCGGAGCCGAAATCGGCCTTCGCATCGACGACTACGATCAAACGCGCTATCGCACGCACTTTGTGGACGACATCTTTGCGGTGCTCGAGCGCGCGGGCTTTGAGTGGCAGCACGGGCCGAGCACAACGAAGGAATTTGAGCGCGAGTACAGCTCGCGTCTGCGCAGGACCCTCTACCGAGCGGCCGAAACCAAGCTTGAAGCCTCCGCGCGCACTTACTGGTGTCTTTGCACGCGCAAGATGGAGGCGGGAGCCTTGGTCTATTCTGGGCGCTGCCGCGAAGCGGGGCACGCCAAAGACGATGTCAACGACGAGGGGCTCGCCGCTCAGCTGCGCTTTCGCATGAATGGAATTTCGCTCAAAAAAGAAATCGGCGATTTTATCGTGCTTCCGCGCGGCGGCGAGCTCGCCTATCACGTGGCCTCGGTGGTGGACGATATGCATTTTGGTTACAAGCTGCTGGTGCGCGGTCGGGATTTGCGCCCCTCGAGCGAGGCGCAGTGCGAACTCGCGCCGGAGCTGGGGCTTGCGAGCTTTGCCACGGAGACCACTTTTGTGCACCATCCGCTGATCGTAGGGCCGAACGGTGAGAAGCTCTCCAAATCGCAGAGCGCCTCACCTGTGCTCAAGCATTTGCGTGCGCCCGAGGGTTTGCGTCAGGTGCTTCGCGACTTTGCGCAGACGCAGCTTTATTTGCCGGAGACGGCTGAAATTCCCGATCGCCTCGACGAATTCGCGCAGCTCTATGCCGCGCGAATTCCTAAAACGCCTTAAGCGTTTTTGCGTGCGCGGCGAACGTCGATGAAACTTTTCACACAGAGCACGACGAAGATCAGCGAGAGGATCGCCATGATCGCTTGCGCTTTGACGGCGTCGGGGCGCTCGAGCGCTTCGCCGCTCAAGAGAGCCGGCAGCGAGAGCAGGCCGCGGAGCGAGCCCAAAAAGCCCAAGAGGCCGAGCATGGCGGCTGCGTGCATGGCGTGGCGAAGTTTGGCTTCGTCGCGCGCTAGAAAGCCGCAGATCACCAGCGGCAGGCCGAAGAAGGCCGGAATCAGGGCTGTGACACTGATCATGCCGGTGCCGACATAAGAGATGATTCCGAGAGCGAGTAGCAATAATCCGTAAACGATCGTAACGATAGGCATGGGCCTTTTGTAGTGCCCAGGGGCTGGGGAGTCTACGCAAAGGCGCGTAATTTTCCCCGTTCTGCCTTGAGAGGGGTGGGGCATTAGGATACAGACGCCTTGTGTCATGTGTCGCATTGGGGCGGCTTCGGCAGCTGAGCGTTTGTGGGCTTTTGGGGATCGCGCTTGCGAGCGCGCCGGCCTTTGCCAAATCGAACACCGAGCCCTGTCTCAGTCTGCTAGACCTTCTCGGGGGTCCGGCGCGTTGGCAAGCGCGCTGGCACGACATCGAATGGCGCTATCAAACCCTACACGAGAATTTTGAGACCGGCACCGTGGGAGGCTCGCTCCTGCACGACCTGCTCAAAGACGTGGGCTATGATTTTAATTTGTGGCATCGGGGCACGGGCCTCGTGGCGCAGGTCTACCCACAAAAGGTCTCGTGGCGTGACTCCGACGGCGTGGCGCGCACGGAGATCCTTCCCACGCTCGGGATCCGCTACGTCGCCCGCTTCGATCGCAACCCGGTAGAAACCAAAATTGGCATTTTGCTCAAACACCGCCTGCGCACCTCGCCTGGCATTCGTTTTCGCCTGGACCCTTTTTCTCTCTTCGACATGAACGCCTCGGGCGCCATGCAGGTGCGCCTCGACGGGCGCGCTCGCGAGCCAGTGATTTATTTAAACCTGCGCGATCTCTACAGCTTTTACGTAGCCCCCAAGGTCGCGCTGCACGAGCTCTCGCATCTCGATCGCTACTACCGCTGGCTTCGCTGGCTTGAGCGCGGCCCGGGGCGTTTTTATGCGCCCGCAGGATCGCTGATGGCCGATGGCAAGGCCAGAGCGTTTTTTGATCACTCCTATCTCGGCAAAGGATTTATGAGTCTCGATGAGCAGCCGGCCCACAAGGTCTCGGTGCGCGTGGCGCTGCAAAATTTGCGCCTCTCCTTTGCCGATCCGCTGAGATCGCGTCGTAGCAAAAGGCGGGACTTTGCGGAGTTCCACGAAATTTTGGTCAAGAACTACGACGTCAACGATGACCTTCTCACCGCGCTGGAGCCACTGAGCGAATCACTCGATCGCTACGACGAGAGCGCCATGTTTTGGGTCACTACACTTGGCAAAGAGGTTCACGCCCTGGTGGCCGAATTCGAACACGAGTCGTCGGGCGAAACGCTGCGAGTGCTCGTGCCCTACCGACCTGATTTTGGGAATGCTGCGGATGCGCGTCTGATGCAGCATCGCAAACGCGAGACGGCCTTGCCCACCTACCAGCTGCCAATGGTGATTCGTGAGGAGTTGATGGCTTCGCTGGCGCCGCTTCTCGAAGAGGCTCGCGCCGTGCACCGGCGCACCGAGCGGGCGGCGATCGTCTTACGTCACTACAATCAGGATTCGCCCGTTGAAGCGCTGGAGCGCTGGCTCCCCGATCTTGCTAAATCCCTTGAGTCGCGCTGACCGCGCCGAGGCTCGCCGAAGATTGGGCGTGCTCTGAGGTGTCGGCCACGCTGGCCACGTCACCGATGAGAAATGGCGTGGCTTCGTCGGCGCAGTAGCGCAGGATGCTGTGGCCGCAGTGCTTGTCCACCACGCGGTAAATCGTTTTGCGGTTGGAGGTGTAGCGAGGGTCCATTTCAGCGATGGGTAGCAACATGTCGTCTTGCGAAGCCATGATGCGAACGGGGTGTGAGCTGCGCTGGTAACCTGACCAGATGCGCTTGCCGTCGACGTTTTTCACCAGCTGCTGCGCCAGCGCGGTGCGCGGCAAGAGACCGCTGACTACGGAGTTCATGAGAGGCAGGCTGCGGTTTGCGGGAGGAACTTTGGCAAGAAAGCTCGTCAGACCTTCGCGTGTGGAGATCGTGGCGATCTCTTGAATTTTGAGGTTGGCGTAGGGCTCGGCGAGCAGCGGCGGCACGATCATCGTGAGCTGCGCTTCGGGGTAAGTGTTCAGCAGGCTTAGGCCGAAGAGGCCACCGAGCGAGCCCGACCAGATGCCGGCGACTTTGAAATTTTCACGCTTGCGCACGGCCTGCAGGCCGATCTCCAAAAAGGTTTCGGCGCGCGAGAAGGAATTGACTCCTGCGCATTTGGAGTCGCCGTGGTGAGGCAAGTCGATGAGGATCAGGCTCTTGCGATAGGGCGAACCCTCGGGAATTTTGACAATGGCCTGGCGCCAGGTGATCGCGCGATCGAGAAAACCGTGGATCACGACGGTGCGCTTTTCGTCGTGCGACGAACGATGATGGAAATACGAAAATCGGCAGCGCTCACCCCAGGGCATTTCAACGTCGATGACGTTTTGTGCGTAACCACTGTGGTTCAGGCGGACTTGTTCGGCAAAAAAGTAGGCGCCGAGAACCGAGGCGCGGCCCGGAAGGGCGAAGAGCGCGAAGGTGAAGAAAAGACAGAACGCGGCGAGATTTCTCGACTTCTTCATGGGGGGCTAAGACTTAATCAGGACGGCGATAGAGTCAAGATAGGGTTTGGCGCTCGTGCGCAGACTTTCGACGCGGCCGAGAATTTGCTCGAGGGCCTGGACCTCAGCCGGGTGCGGATGCTGGCCGATGCTCGAGAGGTATTTGAAATGCGATTGGCGGTCCTTGATGACCTTCACACATTTGGCAAGCGCCTCCTCGAGGCGGCGTTTGAAGCTGAGCTGCGTTTTGGCCTTGGCGGTTTCGATGAGGTCTTCGAGGGGGCCCTGGATGTCCTCCACATAGTTCAGCTCCATCTCGGGAGCCCAGTCGCGAACTTCGAGATCGCCGAGCTCCGTCCAGTCGAGGGTCTCCCCGCGCGCACTGAGCACGATGTCGATGGGATCCATTTGCACGAGCCCCTGGATGTCGTGGGGAATGGCTTCGCTGAGCGCAAAGACGCAGTGGACGTAGAGGCCCTTGGGGATGCCCGCATTCAGGATCTCCGCGCAGGTGGCCTGGCCCTGGTGCGAGCGCAAAAAGAGGTCTTTGCCCTCGGTGTAGATGGGGTGGTCGGGGCTGAGAAAGCGGAAATCCTCGCGCTCCAGACACAGGCTTCGGCGAGTGCTCACGATGACGTCCTGATCGAGCGGCAGCTCGGGGTACTCTTCGATGAACATCTGCGCGTTGGCCTGCAGGCGCAGCATGTCGGCGCGATCGAGCTCTTCGTGCTCGATGCCGAAGTGATTCATCAGTTCCTGCGTGAGGCCGAGCACGGTGTTCTGAGTCATCTGCGATTCGAGCACGGTTTTGAGGCGACGTCCGTCGGCTTCACGGTAGGAGTTGAGGTCGATGAGCACGTTGGCAGAGTTGCGGACCTCGTCGATCCACTTGGCGTGTTCGCTGTGTGTGATTTTTAAGAGCGGCTGCATGGCGCGCGGGTGCGGGATCTGCTCTTTGACACTGAGGTTGTCGATCGACTCACGGTAAGCGGCTTGCAGTTCGCGGCGCACCTTTTCGAAGATGGCCATCACGCCCGCCGCGGGCGCGCGCAGCATGGAGACACCGAGGTCGCACCAAGACAGGTAGATGTCTTCGGGGAAATTCTTTACGGCGCACATGTGAATGTGAATCGGAAAGCGTTGACCGAGGCGGTCGAGGCGGCCGATGCGCTGTTCGATGGTCTCGGGGTTGCTTGGCAGGTCCATCATGTAGAGCTGCGAGGCCATCTGGAAGTTGCGGCCCTCGCCGCCAATCTCGCTGGCGACCATGATCTGGGCGCCGTTTTCTTCGCTGAACCACGCGGCCTGACGGTCGCGTTCGATCATGTTCATCTGCGAGTGGAAGAGGCCGATGCGCGAGTGCAGCTGTTCGACAAGGACACGGTGAATCTCGCGCGCTTCGTTGTCGCGGCTCGTGATCACGAAGGCTTTGGTTTTGGGAGGGAGTTTTTTGAGGTTCGCGAGGAGCCACTCGAGCTTTTCTGCGAAGCCGAGGAATTTTCCGCTCACTGGGGCGATGGAGGTGGCGAGCGAGTGAAGGGCGCCGAAGTCCTCGAGGTCGATCTCGGCAGCCGCTTCGGAAAGTTCCTTGCGCAGGCGGTCGCTGGGAGCGATGGCGTCGACGATGATCTGGCGTTTGGGAAACCCAAGCAAGCGCTCGCGGCGGTTCTGAAAGAAATACCTGCCGAGGAAATGTCGCTCGGAGAGTTTGCGCAGCAACTCGTCGGGATCCTTGTGCTTGTCGAGCTTTTCGATAGAGGCCAGCAGGTCCGTATCCTGGGCGTAGGCGCGTTTGACCTGAGCGAGCTCGGTGGGCGTGTAGGTTTCGGAGTAGAGCTTTTGCGCCACTGGCGCCAGGCGGCGCGAGCGAGTCATATCATCTTGGAACATGGCGTAGTTGTCGTACTTCTGCGGGTCGAGCGAGCGCAGGAGCTGGAAGAGGCCAAAGAGACCGCGGTGCATGGGCGAGGCGGTGAGGAGCAGAGCGCCGCGAGATTTTTCGCAGAGGATCTCGGCGACATTCTTGGTCGCGAGCTCGGCGAGCGGGTCAGCGGGATTGGTGAGGGGTCGTGTGAAGCGGTGGGCTTCGTCGATGATGCAAAGATCCCACTCCGTGGGTTGGAACCATTTGGGGTAACGAGCGTGGATCTCGCGCAGCACTTCGTGTGAGACTACCATCACGGCGGATTCTTCAAAAAGATTTCGTTCTTCGGTAGCTTCTTCGAGATCTTCGCGCAGGAGCAGCGTGGCGGAGATCGCGAAGCGGCGATAGAGTTCGGAGAGCCACTGGAACTGCAGCGATTCGGGGCAGCTGATGATACAGCGTTCGGCAAAGCCGCGCGCGTGCAGCGCCGAGAGCACGAGTCCGGCCTCGATGGTTTTGCCTAGGCCCACTTCGTCGGCGAGGATCGCGCGCGGAGTCCAGCGCGCGGCGAGGTTCGAGGCGAGGTAGAGTTGGTGCGGGTGCAAGTCGACGCGAGCCGAGCGGATGCCCATCACGGCGGGGTCGTGCATGTCGAAGGTGGCGCGCAAGAGGCGCAAGCGCAAGCGGAAGGCTTTGTAGCGCGACCACTCACCGCGCCAGAGCTTGACTTCGGCGCCCTGGGCCTGAGCGGTGTCGTCGATTTCGTTCTCCACGATCCAGCGACCGTCCTCGACTTTGTAGCACATGAGTCCGAGGTGCTGGCGAATGGCGGTCACACGGTGGGTGCTGCCCGAAGTGAGACGGATCAGTTCCCCGTTCGAAAATTTGAGCGGAATCAGTGGCGGGTGTTTGGTGGAATAGCGACGCACGACCTGGGCTTTGGCGAAATTCACTTCGATCCATTGGGTGCCCTGCACTTGCGAAACGGTGCCCGCGCCGAGGTCGGGTTCCAGCTGCGACCTCACTTTTTGCCCGGGTAGCCATTCCATGGCGGGCAACATAGAACGTCATAGCGGGAACAGCAAGCGATGACTCGGCCTCTCCCATAGGAGAAACGCCGCCTTCGACGAAAGGTATCCGTTACCTTAACCCGGTACTTTAACCCGTCCCCTTTACCCGTCCCCACGGGGTAGGTGGGCCAATCGAGGGATGGGGACTACGTTTGCGGGGAGTAGGATGTATCCGGTACGGGAAACGGATACCTTAACACGTCCCTTTTACCCGTCCCCGCGAGGATTTGGGCGAAGGTATCCGTCGTTGGTCTTGGGCGAAGGATACCTTTGAGTTTGTTTGTGGATGATTAGGCTTTGCGGCCGTCGGCGGAGCCGAGGATGCCGTAGAGTTCGGGACGGCGGTCGCGGAAGAAGCCCCAGGAGGCTCGGTTTTTGGTCACGAGGTTCAGGTCGAAGGTCTCGGCGATGACGCCCTCTTCGTTGTCGGGGATTTCGGCGATGATCTTGCCCATCTGGTTGGTGATGAAGCTGTGGCCGTAGAAATGCTGCTCCCCTTCGGTGCCCGTGCGGTTCGCGGCGATCACGGGGATCACGTTGGCGATGGCGTGGCCCTGCATGGAGCGCTGCCAGGGATCCTTGGTTTCGAGGCTGGGGTTGGCGGGTTCGGAGCCGATGGCGGTGGGGTAGAAGAGCAGTTCGGCGCCCTGCAGAGCCATGGCGCGGGCGCATTCGGGGTACCACTGGTCCCAGCAGATGCCCACGCCGATCTTGGCGTAGCGCGTGTCCCAAACCTTAAAGCCCGTGTCGCCAGGGCGGAAATAGAACTTTTCTTCGTAGCCGGGGCCATCGGGGATATGGCTCTTGCGGTAAACGCCGAGCACGGTGCCGTCGGCGTCGATCACGGCCACCGAGTTGTAGTGTGCGTGGTTGGCGCGTTCGAAGAAGGAGATCGGTAGCACGATTTTCAGCTCGCGCGCGAGCTCGCGGTAGTGGGCGATGGTCGGGTGCCCCTCAAACTCATGGGCGAGGCCGAAGAGTTCGTCTTTTTCTTCTTTGCAAAAGTAGTGCGATTCAAAGAGCTCCGAGAGCAGCACGATTTGGGCGCCGTCTTTGGCGGCCTGGCGCACGTGGACGTCGAGCTTTTTGATATTGGCCTGGGCGTCGAGGCTCAGCGAGGTTTGTACGGCGGCAACGCGAACGAGGCGAGGTTCTTTGAGGTTCATAGTTTGGGCTCCTGTTGGGTGATGCAGTGAAAGGATCCCCCGCCGCTGAGGATCGCGAGCGACGAGGTGCCGGTGAGCTGGCGGCCGCGAAAGAGCGGCTCCAGAGCTTTGAGCGCGGAGTCGTCGGCACGACATTCGTAAGTGGGCACCACGACGAGGTCATTGCCGAGGTAGAAGTTCATGTAGGACGCGGGCATCACTTCGCCCTCTTCGTCGAGAACAGCGCCGGGCGAGGGCACAGTGAAGATTTCGAGCCGCGAACCGTCGGCGAGTTTGATTCGCTTCAAATCCTCGAGAATGCCGCGCAGCTGGTCGCGTTGCGGGTCGGAGGAATTTTGCGCTTCCATGCATACGGCCACTCCGGGCGCGACAAAGCGCACGATGGTGTCGATGTGTCCATCGGTGTGGTCGTTCAGAAGGCCTTCGCTGATCCAGCCCACGGCGCTCACGCCGAGTTCCCGTTTGATTTGGTCTTCGACAGCGCCTTCGTCACCGCGCCAGGAATTTTTGCGGTTGGGGTTGAGGAGGCATTGGCGAGTGGTGAGCAAATTGCCTTTGCCATCCCATTCTAGAGCGCCGCCTTCGACAATCCACTCCGAGCGCTGCGGCTCGCGCACGCCAGCGAGGGAGGCCATCTGTGCGGCGATGAGAGGATCTTCGGGGAAGAGGTACTTCTCACCCCAGCCGTTGAAGGAAAAAGTCTTGGCGCAGAGTTTGCGCTCCGACTCGTTCAGGTAAAAAAGGCAGCCCGTGTCGCGTACCCAAATGTCGCCGTAGGGCACGTGAAAGTATTCCACGGTCTTGATGTGGGCCAGGTGCGCGCGCGCCTCGAGGATGGCATCGTCGTTGTGGCCGAGGATTTTGATCTTCTCGCCAGCCGAGATCGCCTCGACGAGTTTCACAAATTCGAGCTGGGCGGCGGGAAGATTTTCTTCCCACAGCTCCCGGTGGAAGGGCCACGCCAGCCAAGTGGCCGCGTGCGCTTCCCATTCGGCGGGGTAACGCCATTTCGGAGGCAAATCGGTGATTTTGGTATCCCTGCTCACGGCGCACAATTTAATCGTGTTTTGGGTGAGGAACAAGCGCGGAATGACCCGGTCTACATGCCCTGCCAACGGTAATGAAAGGCCTCGGGCTTTTCGAAATCCAGCGTGACGCGCGAGAGGTCGCGGCGCACGAAGGTGAATCCCGTGAAGTGGATCCGGCCGATCCACTGCGAGAGTCCGAAATTGCGGCCCTCCTTCTGAAGGGCCGCAAAGGAGAGGGCAAATTCCCCTTCCGGGGTGCTGCGTTCTAAGGTGAGATCCCTAAAAAACTCCGCCGGAAAAAGCGAGGCGTCGACGATCGACATGTTGAACGAAGAATTCTTGAAGTGCGGAATGACCGCGATGACGTCCTCGGGATCGAGATCCCACGTGCGCCCGGTGGTGAAGAGCATTTCGGGGCGCCGGGAATCCATGTCGGCCGAGTTGGCGAGCGTGGCGCGGACGCCGTGCGTTTCGTCGGCGCGGGCGGCGGGGTGGCCCTGGATCGTCACGTAAGTTTCGCTGTGGATGATCTGATAACCGAGGAGAAAACCGTAGAACTTGGCGCCCTCGAGACCCGCGGCGCTGCCGTCGGCTTCCACGATCCAGTGACCGTTCTGGTGGCCTTCCTCGGGCCAATCGGGGCCGCTCCAGCGCACCCGGGCTTCGGCGTCGAGGGGGGAGAGGGGCACGTGGTAGGTTTGGCCGCCGACTTCGACGGGTTTTACCCAGATGGCGCGCAAGTTGCGGCGATTGTCGAAACCGAGTTGGCGTTCGATCTCGGCGCGGATACGGTAATGGCCCGCGCTCACGTCGATCTCGGTATTCTCAAGGACAAACTCCTTGTCGTAAGCGGGTACTCCTAATTCGGCGCGTAGCCAGCGGGTGGAGACCCGATCCTGCACGTAGGATTTTTGGTATAGGGTGCGTGGCGCCTCGTCCGGGACGAAGTGGATCACCCCGTCGCGTTTTTCGACGGCGATCGAAACTTCGTAAACATCTTCGAGCAATTTGGAGCGCAGGTTTAGGCGACCCGAGTATTCCTCGAGGCGCACCGTCAGGACCAGGTCGCCCCGGCCGTCCGCGTCGAAATGATACGCGTGGGCTAAGACGTGCAGGTAGAACTCTCGGCTGTGATCGGTGGTCATCATGGTTTCGCGGGATAGCAAATGGTTATGCACCGCCTCGCGCAAGTCGTGCGCAACGTGGCCATCCGAAACGTAGAGGTTCGAACCTATGCCGAGCTCGTTGACGTGAGTCATGCGGAGCACCCAAGGGTCGTAGAGGTGATCGGTGAGGTCGAGCTGGAACTCGCGCAAGCCGATGGCGCTGGGCGTGCCGTCCGGGTCGTCCAGGACGAGCGTTTGGAAATTCAGGCGACGCGTGATCTTGGCGGCCCACTCGTCGAGACTGCGCTCTTCGTCGTCTTTGATGCCGTAATGGTGGCCCGTCTCGTGCAAAAGCATCGAGAAAATGGCTTCGTCGTTCAGCTCTGCGGCCTTATCGGTGTCGATGTAAATGGGATCCTCGATCCGGTCGCCGGTGACGGCAGCACGGTGCGTGCCGGCCTGGGCAAAGACGTCGGGGTGTTCGCGGCCCGAGAGGAAAACGAGCTCGGAGCGTTCGGGGTGTTTGGTGATGAGTTCGACGAGCTCTGCTTCGTTCGCGTCGAAGTGGAGCCCACCTCCGAAGATCATGCGGGCGCGGATCACGGCGAGGGCCTGGGGAAGGTGGTCGTAGAGGTAGCGCACGCGCGCTTCAATTTCTGGGGTAGGGCTTGAAGCGCGCGTGAGCCGCAGTTTGGAGTGGATGTCACGGCGGACTTCGCGGTGTTGTCCGTTGGCGTCCACATTGTAGTAACGCATCGGCATTCCGGTCATGAGCGCGATGCAGCGGCTGTCGTTTTTGGTGGCGTGGGCGAGCCCGGGCGCAAGGAAGCCGATGGTCCACAGCCAAAGGATCGGGGCGTGACGACGTGACATGATTGAGAATTCTCATAGTGGACCCAGCGGCGATCTCAAAGTCCAAAAATGAGGGTCTCATAGGAGGCTTTTTTTTTAAGGCATCAGGGCCGCATCAAAGGCCAAGTCGGAGCTGGTGACGCTGCTTTGGTGGACTTCCGCAGCCAATTGGTTGGTGCCGTTTTGAAAGAAAAAGGGGTCCACCTGGTACAGGGTGTAGGCGTTTTCGTTGGGGGCGGCGATGGCCGATGAGGCCAAGGAGTTGTAGCTAAGCGTCGTGGACGGAAGGTTGTAGCGGATGACTTCTTGTCCGTTGATGTAGAGCACTGAGCCGTCGTCGGTTGCGAGATTCACCACGAAGGTGGATGTGTTGGTGGGGGCAGAACTCAGGCTAATGGATTTGCGGAAATACACCGTCGGGTAACGCGCACCCACCGGGCCAATGCCGATGGTTGTGTTGGGGGTGAAGTCGGTGTCGACGCCGAGGATGCCGGATCCAGACGACCAAGAAGTGTCGTTGTAGGAGTCTGTAATCCACGAAGTGCTCAGATCCGTTCCGAGGTTGTGGTATTTCCAGCTGGAATTCTTAGCGAGGTATCCCCCTGTCGTGGCGTCGAGTTTGGCGTCAATGCTCAGGTCCGAACTGTTCGCGGCGTTTTGGTGCAGGCTGATGGCTAAAACGTTGGCGCCGTCGACCAACAGTGAAGGGCTCACCGAGATCGAGTTCCATGCCGTTTCGTTGGCGATGGCAGTCGAGGCTAGGGTGGAATTGGTGATCGCTCCCGGAGAGGGCATGTTAACGCGACCCACCTCGACCCCGTTGATATAGGCCACCGCACCGTCGTCGAGTTGCAGTTGTAGCGTCAGGGCGCTCACAGTAGAGGCGTTGGAGACGTTAAAACTTTTGCGGAAATAAGTAGTGATGTACTTGTTTGTGGCGTTGCCGCCGTAGCTAACGGTGGTGACTTCTCCGTTGCTGCCGTAACCGAGAATGGCTTGTCCTGATGACCACGCCGAATCGTCGAAGGCTAGGTCCTGCCATCCGTCACTCTGCGCGTCGTCTGGGGGTTCGGCTCCGTTATCGCGATACTTCCACCCCGTAGCTCCCGAGGCAATGAATGAGTTGGTGGTGTTGGCGATGACACTAAAGGTGACGGTGGCGTTGCTCGTGGCGGTGCCGTCGCTGAGGGTGTAGGTGAACGAAGCGGTGCCCGTGAAATTTGTGGTGGGTGTGAATAGCACGACCTTGTTGTTGGGGACGAGGGTGGCAGTTCCGTTTGTGGCACCAGAAACAGCGCTAACCGTGAGGTTATCTCCATCCACGTCGCTGTCATTGTACACCGGATACACAAAGATCGGAGTGTTGACGTAGAGGTTGCGGGTGTCGGCGTTCGCCACCGGCGCATCATTGACGGCAGACACAGTGATGCTCACCGCGGCCGCACTTGAGCTCAGGCTGCCATCGCTCACGGTAAAATCAAAAGAGTCAGAGCCGTTATAGTTGGCTGTTGGCGTGTAGCTAAAAGAGCAGTTGGAATTGACGGTTACGGAACCATGCGAAGGGTCCGAGGATTTGGTGCAAGTGAGGGAGGGGCCTTCGACGTCGCTGCCGCTGAGGTGAGCGCGGGTCGTGCCGTTGGAAGCGTAGGTGGTGTCTTCGTTCGTTGAAAACGAGAGCGCGTCGGCTACCGGGGTGTCGTTCACGGCGCTCACAGTGATGGACACCGTGACGGCAGAGGAAGAGATCGTCCCATCGTTTACGGTGTAAGTGAAAGAGTCAGAGCCGTTGTAATTGGCCGACGGCGTGTAACTAAAGGAGCAGTTGGTGTTGACGGTCACAGAGCCGCTCGAGGGATCTGTGTCTTTGGCGCAAGAGAGTGAGGAGCCTTCGGTGTCGCTGCCGCTGAGGTGAGCGCGGGTCGTGCCGTTAGAGGTGTAAGTGGTGTCTTCGTTCGTGGAAAACGAGAGCGCATTGGCCACCGGGGTGTCGTTCACAGCGCTCACCACGGCTTGCACTTGAACCGCGCTAGAGGAGTAAAGCGAGCCATCATAGGCTTTGATCGTGAACGCGTTCAGGGTGCCGCTAGCGTTGCCGATGGCTCGCCACACGAGAGTTTCTCCGCTCGAAAGGGTGGTGGTTCCGGGCACCACGCTGAAGCCGCCTTTGGTCAGGGTTCCGGTGGAGAGCGCCTCGACGCGGAAGTGGAGGGTGTCGCCATCGAGATCCGCTTCGTTGGCCGCCGAAGCAAGGTCGGAATAACTGATGCTAAAGTCGGTGTCTTCGAAGGCACCGCTGAGGCTTGATGCGGAGGTCAAGGTGGGCGCCGAATTTGTTACCGTGATGTTGTGCGTGTCCGTGATGGTTCCGATGCCCTGAACGCTAGCCGAGATGACGGCGACGCTGCCGTAAGCGTTGGCCGTGAATGTTGAGGTATAGGTGCCGTCGCCTTGGTCGTCGGCAGTGGTGGGCGAGAACGAGCCGGTGCTGAGTCCAGCTCCGGAGCTCAGTGATGGTGTGATGTTCGGAGCTCCGACGACGGCGTTGCCGTAGTCGTCCTCGGCGTGAATCGTTAGAAGGGCTGTTCCGTTTTTAGCTAGTGACGTGCTGGACGCGCTCACGGTGGATGCCGTTAGCGAAACCACACCCGGAGTGACGGTGACGCTCGGAGCGGCAGACGTGAGGGCCACGCCGGCGATGCGGGCGGAGAGGCTCGTTGCGGTGCCCGCCGTGCGTCCGGAAAAGGTTGCGGTGTAGGTTCCGTCGTTGTGATCTGTCACTGCAGAAAAAACACCGGTGCTCTGGCCGCCACTAGTAAAGAAGGTCACGCTGAGGCCACCCTCCGTGAGCAAATTTCCACTGTCATCTCGCATCGTGAGTGTCACCGCGATGTCGGTACCCGCGGCGAGGCTTGTGGAAGTGGTGGTCACCACTGAGTTGCTAAGGGAGAAGTTTCGACTGAGCACTTGCACGGATTCGGAGACTTCGAGAATCTTGCTTTGGTCCAAGTAGATCGCATACTTTGAGGGGGTTCCCGCTAGAGTGCCCGTAAACGTGCCGGAGTAGGTCCCGTCTCCATTGGATTGAAACGTGCTAAAGTCTCCTTCGCTCGACCCCATGATGAGTTCAAAGCGGAGTTCGCTGAGATCGCTGATGTAATCGCGTCCATTTTGATCTCGCAGATGCAGGCTCACATCGGTCAGCTCGCCCTCCCGGAGACTGCTCGCGGCAAAGCTGAGAGTAGACTCGGTGCTAGAGATGCTCACGCCCGGAGACCACTTGGGGTTGAAATTGGTTTCGGCCAGCGGATTGCACCCGGCGACTAAGATGAGGGCCACGATGCGTTTCATGGTGAGTTCCTCGCCGATTTTCCAAATGGAAGTTGGTAACTCAGGCTAAGGCCGAGATCGATTTGCTTTTGCTCAGTGATTGAGGTGTTTTGTGAGCGAGTTTCGAAGAAGGCCTCGATGCCGAAGGTTTTGGCGTCTCCCATGTCTTGCTCGAGTTCCACGGCTCCACGGTAAGAAAACCCTGATTTTGCGGTGATGTTTTCACTCGATTTGCCGGAGTGCCAGGCTCCCTGCGCAGCAAGATTTATCGTAAAGTCATCGACTGTGAAGGCCGTCCACCGAATCTCGGATCCGGCGTGAACCTGAGGCAAGCTGACGATAGCTGCCGTTTGGTTGTCGATCGCACGGGCGTAGAGTACCTGACCGTAACCCGCGTTAGCGCCAATGGTGGTGCGCGCTCCCAGCTTTTGTTGTATGCCCAAAGAAAAATCTGTGAGCGTTGCGCCATCGCGGCTTAAGGTTTTTCCGGGGAGCACCGGAGTTTGCATTTTCACCTTTTCGATTTTTATATGAACGTAGCTTGCTCTCGAAGGCGTCCATTTCACTTTGTGTTGAACGCTGAGGCCGGCGTCGAGAGAGGATGCGATGTTGGAAGTGGCTCCCGAGCTGGAGTCGGTGCTTCGAAGAGACGTGAACTTGTAGAAAGGGGCCAGCGTGAGCGTCGCGTTCGCCTTGAACTTTTTTTGGGGAGCGGACGGAGCGGCTTCGGGGGCCATCACCTGGGCGACGCTCAAGGAAGATCCAGAGCTCAGGGGGGACTCGATGTGAAGCTCTTGCTCAGGGGCTGTGGGGTCAGCCGTCTCTTCGGAGCTCGCTTCCTCCGGGCTGGTCACTGGGGGCGCTGCGGTGGCGAGGGATCTCTGGATTGGGGCTTCGTCGCTTGGTGAGCGAGGGATTGTGGGGAGACTGAGAGGCGTGGAGGCTTGGTGGGGCGACTTGGAAGCGGGCGAGCGCAGGCCAACGTAAGTCAACACGCCTATCGCGATGAGGCCCAGGATCGTGGCAAAACGATTCAGCTTCACCTATTTGTTTCGGACTTAGGTGAGCAAATACTTAAAGAGCTCTTAATGGGGTTTTGCAACCTTTGGCCTCTCTCACGTTATTCAAGGGATATCAGCATCTTAGGCCTTGATTCCCCTGACCTAGATTTCCAGGGCTGAGGTCTCGGCAAAAGGTCGGATGCCCTTTAAGATAGCCAGATGGTAAACATTTCTCAAACCGTCGCGATTCTCGTCGACGGCAACAATCTCGAACGTAGCATCCATACCCAGACGGGTACGGAAGGGTCGATGCTCAATTATGACCTGCTGATTCCGCGCCTCCTGGGCAACCGGGCGCTCAACCGCCTGATTTACTTTCGCGAGGGCAAGAACATCTCTTCGAAGCTCGCCGAGCGTTTGCACAACAACTACCATGGCTCGGTGCGCCCCTGTCACAAGAGCGCCGACATTCCGCTCACGATCACGGCCACGCAGCTGGCCTCCAAGGTCGACACACTGATCATCCTCTCGGGCGATTCGGATTATGTGGAACTCGTGCGCCACCTCAAGACGGAGGGCGTGCGCGTTGAGATCGCCGCGGTCGAAGCGAATACTGCGCAGATCCTGCGCGAAGAAGCGGATCACTTTCACGCCATCACTTCGGCCGATTGGTTCATTTACAAAAACGTCAAAGCCACTGCCGGTCGCTCACGCGGTGCCGGTCAGCGGCGCGGTTCGGGTGGAAAACGTGAGGGCGGCGGGGGAACCAAGGAGTGAGCTTTCGCGATCTCGCTGCCGCACGTCGTACGGCCCATAAATATACTCGTTCGGATGTGGAGCACGAGGTGGTGCTCGAGGCGCTTGGCGCCGCGCTCCTCGCCCCCAATCACCGGCACACCTTTCCCTGGCACTTTGTGGTGGTGGGACGCCAAACGCGCACGGCGCTCGCAGAACGCGTCTTTGCTATCAAAAAATCTCATTCGCCAGAGATCGGCGAAGATCAGCGCCAGGCGGGGCTTGATTCGTTTTTAAATCCGGCTGCGCTCGTGGTCTTTGCGCAAAAACGCAGCGACAATGAATTTCAGCGCCGCGAAGACTACGCCACGCTCAGTTGCGCCATTCAAAATTTTACACTCTCGCTTGCTGAGAAATCTCTCATGAGCAAGTGGTCGACAGCCGCCTACATTGGCGACGCCGAGATCTATCGCCTGCTGGACATCGACGAAGCTCAATTTGAAATCGTAGGTTTTGTTTGGGCCGGGCAAGCTGCGGGAGAATTGCCCGATCAGCGTCGACCTTTTTTATCGGAAGTCCTGCGCGTCTTGCCTTAAAAACGTTTCAAAAGCACGCGGCAGCGACCGGGAAGTCCCGGACGGCGGTGAAAAAAGCGCAGGGGTTTTTCGTGGCGCACTTGCATCAGCCCTTCGAGGTAGGCTTCCACCACATGTGTGGCGTCGACATGAAGCACCTCGCGCACGTGGCGGGGCGCGTGAGTCGACTCAGCGTTTTCGCTTTCACCACTCACCGGATTCTGCACTTCGCGCCAGCGGTAGGGGGTATTTTTCAATTCGACTTCGCCGCGCTTGGCGAGATCGGCCACGAGCAGATCGCCGAACGAAGGGTTCACTTCATCGAAGAGCGGTCCGAGGGCGGGGTGCCATTCGGCGGCCATGTCGAGTTTTACCTGCAGCGTTTGGTGATCGGGCGAGCGTGTGAGGCGTCCGTTTGCGAGGCCCGAGCTGTGGCGGATCATCGCTTCGGGCAATTGGTAGATCCGGCGAAACACACCCTCATCGATATGGCGAGCGAGTGCGGCTTCGGGAGTGTCGGCGCTGATCTCGGAGCTCACTGTGTAGAGGGTGCCGAGTTTTTGCTCTGCGAGGGCGGGATTGTTGTCGATGGTTTTTACAAGGTCAGTGGGGGGAGCGAGGTTCACCACGTCGATGGGCACGCCTCGGTGGCGGCGCAAGAGACGAGAAAAGTGCGAGACCGCAAGGCCATCGGTGCTTTCGAATCGTTCAAATTGCGGCGGCAATTCGGGGGGCAAGAGAAAGGCGCTCTCCGAGTCCCAAGCGCGAGGAAAGGGCATCGAATCGCTCTCGGAGCTTTCGCTGCTCGTGCCTGCGACAACGGGAATGCGCCGACCGATACCGTGCACAAGACGGCGCACCGAAGTGGATTTGAGCACGGTGTTGCCGCCGGTGGGATAGATGGCGCGGATGGTGGCGGCGATCTCGGGATCTTCGAGAAGGTGAATCAGCGCGTGCACGTCTTCGTCGCGCCAATCGGTGAAGACGACTTTCGGGCGCAGGTTTTTGGCAAGGGCGCTTTTAGGAATAACAAAAAACGTCAGCCAGCAAAAAAGACCTACAAGGACGCCATTCATAAACGGTACAAACTTGTAACGCCGGATTTTCTATAGGTCAAACATGGGGTCTGGCAAATCTTCGTCAACGACGTCGTCTCGCGAGATTCAGCAGCCAGACGCAAGGAGTGCGTAGACTTTCGCCCCACGCGCGCCAGCGAGATGCAGGCGAGGCGTTTTCAGCGGCGCTTGCGTTGACCTTTGGAGGAACACGAGCCGCATTGAAGTCGCGCAGTCGCGTGCGAAGCGCGTCGTCGCTTGTGCTTTCTGCAAAAGCCGCAAATTGCCCGAGCAGCGGCACGAGAATCGCATCGGTGTCGGCGGCTTTCAGATCACCTCGCGCTTCAGCCTCTTCAAGATAGGTGACGAGCTTGTGGGCGACGACCGCACGATCGGTGATTTCCGCGTCGTCAAGAGAGATCCAAAAGCGGTGCGCGCCCGCTAGCCAGCGCAGCTGTGGCAGCGTGGGAAACTCAATGAGCGCCGCGAGTCCTGCTCGCACGGCCTGTGCCTCGCGCTCGGTATTTTTCTGGTGGCGGAGCGACTCGAAGAGGTTTTGAATAGCGTAGTAATTTTTTTGATAATACGAATCCAGCAGCGCGCGCGTTTCACGCACACCGAGTTTGGTGAGGTCAAATCCGGCGAGCACGAATTGTCGCTCGAGGGCCTCGAGGTGTTCTTTCCACGCGAGCATGTCTTCTAGGTAAAGGTCGTAGTGAAAAAGCGTGTCAAAGGCCGTGCGCAAGGTTTCAAGGTGAGCCACGAGAAGTGATTTGATCTCTGTGTCGAGGGTGTTGGTTTCGCGCGCGGGCCCACACAAATTCACCACGGCGAGCGTCTCGGCACGGTGGCTGCGCAAAAAGTTCTCGGAGGCTTCGCTCACGCGGCGGTAGTAACGTTTGGCGGCACGCTCATTGACTTGCGGATGTAAGCCGCTGAGATCCGCCTTGAGTCCGTCGAGCAAAATGCCAAAGGCGGTCCGCCGTTCAGCGCTGGCTTCACGAAACGCGAGAACCTCAGGCGGGATCGTTTTTTTAGGCACGGGAGGCTCGGCGCTCGCCTGCTCTCGGGGAACGCCTTCATAGTATTTCGGAAGCGTGGTGGAGGCCTGGTACTTGGGGTGGAGGCGGCCCACCTTGAGGTCGGATGTGTAGCTTCCTCGCGAACCCGGGTCTTTGAGCACCTCCCAAGCTTCGCCGATGCGTTTCATCGCCTCGTCGCTGAGGGGATCATCCACCCCGCTGTCGGAATGGAATTTGGTAGCGAGGCGAAGGTAGGCCTCCCGGACGGTTTTGCGGTCGGCGTCTCGCGAGACGCCAAGGCGGGCGTAGAGATCCTTAGCGCCCGGGTCGGGACGCAGCGTTTCGCCTTCGGCGGCCGCGAGCGAGATCGCGCAAAAATAGAGCGCAAAACAGAGAAAGGCGGAGCGAGAGAGCAAAAGCTTGGGGAAGGGCGATTTCATGTTTTTGGCAGTCCAGTTGATAGTGCGGCGTGTCGATTTCGTCAAGGTTTTCGACCCGGGGCGGGCTCGTTTGTGGTGCAAATTTCATGAGTTATTTCGAAGCTTTGGCCTTTTGACAAATCCTCCTACAGATTCGCGGGGGGAAGGCCGATAGGACGGGGTATGACCAAGGTACAATCGTCTGAGCGTCTCAAGGCGCTACAAGAAGTCGCAGCGGGGCTGATTTCGGCCACGAGCACGGATCTTTTGTTTGAAAAGATCGTGGATCACGTTTGCAACCTTCTCGTATGCGATGCGGCCTCGTTTTACCTCTACGACGGCGATGATACCTTGAGCTTTTTGATCGCCAAAAACTGCTCAGTGCGTGCGGATTTCCGTTCGACCAAGCTTCCTGTGAGTGGCGACTCGCTCGCCGCCTACGTGTTCCGCAGCGGCAAGCCGCTGATCGTCAACGACGTTTACGAAATCCCCAAAACAAGCGCCTACCGTTTTAACGCCCGCATCGACGAGCGCATCAGCTATCGCAGCAAATCGATGCTCAGCTTTCCGCTAAAGAACCGCAAGGGCGAAGTGCTTGGCGTGATTCAGGCCATCAACAAAAAGAATAATGTCGACGAGATGTGGCCTTCCAAAAACGCCGCAGCCATCGACAAGATGCCGAGCTTTGACCGCGACGACATCGACCTGCTCGAAGCCCTGGCGGCCATCGCCTCGGCCTCGCTCGAAAACGCCAAGCTGCACGAAGATATCGAGAACCTTTTCGACGGTTTTGTGCGCGCTTCGGTACATGCCATTGAATCGCGAGACCTCACCACGCTTGGTCACTCTGAGCGCGTGACGATTCTCACCATCGAACTCGCCAAGAAGCTCTCCGAGAGCAACGACGCACCCTTCGAGTACGTGTATTTTTCGCCCGAAGAGCTCGAGGAGCTGCGCTACGCCACGCTTCTGCACGACTTCGGCAAGATCGCCGTTCCCGAATACGTCATTCAAAAAGACGAAAAGCTCTCGAAACTTCAGAAGGCCGAGCTGCGCATGCGCATCGAGGACTTCAAAAAAGCCGCTCAGTTTGAAGCCCTCAAGGCTCAGATCGAAAACGGATCGCGCGATGTAGACGACGCAGAAAACGAACTTCGCAAGATCGAAGAGATCTTTGAGACCACATACCACGACATCATCAGCCTCAACAAACCCACCGTGCTCGACGAAGACCGCTCACGCGCTCTCGATCACTTCCGCGAGATGAACTATGTCAGCTCGCGGGGCCAACTCGTGCCGCTGCTCACTCCCGAAGACGTGCGCGCCCTTTCGGTGAAGCGCGGCTCGCTCTCCGACGAAGAACGCCAAATGATGCAAGACCACGTTGAGCATTCGTTCCGTTTTCTCAAGGAGATTCCCTGGACACCTAAGTATCGCAACATTCCTGAAATCGCGCGCAGCCACCACGAGCTGCTCGACGGCAGCGGTTATCCGCTGGGCCTGCGCGGCGAACAGATCCCGCTCAAAGTGCGTATCATGACCATTTGTGACATCTTCGACGCCCTCGTGGCGAACGACCGTTCCTACAAACCAGCACTGCCCACCGAGCGCGCCATCGCGATCTTGCGCAACGAAGCCGAGCGCGGGCGTCTTGATAAAGACGTGCTGCAAGTTTTCTGCTCTGCCAAGATCTACGAACATCCGCGCTTCCTCGAACTCGTCAACGGCGTCAGCAAAGCCAGCGAGTGGAAAAAATCCGCCTAAAAAGGCGCCCGACTCCCGCACATACCGGCAGCGCGTTATTTTCCGTGCCTTTGTGTTATGATTTGAGTCATGACGCCGCATATCCGTCGCGCTCGCCCCGGTGACGAAGCCGCCATTCATGAGGCCCACATGCGCTCCATCCGCGAAGTTTGCGTGCGCGAGCATGGCGAGGAGGAGATTCGCGGCTGGGGTTACCGTCCGCTCGGCACGCGCTGGGTGGATTCCATTCGCAATGACAACGTGTGGGTTGTCGAGGCCGGCGAAGAGATTTACGGAGTCGCCTACGTGCGGATCTTTAGCGATGAGGGCGTCACTCGGGCGCATCTGCACGCCCTCTATCTGACGCCCGAGGTGATCGGTTTTGGCTTGGGCCGTCAGCTGACGGTCTTGATGCTGGATACGGCCCGCACCGCCGGTGCGAAATTCATCACCCTCGAGTCTTCAATCACGGCGCACGAGTTTTATCTGAAAATGGGATTTGCCGACACCGGGCCGAAGGCGCAACAGGAGATCGCGGGCTATCCCGTCACTTATTATCCCATGCGCATGGAACTCGTCTGACGCACTTGAAGGTCCGCGCGTTCATGAAGGCTCGGATGATGGTTTAGGCATCAAGAGACCGTTGAGTATGCGGGTTTTAGCGCCATCGTCAGTCATCTGGGGCTTCAAAATTAAACGGTAGGGCGTGGTGGATTCAATTCTTTCTTGGAGGTTTAGGAGGGGTTCTATCTGAGAAAAGTTTCCTTGATACATTAAGGTATCAACTGAAAAGTAAAAACGTCCGTTGTCACTCAAAATACTTAAAACATTTTCAACCATGATTTCAATCGCAGTGGCATTCATTAAGGGGTCAAACGCATTGTCCAGCCATCCTCCATGTGGTCTCATGGTCACTAAATCGATTTTCGGAATTTTCCTATCTCGCATGGATACTTTAAGTTTTTCCCAGGTTTTCGGGTTCATGGCGTCCCCTAAAATTTCGTTGGGGGTCGCCGGTAACTGGTTTAGCAGCAGTTGCGTGTGGGCGTCGGTACTTGTTCGGTCAATGGGTCCCCACCGCATGCCAGTGATCGAATCGGCTAATTCTGGATTTTCCACAAAAAATCCAGATCCGAATAAATCTAAAATATGGGTAGTCTGCGCTAATTGTTTTCGATCTTTTAGGAGGTCTGTAAAAGAGCTTTGTCCCGTTTCTGCGTAGAGTTCAGAGAAATCAGTATCATATTTGGTTGTCCCGTGTGTGCCGTCGCTTTGCCATGTCTCTGGCCCGCCAAATCCGTCCCTTATTTCTCCACGTAGCTTTTTGTAGAGTAGCAGACACTCGGAAATTCTAGAGGCTGAGGCGGTTTGAGAAGCTGCCATACCCATTGCGTACATCAGAAAAACGAAAGTATGGATTCTGGACATCGCTTACCTATACATAGCAAAGTCCTAGGATTTGCGAACATGCATTTTCACAGCCCTAAACCGGGAAATATGGTCTAACTCCCGCAGCGGCGCTAGCAAAATCAAACACTTGATGCGCTGCCGGTGCTAACAAGAGTCGGGCGCCTCGTTAGAGTTTTAGCATCACTTCGGGGTGGTCAGTGAAGATGCCGTCCACGCCCATTTCGCGCAGCTCGCGCGCGCGCGATTCGTCGTTGATCGTGTAGGCGTAGGCCTTGAGATCCGCGCGGTGGATGGCGGCGATGTCGTCGGCGGTGACGCCGCCGCGGCCGTCGAAGTTGTAGGCCTTGGCGCCCAAGGCGATGGCGTCTTCGAGCAAATTACGTTCGTGGATCTTGGGGCCGAGCAGCGCTACCGGCAGGCTCGCGTCGAGCGCTTTGATCGCGCGTAGCACGGCGGGGCAGAAGCTCGAGATGAGCCCGTCGTTCCAGCGGTGTTCTTGAATCAGCTCCAGCGTGCGGCGGGCGAGGGTGTTGATCTCTTCCGCATCGTTCTCGTCGAAGACTTTGAGTTCGATATTGAGGAAAGCCTTTTCGGCGTAGCGGTCGAGCACTTCGCCCAGCAGGGCGGGTGGGGTGTCGTAAAATTCGAAGTCTTTGTAGGCGCCTACGTCGAGCTCGAGGAACTCTTCGGTCGTTAGGTCGCGCACACGCGTGCCCTCTTCTTCTTCGGGTGTGGTGCGGCCTAGCACGTAGTCATGAAACACCACGGCTTCGTCGTCGGCGTCGAGCTGCACGTCGAACTCCATCGCCCGGGCACCGACCTTGATGGCTTCGTCGAAAGCGAGGAGCGTGTTCTCGGGATAAGCGCCGCTGAAACCCCGGTGGGCGATGATAAGAAAATCTTCCGAAGGCTTATGGTGAGACATATTATTTCTCGTTTTCGATGAGGCCTTTGATGAACCAGCGCTGCATGAGCACCACGACGAGGATCGGGGGCAGGATCGTGACTAGCGATCCGGCCATGGCGATGTTCCAAGTCGGAGGGTCGTCGGGCGCCGGAATGAGCTGCTTGATGCCCACCATGATCGGGCGCATTTTGGCGTCGGTCGTGATGAGGAGCGGCCAGAGGTACTGGTTCCAGCCGAAGACGAAGGTGATCACCGTGAGGGCGGCAATGTTCGTCTTGGAGAGCGGGAAAAGGATCTTGCGGAAGAAGGTCATGGGCGAAGCGCCGTCGATTTTAGAGGCCTCCGCGAGCTCGTCGGGCACGGTAAGAAAGAACTGACGGAAGAGGAAGGTCGCCGTCGCCGAAGCAATGAGCGGCACCGTAAGGCCGAAATACGAATCCAGCAGCGATAGCGAAAAGTTCATGTGGAGGCCGAATAAGCCGAGGATCGTGTTCACGGGCGAAAAAATGTCCGCCACCACTTGGTAGGTGGGCACGATGCGCACTTCGACGGGCAACATGAGCGTGATGAAAACGATCCAGAACGCCGTTTGGCGGAATTTAAAGT
The DNA here is from genome assembly GCA_035539375.1 of Bdellovibrionota bacterium. Lineage (GTDB taxonomy): Bacteria > Bdellovibrionota > UBA2428 > UBA2428 > UBA2428 > DATLIP01. Next base: position 51,425 of record DATLIP010000114.1, on the reverse strand, counting down.
CGAAGTAGGTGATCGCGAAGGCCGCCAGGATCGAGATACTGATCTTACCGAGCGTGATGCCGCCGGCGATGATCAGCGAATTGATGATTTGCGAGCCCAAATCGCCGTGGGTCCACGCGTAGCTGATGTTCTCGATGAGGTGCGGGCCGGGCAGGAGCGGGATCTGTCCGCTCACGAAAACCGAAACGTCGTGGCTGGCCGCGACGAAGGAGATGTAAATGGGGAAGCCCACGACGAGGATGCCGAGGATCAATACGACGTAGGCGAGAAAATTTAAACCGCGAGCTTTTTCAACCATGGCTTAGCTCCCTGCTCCAGAGTAGTGAACGCGTTTTTCGACGAAACGGAACTGCACGAAAGTGATGACGATCGTGAGCAGCATCATGATCACCGACTGCGCCGAAGACGAGCCGAGATCCTGGCCGATAAATCCGTCCGCATAAACTTTGTAAACGAGGATCGTGGTGGCCGAACCCGGACCGCCCTGCGTGGTCATGTGGATCACGCCGAAGGATTCGAAGAAGGTGTACACGAGGTTCATCACGATGAGAAAAAAGAAGGTCGGGCTGATGAGCGGCAGCACGATCGAGAAGAATCGTTTGGCGGGCGAGGCGCCGTCGATGCTCGCGGCTTCGAGCACCGATTTGGGGATCGACTGCAGGCCGGCGAGGAAAAAGATGAAGTTGTAGGAGATGTTTTTCCAGCTCGAGGCGATGATCACGAGCGCCATGGCGTGTTTGCCGTTGAGTACCGGGTTCCACCCGAGTTGCAGCACGTGGTTCACAAAGAAACCGATCACCCCGTAGGAAGGGTGAAAGAGGAACATCCACAAAATGCCGGCCATGGCGGGCGCGATGGCGTAGGGCCAAATGAGTAAGGTGCGCGTGATCTTTTTAAAGGCCAGCGCGCGGTTGGCGACGGTGGCGAGAATGAGGCCCACCGTCATCGAAAGTGTGGCGGTGATGGTGCTGAAGATCGCCGTACGACCGAAGGTCTCCAGGTAGCCGCGGTCGGTGATGAGCGAGGTGAAGTTTTCGAGACCCGCAAATTTCACTTCGAGGCCGAAGGCATCGCTCAGGTGAAACGACGCGTAGATGGCCTCAAATGCGGGCCACAAAAAGAACAAGAAGATGATCGTCAGCTGCGGCACGATGAGTGCGTAGGGCAGGATCTTAGATTCGAATCGCGCTTTTTTTTGCATCGTTTTCCGTCAAAACACCGCTCGGAGGCGATTACTTGGTTACCGTTTTTTCGAAACGACGCAGAACCTGGTTGCCGCGATCGACGGCCGCCTTGAGGCCTTCTTCTACGGTAGCTTTGCCGCCGAAGATCTTCTCGAGTTCGTCCATCAGAGTGTCGCGCACTTGCGGGAACATGCCGAGACGTACGCCCATCGAGTTGTCCGAAGGGGCGCCGCCGCGCAGGAGTTGCAATACGGCGACTTCGTGGCCGGGGTTCTCTTTATAATAACCTTCGGCCTTGAGCTGGTTGTAGGCGGTTTTAGAGAGAGGCATGTAGCCGGTGTTTTTGTGCCACCAGACTTGTTGTTCGGGTTTGGCGAGGTAGTCGATGAAAGCGGCTACGGCTTGGTATTCGGCCTCGGGCTTGCCCTTGAGTACCCATAGCGTGGCGCCGCCGATGATGGCGTTCTTCACGACTTTGGCGTTCGCTTCGTGCGGAAGCATGGCGGGTTGCCACTCAAATTTCGCTTGTTCGATGACGCCCTTGAGGGCCGAAGTGGATTCCATCATGACCGAACATTTTTCGGAGATGAATCCGTTGCGGGCGGCATCCGAGCCGCGACCGTCATAAGTAAAGGCGCCCGTCTTAACGCGCTCGGCGAGTTTTTTGATCAGGGCGATTTGCTCGGGGTTGTTGTACACGAGTTCGGCGTCGAGACCTTTGAAGCCGTTCGCCTTGGTGGCGAAGGGACGATCGTGAATGGCGTTGAAGTTCTCAAAGAGCACCCAGGTGTGCCAGCTAACGATGAGGCCGCACTTGTTGCCGAGGCTCACGTCTTTGTCGAGAAACTTGATGAGGTCTTCCCAAGTCTCGGGAACTTTGGTGAAGCCTGCGGCTTTGAGGCGCTTGAGGTTGATGTACATGAGGGGAGTCGACGAGTTGAAGGGCATCGACGTGAGGTTGCGATTGTTGTCCCAGTAGTAAGAACGAATCGGGTCGAGGTAATCCGCCCAATCCACTTTATATCCGTTGTCTTCAAGCAGTTTGTAAACGGGAAGGGTGGCTCCCGACTGCATCATCTGCAGCGTGCCGCCTTCGTAAACTTGGGCGATGTGAGGCTGCTTGCCGCCGCGGAACGCCGCCACGAGCGAGTTGAGGGCTTCATCGTAACCGCCGCGAAAGGTGGCCACGACTTTGTATTTGTCTTGGGAAGCGTTGAACTTGGCGACGAGCTCGTCGACCACTTTGTTGTTGTGGCCGGCCATCGAGTGCCACCATTCAATGGTGACTTTGCCGTCAGCATCGCTCGGAGCTTTTTTGCTGCAAGCGGCGCCGAGACCGAGGGCGAGTACGGCAGTGAATAGAGAAAGCTTGGAGAAAGATTTTGCGATCATGATTTATGCCACTCCTGATTTGCTAGATTTGCCGACTTCGAGACGCTTTCCCGAAGCCACGTCGAAAAAGTTGAAGGCTTCGCGCGGAGCCGAAACCTTGATGTTCTGGCCCACCTCGAGCTTGTCGGTCGAGGCGATCTGGCCGATGAGGCGCTGCTCACCGATCGTCATGTAAACGAGTTCGGTGGCGCCCAGGGGTTCAAAAAGTTCCAGCGGAGCTTCCCAGCTGATGTGTCCGGCCGGTACGGCGCCAAGGGCGAGCGAGATGTCTTCGGGGCGAACGCCCACGTAGACGCGCTCGGCACTCTGTACGATTTCGGGAAGCGCGAGGGCCTCGTCGATGCCCGCGATGCCCGAGTGGAGCTTGCCACTGCGGACTTCAGCGTTGAGGATGTTCATCGGCGGGTTGCCGATGAAGTTGGCGACGAAGATGTTGGCTGGTTTGCGGTAAACTTCAAGAGGCGTGCCGACTTGTTCGATGCGGCCGTCTTTCATGATCACGATCCGGTCGGCGAGGGTCATCGCCTCTACTTGATCGTGCGTCACGTAGATGGTGGTGGCGCCGAGTTGCTTGTGTAGTTTTTTGATCTCCACGCGCATCTGGTTGCGCAGTTTGGCGTCGAGGTTGGAGAGCGGTTCGTCAAAGAGGAAGAGTTTTGGGTTGCGCACGATGGCGCGGCCCATGGCCACGCGTTGGCGCTGACCGCCGGAGAGCGCGCCCGGTTTGCGGCTCAGGTAATCCTGAATGCCGAGGATGCGCGAGGCTTCCTGGATTTTTTTGTCGATTTCGGCCTGGGGAAATTTGCGCAACTTGAGCGCAAAGGCGAGGTTTTCGTAAACGCTCATGTGCGGATAGAGGGCGTAGTTTTGGAAAACCATTGCGATATCGCGATCTTTGGGCGGGATATCGTTGACGACTTTCTTGTCGATGGAGATCGAGCCTTCGCTGATGGTTTCGAGTCCGGCGATCATTCGCAGCGTGGTGGATTTTCCGCAACCCGATGGGCCGACGAAGACCACGAACTCGCGATCATGGATCTCGAGATCGATGCCGTGAACGGTACGGACGTCACTGTAATCTTTGCACAAATTTTTGAGAACCAGGCTTGCCACGGCCCCAAGGTATAGACGCTAAACCGCAACTTCGTCGACCACTAATTCTTTAAATTTGCGCCGTTACGAAGGGCAAAATCCTTGCGCGGGGCGCACGGATTTTGGGACGAGCCGGCGCCTGCGGCCGTTTATAAAAATCAATGACTTGAACAAAAAACCGCATTACGTAATTTAGTGATGACCAAAAAGGAACGAGCCCAGCATGTCCTCAGCGAGCTCTCACGGCTTTATCCGGACCCCGAGCCCCCGCTCCATTTTGGATCTCTCTACCAACTTCTCATCGCGGTGCTTCTTTCGGCGCAGTGTACCGATGCCCGGGTCAACGAAGTTACCCCCATTCTCTTTGGGCGTGCCCCCGATGCGGCCGCCATGACCGCTCTCAGCGAAGAAGAGATCTACAAAATTATCAGGCCTTGCGGACTTGCGCCCCAAAAAGCGCGGGCGATTTTGAGCCTCTCCAAACGCCTCGTCGCCGAGTTCGGTGGCCAGGTACCGGGCGACCTTGAAATTTTGGAGAGTCTGGCCGGCGTGGGCCACAAAACCGCCTCCGTGGTGATGAGTCAGGGCTTTCATGTGCCCGCCTTTCCGGTGGACACACACATTCACCGCCTTGCGCAGCGCTGGGGCTTCACCAGCGGCGCCTCGGTCACTCAAACCGAGCGCGATCTCAAGGCTCTTTTCCCGGAGAGCACTTGGAACAAGCTCCATCTGCAGATCATCTATTACGCGCGCGAGCACTGCCCGGCGCGGGGATGTTTTGGTTTGGAATGCATGATATGTAAATCCCTGTACCCGCGGCGCAAGACGCCCGTTGAAACCAGAAAGGCATAAGATGTCGAAGATCACCATCGATCCTGCTCTCCAAGCGGAAGTCCTACGGCTCGCTCGCGAACATTTCGAGTCCATCGTGGAGATCCGTCGCGACATCCACCGCAATCCCGAGATTGGTTTTGAGGTGCATCGCACCGCCGCCGTCGCGGCGCGCGAGATGCGCGCCCTCGGCCTTAAGGTCAAAGAAAATGTCGGTCGTACCGGCGTGCAGGCCGATCTTGAGGTGCCGGGCGCCACGCGCCGCATTGCCATCCGCGCTGACATGGACGCGCTGCCGATGGACGAGCTTCGCGACAAGCCTTACAAATCCACCGTGCCTGGCGCGGCACACATGTGCGGACACGACGCGCACACCGCGATGCTCATCGGCGGCGCCCGCATTCTGAAGACCCTAGCTCCCAAACTCAAAACTTCCGTTCGTTTTGTCTTTCAGCCCAACGAAGAAAACCTTCCGGGCGGCGCGCCCGCGATGATCGAAGACGGCGTGCTCGATGGCGTGGATGAGATCTACGGCATGCACGTGTGGCCCTTGCACGACACCGGCAGGGTGGGCATCTGTCGCGGACCAGCCACCGCGCAGCCCAACGAAGTCTATATAGAGATCAAAGGCGTCGGCGGTCACGCGGCCGAGCCCCAACTTGCGATCGATCCGATCCTCATCGCCGCGCAGTTTTTGACCAACGTGCAATCGGTGGTCAGTCGTGCTGTGGATCCGCAGCAACCGGCCGTCTTTTCGATCACCCAGTTTCATGCGGGCACCACGACCAACGTGATTCCCGAGAGCGTCAAGCTCGCCGGCACTCTGCGCACTTACAATAAAGAGATTCAAGCTCTGGTGCGCAAAAAGGTGGATGATCTCTTGAAGGGACTCTGCGCTGCCAACGGCGCCAGCTATTCCTTGCAGTTTTTTGAGGGTTACCCCGTGAGTCTCAACGCCCTCCAGTCTTCGGATCGCGTGGCCGCAGTGATGACGCAGCTTCTGGGCGCCGAGCACGTGCGCTACCCCGATCGCGCCAGTATGGTGGCCGAAGATTTCGGTTTTTACTGCGAAAAAGTCCCAGGCAACTTCATGTTCCTCGGCACGCGCAACCTCGCCAAAGAGACAGGATACATGTGTCACGATCCTAGGTTTGACATCGACGAAGACGCTATGGTTTACGGGATGGCTCACCACGCGCTTGTCGCGTTGTCCTACTAAGGAGGAGCTCATGCCCCAAAAGAAGGCCGAAGCCGTAGCGCGCAAGGTGACGATCGAAGAAGCCCTCGTGCAGGTGGTGAAGCTCTTTCTTGTGCACCCGCCTTACAAACTGACCTATTCCAAGATCTCGCGGGTCACCAAAATTCCGCGCAGCACGCTCTATTATTATTTTGGCTCCAAAGTGGAATCGCTGCTCACCGAGGCCGTGCGGCATTCGCTGAAGCTTTTTTTGCACCTAGATTCGCTCGACGACGCACTCAAAAAAAACCGCAGCTGGGACGAGTTCCAGGAGAACCGTCTGCTGCAGGCCATGCAGCAGGTCCAGGGCTCGCCCTGGGCTCCGCGTGTCTATATGTTGTTCCGCGACGATCCGGGCGCCATCGGCAAGGCCGCTCGCGAAGTGGAAACCACTTATTTAAAACAAATGGCCAAGGCCTGGAAATACTATCATCCACGTGAGCCCATGAACGAAGATCTGGAGATCGTCGCCAACGCGCTCAAGATGGGCCTGCTCTGGGGACTCAGCGTGCAGCTCTCGGGGCTTGCGGGTAAAAAACCGCTCGCGCATCCCGAAGCCATCTCTCGTCAATTAACGAGCCTTATCAAGCTCGTGCTGAGGTCTCCGAGCTAATGGCCTTTGGGGGGAACTCGGCAGCCTCGAAGCTGCTGCTCATCGCTTCGCTTATGGGTCTTTCGCACGCTTGGGCGCGCGACGACTTTGCACATCCGATTTTGGATTTGACTCCTCACGGTCTGCGCGTGGATTTTGTGCGCGATCTCGACCACTCCAATCGCTACCGCGCCGTGCTCAGCACGCGCGAGGCCTTTGCGCTGCGGGTGCGCTCTGACCGCGCCGCCTACGTGAAGTTCTGGGATTGGGTGAGTGCCGACTTTCGCGACCCCATCGCACTTGTAGCCGTGCCTCGCGGAGTGAACTTTTTGCATCGCATGTGGCAATTGCCCGAGGGTGTGAGATACCTGCAGCGCGTGGAGGGCACGGAGCTTGTCCCCTTTGTGGTGCGGCTCGGCGACGATCCGGCCGAGCGGTTGCTCATTGTCAAACCTGGGGATTCGATGCCGCTCTTCTCTCCGAACCTTGACGCCGAGACGACCCGCGATCTGATTGCATCGATGGAGCGCGGTGATCAGGTCGCCACGACCTTAGAGCGTCTTGTCACCGAGAACGCTCGCTACGGTGTCGCGCGTCCCGACGACGGCAAACGCATCGAAGAACATTACTTTCGCAGCTCCTCCGCCGCCTATACGGCGCGCGAGGCGCACAGGGCGCGACTGCGCGGAGACATCGAGCGCTGGCGCGAGCGTGTGATCCAAGAAACTCTCTCGAACGCGGAACTGCTTAAGCTTGTGAGCTTTCTCGACGAAAATTATCCGCTCAATTTTGAATTCCTAGCGCCCGCGGACAAGACAGGCTTTTCGGTGCGCTACGCACTCGACTTTGACCTGATGAATGCCATGAGCGCCGAGAACTTTGCGGCCTATGTTAGCGTGGCCGGGCCTCGTCTCACTCGCCTGATTGCGGAACTCGACGTGCTCGAGCATCGCGCGCTCAGCTCGCGTCTTGCCAAGACCATTTTTACGGTGAGCGATACCGAATCGGAGCTCTTTAAAGAAGCGCTTCGATTCTGGGGAAAAAAGTTCGAGCAGGGCTCGGTCGACGAAGTGGACTTTTACACAGTGATGGCCTCGCTCGTAAAATCTTCCGATCCGCGGGTGGGCGAAGAGGTGGGCGCGATTCTTGTGGCTCACGAAATGGCGCTGCAGCCTGAATTTGTTGATGAGTTTTACCGCAGCTTCGTGATCGCCACACCGGCGAGCACAACCCCGCCCGGCCGGCGCTGGAAGATCAGCGAGCTGATGATCGACAGGCTCGTGGAATACGCACAGTTTGATGGCGAGGACACGACGCTTGACGAATTTTTGCGAACGCTACTGCGATCGCAAGATCCGCGCGTGCAAGAAGCTCTGCGCGGCGTGCACGGCGATTACCAGCGCGCTGTCGAGGCTCTGCAAAAGCCCACGGAACTTGATGCGGCGCAGATAGGTTCGCACAAAAAATGCCTCACAATCTTTTTAAATCTGCGCAAACGGCTGAGTTTTTGAGTTTAAGCATAGCGATCACTTAATAAGCCTTAAAACCCCCATTGAAGCATGCTCGCCCCGTTGATGAGCTGAGTCCCCTGTGTTTTGGTTCACCGTCCTAGAGGAAAGGGACGGAGACATGCAGGGGATGAGGGGCCGTGGTTTTTTATTTCTATTGTTGAGCTTCGCGCTGAGCACGATTCACGTCGCGCCCATCGCGCATGCCAAAACGAGCGCGACCGTAAAAGTCAAAGTCACCGAAGAAAAACTTCGCCTCGCCGCGCATGCGGTGGTGCAGGCTATCCCTCAATTGAAATATCTCCAGAGCGAATCGCGTGGCAAAGCCTGGCTCTTCGGCGGCTCGGCCGCTGCGGTGCTCTTTTACGCTAAGGCGCGACTTGAGGCGGGCCTTGCGATCCCTAAAGAGGTGCATTTTTTCGACGTCTTTCAACCCGGACAAGACATCGACGTGCTCCTCGATGTGTCGGAAGAACGTCTCAATGAAATTCGCCGGCGCGTCCTCGCAAAGCATGAGATCAACACAGGCGAGAAAAACGCATGGGACATCATCCATTTGCGCGAAGGATTGCTCGAGCGAGGTGTGCTCGGGGACGAGGATTTCTTCAAACAAAACTCTGACTCCCTCTCGCTCGGCCTGCTGCACATGCACGCTAATCCCCAAGAGGTGCGTTTTGAATGGGCGCCCGACTTTGGCCAAAGCGGCCGCCGCAGCAACCCGATGGTAAATTCCGTCCTGAGGGGTGAAATCGAATTTTACCGCCGCTCGACTCACAAGGAGACCGAACGTTATCGCGAAGGAAAAAATCCTGAGATCATGGGCGTACTCCGGGTGCTCAACAAAGCCTCGCGCTACAACTTGCAAATCGTAGGTGCTAGTCTCAAGGAGTTTCACGACATTGTGAGCACGTTCTTGAGCACGCGGCGCTCGCCGAGCACTTTCAACTCTGCTTACGTGCCGGGGCGATTGCGCCTCCTTGTCAAGCAAATGATCATGTCCTCGGCAAATCCCGAGATCACCCGTCAGTGGCTCGAGGAGTTTCAAGTCTATGAGGTGCTCAAAAAATCCGACGTCGCTTACGGCGCCATCGCGGATCTTCGACACGCGGAAGAACTAGTCGGCCAATTTCCCAAGGGGATTCGCTTCGATCGTTACCGACGTGTGACGGCCGACCGGGTCTTCTACATTCCCGACGGCGCCATCTTTGAGGGCACGACCCTCTACGGAGGTGAGCGTCCTCCCGTGATGGTTTTCCCGTCGCGACTCGGAGATTCCAAGATTGTGCGTACGGTGGCCAAGCTCTGGCAGGATTTCTTAAAGCAGGGCGACGAAGGCAACGCTGATACTTTCGCCGAAAAACTCACCGAGGTTTTGCACGAATATGCGAATGAAATCGCCCCGGACAATCGGGTGATCGAGCCCCTGGGCTCGCAGCAGAGTTGCCAAGTGGATTGCCGGGATTATTCCCTGCTGGGCAGCGTGATCCTTTCGCACGCGGGTATCCCCAGCATCGTGACGAGCGAGCAAAACTACACCAAGGTGCTCGTGACGATCGCTGGTTCTAAATACTTGCTCGACGTGCACACCGGCAGCGCGAGCGAAGACGTTACGTACCGGCCCGATTACGTACAAAATTACTGGGTGCCCGACGACGCAAACGTGATGAAGTCTGGTGAGGAGCCGGTGGTGGCCTATTTTCGCGCCAGCTTGCGCGACGTGCATCGTGCGCTCGCCGCCACAGACGTCGAAGCCGTCCTCAAAAGTCACCCCAAGCTGATCGGCGAGTTCCGCACTTACGTCGATAGTGCCTTGCGCGCAAAATCGGTGGCGGTAGCCGTGCTGCTCGAATCTTATCAGCCATGGCTCGGCGAGGATTACACAAAATTCTTGCGCTACCGCGATGCCCATTTTGACAAATGGCTACAGTCCTTACGCAGCGCCAAAGGGTCGGACGTGGCCCGTGCGCCGCTCTTGGAGCTCGGCAGCGAGCTCGTGCATTTGCCCGAAACCGAAGCCTCGCTCAAATTCCTTGATGCGTTTTTCGAAGAATTCGTCAAAGCGAGACGCAAATCTGGAGCGGCCGTTCACACGCTCGACGAAAGCCAGTTGCTGAACTCCATCGCCGCTTGGAAACAAGACGATTACCGAGCGGCGGTCTACGCCATGCTCCTTGGGTCGGGCTTTCGTTACGATTCACACTATTTTGAAGACGGTCGCTTGCTCGACGAAATGCGCAAGCCCCGACTCGCCCTCTTGCCCTACGCGCGTCGACGTTGGCAGCGCGATGGCTCCCGCTTCTTTGCTTCGCAGCGTGCTCAGCCTTACCTCGAGATGAAGGATTCCAAAGTCATCCTGGAACTCATGAAGTACGACGAAGTTGTACAGGTGGCGCTCGGTGGAGGCGGTGAGGAAGATAATAAAAAGCCTCAGGTGCTGGCGTTTTGGCGACAGATCTTCGCGGCCGCCGAAAGCGAGAGCTCCGCGGCGGCGCCTCTCTCCGAGACGCTCAAGAAGCTGCTTCCGCAGGTGGATTTCTTTGATCCCTCTGTCAGTGCGCCGCTCTTCGAGGCCTACTCCGGTTCCCCCTCGCGTCTTTTTGAGTGGATTGGTCCCGAAATCGGACGCGAACTCTTTCGCTCAGGGGCTTTTGTCTTTGCGCAAACCGATGTCACGCAGACTTTTGAACTTCTCTTGCATATCGTGAAGACTTACCCCGAACTTGGCGACAAGGATCTCGCCCAGTTGACGACGGGCACGTACTCGACGCTGGCGCATTTGGCGGTAGCGACACAGCGGGGAGAGGTCACCTTCTCCGATTACGAGCGCTTCGCGAGTGCCCACTGGCGTTATCCTGGTTTTGGTTTTGACCGGGGGCTCATCAAGTTTCTTGCCACTGTGAATCCCGAATACTTCAGCCGATTGCCTCTGGCCCGCTTTGAGCCCGTGATTTTTCGCAAGAACGTGCCGCTGCTCGAGGTGGTGCACAATTTGCGTTACGTGATGCCCCATCCTGACTTTGCTTCGCTTGGCTTTTCCGCGCTCTCGCGCAATCAGGTGGATTTGGTGATCAGCCGATTTTTGATGAAGCCCCATGAAAAGTGGCTTGATGCCTTGCTCTTCAGCTTCGGCAAAGCCTCTTCGCCCCCAATGCCGCCGATCTTGCGCTACATGATCGAACACATGAAATCCGAAATGCCCGCGCGCGCAGGACTGACGCAAAAATTGTCGCCGTCGTTCAAGCGTAAGTGGAAGCGTCTCCTCGCTATTAGCGACGAGCAGACCTTAAATGTCAGCTCATCGACGTCCAGCCCTCGCGCTTCAGCGCGAAGCCGGGCGGGAACTTTGGGGGAGAGCCTTTGCCAAAAACACCTCAGGCAAATCGCGCAATAGGGAAAAGCTCGGGATCTAGAAAGGCATCTTGCGCCGCGATGATCTCGAGTTCGCGCGTTTGGCGTTCGTGATTCTTTTTGAGCACACGGTAAATGCCACCGGTCGCGCGCTGCAGTGCCACCTCGGGGCTGGCAGGATTTTTGAGATAATTGCCCAAAAAAAGCGCCGAGAAAAGGTCTCCCGTGCCCGTGGGGGCCACGGGGAATTGGAAGTGCGGGCTCTCCACGTAGTAACGCGCCCCGCCCTTCACCGAAAGCAAAACCTTGAGAGTGGGGGCGTGGCCAGGGCTCGCGGATTCTAAAAACGAAGTGACCACGATGAGGCGCGGTCCGCGCGCGTGCACGCGGTCCATGGCGCGGGCCATTTGTTCGAGGCTCGTGATTTCTTCACCAGCGATGCGGTTGAATTCAAAATGGTTGGGCGTGATGATGTCGGCGCGGGGGATGACTTCGTCCACGAAGAAATCCGGAATCTCGGGTTTTACAAAGTAGCCGCGGCCCACGTCGCCCATCACAGGGTCGCAAAGGTAAATGGCCTTCGGGTTGGCGGCCTTAAGGCGCTCGGCGGCTTCGAGCACACAGGCTCCGAGCTCGCGCGAGCCCAAGTAGCCCGAGAGCAGAGCGGCAGAATTTTTGAAGACGTCGCGTGCGGCAAGGCCTTCAAAGATCTCTCGCAAGTGCGGGGCTCCAAAAATCTCGCCTTTCCACGCGCCGTAGCCCGAGTGGTTGGAGAACTGCACGGTGTTCACCGCGTTCACGTCAAAGCCCATGCGCTGCAGGGGAAAGGACGCCGCGCGATTGCCGACGTAACCGTAACAGACGTGAGACTGCACCGAGAGAATTTGCATGAGCTCTCGATAGGTCGCGCGCCCCGGTTTGGCAACCGTTTTGCGACGTTATGCCTGCGGCAAGCGGCCTGCGAGGATCTCCGCGCAGGGACGCGTCAGGCTGTGGCGCGAGAGGCCCCACTTGAGCACGAAGGTGATGGGCACCGCGACGAACATGCCCGCAACGCCCCACACCAGTCCCCAGAAGATGAGAAAGACGAGGATCGTCACCGGGTGCAGGTCGAGGCGTTCGCCCATGAGTTTGGTTTCGATAAAGTTGCCGCTCAAAAATTGTAGCAAGATCGAGAGCACGATGAAGACGAGGAGTTCTACGCCGGCGCCGTGACGGAGCATGATCACGGGGACGGGCAAGAGGGCCGAAATGAGCGAGCCCACCTGCGGGATGTAGTTGGCAGCGAAGGTGATGGCGGCAAAGAGCACGACCATCTCGATGTCGAGGGCGGCGAGTAGGATCGCGATCGCGATGGCGATCACGCAGGAGCCGATGGTTTTGACGGCCACGAAGCTCGAAATCTTGTTGCGCACTTCGAGCACCACAGGGTGACGCGCGCGTCCCTTTTGTTCGCCCAAGAGAAGAAAGATCAAAAAGATGAGCACCAGGGCAAAATTGCCGACGAATTCCAGCACGAAGCCCGTGATGGTGGTGGCCCAGTCGAGGATGGGGAGGGCGGCAACCGATTCGGTCCACTTGTCGACGTTAAAAGAATAACCAAAGTACAGAGCTCGGCGCGAGAGCCACAGCAAAAATTCCTGCACGCGCAACTGGTACTGCGAGATGCCTTGCACGAAGGTGTCGATCGACACAGTGGCCAGCCATCCAAAACCGCAAACCAGGCCTATGAAGGTGAGAAACACGATGCCAAGCGAGAGCCAGCGCGGCCACCGCAGTTTGGCGGCGAACCAGTCGGTGGTTTCGGTGATGAGGGCGTATAGGATCAGCGAGAAAACCAGCGGCACCATGGCCGCGCGGGTAAAAACGAGCGCCGCGGTGAGGGCGACCGCTGCGATGATCAGCAGGGAGGCGGTACGTAAGACTCTTAAATCATCGTTGGTGTGCTCGTCTGCGGACATCTGGTGGGTCTCCTCCATTTTTTTAGAACCTAGTTCCTTAACCCGCTACTTTAACCTGGCACCTAGAGGTACGGGGTTCAGGAAGCGGGTTAAGGAACTAGGTTCTTTTTTAGGTGTTTTCGGCGGCCGGGTAACCAATTTCGATGAGCTTGGCTTTGACGTCGTTCATGTCGCACTTGTCGCAGCGAAAGCGCAGTGTTTTGGTGGTGTCGTCGACTTCCACTTGGTGCACGCCCGGCAGAGGTTTGAGGCCTTTGCGGATTTTGTAGGCACACGCTTGGCAGCTGACTTTGGGGATCTGCAGTTCGGTGAGTTTGGCGCTCGCGGATTTGGAGTCGGCAATGAACTTGCTGGCTTCTGAATCGTGGGCCGCCGCGGCTTCGTGTTCGGCACAGGCGTGCGCAGCGCTTCCCGCGAGCGTGGCTCCGACGAGGGCGAGGGCGACGAGGTTATTCTTCAGTAGGGATTTCAGCGTCTTCATGGCGAACAGGCTCCTTTTTGGCAAATTTTTTGAAATGCTTTTGACGGTCGCTTTTGATCTTCTCGGCTTCGCGTAGCACGTCGCCGATTTCCGCGCCGAAGACCTTCCAGTTTTCGAGGAAAGCGGCATCGACGTAGAATACGAGAAAGTCTTTGTCCTTGGGCAAGAACGAAACTTCGAGCACAGGCCGGCCGGCTACGGAAGCGCGCAGCTCTTGCTCGAATTGGAAGATTTCAAAAACGCTGCGCTCGGTCTCAGATTCCGTGTTCAGCACGTAGCGAAAGACCTTGGGGTTTTTGGCTTTGATCAGGCCGGCCATCTGGTCGTCCTGGCTCGAGACCTCTTCGACGCCGAGTTCGGCGACGAGGGTCTGCAGGCCTTCGACCATGCCGGCGTCCTTGACGCGCTGAACGGCGCTGCGCAGCTCTTCGGAGCGCTCTTTGGGTACCGAAAAATTGTCGAAATCGACGTTCAATTCGTCGGCGCTGGTTTGATTGCTGTTCTCACTCATTTGATCGTTTCTCCTAGGCCATATTTGGGGGATTTTTCGTAATCCGCCCACACTTCGTGTTGAAGTTGATTGAGGTTTTTGATGCGCGATTCGTCGGTGGGGTGGGTGGAGAGCCACTTGGGCGCCTTGCCGCCGCCGACCGCTGCTGAAAAGCGCGACCAAAATTTGGGCCCTTCGCTGGGGTCATAACCCGCGCGTGCGGCGTAGCGCAAGCCGATGGTGTCGGCCTCAGTTTCGTTGCTGCGCGAGAAAGGCAAGATCAGACCCACCGTGGCGCCCGCACCTAGCAGAGCCATCGAGGCGCCAAACTTTTCGGGATCCTTGTGGAAGGCGCCTGCGGAGACGGCCACCACGCCCGCTTGCACCAGCATGGTGCGCGACATGCGCTCGGCGCCGTGGCGAGCCACCGCGTGCGCGACTTCGTGGCCCATGACGATGGCCATTGCGGCTTCGTTTTTGAGGATGGGGAGCATGCCGGTGTAAAAGACCACCTTCCCGCCCGGTAGGCAGAAGGCGTTCATCGTGGGGTCGTTCACGAGCGAGAATTTCCAGTTGAAGTCTTTGACATCGGAGACGGCGGCGATGCGTTTGCCCACGCGCTGGAGCATTTCGTATTGAGGTCCCGAAGTGATGAGTTTGGATGCTTTTCCGGGAGAGCCCGAATTTTGAGTGAGAACTTCGCGGTAGGCTTCGTCGCCCAGGCTGATTTCGTAGTCGCGGCTCACCAAAATGAGCCCTTTGCGGTTGGTGCCCGGCAAACTCACGCAAGCGGCGAGTCCCAAGACCAGCGCTAAGCATGAAGAGCGGAAAAAACGATCGAGGCGCACTCGTTAAAGTTAAAGCACAATGCCAGCGCTCGCAAGCCGAGATCTGCGTACAAAATGCGTTCAAAATGCGGCCAAATACCCGCTCGGGCTTGCTCGGGGTGCGTGAACGGATTAATTTGCCCAGCGGCATGTCCACTTCCAATAACACACCAAAAAATCCCACCCCCTCGGCCGCTCCCGAGGTCATTGATCACGACGAGCAGACCCGCGTTCGTCGCGCCAAGCTCGAATCTCTGCGTTCTGAGGGGCTCGCATACCCTCACCAGGTCAAGGTCTCGCACACCGCTCGCGAGATTGTCGCCCACTTCGGCGGGATCGAGGACTCTGAATCCCTGCGCGCCAAGGGCACGCTGTCGGTGGCCGGACGGATTTCGTTCATGCGCTTTTTCGGCAAGGCGGGCTTTTTTAAGATCCGCGACCGCAGCGGCACCATTCAAGTGTATTTGGCCAAGGACCACCTCAGCGAAGGCGAATTCGCTCGCTTCAAAGAATCCGACCTCGGCGACCTTATTCGTGTCGAAGGTGTGATGTTCCGCACCAAGACCGGCGAACTCAGCGTGGAAGTGCACAAGCTTCAGGTGCTCGCCAAATGCTTGCACGCTCCGCCCGAAAAATTCCACGGTCTCACCAATGTCGAAGACCGTTATCGCAAGCGCTACCTCGACCTCATGAGCAACGAGGATTCGCGCAAGGTTTTCGCCCAGCGCTCCAAGATCGTTCAGGGCATTCGGGAATATTTCACCAAGCGCGACTTCGTAGAAGTCGAAACGCCGATGATGCATACCCTTGTGACGGGCGCTGCCGCCCGCCCCTTCAACACGCATCACAACGCTCTCGATATGGAGCTCGTGCTGCGCATCGCTCCGGAATTGCACCTCAAACGCCTCGTGGTGGGCGGCATCGAGCGCGTCTTCGAAGTGAACCGCAACTTCCGCAACGAAGGCATCTCGATTCGGCACAACCCCGAGTTCACGATGCTCGAGTTTTACATGGCCTATGCCACTTATCATGACCTCATGGACATGACCGAAGAGCTCATCGTTGGACTCTGCGAAACTCTTCACGGCACAACCGAAATCGAATGGATGGGCCACAAACTAAATCTCAAGGGCCCCTGGACTCGCATCTCGATGGAGAATGCGGTGAAAACCATGTCGGGCTACCGGGGCTCGGTGAGCGACATCGAAGCGATGCGCGCCTATGTCAAAACCAAGGGTGGGCAGCTTACGGGCCGCGAAGGCGTCGGCGCTCTTCTCGAGATGATCTTCGCCGAAGATGTCGAAGCCCAGCTCATTCAGCCGACCTTTGTTGTGGGTTATCCGGTAGAGATCTCGCCGCTCGCACGTCGCGCCGACGAGAAATCTCCTGCCGGTCTCGATGTCACCGACCGTTTTGAACTTTTCGTATGCGGTCAAGAGATCGCCAACGGTTTCAACGAGCTCAACGATCCCGACGATCAAAAGTCGCGTTTCCAGGCTCAGGCGGCCGAAAAAGGTTTCGGCAACGCCGAGGCCACCGATTACGACGAAGACTACATCCACGCGCTCGAATACGGCCTGCCGCCGACAGCGGGTGAGGGCATCGGCATCGATCGCCTCACGATGCTGCTCACCGGTTCGGATTCGATCCGCGACGTGATCTTGTTCCCGCTGATGAGGCCGGCCGACTGATCATGCGAGCGGGCCTGCCGAAAAGCTTTTGGCATTTGACGAGGCGTTGGCTCTTTAGCTTTCGCGAGAGCCCCGATCGTCGGCGTCCTCGCCTCTTTCGCAATTCTCTCAAGGTAGCCGTGCTCGGGCTTTCGCTCGGAGTGACGGCGCTCTCTCTCACGCTTGCGCTCGTGCGCGGTGTGGAAACCACACTGGCCCAGGGCCTTGGTCGAGGGGTGGGGCACGTGGCGCACAACGCGCGCGTGTGGTCGTCCTATGCGCAGCTCCAGGACTTTGTGAAGGCCGCACCCATGGGCGTGGCCCGTGCAGAATTTGTGTGGGATTCGCAGGCGCTGGTTCTTGGGCCCAAGGGCGGCCGCGGTATAAAAATCACAGGCGTGCTGCCGTCGGACTTTTCGGTGAACGATCCCTACTCAGGGCGTTTTCCGCTGACCGTGGATCTCGGAAAACCGCTCGCGGCTTTCTTGGGCGTCAAGCCCGGCGATCAAGTCTCGCTGCTGATGCCCGGAGTGGTACGAGGCCGCGTGCCGGCGCGCGTGCTGAACATCGTGGAGTTTGGTTATTACGAATACGACTCTCGCTACGCGCGCATCGATGCGCGCGGCCTCTATGCTTACCTGAAAGAGCATCAGGGCGATCTCTTTGCTTCGCGTCCTGGTGATGCGTACATGATTCGCTACTATTTGGACGAATCGAAGTTCCCCTTTGCGGACACCGTTAAAATCTCCAAATGGCGCGATGAATACGTGCAGAATATCAAGCCTTTGGCTGAAAAGTATAAGGTGGTAGATGATGCCAGGATTTGGTCGGAAATGGAGTTTCGCAATTTCTTCGAAGCCATTCGTCACGACCGCGTTTCGCTCACGCTCGTGCTCGCATTGCTCGCCCTTGTCGCCACGCTCAACGTGGCGGCCACACTGCTGGTGCTCTATTTGGAGCGCGATCGCGACCTCGCGGTGCTCGTGGCCATGGGCCTTCAGCCGCGGCAATTGCGACGCTGGATCTCACTGCAGGGACTCGCGTTGGGTCTCGCCTCTTCGGCGATCGGAGTCGTGCTCTCGGTAACGCTCTCCAAAATTTTGCCTTATGTGCCGGCCTTTGAGCTGCCGCCCGACGTGTACAACGTGACCTCGCTCCCCTTTCATTTTTCCTTCTCCGAGCAGCTCGGGGTTCTTTTGTATGGTACGCTCGCGGGCATGGGCATCGCGACGTTCTTGGGATGGCGCCTGGCGCGCACTCCCGTACTTGATGTGCTGAGGCACCGTAGGTGATAGAGATGACGACGCAAGTGAGTTCGCCGGCCATCGTGGCCCAAGATCTAAGCAAAACTTATCGCAGTGAAACCGACGAACCTGTCTTGAAGGGCGTTTCGTGTGTGATCGAAACCGGTGCGCGCGTCGCCCTCTTGGGCGCTTCGGGATCGGGCAAATCTACGCTCCTCAATTGTTTAGGGCTCCTCGACCGCCCCGACGCCGGATCGCTTCGTCTGCTTGGACAAGATCCCGCGGGTCTCGACGAAAACGAACGCGCGACGTTTCGACTTCGCAATATGGGCTTTGTCTTTCAATTCCATCATTTGATTCCCGAGCTCAATGCCCAGGAAAACGTGGAAATCGTGCTCTCCCTTGCGGGCGAAACTGAGGCGGGTTGGCCCGCACAGCTCCTCGAATGGGTGGGGCTCTCTGAGAAGCGTAAAAAGTACCCCTGGCAACTCTCGGGTGGGGAACAGCAGCGTGTGGCCATCGCCCGCGCCTTGGCTCTGCGCCCGAAGCTGCTCTTTACTGACGAAGCCACCGGCAATTTGGACCGCACGCGCTCGATGGAGGTCATGGAACTGCTCTTTCGCGCGAATCGGGAGTGGGGGACCACCCTCGTGAGTGTAACGCACGATGTTGAGCTCGCGGCTCACTATCCTGTCCAATACCATTTGAAAGACGGACGTATTTGATATTGTTTAGAGTCCGGATGATTTCTGTGAAATGGCATCGCCTCGGGGCCCTCTCGGCCTTCCTTGTATTTGCATCTACAGCTTTGGCCGCCAAGGTTGCCTCCGTTCAGGTGAAGGGCAATGCCCGCATCGAAGCCGATGCCATCATGGAGCGCATGCAGCTCAAGAAGGGTGCGGAGATCACAGCCGACGCCGCGCGCGCTGACACGCTCTCGATCTTTGAGCTCGGTTATTTTGAAGACGTGCGCATCCTCGAGTCTGGGGGTGCGCTCACCGTGCAAGTGCGCGAGCGACCCGTGGTGGAGAAGATCCGCTACGAAGGCGCTTCGGAATTTGAAACCAAAGAGCTCGAAGAGACCTCGGGATTGAAACCTTTCAAGGTGTTGAACCTGGGTGAGATCCAAGAGGCCAAAGCCAAAATCATTCAGCGCTACGAAGAGAAGGGCTATTACCTGGCCTCGGCCGAGCACGAAGTGGTGCCGGGCGACGCGCCCGGTTCGGCCGAGCTCGTGATTCGCGTTTTTGAAAACGATCGCGTGCGCATCCGTAAGATCTTCTTTCTTGGCAACAAGGTTTATTCCGCAGCGGAACTCAAACAAGTCATGCAGAGTGCCGAAGGGCATTTCTTCTCGTGGGCCACTTCGGGTGGCACCTATCGTGAAGAGGTCTTCGAACGTGATCTTGCGATGCTCGCGTTTTTCTACGGCAACTCGGGTTATATTCAGGCCAAATTCGCCAAACCGCGTGTCACGCTCAGCCAGGATCGTCGCTACGTCGACATGGTGATCGACGTGGACGAAGGTCCCCAATTCCGCCTCGGTGAGGTGGAATTCGCGGGCGATCTGCTCTTCGAAGAAAAAGAACTGCGCGACAGCTTCGAGATGAAAAAGAACGACATCTTCTCCACTGGCGTGCTGCAGGGGGAGATCATCAAGCTCACCGACAAGTACGGTGACCAGGGCTACGCTTTTGCGAACGTGATTCCGCGTCCGCGGGTTCAGGATGGCAAGAGCGTTGTCGACCTGGGCATCTCGGTCGAGCCAGGTGAGAAGGCCTATTGGGGCAAGATCTCGGTCACGGGCAACACCAAGACGCACGACAAAGTGCTGCGTCGCGAACTGCCTTTCAACGAGGGCGAACTTTACAACGCTACCAAGCGTAAAAAAGGCTTCGAGCGCATCCAGCGCCTCGGCTTCTTTGGTTCCGACGTGAATTTTCTCACCTCGAGTCCCGATGGCAAGACCAACGTCATCGACCTCGAGATCAAGGTCGAAGAAAAACCTACCGGGTCGCTCAACGTGTCGGCCGGTTACGGCAATGCTTCGGGCTTCATCTTTGGTGCGCAAGTGGCGCAGAACAACCTCTTCGGTCTTGGCCGTCAGTTGTCGTTCAATATGAACCTCTCCTTCTCTGACGAGAAAGACCTTTCGGGCACCAAGCGTTCGGGCTCGAAAACCTTCAGCCTCACTTACGTCGATCCGCACATCAACGACTCGGATTACTCACTGGGCATGGACCTCATGATCGACGAATATCCCGTCGGCGTGAAACCCAAGACCTATGACAAGCGTTCGTCGGGCGGCTCGATGCGCCTCGGCAAGGAGCTGCGTGAGAGCCTTTTCGTGTACAGTGGTTACCGTTTCCACCACACGCTCTTCCGCGACGTTGTGAACCCTCAGATCTTCACAAACCCAGACAAAGACAAAGAGTCTTATGTCTCCTCGCTCAGCCTTTCGCTTGAATACGACACGCGTAACAACCGTCTCGACCCCTCGGGCGGTATGTACCTCTCCACGAGCGGTGAAGTGGCCGGTCTAGGCGGTCGCAAGTACATGGGTTGGAACGCTTCGGGTCGCTACTATCAGAAGCTTTTCTGGTCTTTTGTCTACCGCACGCGCCTGGACTACGGCGTACTCTTCCCCTATGGCGGCGATACTGTGCCCGATTCCCAGCGCTACATCCTGGGCGGCATCCAGTCGCTGCGCGGTTACGATTCGTATACCGTCGGTCCCACCAAGCACCTCGCTTCTGTGCGCAATTCCAAAGAGGCTGCGCTCGGTGCCCGCGATTATGTGCTAGGGGGTTCGCAAAAAATCGTGATGAACCACGAAATCGAATTCACGCTGATTCCCGAAGCGAACATTCGCGGAGTGGTTTTCTTCGACGCCGGTAACGCTTGGAACGGAACGATGTCGAAGTTAGAGCCTGCTATCCTGAGCAACTACGGTTGGGGGATTCGCTGGTACTCGCCACTGGGTCCGCTGCGTTTTGAGTGGGGTTACCCGCTTGTGCTATCGGATCTTAAGCGCGATTATAGACCTGTATTTAACTTTATGATTGCCCCGTCTTTTTAGGGATTTTTGAAGGAGAAGATGAAAATGATGACGTTTAAAAAAGTATTGATGTCCGCCACCCTCGTAGCGTTCGGCACCGCGGGCCTCGCCCAAGCCGCCGTGAAAGTGGGAACCGTCGACATGCAGCGCGCGCTGCGTTCGGTGAAACGCGGTAAGAACGCCCAGGCCAAACTCGAGAAAGATTTGGGCGCCGAAAAAACCAAACTCGAAAAAGACCAAGAAAAATTCCAAAAAGACGCCCAGGCGTTTCAACAAAAAGCCGAAGCGCTTTCTGAAAAGGCCCGTGCCGAGCAAGGTGGCGCCCTTCAGCAGCGTATGGTGGACATCCAGCAACGCGCGCAGAAATTCCAAATGGACGCTCAGCGCCGCCAGGCCGAAGCCATCGAGCCGATCGTCAAAGGTCTGCGCGAAGCGACCACTCGCGTCGGTTCCAAACGCAAAATGGATCTCGTGATCGACGACACCGGCGAAGCGATTCTCTACGCCGAAGACAAAACGGATCTCACCGAAGAAGTCATCAAGGCCTATGACGAGAAGAACCCCTAGAACTCTTTTGCGTACCGTTTCGCTTGCCCAGCGCTGGACCCAGGGCTGGGACGAGCTGCGTAAAGACGCCGCCGAAATCGGTTTCGAGCCTTGGGTGCCTGCGCACTCAAGGCTTTTCGCTGAGTGGGGCCGCGATGATTTCGCCCTCGGCCCCGCCTCGAGCGACTCTACCGGCAACGAAACGCGCTCTCGCTACACCTACGTTGGCGCCGGCAAGCGCTTTGATGCTGCGACGCTCGGCGCTCTTGTGCAAAACTTTTCGTTTTGCGTGCTCGACGCCAAGCATCCGCTTGCCGCTTTGTTCAAGGCGGACATGTCTGCTCCTGCGAATCTTGTGATCTGTGCTGCGGCCGATGCCTTTGTGGATTGGCTCGCGCGTGAGACTTGGGTCGAAGAGTGGGTGGCTACCGAAGACGCTACCAAACACGCCGAAATTTCTCCGCGCGCTAGGCTAGAGCCGGGCGTTCTCATTGGCCCCGGTTCGGTGATCGGTGACGACGTCGTGATCGGTGCGGGATCTCGTATCGGCGCGAACGTGCGCATCGGCGATGGCACCGTGCTCGGAGCCCACTGCGCGATTGCAGATCACGTGCAAATTGGTGAAGGCGCCGTGCTCGGCCCCCATGTCTCGCTCGGAACTCCCGGATTTGGCATCGTGGTCTATCCCGGCTCGCGCACACCGCGACAGCGCATGCACACCGGATCGGTGAGCATCGGTGATCGCGTTCGCATTGGTGCTTTTGTTGCTGTGGACCGCGGTGTTTTTGCGGACACGGTGATCGGTGCGGACACACAAATCGACAACCACGTGCAGATCGCACACAACTGTGAACTCGGCGAAGCGAACATCGTCTGCGCGCTGGTGGGTCTTTCGGGATCGACCATCGTAGGCTCGCGAAGCACCTTTGCTGGACTCGTGGGCACCAAGGGCCATGTCTCGATTGGCGACGACGTGGTGGTGGGAGCCCAGAGCGGCATCTCGCGCGACTTGCGCGATGGTGAACAGGTCAAGGGTTATCCCCCGCGCCCCATGAATGAGGCGCTTAAGATCGCCACGCTCACCAGCAAATTGCCCGAACTCTACGAGCGCATCAAAACGCTCGAAAAACAGCTCAAAGCGAAAGGGGAGGGCGCGTGATTTCTAACCAGCCCGAACATTCGCTCCCGCACCGCGCTCCCTTTGTTTGGGTAACGCGGCTTGTGGAGCGTGAGGTTCAAGACGGCAAAGGCGTGCGCGGTACTGTGGAGCTCGATCTCGACGCGAGCAATCCCGTTTTTGCGGGTCACTTTCCCGGCGACCCGGTTTTTCCGGGCGTGCTGCAGGTGGAAGCCGGCGCTCAGGCTTGTCTCTGGATTTGGCTCGGTGCCCAAGAAGAGGGCGCCACGGTGCCCGACGGGCTCTTGGTGTCTATCGACGAGTTCAAGTTTCGCGGCATCGTGAAACCGCCGATCACCCTTCGCATCAAATGCGAAAAAATCAAACACAAATCTTGGTTGCACTATTGGAAAGCCGAAGTCTACAACGGGGAGAAGTTGTGCGCTTCGGGCCACTTCTGGCTCGGACTCGACCCGCCGTCGAGGACTTGAGCGAAAGGGAATGACGAGAATGAGCAGCGTGAAAATTCATCCCACCGCCATCGTGGAAAAGGGTGCCGAGCTCGGCGCCGGCGTGGAAATCGGACCGAATTGCCTGGTGGGCCCACGCGCTCAGATTGGCGACGGCACTGTGCTACGCTCGCACGTGGTGGTCGAAGGTGTCACCCGCATCGGTGCGCGCAATACCGTATACGCCTTCTCCTCGCTTGGCGGAGCCCCGCAAGACACATCTTATAAAGGTGAAGAAACCACCGTGGAAATCGGTGACGACAACATCTTCCGCGAATCGGTAACGATTCATCGCGGTACTGTTAAGGGGCGCCAGAAGACCGTGGTCGGCTCGCGCAACATGCTTATGGTTGGTTGCCACGTGGCGCACGACTGCACCGTGGGCTCGGACAACATCCTCGCCAACCAAGTGGCCCTTGCCGGCCATGTCGATGTCGAAGACTTTGTTGTCATTGGCGGTATCGTGGGCATCACGCAGTTTTGCCGGGTGGGCGCTTATTCCTTTATGGGCGCGGGCACCGTGCTTCGTCGCGACTTGCCGCCCTTCATGGCGGCCAAAGACTTCTCCGAAGTCATGGGTCCGAACCTGGTGGGTCTCAAGCGTCGCGGCCTCACCAACCAGCAGATCCGTACAATTTCGGAACTCTATAAAGTCTTCTACAAGAGCGGCAAAACTCTTGCCGCTTGTATTAGCGAACTCGAAGAGCGCTTTGCCGGGGATTCCACGGCAGAGCGTTTTATTAATTTTGTGAAGTCCTCTAAAGTAGGCATTCAACGGTAGGAAAGAAACACATGAACAGAGCAAAAATGAGTGGCACGATCAAATTCGCGGTGGTGGGCGCCGGACACATGGGGGCGAACCACATTAAAAAGGTTCGCGCGATTGGAGATCGCGTTGGCGCACGCGTGTCGGTCATCGTCGAACCCGACGAATTGCGAGCTGGGGCGACGCTGCGTGAGTTCGCAGGACATCCGCACCCGCCCGAAGTCATCGCCAACATCGGCGACCTTTCGAATCTCGGCCCCACAAACAAACCCGACGCCGCGATCATCGCGGTGCCCGCCTCGATCCACAAAGAAGCCACGCTGGCGTGTCTCGACAAAGGGCTGCACTGCCTCGTAGAAAAACCGCTCGGATTCTCGGCCATCGATTGCCGCGAACTCGGCGACAAGGCCCGCGAAAAGGGCAAAGTGCTGCAGGTGGGTCTCATCGAGCGCTGGTCGCTCGCCAACCTCTGGGGCGGCTGGCGCCCAGAGCGCCACTCGCCATGGACGATCCATGCCGAACGCCGTGGTCCCTTTGTTCCGCGCGCCGCCGACACCGACGTCATCCATGACCTCATGGTGCACGACCTGGATCTTTTCTGTCTTGTGAGCAAGGTCTTCTCTCTGCCGGCCGTCAAAGACGTTTCGGCCTGGGGTCGTCGCTTGCGTTCGGATTTTATCGACCAGGCCCAGGTGTCGCTGCACCTCGAAGACGGCGGCGAAGCCCGCTTCTTCGCCTCGCGCCTTTCGGCCGAATCCTCGCGTTCGTGGGAACTCACGGGCCCCGATTGGCACGCCTCGATCGATTTCATGCGTCGCTCGCTGAAGCGCTTTGAAAAAATGGGCCGCGATCAGAACTCGTTCATCGCGCGTGAAAACTCTTGGTCGGGCGGGGATCCGCTCGGACTTGAGATCGAAGCCTTCGTGAACTCGCTGCGCGGTTCGTACACCGTGGCTCCCGATGTCGCGCAGGGGTCTTTTGACTTCTGCCGTCCCGAAGAGCTCGAGCCGGATTCGGATTCGGCACTCTGCACGCACGAGATCATCGACCGCATTCTGTCGACGATCAAAGTGCTCGGCTAGTCGGAGCTATTCTTTGTCTTCGACGATGAGTTCGGCTTCGTAGAGCTTTTCGTAACCTTCTTCGGGGCGGTCGTAGTAGCTGAAGTTTTGGCTATTGAGGTCGACTTTGAAACCGATGGACCATGTGTAGGAGCTCTCTTCGATGCGACCGGTTGCGGCGTTGTAGCTTTCGTTGACCGTGGCCGTTGCGTAGTCCACCTTGACGCTCTTGGGGTCGAGCTCCGTGAGAAAGTTTACGGAGTATTTGGCGATGCCGCCCCAGCCGCCGCTAATTTCGAGAGTAGCGCCTCGGAACTTGGCTTCGTCTCGCTTTAGGAGTTCGCTAAGGTTTTTGTTCACACAGTCGACCTGACGAAATGCGGCGTCTTTGGTTTTGGCCTCACCACTCAGAAAAAGCAGTTCTTGCTCTCGTTCGCGCGCTTCGGAGATCTTTCCGTAAACGGGTTCGCTGGAATCGGCTTTGTACACAATTTTACCGAGTCTTCGGTACTCGGAGTCTAGGTTGTCGAGGTCCACCTTTGGGACGTTGTGGGAATCGTTGGGATCGTTCCATGGGGAACCGAGGGGGATTCCAAAGGTATCGATCGTAAAATCGCAGAGGGTTTCTTCCGCGTGGGCGGGGGCTAGGCTGAGGAAGAGGGCGCTGAGAATCAGGTTTCGCATAGAGGGCCTCCTATTGTTCACGATGCTGTGAGCGTGTCGGTTTAGTGGCTACCCTCTATACCCACCACTTAAATGCTCTTTGCGCGATTCGTGGCCCGGCTTCGGTTGATCGGGGGGCTCGGGGGATTTAAGGTAGGCGCCGTGAAACACCGTGTGCTCGTCTCGGCCGGAGATCATTCCGGCGATCTGATTTTGTCGAAAATTGTCTCCACTCTTTCGGGCGCTTATCCCGATCGGCTCGAATTTGTGGGCCTCGCGGGGCCTCTCTCGCAAGCCGCCGGCGTCAGGCCTATCGGGCGCACGCAAGATGTCGCTGTGGTGGGCATCGTCGAGGTGCTGCGCAATCTCAAAAAGATCTTCGCCGTGCTCGGTGCGCTCGAAGCTGAGCTGAAGAGCGTGGATTCGGTGCTGTGTATCGACTTCCCAGATTTCAACTTGAAGCTCGCGGGCATGGCCCGCAAACAAAACAAGCCGGTGGATTACATCATTGCGCCCCAGGTGTGGGCGTGGCGCAAGCACCGCTTGCCGATGATCAAATCCCTCTTGCGCAAGCTCTACGTGGCGCTGCCCTTTGAAAAAGAAATTTTCCTGGACGCCGGAGTGAACGCGGAGTTTCTCGGGCATCCGATTCGCGACGCACTCTTGCCGCTCAACCGTCGCGGGGCACGTGAGAATCTCGGGCTCGCTGAAAATGATTTCGTTATCTGTGTGATGCCTGGTTCGCGCCACGCCGAGATCAAGCGCCACTTGGCGCTGCTCGTGAAATCTTGGGAGATCTTCAAGCGTCTCGCCGAACAAAAGGGTCTTGCCAAAGTCGGAGTGCGCCAACGAGCCATTGTGGCTGTGGCCCAAGGCCAAAGCGCCGAATCCTTTCTCTCGCACCTTGCGCCCAAAGATCGCGCGCGCGCCGAAGCGCTCATCGCTTCGGGCGAATGGAAGCTTGTCTTTCAATCGCATCTCGCGCAAATGGCCTCGGACTTTGGCTGGGTGGCTTCGGGCACCGCTTCGCTCGAAGCAGCGTATTACCAATTGCCGCACATTCTCTTTTACAAACTTAACCCGCTTTCGGCTTGGCTTATCAAGTCGCTCACCTCGTACTTCAGTGATCCAGATTCCTTTGCGGGCCTGCCAAACATCTTGCTTCGCCGCGGAGTGATTCCCGAAATTCTGCAGCACGAGGTGAATGCCGAGCGAATCGCTGCGGAAACCGTCGAGCTGCTTCTCGACTCTCCTCGCTTGACGGCTATCAAAAAATCTTTGCGTTTCATTCCCAAAAAACTTGGCGATGCCGGCGTTTCCTTCCGCATCGCCGAGGATTTGGCCAAATTGTGGAAGTTATAACGTGGACGCGCTGATCATCGCCATTTTGTTCGCCCCCTTTTCGTGGCTTTACCGCCTGGGCACATGGCTCGATCGGCGCAGCACGCGCACCCTGTCCTTGCCCTTTCCGGTGGTTTCGGTGGGCAACATCGCGCTCGGAGGCCGAGCCAAAACGCCCTTTGTGATTCACCTTTGCCGGCGCTTGCGCGCGGCGGGCTACTTGCCCGTGGTGCTCACACGAGGCTACGGTCGCACTCTGCGAGAAGACGTCGTTTGGCGTGCGGGCGAGAGTGCCGATCCTCTGCGTATGGGCGACGAGGCCACTGAAATTGCGCGCGCGGGTGCGGCAGAAGCGATTCTTGTTGGCAAACGGCGAGCCGCAAACGCACAGCGCTTTTTGAACACGCAGAGCACCGTCAAACCGTGGGTCTTTGTGCTCGACGACGGCTTTCAGCATTGGGCGTTGGCGCGCGATGTGGACATTGTGATCGTTAGTGAGGATGACCTCGGCAACCGAGTGCTGCCTTGGGGGGAGTTGCGAGAGCCGCCCTCGTCCCTTGATCGTGCCCAAGTGGTGCTGCGCCTGGGCTTGGATCTGCTCAAAGACACCGAGATGGCGACCGCTCCCTCGGGAGCCTCACCTCTTGTGCTCACCACGCGCGCTGGATACGCGCCCTACCTGCGCGAAATGAAAAAACGCTTTCTTCAGGCCGAGAGCCTTCCGCTGCGCGACCACGCCACACGTGAGAAGATCCTTGCTGCTCTGGCGGGACGGAGTTCTGGCGAGGTGATCCTCGGCGACAAAGAGGCCGTAAAGATCTTCGACGAAAGCGAGTACCGTACCTGGCTCGAACACGGAACGCTCTCCAAGAAATTTGCCGGCAAGGAAAAGAAATTTTACCGAGCTTTTTTGCGACTCACATGGCAAAATGAACATGCCACGCTTCAGAAGATCTTGTCGCTCTTGAAACGCGGCGGAGCCAAATCATGATGCTCGATCGCCTCAGCAAAATTCTCGCCCTGGCCGTTTACGGCGTGCTTTTCACATGTGGTTTTGTGGTTCTATGGACGCCGTTTTTTGTGAAGGCGATGCTCCTGCGCGTGATGAATATTCTGTGGTGGGATGTGGTGAAGTTTCGTCGCCACGTCGTGCTTGCCAATCTCTGTGCCGTATTCCCGAGAGAGCGCGAGGAGAGCATGGACGCCTACCGTCGCCGCATCGAAGCCATCGGCAAGCGAAGCATCTGGCACGCGTGCTACGGATTTTTTGAAGTGCTCGAGGGCTTTGCGTGGAACCACAACACCGTGCGCCGCCGCGTGCGCTACCACAACTTTGAGCGTTTTGAGTCGCTCGTTGCGCAGGAGAAAGGCTTCTTTGTTCTGACGGCGCACCTGGGCACTTGGGATCTTGCCGGACTCAGCCTCGTGGCGCGCGGGGTGAAGCTTGCGGCGATCACGCGCTTCTTGCGTTCGCGATTTTGGGATTTTATCTGGATGCGATCGCGTCGACGCACCGGCATTCGTTTTTTGGCAGAGTCCTATTCGGGTCGCTCGCTCGTGCGCTCCTTCCGCGAAGGCTATTGCATCGCCTTCATGATGGATCAGCACACCGGCAAGCCCCACGGCATCGAGACCACATTTCTTGGGCTCAAGGCGTGGTCACCCAAGGGACTTGCGATTCTCTCGCGCGCGTTGCGTGCGCCGATTGTCGAAGGCTACGTGCTGCGTGATGAGCGCGGTGGTTACGACCTTCATGTGGGCGACGAGATTCCGCCGTGCGCTGAGTCAAATGGGGTCCACAAAGACGAAGATGTGGCCTTACATGTGCGGCTATGTAATGAGAAGATGGAGCAATGGATTCGCCGGTATCCCGAGCAGTATCTATGGCTACACAGGCGCTTCAAAGCCTCGCTCGATTACCGCGCCGCCTTGCCATGGGAAAGCGCTCTTTAGTTTGGGCCACCACGGTCATCCTTAGCCTCGGCATTTTCATCTCAGCGTGCGCGTCTCGCCTTGTCGAAGTCGACCAGATCGAAGCCGCGCCCAAAGAGTACAATCAAAAAATCTCCGATCTGCAGATCGACGTGGTCGATACCAACAAATCTTCGGCTCCGCTGTTGGCGTCCGAAAAAAACGTCCCTACAGCAAATTTTGTAGGCGCTCCCAAGGCGCGCCCGACTCCCACGCCCGCCACCGTGATCAAAGTCCCCGCAACCAAGCCAGCTCCTGCGAGCAAAACCAAGGGCGGCGTGAAAACGTGGAAGCCCGCGAGCTGGCCTTATGGCATCGGCGAAGTCGCAGAGTATTCGCTGCGCTATGGTCTCATCGAGGGTGGGGTGGTCACCATGCGTACCATGCCTCCCAAGATGGTCGATGGCGCGCGGGCTCTGCATTACACGGCCCACGTCAAGAGCACGCGTCTCTTGGAGCTCTTTTACAAAGTCGACGACATCATTGATTCTTATGTGTCGCTCGACTCACACTTGCCCATTCGTCAAGAGATTCAGCAGCGTGAATCGGCCCAGTGGGGCACGCGCGTGGTGACCTTCAATCGTCAAACGCAAGTTTCCAAGTTCTACGCGACCACCGAGAAAAAAGACAAAAAGAAGAAGATCGATCGCTACGAGTCCAAGCTCGCGCACTACGCGCAGGACATCTTCTCGGCGCTCTACTTTTTTCGATTCATCGAGCCGCGCGATCGCGTGAACTTTGCGATTCACGATCGCACCAAGGGCTGGAACAACGAAACGATTTACCTGGGCACGGAGACGCTCGATTTGCCTATCGGTCGAGTGAAGGCGCGTCACTACAAACTGAACCCGCGTATTTCGGGGCACCTTGAGACCAAGGGCGATGTCGAGGGCTGGTTTGCCGACGACGACACGCGCATCATGGTGCGTTTTCGCGCCACCATCAAATTTGGATCGATCACGGGCGATTTGCGCAAGTATCAGCCCGGTCAAGCTTTGAGCGTGCCAACACCGGAAATGATCACGCCGATCGATTTGGACGAGCTAGGGAACGCAAGAAAAGCCACAAAATAACCTAAGGAGACTCTTCGCCCATGTCGACGATCGCCGAAACCTTGACCGTTTGTATCCAAAACCACAACGACGAGGCGCGGGTCACGCGAGCGCTCATTTCGGTCGCCGAACTCGGTGCCCGCGTGCTTATCGTGGATTCGTTTTCGGAGGATCAGAGTTTCGAGGCGCTCCGTCAGGCTTGGGAAGAAGCCGGTCGCCGCAGCGAAGATTTTGAATTCGTCACTCGCAAGTGGCCGAGCGGTGCGCGCATGCGCGAAAAGACTGCCGCTCTGGTGAAAACCCGATGGCTCATGTGGCTCCATTCCGACGAGTGGATCGAGGGCGACACTCAGCAGTGGATCCAGGCGCATCTCGAATACCTGAATCCCGATCACGTCTACGCTTTTCGTCGAGAGACGCTCTTTCTCGGCCGCCGAGTGCGCCATGGGGGCTGGTATCCGGATTTCCAGCGCCGCCTCTATCGATTGGAGCACGCCACGTGGGAAGAGATCGCGGGTCCCTCTGGGCAACTCAGCATCGAACTTGTGCCCAATGCCCAACACGGCAAAACGGTCTCCATCGACACGCATTTGGGCTATCTGCCCTTTCGCGATCTCGCGGAACTCGGCACGCGCGCGGATCGCGACGCCGAAGAACGAGGCCCCCGTCTCGCGGAGTACTGGCATGGCCGCAAAGCGAAGCCCAGCGGCAAGACCCGGCAGATGCTTCAGGTGGCAGCCTCTTTTTTGGATCACTACGTTTTGCGCGCCGGTTTTCTCGACCGCAAAGCCGGATACCACATGGCCAAGGGTGCCGCGTTCTGTACGAAACGACGTATTGAGAAAGCCCGCGATTCGTACTGGAATGCTCGTCGATGAGCTTGACCGCCCCTGCTGTTCCCGCACATATTTTGGTATTGCCTGAGCGTCGAGTGGACGTGCTACTCGCGCTGCCAGCGGTGTATCGCCTGGCCGAAGTGCTGGAGCGTGAAGGGCGTGGTGCTGGGACTCTCGTGCTAGTGGTTCGTGCTCACCGCGATCTCGTGGACCTTGCCCTCGCGCGCGGACTGCGTCCCTTCGCCGCGCGGATCGACATACGCAACGAGTTTCCCCTATCGCTGCCAGCGGACACCGTGTACTGCCTCGACCGCTCGTGGCGCGCGGGCTGGGCGGCCTGGCGCTCGCGCGCTCCTCACCGAGTGGGCTTTGCTTCGGGCGCGCCGGCGTTTTTTTACACCGAGAGCGTCGTGACCAAGTGGAACGAGCACGAATCCGAGATGGACAAAAATTTCAAGCTTCTGCGTGCGCGCTGGGGCAACGAAGCCATCGCGCCCTGGGATGCGCGCACGCAGGCCTCGCTGCTTGCCGATGCCAAAGGCACACATGAGGCGGCGGTAGGCATCACACTCGCCCCCCCCATGGGCCACGAGCGCCGCTGGGACGCAAAGCAAATCGCGGAACTCGCGCGTGTGCTCACCGATCAGGGCGTCGAGGTGAAGCTTTTTGGTCCTGCTTCCTCTGCGCCCCTCGCCGAATCGGTGCGCAGTCACCACGCCTCGCTGCTTGTGAAAAACGAGTGTGCCGACGTGGCCATCGCCGCACGCCTTGCGCAAATCGAAAGCTGCGACGTGCTCGTGGCTTCGGACCTAGAGTCGATGCACCTGGCCTCGGACCTCGCGGTGCCCGTGGTCGCGCTCTGCGGAGCCGCCCTGCAGGACTGTGGCTATGGGCCGTGGCGCCGCCGGGCTTCGGTGCTCAGCGTGAGTGGCACTTGCGCGGCCTGCGAAGAAGAAGCACTCAAGCACAAACCTCGCCGCGCACACGTCTGCATTGAACGCATGCAGGGCGCTCGGGTCTACCGCGAAGTACGGCGTTTCAGCGATCGACTGGCGTAAATGTGCCACCAACCTTTTGGCTGCGCAGCTGCGTTAAAATCGTGCATTCGCAAACGAATTCACTAAATCCTCAGGATTCGCTTGGCAGCTAATGGGTTTTGATCATTGAATTTTGACTTACCTTAGTTTTAGCGTTCAAATTAAGTAATGCTCCAATTTAAAGCGAGAACACGGATCCTACTTTTTCTGATCTTGGGGAGCACTAGTCTCTCTTATCTTTTGTTTTTTGAGCGCATTTACATTTCTACGTATGAGACTGATCTAATAGCATATGAAATCGCGCTGACCATATTTTGGATGGTTTTTTTCCGATCATTCTACCGAGACGTTGTTAAGAGTCTTAAAAACGCATTGATACGCGTATTCAAGCGAGGGTCCCTGATTGGCAAGCTAGGGCTGGGAGTGTTGACCTGTATTGCTTTAGGAGGATGTTTATTTCCTCCGTGGGGTTTGGCTTTTACTCAAGTACGAATGATTAATCGACTTCTAGATACCTCGACGCCCCAAGTACGTAACGGAGTTATTTTAGAAACCTTCTTTTCAAGCGGTGGCTCTCGAGGCTCTCGGACCTGCACGTTTAAAATTCAATTTGAGGATACCGACACCGAAGAAATAGTTGTCCGATGGGGCGGCAAAAACAAAGATGAATGCCAAGGCATAGGCCAAAAGAACGTGCCAATCGTGATTACGGTTCGTGACGGGTTTCTAAAAAGTCAGTGGATTTCCGACTACAGAATATGAAGCAACAATCCCTCGAAATTGAGCAAAACTCCGCACGTGAAATCTCGGGATTTTGATCGCAAAAATAGTGCACCCGAGTTCATTGTGAACGCCGATGTTTGAATTGCTCAAGAAAATAACGCAGCTGCGCAACCAAAAGGTTGGTGGCACCTTTCAGATACGGAGAGAGGATGATGGCAAGATTTGTTCCGCGGATGACGTCATCTACAGCCGCTGCGGCGGTAATTTTATGAGTCGTGGGGCGAACGGATTGGCGACGCCTCTACGGGGCTCTTCGCATTCTGCAGCTCTTTGAGCTTGGCATATTTCAGTAGCGCCGAAAGCCCGTTGATGTAGCAAATCACAAAGCCGTACTTGCCATCCAAAAAACCGAGCTTGAAGAAATAATCTCTTACAAATTGTAAGAGCGGGCGCGTGAAGATCTTCCAGGTGCACGAGCGCTTGCCCTGGCGGTGCAGCGCTTCGGCAGCGATGGAGGTGAACTTGTTTGTTTGTTGCACGTGTTCGGCGATCGAGGCATAGCTGTAGTGGAGCAAGTCTCCATGGAGCCACACGGTGCGTGCGCGGGGGTTCTTGGGGATCAACTTATCGTGTGGGTTCTGCCCGCCCCAGCGCGCGGTGCCTCGGCGCACGAGGCGCAGTTTGGTATCTGGGTACCAGCCGCAATGCTTGATCCAGCGGTCGACATAGTGCGTGCGACGGTTGAAACGGTAAGCCTCGGCGCCAAAACCTGCGGCCTTGGCTTGGGCGATCGAGCGCTGGAGCTCTGGGCTCAACACCTCGTCGGCATCGAGCGAGAGCTGGTAGTCCCCCGTGGCTTGGTCGAGTGCGAAGTTCTTTTGCTCGATGTGCCCGGCGAAAGGGTTTTGCAGGAATCTCACCTTGGGGTAGGCGCGGCAGATCTCGGGGGTGCGGTCGGTGGAATACGAATCCACCACGACGATTTCGTCTGCGAGGCCCACCAGGGCGTCAAGGCAGCGGGCAATGTTTTTTTCTTCGTTGTACGTGATGATGAGTGCCGAAATTTTTGCTGATGACATGCCTAGTCGCCCTTCAGATTAGTTTTAGAGCCGAATTTCGCTCTCCGCAAGCAGACATCACTAGACCTCAGGGAATTCGGGCGCTAAAAAAGGCTTCCATGAATCTCAAGCTCGTGGAGTCCGACCCCGTTCGTTTGCCCATCGTCGCGATCGACGGCCCCGCCGGCGCCGGCAAAAGCACCGCCGCTCGATTGCTCGCCTACCAACTTGGCTTTCGCCTGATCGACACGGGCGCTCTCTACCGTTCGCTCGCGCTGCAAGCGCTGGAGACCGGCGTCGACTTTGACGACGAAGACGGCCTCGCCAAGCTCTGCTACTCGCTCAAAATTCAATTCGGCAAACTCGAAAAGGTCTCGGGCGACTCCGAGGACCGCATTATGGTTCCTCGCCTGCCTGTGTTCTGCAACGGCCTGGACGTCACTCAAGACATCCGTCGTCCCGAAGTGGGCATGGCTGCCTCCAAAGTTTCGCGTTTTCCCAAAGTGCGCGATGCGCTTCTCGCGCTCCAGCGTGCCTTTGGTGAAGAGGGCGGCATCGTGATGGAAGGCCGCGACATCGGCACGGTGATCTTTCCGCACGCCGAATTGAAGTTTTATCTTACCGCCAGTGTTGAATCGCGCGCCAAGCGCCGCTTTGACGAGCTGAGCGCCGCCGGCAACGCCACCATCGATTACGACCGCGTGCTGCGCGAGACCGCTCAGCGCGATTCGCAGGACATGAACCGCGAAATCGCCCCGCTGCGCCAGTCCGAAGACGCCATTCTCATAGATTCCACCCAGAAGGATCTCATTCAGGTGGTCTCGGAGATGGCCGAAAAGGTGCGAAATTTTTTCAAGGAACAAAAATAAATGAAAGCCCGGATCAAATCCGTCTTTGATCCTCAAGTTCTGCTCCCCGCCGCGTTCCTCGCGATTCTTGTGGCTCTCGCGTTTCCGCCAGTGGGGCTTTGGCCTCTGGCATGGCTCGCTTTCGTGCTCTGGGCCATCTTCTTTGAGCGTTCGCCGCAGCTGCGCGCTCGCGCGCCGCTCTTTTTCTTTTGGTACTCCTATGCGGTGCACCTCTTTGGCTTTTATTGGGTCGCTTACACCTTTCGCGAATTCGGCGCGATGCCGTGGGCGGCCTCCATTCCGTTGATGCTACTTGCGCTCGTTTTGGTGGCGCTCTCCTCGGCGCTACTCGGCTGGATTTACCGCCGCGTCCTGCGTCGCTACCCACGCCTTGAGACTTACCCCTGGCTCGCGCTCGGCGTGATGTGGCTCGTGTGGGACTTTCTCGATTTTCGTGTCTATCCCTGGACCCCTGTGATGTCCGTGGGCAGCTCTCAGTTGCTGCTGGCGAGCACCGGTTATTTGGGAACGAACGGTTGGCGCGTGATTTTCTTTCTCTCCGCTGCCGCCACGGCTGGGCTCTGGCTCCGCTCCGTGTCGCGTCGTGAGCGCGCGCTGAACATCTTTGCCATCAACGTGCTGGTGTGGAGCGTGCCGGTATTTGCCGGATTCTGGAACCGTAAGGTGCTCATGGAACGCTACCCCAATTCGCGTCCCATCGCCATTTTGCAGGGGAATATCGGCAACACGGTCAAAAAAAACGTCAAGCTCGGCGAAGTGCCTTCGGTGCGTCGAGTGAGCCTCATCTACCGTGATCTCGTGGAAGAAGCCTCCATACACCTGCTCAGCGAAAACTCCGCCACCGACACCTTTAGGCCGCTCTACTTTTGGCCCGAGACCTCCTTTCCCGGCATTTGGAATCAGCCTGACTTTTTGGGCCTTGAACTGCGCAATATGGTGCATCGCTCAAAGGGCCTGCACCTGGTGGGTTCTTACGAGTATGGCTCCTTCAGTGTGGGGCCCATCACACGCGACGTGGATTTCAATGTGCTCGCCGCCATCGAGCCCGGAAAACCCGGAGAGGCCTATCGCAAGATGGTGCGCATGCCCTTTGGGGAATATATCCCGGGCGACAAATGGTATCCCGAAATTTACCGAATCATTCCCACGGTGCCGCTCTTTGGTGCGGGCACTGAGTACAAGTTGCTGAACACCGAAGGGGAAGGGCCCGTGATGGTGCCGCTCATCTGCTATGAAATTCTTTTCGAATCGTTTGTGAATGGCTTTGTGGATCTCGCGCGTCGCGATTATCCCGAGCGCGACATCGTGCTCGTGAATCCCTCGAACGATTCGTGGTATGGCCTCACCTCGCAGCCCTTTCAAAATCTCTTTTTGTCGCGCTGGCATGCGGCGCGATTGCGCCTGCCGCTCGTGCGCCCCGCGAACACGGGTTTCTCGGCACTTGTCGCGCCTTGGGGTGAGGTTCTCGCAGAGAGCCATCTCGACGAACCCGAAGTCGTTTATGGCGAATTGCCGGTGCGCTAAAATTCAAGACGCTTTGGTTTTTGTTAGGATTGCGTAAGCTTACGAATTTTAAGATCAGTTAAGGATCTTTAACGGGGCAACTGCGCTACGAATACGGGTGTGTCGTTCTTCTCAGCTTTGGGTTTGAGGAGAGTCCAAGATGCCATCCTTCTTGGGCTGCTATTCTCCATGAACCCCCTTCACGCTCACGGAGTGGCCTCTCTAGGCCCCATCAAGGCGCTTTCGCGTTATTGCCAAGCGGTACTTGCCCGAGCTGAGCTTCGCGAGCGCGACACTCCCGAACTTCAAAGTCTTTTGGATGAGCTTCTCGCCGTCGAGCGCGAAAACCTTCGCGTCACTTCGAGCTACCGTCAAGCGATGAGCGATCACATGGAGACGCGCAACTGGATCAAGCGTCGTCGTTTGGGTGCCCCACTCACTAGCGAGCGCGATCGTGAATACGACGCTTATTTGGAGCGTCGGCTCGGAGAATTGTACGCCGACATGGAAGTGCTCACCTTGGAACAGCTCGACCGCACACGCGAATTCGAAGAGCGCAAAGCCGAGCTCAACCAGCGCATCGGCGCCATCTCGGGCGAAGAGCGCGCCCTGCGCGAAGCGGCCGTCAACCGCGCTTATGCCCGTGAAACCACCTACGAATAAGCGCTCTTCTGTGAGAAATTCGTTAAGATCCCTCCCCATTCAAGGTTTTTCTGCCAGAACGATTTTTTGGTGTTAGGCCTGCTTCCGGTTCTCAACAAAGGGCCAGATTCAACCGAAGGGTTGAGAAGAAAGCAAAATGGGAAGATGCCGGACCACGAAGCTGCTGATAATGATCGTCGCGCTGAGCGCGGGCGTCTTGCCGTGTGCGCGTGCGGAGCACTCGACCGCCGTGGCCGCCGCCAGCGTGGCCACTCCCCCGGCAATCGATGAGGGCACTATCAATTGTCGCCGCCTCATAGCGGCCCTCACACTGCCGCCCCCGCTCAAATACGAGTTTGTGTACAAGCCCGAATACGCCAAGTACTACGATGAGACGGGTCAGCGTTTTAAGATCGAAGTTGAAGAGGCGGGCGAGCTTTACAATGTGGACACGTGGCGCCCGAGTCGCTCCAACGAAACCTTTCTCTACCTTGTTGATGCTTACGGTAACACGTGGATCACTCCGCAGTATCTGCTTCTCCCTTACGGAGTGGAACGCTACATGGCCACGCACCGCGCGATCATGACTCGCATGGAGCGGAGCTACCGAGAGCAGGGACTGCCGATGCCCGAAATCCTCGCCAGCGGTCAAATCGTTTACCGTTACGGACAGCCCACGCGCTTTGACAATCGTTCGGGCGGTTTTTTGGGCGCCACCGATAGCCTCAATTATGCGCTCACCGTATTCCAGCTCATGGATTTTCCCTTGCACCCGAAGCTCGACGTCTACGATTTTTCGCTCGAAAAAACAAAGGACCCCGAAGAGATTCACGCCAAACGTGTGGAAATTCTCGCCGTGGCCCATAGCCCAGCATTCCAAGCGCAGCGCGACCGCTGGAAAAACCTTATGAACAAACTCTACCAGCGATTTCCGGATCCGAATCGGGCGGGCATCATCGACGGATTGGCCTTTTTGGACGCTGCCACCCCCACAGTGATGTCCGATCCGAAGACCTTTATGGAACCTTTCGTGGAGTCCGGTCAGGCCTTGCCCTTTATGAACGAATCGCTCGATATGGTGACCTTTCAGTACTTCCGCACGCCGGAAAGAGCTGAAAACACCATTCGCTATTTTGAGTATATGCTTAGCCTGCTGCCACCAGCCCCTAACCCTTAGGGACTTATGGACGATTCCTGGCAGCTGTCTAAAGTTTCGACAGCTTAAGCTCAAAAACGGCCGTGCAAGGTTAAGAAATCATTAAGGGTCGCCCTTGGCACGGCCTCTGCAACATGTGCTTTGGGTGGGATTATGGGACAAACCAAACGTATCAATCGCTTTCGCTTTTTAGCTCCGGCGCTGCTCGTGCTTCTCGGCACGGCGTGCTCGCAAAGTCGTATGGGCCTGGGTGGCCGTTACGAAAGCGCTTACATGCTCAACTCGGCCGACCTCTGTTCGGGCGGTGGAGGCTGTTTCTCGGTACAAATGGATCCCGTCGCCAACGTGGCCTACCTAGACATCACGGGCGTTCAGGGCAACTACGCCAACGAATATCTCCGGGTCATTGGCCGTGGCAGCTCGGGCAATGCCGAGACCCTGCGCATCCTCGACGGTGAACAAATCTCCAGCAATAGCTTTAGACCCGTAGTGGGCTCTTATGTGATTGTGGCCGGCAATGGTTCGCGCAAAATCTACGAATACGATGAGTGGTTTATTGAAACCACGACCATGGAAAACACCGGTGGTGGCCTCGTGCGCCTTCCAGCCAAGATGGGCGAAGGCACGATCTTGGCGCACGCCATGGTGGTCGACCCCTACAACCTGCAGCAAGTGCTCGCTTCGCTCGGTTGGTCGACAAATAGCTACGGCTATGCGATCTCAAAATGAGGCCGTGGAAATTCCAAAGCTGAGAGAGTCTCCGTAGAGACCACCGAGACTCACGTCTCCCATGGATTGCTCGCGGCCTTCGGGCCGCACCAGGGCGCGTGTGTACTGCGCCGTCACCCACAGGTCCGGCACCACTTCCCAAGCCAAATTCGGTTGCAATGTCACAAGCCTCTCGCCGCCGCGTCCGCTCTCGGCGTCGTGGTAGCTCGTGCGCTGACGTAGCATGGCGCCGAGGCCGAGAGCGATCTTGCCGATGCTCTCGCTTGCCATGATCAGTTCCACACCGGCGCGGCCAATCAACATGGGGCCGAAGCGAGTGTCGGTGTCGCGGCTGCTTGTGAGGCGCAGGCCCGGCCCCGCGTGCGCGCGCACCAGCAGGTAGCGCGTCGGGAAGACCAGAGTGCGCAAGCTCACGATCGACTCAAGACTCTGGTTTTCGGCAAAGAGACCGAGACGCGACGAGGCGTTTTTGATGTAGCTCAGGTCCCAGCCCAGAACTTCGTAAAAGCTTTGGTTCCAGGCCAGGCGCCAACCGCCGAGCTCGGAGCCGATGGCGCTCGAGGTGCCCGAATTCATCTGCAGCGTGCGCAGGGGTAGCCCCACCTGGAGATGGGCCCGGTACTCGGGGTCGTTGAAAGTGCGGAGTCCAAAGGTGAAGTCGAATTGGCTCAGGGCAAAGTTGTCGCCGCTCTGGCCCACGGCGCGGTGCTCGGCCACGCTCGAGTAGCTTGTATAACTTGTGCTGAGGTTCATGGGCACCATGGCGCGGGCTGCGATAGGAGCGCCGAGTAGGGTGAGCGTACTGACGAGAAGACTCAAGGCGTGCTTCATGTCTCCCATTTTATCGCCCTGACGTGCGGAGCGGGGACAAAGAATTTGACTCCCCGGAGGCCGTTCCACTATGACAAGTCCGTGATAACGCAACGCGCTGTTTACCTCGACTGCAACGCCACGCACCCGCTGCTGCCGGCGGTGCGCGAGGGCCTGCGCGCGTCTCTGGCCAGCGTCGATCCCGAAATTCTCAACCCTTCGTCTGTGCATCGCCACGGCCAATCTGCCAAGGCGATGGTGGCCCGGCTGCGCGCCGCGCTCGGCGCTTATGTGGGCCGCGCCGATGGCGATGAGTGGGTTTTCACCTCGGGCGCCACCGAAGCTATCAACACCGTGCTGCGAGGCTTTTGCGCCAACCGCCGCAGCGAATCGCGTCTTCCCTTTGTCATCACCTCGAGCGCCGAACACTCGGCCGTGCTCGAAACCCTTGCCCACTGCGGAGCTGCAGGCGTGCAGGTGATTGGCGTCGATCGCCACGGACAACCCGACATTGAAAGCCTCTCGCGCGTGGTGCGTGAGATTTTGCAAGATGAGCGCGCTGACGTGCTCGTCTCTCTGAATTTGGTGAACAACGAAACCGGAGTGCTTCTCGATTACGAGCGCCTCGCTGCCGCCCTCACCGAAATTCGCGAGGCCTTTGAGCGTCGCGAAGGTGTCACAGGTTCCAAGCGTTTTTACGCCGAGAGCCTCGAGCGCCGCGTGTGGTTGCACCTCGACGCCGCACAGGCCTTTGGAAAAATCGAACCGCGCCATCTTCGTATGGCCTGGTATCAAGCCGATTACGCCTCGGTCTCGGCACACAAGCTGGGAGCGGCGAGCGGCATCGGCGCCCTGTGGCTGCGTCCGCAGGTGCCCTTTGCACCCTTCGTGACGGGCGGCGTGCAGGAGAAAAAACGTCGCGCGGGCACTTTCAACTCGCTCGCGGCGCTGAGCTGGCTCCTGGCACTCGAAGATTGGCGCGCACATGGCGACGCGTACCGCTCCCATATGAAAGATCTTCGCGCGCTCTTGCATGCGCGACTTGCAAAAACTTCTGGCTACCATGTGCACGGTCTCACGAGTGAGGGCGACTTGCCTGCGGCCGTGAACACGCTGAACTTTCATATCGACGACTGCGACGAAGAGTCGCTTGTGATGGCCCTCGACGTCGAAGGTTTCTCGGTGTCCAGTGGTTCGGCTTGCAACAGTGGCTCACTCAAACCCTCGCACGTGCTGCTCGCTATGGGCTACGACGCCGCCATCGCGCTGGCGAGTGTGCGTCTCTCGCTTGGCGTGGAGACCACGGCTGAAGAGATCACGGACTTTGCCGATGCGCTAGAGGCGATTGTCTCGCGCATCCGCGACGGAAAGAATTACTGGGCCGGTGTGTTGCCGCAAATGCGCGCCACTCCCGGCGGAGGCGCAACGTGAGCGAGCTTTTGGATTTGCTGCAGACGCCCGAACTGCGCGCCATGGTCGACGCGGCAGCTGTGCCCGCGCCCGGCACGCGCGTTGTGGTGGCGATGTCGGGTGGGGTGGATTCCTCGGTTGCCGCGGCCGTCTTGCGTGCGCGCGGTCTCGACGTGGTGGGCATCGCCCTGCAGACCACCGATTATTCGAAATACCTCGGCGACGACTCGGGCGGCTCATGCTGCTCGTCCAAAGACATGGAAGACGCTCGCCGCGTGAGCGAGCGTCTGGGGATTCCCTTCTACGTGCTCGGCACCGAAGCCACCTTCGACGCCAACGTGGTTGATTACTTTGTGGACGAATACCTGGGGGGTCGCACGCCAAACCCCTGCGTGATGTGCAACACGCGCGTGAAGTTTAACCACCTCTACAAGAAAGCCATGAACCTCGGCGCCGACTGCGTTGCCACCGGACACTTTGCGCGCGTGGAGTGCGACGAGACTGTGGGCTATCAGCTGGTGGTGGGTAGCGACGCCAAAAAAGATCAGAGTTATTTCCTCTTCAACCTCAATCAAACGCAGCTCTCGCGCACGTGCTTTCCCGTGGGTCATCTCACCAAGCCCCAAGTGCGTCAGCTCGGCGAAGCCTTTGGTCTGCTCACGGCGCAGAAAAAAGAGAGCCAAGAGATCTGCTTTGTGCCCTCTAACGATTACAAAGAATTCATCGCGGGCCGTGTGGATTCCGCGCAAATGAAAACCGGATTCGTGGCCACCCTCGACGGCAAACCGCTGTGCCGCCATGATGGCATTCATCACTTCACGCTCGGTCAGCGCAAGGGCCTTGCGAAACCCTTTGAAGCCGCGCAAAAGGCCGGCCTCGACGTGACGGACCTCTTTGTGGTCGACATCGACCCGGTGAACGGCACCGTATATCTGGGCCCGGCTAGCGCGCTCTTAAAAACGCGCGCGCGAGTTCGCGACGTGAACTGGATTGGTGAAGATTTCCCCTTAGGCGAGCGCGAGGTGCAGGTGAAGATTCGCTACCGCAGCGCCGCGGTTCCCGCGCGCCTGCGCGTGGAAGAAGGCGCCACGGTGATTCTAGAACTCGAGGCGCCCCAGCGCGCGGTCACTCCAGGTCAGGCGGCGGTGTTTTTTGATGGGGATCGCTGTCTTGGTGGTGGCTGGATTGCGCGTCTTTGATCGTGCTGACAAAATCGTCGAGCAAAAAACTCAACAC
This sequence comes from Bdellovibrionota bacterium, assembly GCA_035539375.1. Taxonomy (GTDB): domain Bacteria; phylum Bdellovibrionota; class UBA2428; order UBA2428; family UBA2428; genus DATLIP01. The sequence goes on along the minus strand of DATLIP010000114.1, from coordinate 9,475 downwards.
GTTTGGTGATTCGATAAAGGCGCAGTGGCCGATGTCGGTCAGCTCAGTGATCGTCTTGTGATAGAAATCTTTTAATTGCAGTGAGAGACCTTCGAAAGAGTTGATGGGATCCAGGCCCCCGCTCAGCGCGAAGATCGGCAGGCGCGTGCATGCCATCGGGATCTTTGCTGGGCGCAGTTGCCAAAGATACTCTTCGAATTGTGCAAAGAGCGGCTCGTTGGTGTCTCCCTGGGCGATCAGCGCGTGGGCGATTTCAGCGCAGTCTTGATTGATGAGCTTTTTGCACCAGTGGTCGAGCTTTGCGGTGAGATTGGTGTTCGGATCGAGGTCTTGATAGAGGTAACCGCGTGTGGCAGCGGGCTCAAGCATCGGCGAGATCCACGCGATGGCATCGGGATAGCAGAGCGAGTGGTTCAAAAACTCTAGGCTCAGACGACAGGCCGACGAATGCCCGACGAGCACTAAGATGTCCTCGTGGCAGTGCAGCTGAATGAACTCCTCGAGCTCTTCGAAATAGCGCTTGGGCTCAAAGTCGTTCGCGCTGTATTCAAAGATGTGCCACTTGTGTTCGCTCTTGATGCTTAAGCTTGGCTGAAAATACAGGCGCGTGTCCGTGCCCGGCGCGTACGGCAGTACGACGTAATCCACTCCCCCCATGATCAAAACCCTCCCCAGAGTCTTAAGCTTTAGCCTAGTCGACTTTTTAAAATCCGCAATCCGCACCTATGACCCCCGGCCCTTCACTTGCGGTTAGTGCGAGTTCGGCAATTGTGATAGGAGGGGGCATGCCCAAGCTCTCCAGCCGCAAGTCCGGGAACCGTTGTCACGGTTGTCGCATGCTCAAATACTTGTGTTTTTGCGAGCTTATGCCGTCCTATGATTTGCTCCAGGGAGATCTCGTGCTCGCAATCCACTACCGCGAGGCCCGCCACACCACGAATTCTGGACAACTCGCTGCGCAAGTTTTTGCGCCCTCAAAGGTGCTGGTCCGCGGACAAGAGGGCGAGGCGGGCGATGCCGAGCGCGCCGACTTTGCGCAGCTCTGTGCCCAGGACGGTGTTGAAAACCTCGTGCTCTTTCCGCACGAAACCGCTGAGCCCCTGCCCGTGGCGCTCGCCCCTGGTCGTCGCTACCGTTTGTGGGCCCCTGACGGCAACTGGAAGCAAGGCAAGAAAATCGCCAACCGCCTGTTGCAGCAAGTGCCTGGCGCACGCGCCGTCTCGCTGCCCTTTGAGCGCCTGAGCACCTATCAGCTGCGCCGCGAATCGCATCCCGAGAAAATGAGCACCTACGAGGCCATCTCGCGGGCCCTTTCGCTGCTCGAAGGCGATCCCTCGCTGCGCGAGCGCAGCGAGCGGATCTTTCAGCTCATGGTTCACCGCGCGCTCTACAGCCGCGGGCTCATCACGCAAGACGAACTGCAGACCCGCGACCTTGAACACGCGGCGTCAATGACGTCTGCGAAATGACCCTGGCCGTGTCACAATCCATCATTAGTCAAAGGGCGTGACTTCATTTTCTAGCAAGCGCCTGCCGCGAGAGAATTTGTTCGCAGCTAGGAGCTTTGAAGCCGGCGTGGTGGTTCCACGGGAGCGAAAAGCGACAACGTCTGCGGAGAAATTCTCTCTGGCCCTGCGGGAAAGCCTAAATTTGTCGCATGCTTTGTCATTCGTCGCTCAAAGGGAACCACCCTTATTGCTCCTCACTTCGTGCCTGCGGCAAATTTAGGCTTTCAGGCGCTTGCTAGAAAATGAAGTCACGCCCTAATATGTAAGAGATATCTCTCAAGCATTTGAAGCGAATTTCGTTAAGCATTTAGGAGTCAATGATGTCTGATATGTCTTCATTAGTGGTACCCGTACTTGTAGTTGGTGCGCTCATTTTGGGCTTTGTCGGTGCGCCGATCGTGATCTGGGCGGTTTTCGCCGCGGGTCTCTTGTGGATGGCCGGAGCGACCGCCACCTGCTGGACGGTCTTTGCTGTTCTCGCTGCTCTCTTTCTTCCCACGCCGATTCGCGCCTACCTCTTGTCGCTGCCGGTGATGAAACTCCTCAAAGCGCTGAAGATCCTGCCGAAGATCTCCGAAACCGAAAAGGTCGCCCTCAAAGCCGGTGACGTTTGGGTCGAGTCGGAACTCTTCTCGGGCAAGCCCTCCTTTAAGAACCTCATGAACCAGCACTATCCGCAGCTCACCGCCGAGGAGCAAGCCTTTCTCGATGGTCCCTGCGAGCAGCTCTGCAAAATGGCCGAAGACTATAAGATCTGGAAAGAGGGCGACATGTCTAAAGAGATGTGGGCCTTCACCAAGAAGAGCGGTTTTCTGGGTCTGATCATTCCTAAAGAGTACGGCGGCCGCGGCTTCTCCGCTCTCGGCCACTCGGCCGTCATTGCCAAACTCTCGACGCGCTCTCTCGCCGCGAGCATTTCGGTGATGGTGCCCAACTCACTCGGACCTGCCGAACTTCTCTTGCACTACGGCACCGACGCTCAAAAGAAAAAATACCTGCCGAAGCTCGCCACGGGTGAAGAGATCCCCGCCTTCGGTCTTACCGAGCCGAACGCTGGATCCGACGCGGGCGCTATTTCCGCCAGCGGCGACGTCTTCAAAGGCGACGACGGCAAGCTCTACATCAAACTCAACTGGAACAAGCGCTACATCACGCTCGCGGCCATCGCCACGACGCTGGGGCTTGCCTTCAAACTTCGCGATCCGAACAACCTGCTCGGCAAGGGCACCGAGATCGGCATCACTTGCGCGCTTGTGCCCACCAACTTGCCGGGCGTCACGCACGACCGTCGTCACGATCCGCTGGGCGTGCCCTTCTTCAACTGCCCTACGCAGGGCAAAGACGTGATCATCTCCATCGACCAGATCATCGGTGGTGCCGAGTGGGCCGGCCGCGGTTGGCAGATGCTGATGGAATCGCTCGCCGCTGGTCGCGGCATCTCGCTCCCGGCGCAAGCCACGGGCGGTTTGAAATACATCTACCGCGTGGCCTCCGCGCACGCCAAAGTCCGCAAGCAGTTCGGTCTTTCGATCTCCAACTTCGAAGGCATTCAGGAACCTCTGGCGCGCATCGGTGGTTACACCTACATGCTCGAAGCCGCGCGTCTCTATACGTTGGGCGCGATCGACAATCACATCAAGCCGCCCGTTGTGACGGCGATGTGCAAATACAACTTCACCGAAATCGGTCGCCGCACGATGAACGACGCCATGGACATCCTTGGCGGCGCGGCCATTTCTAAGGGGCCTCGCAACTTGCTCGCGCACATGTACATTGCCACGCCGATTTCGGTCACCGTGGAAGGCGCGAACATTCTCACACGTACGCTGATTGTCTTTGGTCAGGGCGCACTGCGCGCTCACCCCTACGCGGTCAAAGAAGTCGACGCTGTGGAAGCGAACAACGTTCCCGCATTCGACAAAGCTTTCTTCGGTCACTTAGGTCACGTCTTCCGCAACACCGTGCGCGCACTTCTGTTAACGCTCACTCGCGGATGGCTGATTGTGCCCTATCGCATGCACGGCGTGGCTCGCTACTACCAAAAACTCGCTTGGGCTTCGGCTTCCTTCGCCTTCCTGACGGACGTCGCCATGGGCGCGCTTGGCGGTCAGCTCAAAGTCAAAGGCAAGCTCACCGGTCGTTTTGCTGACGTCTTGTCGAACATGTACCTCGCCACCGCCACGCTCAAGCGTTACGAGCAAGAGGGCTTCCGCAAAGAAGATTATCCCTTCGTGCGCTGGTCGCTCGACACTTGCTTTAACAATATCCAAATGGCTTTTGATGGTTTGTATTCGAACTTCGATGCGCCGCTCGTGGGTTGGCTCTTTAAGGGCCCGATTGCCGCTTGGGGCCGCGTGAACTCTTTTGGCTACCCGCCGTCGGATTTCGCTGAAGTGAAAATCGCCAAACGCATGTCCGTGCCCAGCGAACAGCGTCTGCGCCACACCGAAGGCATCTACGCGCCCACCGATGCCTCGAGCGAGCAGTTTGCCCGCCTCGAGAAGGCGATGGACCTCACCGTTAAGAGCGATGCCATTGCGCGCAAGGTGCGCAAAGCTGTGAAGAAGGGCGAGCTCAAAAAAGCTCCCGCAACCGTGCTCTACAAGAACGCGCTCGAAGCCAAGGTCATCGACCAGGCGGAGTTCAATGTCATGGCTGAGACGGTGACGATGGTCAACGATGCGATGGCGGTGGACGATTTCCCTGCTGATGCGTCTAACGCCAAAGGCTAGCACGTCTGCCTGACGACGCCTCGTTCGGGGGATCTACCCCGCGAGGTTGGTGGTTCCTGCGCTCGGGTGGTTCCTGGAACCTATACCCGGCACTTATACCTGGCACCTTATGGGGTTGGGGGAGGCGTTTCTTTGCTGCTTAAGTGCTCGACTTGGAACTTTAAGAATTTGGCCACGTCGGCCGGGGATTCCAGCTCGATGTAGAGCAGGTTGTGTCGGGATTCGCTGGGATCCTCTCGCAAGGATTTTACGTAGCTGAAGACGTGCCGGTAGAAGATGGGCAGATGGTTGGCGGTGGCGAAGGCCTGGATGGCCCGGCGGTATGCGGGGTCACTCAAATTGGACACAAAAACTTCGGCGCGGAGCCGAGGATCTTCCGGGGGTGCGATCACCAAATCCCCAGTTAAGCCTTTCAGTTTCACCCGCGAGGACGTCTCCGCCGGGGCCCTTTCGAGCAAAAGATGGTAGTGGCGCTTGGCCTCTGCGCTGAGCCCCTGTATAGGGCTTTCACTCGGAACTCCACTCGGGTCTCGCGCTGTCGTGAGGGCTTTGGCGGCGAGGCTGATCTTGGCGAGGCAGGCGGCTCGGAGTTTCGCCCAATCAACAGCGTAGGCGGACGAGGCGAGGGGGAGGGACAGCAACCAAAGCCAAGCGTGCCTTTTCATACCTCCATCATAAAGGCATTTTCGGGGGTCTGTTTAGTTTTCTTGCATGTACATGCGTCCAGTGCGCTGTTGGCCGTCGAGGAGTTTTTCCTCGCCGCCGGCGATCTCAACTTGGTAACGCAAGAATTTTGCGATCTCATCGGGGGATTTGAGTTTCAGGTACATGAAATTCGAGCGGATCTGGTCTTCGCTTTCTGTTGGGAATTTCGCGAAGGTGTGGATGTTTTGATAATAGACTTCGATGCCATTGGCGGTGGCGAAAGCGTGGAGTGCACGGCGGTAGGCAGGAGTGCTCGCGTTCTTTACAAAGACATCGCCGCTACGTACAGGGCCCGAGCTCAAAGGGATGTTAAGTTGTCCCGGTAGGCCTTCCAGCTTCGTGGTATAGGCGGCGTCCGATGCGGAGTGGTTGTGCAAAAGGTCGTAATGGTACTTCGCTTCGTCGCTGAGACCTTGGAGGCGACTGTAGTCGTGGAGCTGGTTCTTCACGAGGCCACCTTCACCGGGGCGTCCATTGTGGTGAAGACGCATCACACGGCGTGCGCCGATCAGGTCCTGCGCTTCGGTCGTTGTCGAGAGTCCGTATTGACTGCGGCCTTCGCCGTCGATGCGGGAGAAGTTCATGGGGTCGATGCCAAGGATGAGCTCACGTCCCGTGACGGAATTCACGAGTTTCGTGCCGGGGGTGAGTTTGTCGACTTCGCTTGGGGTCAGTCGGTACACCGTTCCGCCCTCGATGGTGGGGTGGGGCACTCCGCTCGAGGTTTTGGGCAGCACCGCAAAACCTTCGGGCAAATGCAGAGAGCTCGCTGAAACTCGGGGCTCTACGAGGCCGGCCTTGCCAACGAGCCCAATTTTTTCGAGGCAGAACGCTGTGATCTTCGCCAAAGAGATCGCGTGGGCGGACGAGGCGAGGGGGATCGTCAGGAGCCAAGCCAAACGGTAGGTTTTCATAACTTTATGCTAAAGGACTTTTCTAGAGCATGCGGAGTGGCGCCTGGGTCAATCCTTTGACCGTTGCAGAGATTCTGCATCCCATGGCGGTTAACAACGCTTATTTAGTCCCGGCGAAGGATCTTGAAGGCGCGAAATGCCGTGCGTTGGGTTTTGCCGAAGTTGTCGTCCGTCACAAGGATCAGCGTTTCGTGACCGTCTACCTGAGGACCGAGGGTGAGTCCTTCGACGTTGTCTAGGATGTGGCCTACCTGTGTCGCCGGCACAGGCATGGATTCGATAAAGTCATCGAGGTTGGCGATGAGCTTTTTCTTGAGCGGAGAAACTTTCTTGAGCGTGTCGGCACCTTCGGTGTTTGGGGCATGGCTCACGTCGACTTCGTAAATTTCAATAAGATTGCGGGTGCGGTTTTGCTCTTTGTTAAAAAAGAAGCTGCGCTCCAGCACCCAGAACTTTCCTTCGCCGCGGTAGAGCAGGTCGGAGACGCCTCGGTCGATGACCGGGGCCTCGAAACCGATATTTTTGGGTAGCGGGCTAAACTCGTAGACGTATTCGGCGCGGTCGGTCCACCCTTCTTGGCTCAGCGAAAACAAAGTCAATCGCGAGGCTAGGGGGAACTTGGCTTGGTCTTGCTGCAGCGGCACTTCGCTGACCATGGCCCACTGAGCACCCGCGTGGTGGTCCGAGACGGCGACAAGGCCTTCAATGCCGGCATTCAGCACCACGCCGTGCTCGCCCTGCGCATTCGGCTGAAAGCGCGGGGGCAGCAAAAATTCACGTGTCACATGGCCGCGCGTCGTGGTGCGCAGCAGACGCGGGCGCGAGATCGCTTTGCGGTCGCCCTTTTTGAATCGATTCATTTTGTCGGTCTCCGACTCCATGCTGATGAGCCAGCCGTTTTCGGCCGGAGCAATGGATTCGAGGTCCGTAGCGCCGACGCGAATGCCCGAGAGACGCACCACACGTTCAGGGCTCACGCGAAAGCCATTTTTAAAATCCACTTTGAATTGATACCAGCGGCCTGGGCCGCGCGAGGTTTCCATGCCCGGATCGTCTGAGACGGCCACGAGGCGCTGCGTGCGCTCGTCGTAGTGCAGGCCCGAAAGCCCGCCCATCTGCGTACCGTCGACAAAGACGGACTGGTCAAAGGACTGCTCGCCGATCCAGGAGAGTTGTTGTGGGGCAGGGCGGCTAGCGCAGCTGGTGATCCAGGCTATGGAAATCAGAGCAAGAAACTTCATCCGCAATCTTTTGGCGGCTTCGGACGCTGCAGTCAAGTTCTGCGGAGGCGTCCCTTCGCCCCGCGCGGCTTAACACGCTCGCGTCATGGCCGCATTTAGCGCTTTTCTGAAAGGAGCTCCTATCGTAGAAATTTCTTCGGGAGGGACCTGTCCATGTCGCCGGCTGAATTGTCCGTCAAACGTCCGATCTTCATCTCTTGTATCGTGATTTTGATGCTGGTGATGGGCTACCTCTCGCTCAAAAAACTCCCGCTGGATTTGTTTCCCGATGTGACGATCCCCACGGTGGTCATCGCCACGCCCTATCCGGGCTCCGGCCCCGAAGAGGTCGAAACGGAAGTCTCCAAAGTTATCGAAGAAGAAATCTCTTCGATCTCGGGCATCGACAAGATCCGCTCTGAAAACCGCGAAGGCTACAGCGTTGTGATCGCCGAGTTTCGTCAGAACGTCGACATCAAGTACGCTGAGCAGCAGATCCGTGCCAAGGTCGACAACGTGCAAAACGATCTGCCCGAGGATCTGGAAAAATCCATCATCCGCACGGTGAGTCCCTCGGACGCGCCCATCATGGCCATCGCACTCAGCGCGGACCTTCCCGATGGCAAGCTCTTCGACCTCGCCGACGACGTTATCAAGCCGCAATTCGAACAGGTCTACCAAGTGGGTGAGGTGAAGATTCTCGGCGGACGCGAGCGCGAGATTCACGTGTACCTCGATCGAAGCGCGGTCTCTGCGCGTGAAACCTCGGCCACCGAAGTCGCCAAGTCGCTCAAGGATTCAGGGCGCAACATCCCCTCGGGCAAAACCGACTCTGCCACGAGTGAGCGTACCTACCGCACGGCCGCCACCTATCCCAAGATCTCCGACATCGAGAACACCATCGTGAAGGCCATCATGGGCGGCAACGCCATGACCATCGGCTCCATGGGCCGCGTTGAGGACTCGCTAGAAGACGAAACCTCTAGAACCTATATCAACGGCGAAAAGGCGATCCTTTTTCAAATCTACCGACAGAGCGGCGCCAACACCGTACGCGTCGCCGACGATGTCAAGGCGCGCATGGAGCGCATCAACGCCTCGCTCGCCACCAAGCCAGGCGCGCCCACCATGAAACTTGTCAACGACCGCAGCCGTCTCATTCGCGCCAACGTCTTTGACGTTTACGAATCGATCACCATCGGCATCATTCTTACGGTGATCGTGGTTTATTTCTTTTTGGGATCCTTTCGTTCGACGATCATCACAAGTTTTGCGCTACCGAACTCGCTCCTCGGGGCCTTCATTTTTATGAAGGCCTTTGGCTTTTCGATCAACATCATGTCGCTTCTCGCGCTCTCACTCGTGGTGGGCCTGCTGGTGGACGACGCGATCGTGGTGCGCGAGAACATCTATCGCAAAATCGAGGACGGCATGAACGCCATGCGGGCCGCGCTCGAGGGCACCAACGAAGTGACCCTCGCGGTGATCGCGACCACACTTACGGTGCTCGCAGTCTTCGGGCCCATCGGCAATCTCGACGGCATCACGGGGCAATACTTTAAGCAATTTGGCTTTACGGTGTGCTTTGCCATGGCGGTGAGCCTTTTCGACGCGCTCACTATCGCGCCCATGCTCTCGGCTTACTTCGCAGGCCCCACGCACAAAGTGGCGGCCAAAAACTGGTTCATGCGCGCCAACGAAGCGGCGCTCAAGTGGTTCGACGCGTTTCAAACCAGGCTCGAAGTTTGGTACGAAAAAACCCTCACGGTTTGTGTCTATCACCCTTTCAAAACCCTTCTTGTGGGTGCGATGATTTTTTTCGCCTCGCTCTATCTGATCAAGTATATCCCTGCGACGTTCATTCCCGCGCAGGACAACGGCGAGTTCACCGTCTCCTTTGACTTGCCGCTCGGCTCCAGTCTTCAGGCAACCGATGAGGTGGCCAAAGAAATCGACGCGGTCGTTCGCAAAAATAACGAAGTCGCTTACACCGTGGTCACCGCAGGTGACGACGAGGGCTCCGCCAATCCCGGCAGCATCTTTGTGATGCTGAAAAACGTCAAAGAGCGCGACAAGAACACGAGCGAGATGAAAGAGCTCGTGCGCCAGCAGCTCAAGGACTACAACAAGTTTGCCGTCAAGGTGGGCGATGTGGACGCTTCGGGCTCGAACCAGCGCATGTTCAATATGAACATCACGGGAACGGATCTTGTGCAGCTCAAAGACTATTCCGACAAAGTGCTCGCGCGTATCAAGGGTCATCCGGCGCTGCTCGACGTGGACACAAGCTTTCGCCAGGGCAAACCCGAAAAGCGTGTAGAGATCAACACCCCCGCCGCGCTTGCTGCCGGAGTGACTCCTACGGGAATCGGTATGGAACTGCGCACGCAGATCGA
>DATLIP010000113.1:0-47592 GCA_035539375.1 Bdellovibrionota bacterium | reverse complement strand
GCCGAAGCCGTCACGTACATGGTGACTCCACCTTCTTCGAAGAAATGTGCGATGCTCTGAAGAATTGACATTTTATACTCTCTCCTCTTTCAATGAGTTCCCTAACTCATCCGTTCCTTAGCCCACGGGCCTGGACGGTACATACGTGATCTGAATCTGGTCTCCGTTGTTCGGAACCGCTGTTCCGCGAAACTCGACAAAGTATTTGCCGCCTTCTTCAACGAGTACCCAGCCGTTAACCTCATCTTTAGGCACGACCGATCCGTTCACCTTTACTTCCACATCGGCATTTACCGGCGGTTGCAATAGGGGAAAACGTGTTAAGAATGTGAGAATTTGCGTACCGATCCCCATCAGCTGCGACGAGAAGTCTTGGCAGATGTTCGAGCTCTTGCCGTTCATGGCCGCAGCGACCTCCATATAGACGTCGCCAACGCTGGTGCTGCTGTGCAAGGTCGGGCACTCGGCATACGAACGGCCGACAATGGCATCAACGCGTAGCAGCTCCGGACGTCCCGGCTTGAGGGCGGTCATGCGCGCTTTAAAGTCGTTCACACGGGTCGCACGTTGTGTGGGTTTGGTCTTGATGTAGGCCGTGTCTTCGGCGCTAACGCCTTCGTCCTCGTCCGAAAGGAAGATCACCGCGAGGAAGCCGTCGGGACGTACGAAATCTTCGTTGTAGCCACCCGCACTGATCTTGGCGGTGTCGAGGAAGCTGTGAGCCGATAAAATACCGGTCTCGGCACCCGTACCGCAAGTTCCCAGTTTTACGTTGTTTTTGAACTTGGTGATGTAATCGGGCACGTCGGGGGTCAGGAACTTGTAGGCCGAGTATTTGGAGAGCAGCGTGCCAGGACCGCCATTATAAATGTTACGGTACGCTGGGGTACAGCCCGAGTCCAAGGCGCGCGTTCCCTGCCACCATCCCGAAACCGAAGTCGCGGTCATGTCGGTAGAGACCACACCGATATGGAAGTTCAAATCGCGCTCGGCGAATTGATTGATGAACGACTCAAAAGAGTCGGCAAGGTTATCTTGCTCTTGTTGCATAGATCCGGAGTTGTCCACCACGAAAAGGATGTCCAAATCCGTAAAGTCGATAGGTTCTACGGATTGAACTCCGTAGTCTGACTTTTGACCAACCTGAAAACCGGGAAGCTCTCCACAGGCGCTAATACTCAAGATGCTGAGAGCATAAAAAGCACCGAACTTGTTGAAACCTCGGAAACCCATATGTCCCCCAAACGTTCAAAAAAATTGTACGGGTGATAGAGGCTGGGCTCGCATGATTACATGCAGGAGACAACGTACATCCAGGATTCGAGCTACAAACCTAAAAACTACAATTACAGTGTGCCTAATTTTCGGTCAGATCCAAAATTAATTGTCTGTAAAGCTAAAGTTAAGGTATGTAAAAGCCTTTCGGCTCCGGGACACGGGGCCCTAAATCCTTGGAGGTAGACGGCGGTGAGCGGATTGAGGCCTGAGGGCTTGAAACTTGAAGGTCTGACGAAGACTTTTGTCTCGGACGACGGACGCCTCGCCGGCATCAAAAACTGTGACCTCAGCATCCTTCCGGGTGAAGGATTCTCGCTACTTGGCCCCTCGGGCTGCGGCAAAACCACCACGTTAAGGCTCATTGGAGGCTTCGAAAGCCCGGATTCTGGCAAGATTCTGCACAATGGTCAGGACATCACCCACGCGCCTCCTCAAAAACGCAAAATCCGCACGGTTTTTCAGCGTTACGCCCTATTTCCTCATCTGAGCGCCTTTGAGAACATCGCTTTTGGCCTCAAAACCCAGAAAAAATCGTCCGCGGAGATTTCCAAAAAGATCTCCGAAATGAGCGAAATTCTCGACATCCGCCATCTCCTGAAACGCTCCATCGACAAGCTCTCGGGCGGCGAGCAGCAGCGCATCGCCCTGGCGCGCGCGCTGGTGACTTCGCCCGACATTCTGCTACTCGACGAGCCGCTTTCGGCGCTCGATCTCAAACTTCGCGAAAAGATGCAGCTGGAGCTCCTGGAACTTCGCAAACAACTCGGAACGACCTTCATTTTTGTGACGCACGATCAGCAAGAAGCCATGGTGCTCTCGGACCGTGTGGGCGTTATGAACCAAGGCCAACTTTTGCAGGTGGGCTCGCCCGAAGAGATTTACTTCAAACCCAAGTCCAAATTCATCGCGCATTTCATTGGCCAGACAAATTTCATTTCGGCCGATTTCATTTCGCGTCTCTCCGGTGAGCGCGAGCAGATTCTCAAATTCGACTACAAATCGCCCGAGTGGATGATTCGTCCCGAGAACATCGACATGCGTCCTCTAGGTACCAAAATCCGCGATGCGCACGTGGGCATCGAAGCCACCGTCGCCGAGCACGCCTTTCTCGGGCAAGATCGACTGACCAAGGTCATCACCGCTTGCGACAAAGCGATTCTGATCAAAACGCCGAGCCACGAAAAAATCGTTGCCGCTCCGGGCGAGCGAGCCCTCATCGAATGGGAGATCGAAGACACATGGTGCGTCGAAGCCGAAACGCGCTCCTGAGCCTTCCCTTTTACCTGTGGCTCGCCCTGGGACTCATTGGCCCCATCGCGATCATCGTGGTGACGAGCTTTCTCACGCGCTCGCCCTTTGGCCAAGTCGAATGGACATTCACTCTCGATGCCTATCGCACGCTCTTTGACTACCTCTACCTGAACCTCTTCATGCGCTCGCTGGGTCTGGCCGCCGGCAATACGGCGCTCACGATCGCCATCGCCTACCCCGTGGCCTATTACCTGACCAAACTATCGCCCACCAAACGCACCTGGCTTCTCACCCTGATTCTGATTCCCTTTTGGACTTCATTTTTGGTGCGCGTGCTGGGCTTTATGGAATTCTTGCGCCTCGAGCCGCTCGGCATCAAGCTGCTCTACACATACTTTGGCGTGCTGCTCTCGATGTGCTGCAACTATCTGCCCTTTGCGCTGCTGCCCCTTTACGCCGAGGTTTCTAAGATTCCCCGCTCGGTGATCGAAGCCGCGCAGGATCTGGGCGCCACGCGCTGGCAGATCTTCACGCGTGTCTTCTTGCCACTCTCCAAACGCGGACTCATCGTGGCCTCGATGCTGGTCTTCATTCCCTCGCTCGGCGAATTTTTGATTCCCGACCTCGTGGGCGGTGGCCGGGTTTACGGCCTCGGCTCCTTTTTGCAAAACCAATTCCTCTCGGCCCGCAACTGGCCACTCGGTTCGGCCACACTGAGCCTGATGCTGATCATCACCTTCATCGCCGCGAAGTTCTTTTTGAATCACGAGAGTGAAAACGAGGCCATGCGATGATCGTTTTTCATTTTATTGCGTTTCTCACGCTCGTCTTTTTGTGGTCGCCGATGATTCTCATCGTGAACAAAGGCTTCAGCTGGACGGCCGTCGAGGCCCTGCTCCGCCGCGATGACATTTGGCATGCCTTTTCGAACTCCCTCGTGCTCGGCCTTGGCGCTTCGGTTACGGCCACGGTGATGGGCACCTTCACGGCTTTCTCGATGAGCTTTAGCTCAAGCAAAACCCGCGTGCGCATGTTGCGCGGACTTTCGTTTCCGATGCTGCTGCCCGAAATCTCGCTGGGTCTGGCGCAGATGGCGTGGTTCATGAGCGTGGGACTCAGCCTCGGCTGGACAACACTCTTCTTTGGACACTTTGTCTTTCTCTTTTCGTACGCAACGTGGATCATGAAACTGCGCGTGGACTCGCTCGATTGGTCTCTGGTGGACGCAGCGCGCGACCTGGGGGCTTCGGACATGGAAACCTTCAAATCGGCCCTTTTGCCCCAACTTATGCCTGCCTTTGGCGCCTCGGTCTTCACTTGCTTTGCGTTATCGCTCGACGACTTTCTGATTTCGTTCTTTGTGAAGGGCATGAACCAGACAACGCTGCCGATTCAGGTTTACGGCATGTTAAAACTGCGCATCCAGCCTGAAATATATGCCCTCTCCCTATTTCTCTTTTGCATTTCGCTCGCCGGCATTCTAATCGCAAAAGTATGTTATCCATCGGCAAAATCAAAACTGGATTTTTAGGGTTTCTCGCCATCGCCGCTTTAGGCGCTTGCACCAAATCGGCAGACACCAAGCCCGAAGGCAAAACCCTGCGCGTGCTCACATGGTCGGAATACTTCAAACCCGAAGTTGTCGGCCCCTTCGAAACCAAGACTGGCATCAAAGTTCAACTCGACTTCATGTCGAACAACGAAGAGCTCCTCGCCAAAGTTCAGGCCAGCGTTCAAGGCAATCAAGCTGGTTACGATTTGATCTTGCCCACCGACTACATGGTCACCACGCTCGTGCGCCTGGGGCTCATCAAAGCCATCGACAAGTCCAAAGTCCCCGTGCTCGAGAACTTCGACAAGGGCTTTTTGAACCCCGAATTCGATCCGGGCAACTCACACTCGGTGCCCTTCGCTTGGGGTACTACGGGCCTTGCGATCTTCTCCGACCAGATTCCTGCGGCGCTCAAGGGCAAAGCCATCAGCTGGAAAGACTTCTTCGAAAACCCAGACCTCAAGGGCAAAGTAACGCTCCTCGACGACCAGCGCGAAGTCATTCACTCGGCATTGCTCGCGATTGGCAAGCAGTGGAGCACAGCGACCGAAGCCGACATCACTGCGGCCTTCGCTTATCTCAAAAAGAACAAAGCTCAGATCAAGGCCTTTGTTGCCGAGGGTTCGCCCGCGATCGAAGCCAAAGACGCGCCCATGATTCAGGCCTATTCGGGTGACGTGATCACCCTCACTCGCACGATGGCCGACCTACGCTATGTCCTGCCTAGCGAAGGCGCCACACTCTGGACGGACAACTTCGCGATTCCCGTCAACGGACAAGCCGACGACCTCGCGTATCAGTTCATCAACGCCATGCTCGAAGCTCAGGGCGCCGCCGTATTCACGAACTCGAGCCACTATCTGACGCCGAACCTCAAGGCGCTCGGTTTTCTCGACCCGGCCCTGCTCAAAACTCCTGGCCTGCAACCCACGCCAGAAGAATTCAAAAAACTTCACTACCTCACCGATCGCCCCGAGCTGCTAACGCTCATCGATCGCCTGTGGACCGAACTCAAAACTTTGTGATCAAGCTTTATGTGCCCGCGGATTATCAGCCGCGGGCAGAGCTCTGGTTTGCCGAAGTCTCGGCGCAAATCCAAAAACAAATTCCCAAGGCCCGCGTTGAGCATATCGGCGCGTCGTCCATTCCAGGCTGTCTCTCCAAAGGAGATCTCGACATTCTCGTTGCAGTGGATCACGTAGAGGATCACATCGCCTCCATCGAAGAGCTCGGCTTTCGCATCAAAAGCGAATCTCTGCGCACGCCAGACCTCTGCCCCTTTGAAATCATCAACCCCGAGCGCGACATCGGCATTCAGCTGATTCGCAGTGGATCAGAGTTTGAATTTTTTATCACCTTTCGCGATGCGCTGAGAGAAGATCCCTGTCTCTGCGCACGCTACAACGAAATCAAAATGCAGGCGCACACCCTACCCATGGATGAGTACCGCGCCGAAAAGTCCAAGTTCATCGAAGAAGTGCTCGCCGCCGCGCGCTGATGCAGCTTCTCAACAACATTTAAGGGTTTTTAATTCGACGTTCTGGACCTCATCGCCGAGCCTTGCCTGCTGAGGACAACGGGGGGATCCATGCGTTCGACTTTCAAAACAAGCATTCAAAACACCTTCATCGCGGCTGCGGCCGTTTCTGGCCTTGGCGCCACGTCGGCGCGGGCAGCGCTGTATTTAGAAAACGGCATCGAGTGCCTCGACAAGGGTCCGACCCTTAGCGTTGGCGACCTCATCGACGAAGACGAGGACACCCGCGACGCCACGAACCTCGGCGCACACATCAAAATTTATCCTTCGGTGCTCAATCGCCTCAAGGCGCAGCATCTGCACCCGGCCGGTTCTTCGGCCCCCCTCAAAGCTGATTACGATAAAGTGGATGGCACCTATGAAGGCCGCGTCACGAACGACTTTGGCGTGAGCTATGCCTACCTTGTCACGCCGGTGGGCAAAGATTTAAAACTTGAAATCTGGGATGCGGAACAAGCGAAGCCGGTCTTCAGCGAAACCTTCAAAAACTGTAGTCCCTTAAAATAGCCAAAGGAGTCCGCCAGTGAAATTGTTTTCCATCCTCAGCCTCCTCGTCCTCGGCACCGCGAACCTCGCCAATGCCCAGACTCCTGCGCTGAGTTTTTTAAAAGTCAAAACCGTGCCGGCCAAGCTCAAAGGCCAGCTCTTTTGCGAAGGCCACGACGTCGTCACTTCCGATGAAGCCGTAGACTGCGGCAACGAAGACAAGGTCTGCTACCTCGGCGAGGCAAGCGACGTGCTCAAAATCCTCGAGGACCAAGACCTCACGTTCCCAAGCGGTGAGTACGAGTTTCGCAACCCCAAAGTCGTGGGCGACATCATTCAGGTCACCCTTTGGGACGGTCCCAACGAATCGGGCTCCAACTTTGCAATCGCCCGCTGCGCGAAATAAATAAAACCCCCGGCCCCGACCTCGCCTTGCTCGAGATCGGAACCGGGACCCCACTTAAGGTCCGATGGGAATCACGCGTAAGCTACAAGGACCGACGTCGTCGAGATGATCAACACCGTCGATGAGCAACTTTTTAATGTCGAGATAGGTCGCACCAATTTTTTTGGCTTCGAGCTCAAATTCCTTCAAAACTTCGGGCGGCCTGCCTTCGTGGTCGCGAATTTCATAGGCGCTCACGAGAAAGACGCTCTCCGTGTTCGTCACCTTGACTTCAGTGTCGGTGGCGGGAGTTGCGCCCACCATTGAAAAGTGGAAGGGCTCGGGCAGAACCGGCTCGAAGATGTCAGAGAGCACCTGGTGCTTGAAGCCCATCGTGCCGGCTCGCTCGACGAAGTTCATGAAGGTCTCGGTCACCTTGGTGCGGGTGCCGAGATTGCAGTCCAGCTGGTAAGCCAGGGTCACGCCTCCCTTAGCGAAGCTCTGCGCGGCCATCATGAGAGTGGATAATGCGATCAATTTTGCAGTTTTCATTTTCATATCTCCTTTTTTCCTATTCGGTATAGCTTCGATCTACCGAAGGTTTGGCCTCTTGAAAAATCGATTGTTTTTATAGACTCATTGGTTTTATGAATAATTAAAGGCCCTCCTACCTGAAGCAGACCACGGACCAGGGGGTGCCACATTCCTAAGCCTGTGCCTAAAATTTAGACACCCTAGCCGAGGACCTCGTTTCCCCATCGAAGCACCAAGTGCCCGGAACCACGAAAGATCCTCCGTGGCTCCGTTCTTGCAATTCATTAGGGATATGAGTCTTTTAAAGAAAATTGAAACGCCCTTTCAGGAAGCCGTGCTTTTGATTTTCTTGGGCTTTACCGCGTGGTTGATGTTCGGGGGGATCTCGTTCTTCTTAAACACCACCCCCTCCACCTTCATTTATTTCGGTGATTTGGGTTACCGCTTTATCAGTCGCGCCGCGAGCTTCTTTGGCTTTGCTTATTTCTTGTTCCCCATCGCGGTCTACAAATTGGGCACCCTTATCATCGCCAAGAGCACCAGCTTTAGCGATCTCTTGACCATCTGGAAACGCGTGTTTTCTATCGTGCTAGCCAGCGCAGGCCTCGCAGTGGCCGCAGCCATCTTGCTTCATGTTTTTGCGGTGCACCTGCAGTGGAGTCCCGAAGCCAAACTCGCCGACGGTTACGGTGGATTCTTGGGCCTGCACATCGGAGGCACACTTTACGCTCAATTTGGATTCGGAGGCGCCTTGCTCGCGGCCGTTTCGGGACTCAGCCTCGTTGCCATCTTCACGGGCGGCTTTAGCATCATCGCATTTTTGTCTTCGATCGGTGAGGAGAGCGTCCACATTGCTCAGATTGCCAAACGAGTTCTTGTCTATACTTACCGTCACGTCAGCGCGTTCGTGATGAACACGGTAAACCTCTTTTCGAACAAGCCTCTCGAATCGCCCGCCGAAGAGATCCAACTGGCCGATGACATTGCGCTCGCGCACCGCGAACACATCGCCGACGAGCGCGCCTCAATCCAAAATTCTTGGAATCAGGTCATCCGCTACGCCAACGCTGACACCGTTTTCGACGCCCGAGTTCCCAGCGCCGAAGAGCTTCAGCTCCCGCGCGTGAAAGCTCCGAAGCCTCGCCCTATGAAAGTGATTGAATCTCCGTCAGCTCCCCTAGAATCCATCGCAGCGGAATCTGCCGAAGTCTCCGCTCCTACTCAAAGCGCAGAAATTTCACTCAGCCCCGTGCCAGATCCCGCCATCACCCTGACCATTGAGCCTTGGAAAAAGGCTTACAACAAACCCCCTACATCGCTGCTGAAACTCAGCAAAAAAGCTCCTGTGATTTCGGCCACGGCCAAAAAAGAACAAGCGCAGATTTTAGAAAAATGTCTCGCGGGCTTTGGTCTTGATGGCAAAGTGGTAGCGGTGCACAACGGTGTGCGCCTCAGCATGTTCGAATTCGAACCCGCCATCGGCGTGAAGGTTTCTAAAATTCAGGCTCTCAGCAACGACCTCGCCCTGAGCCTCGGCGCCAACTCGCTACGCATTCTGGCGCCCATCCCCGGCAAGAACACCGTGGGTATCGAAATGCCCAGCAAACAGCCTTCCGCTCTGAGCCTCGGCGACCTGATGGAAGCCACGCAAAAGAACAAAAAAGCCGTTCTGCCTTTCGCCCTGGGCAAAGACGTCTACGGCGATGTGCTGGTGGAAGACCTCAGCGCCATGCCCCACCTCCTCGTGTCGGGCACCACAGGCTCTGGTAAGAGCGTGTTCACCAACGGCCTCATCTCAAGTTTGCTCTTTAACATGTCGCCGCGCGATCTGCGCTTTATCATGATCGATCCCAAGATGATCGAACTCACGCCCTACAACGGCATCCCTCATTTGCTCAAACCCGTCATCTCGGACGTCGATGAAGCCAAACAGGCTCTGGTATGGGCCGAAAAAGAAATGGACCGCCGCTACCAGATGTTCCTCGACGTCGGCGCCAGGAACATCGACTCTTTCAACCAAAAGATTAAAGACATCTCGCCCAAGGCTCTCGCCAAAAAACTCGGCAAAGACCCCAGCTACAGCCTCGATCACATGCCTTATATCGTGATCGTTATCGACGAGCTTGCCGACCTCATGATCACTCAAGGTAAAGAAGTCGAGCGCCCCATCACACGCATCGCCCAGAAGGCCCGGGCTTGCGGCATCCATATGGTGCTCGCTACCCAAAGACCTTCTGCCGAAATCGTGACCGGCCTGATCAAGACCAACTTCCCCTCGCGCATCGCCTTCAAAGTGTCCTCGTCCATCGACTCGAGAACCATTCTCGACGTCTCGGGCGGTGAGAAACTTCTGGGCCAAGGCGACATGCTTTACTTGCCTAACGGCCGCAACATCATTCGCGTCCAAGGGGCTTACCTCAGCGAAGACGAAGTCAGCCGCCTCGTGAAGTACGTCAAAGAAGACTGAGCTAGAACGAAAAATTGCAGAGCCCTACGTCATCACTGTGGTCAACGCCATCGATGATCAGCTTCTGGACGCCAACCGCGCCCGAATCGTAAATTTTTCCCTCGAGATCAAATTCCTTAACGAGTTCGGGCGCCCTACCGCCGTCGTGGCGCGATTCGTAGGCGCTCACGTTGAAGGTCTTCGCGTTGATCGTAACATCCACTTCCGTTTGGGCGCCAGGATAGGCGTCGTCGATATAAAACTCGAAAGGCTTTTCGGGAACCGGTTCGAAAATGTCGTAATCCACTCGGCTAGAGAAGGACATCTTGCCGCTCTCCTCATTAAACGTCATCGTTGTCACGGCCACCTTGGTTCGGGTGCTAAGGTTGCACTTTAATTTGTAGACCGACGAGTGTTCGCCTTTGGCGAAGGCCTGTGCGCTCAGAATGAGTGTCGATAATGCTATAAGTTTTGTGGTTTTCATGGTCATCTCCTTATCCCTTGCGGGTGTCCTTTGTTAGTATTGTTGCAAAGAGCAATCGCTGACGCTCTCCGTAAAGTCCTCACCGTTGACGAGCAGCTTGTCGATAAACACATAGCCCGGGGTCACCTTGGTCGCCTCCAGCTCGAAGCTCTTATCGTCGAAACCCTCGAGATGCTGGGAACCTTGAACGTGAAACGCCTCATCCGTATTGGTTAGCGTCAGATGGCGTTCGTTGCCCGCAAAGACGTCGCTGATCGAAAAGATCTTCGGATTGTTTTGTGACGTATCACCGTTCGAGCCGTAGATGACCGATTGCTGAAAATACATTTCGCGAGTCTTCTCGTAAAAACGCATCGTGGTTTTGGTCACCTTGGTTCGCGTGCTCACGTGGCAGATCAGATCGATATGCGTAGCGTACGGATCCTCTCCCTTTGCCATGGCCTGGGTTCCCAAAAATAGTGCCGAAATTGCGAGATGCTTTAACGTTTTCATGATTCGACTTTCGATCCCTTCTTCCCTTGCGGGATACCTTTTGACTTAGCCCAAAGATCGACCCCATGAAAAATCGATTGTTTCAATGGCATGATTCGTTTAACAAATAGCCCAATGGAACTCTCCACCGCCAACTTAAATGCCTTCTATATCCTCGCCCAGGAACGAAATTTTTCGCGGGCGGCGCGGCGTCTCGCACTCTCGCAGCCCGCCTTCTCGCAGCGGATCATGAATCTGGAGCGGGAACTCGAAACCACACTCGTCGTGCGTGACAAGAAAAACCTCGGACTCACCCCTGACGGCGAGCGCCTGCTCCGCTACTGCGAGGTGAATCGCCAGATCGAAGAAGAGTTTCTCCACGAACTCAAAGCCACCCGAGGCACCGAGCTCCGCGGCAGCCTGCGCATTGGGGGATTCTCTTCGGTGATGCGCTCGCTACTCGTCCCCGCCCTCGCGCCGCTCCTGCGCAAACACGCGGGACTCAGCCTTCAGACCTTCACCGCCGAACTGCGCGACGTGATCCCTCTACTGCGCGAGTCGCGCGCGGATTTCGTTTTGCATAACCGCCCCGCCGAACACGAGTCGCTCGAGTCGGTGCTGCTGGGCTACGAAGAAAACGTGCTCGTCTCGTCGAAACGCTACTCCGACACGGAGACCTACCTCGACCACGATGAAAACGATCCCACGACGACGGCCTACTTTGCCCTGAGCAAAAGCAAAGCCCAGGCGCGCAAGCGCTACCTCGACGACGTTTACGGCCTTCTAGACGGAGTGAAGCTCGGTCTGGGCAAGGCGGTATTACCACGTCACCTGGTAGACGAACGTGAGCTCAAAATCGAGTCCCCCTCGCGCGTGCTGCGCGTGCCGGTGCACCTCGTCTACCGGCGCGGCCCCTACTATACGCAAGTGCAAAAGCTGGCGATCGAGGCCATCACGGAACATTTTCGAGGGCACTTGAGCCAGCGCGCTCCCTAGATTTTGACGCGCATGGGAAGCCCAAAGGTTGGTCTCCCCTTTTGCCCATGCTACTTTCGCCCTCATGTTTGCATCCCTTATCGACGAGCAACGCCGTTACTTCGCCACCTACGCCACACGCGATATAAAATTCCGACTCCAGCAACTCAAAAAACTTGAAGAAATGATCACGTCAAATGTCGATGCGATCTCGGCCGCACTGCACGCCGACTTGGGCAAGCCCGCACTCGAAGCCTTCACCTCGGAGATCGCCGTAACCCTCGAAGAAGTGCGTCTGCACCAAAAAAACCTGAGCCGCTGGGCGCGTCCGCGCAAGGTCACCACTCCGGTGCACCTCTTGCCTGCCAAGTGCGAAATCATTGCCGAACCTTTGGGCGTGGCCCTGATCATCAGCCCCTGGAACTACCCCTTTCACCTGGCCATCGCGCCGCTCGTCGGCGCCCTGGCCGCCGGCAATTGCGTTGCGCTCAAGCCCTCGGAGCTCGCTCCGCACACCGCCGCGCTGCTTTCCCAAATGCTCGCGAAGACCTTCGCGCCCGAATACGTGCGGGTGATTGAAGGCGGTGTGGAAGAGACCACCGCACTGCTAAAAATCAAATTTGATCACATCTTCTTTACCGGCAGCACTGCCGTTGGCCGCGTGGTAATGCGGGCTGCAGCCGAACATCTCACGCCCGTAACCTTAGAACTCGGCGGCAAGAGCCCCACCATCGTCACAGAACACGCCGACATTGATCTCGCCGCCCGGCGCATCGCCTGGGGCAAATTCATGAACGCCGGACAAACCTGTGTCGCTCCCGATTACGTTTATGTACACGCTGCCCGCGCCATAGAGTTCACCGAAAAGTTAAAAGTCTACCTGGCGCAGTTCTACTCCGGCGATCCGCGCACGAGCGATTCTTACGGCCGCATTATCAGTGAGCGACACTTCGATCGCCTGGTGGGCCTGCTCGAGGGCGCAAAAGTGATACACGGCGGAAAGCACGAGCGCGCCACGCGCTACCTCGAACCCACACTTGTGGGCGAGGTGAACTCAGAGGCGCCGCTGATGCGCGAAGAAATCTTCGGCCCCATCTTGCCGATCCTGCCATACGCACGCCTCGACGAGGCCTTTGCGAGCATTCGTACTCGGGAAAAACCGCTGGCGGCATATTTCTTTTCGCGCGACGAACGCGAGGTGGAGAAGTTTCTCGCCGAGCTCAGCTTTGGCGGCGGCTGCGTGAACGACACCATTTTGCACCTGGCGAACCCGCACCTGCCTTTTGGTGGCGTGGGCGCGAGCGGCCTAGGGGCCTATCACGGAGAGGAGAGCTTTCTCACCTTTAGCCACCGCAAGAGCGTGGTGCGTAAGTCTAAATGGCTAGATTTTGATTTTCGCTACCCTCCGTACCGCGAAAAGGACCTCGCCCTGATCAAACGCCTTTTCGGCGCCGGCTCGTAACGCAATTTTTGAATTTTGCGCTTGCTTAGGTGCGCCGTTTTTCGTTACTCAAAAGGCCTTCCGTTATTTGGGGTAACGACAGTTGAAGACGTGGTACATTCTGGTTTTGGGGATTTTGAGCTCGGGTTCTGCCATGGCCAAAAAAAGGCTTCCCGGTGTCGACTGCATCAGCCTTTTTGATCAACTGAACCAAGCCGCCATCGTCAGCGAAGCCGGAAAGATCGACCGCCTGCGCATCTCGGACTGGCAGCGCTTTGAACACTTCGAAACCCTGCTCTCGGCCGAAGAAAAGCTCGCACGAGGTCTTCCGCTGAGCGAGACCGAAAGCGACGTTCTCACCTCACTCCAACACCGCACCGGCGTGCCCGAAGGCGAAGGCAAGAGCGCGGACCTCATCCTCGAATACACCTCAAACCTCGCACGCTCCTCTTACGAAAGCCTGAAGGTGGGAGAGCGCCTGCTCTGGCGTTACATCGCTGAGCGCCAACGGCCTGGTAGCGAAAGTCGCGCGCGCACCGAGGCCTATTGGGATCGGGCAACGCGATTGATCCTAGCGGCCTTCGCGGCAGCCAATCCCAGCGAGGACTTCATACGAGACGAGATCCGCGTGCTCGTGCAAAATCACGCCGCCGAAGATCCCCAGCTCCGACAACTGGCCATTCACCTGCAGGGGCCTGAAACCTCGCGCGTGGAGGTCGACGTCGACCCCACCCCGGCGCCCACACCCCAACGCGCCGGTGTGAGCCGCGCGCTGCGCGAGCACACGCCTTACCTGCTCGGTAAAGACGAGCCCACGCCTGTGGCTTTTGCCGATAAGTTTTTGCACCGTTACCGGAGCGAAGAGGGTTACGATTCTTTTGGTTTGTGGCTGCGCCCTGGCGCCGTCATCCGCATCGAAGAGGTGTACCCAGCAGAAACCCCGCGCGGCGAAAGCCCTCTAGCCACCGATCACATCTACACCAACAAGCATGGCGTGGCCGTGACCCTCGCCTACCAGATCAGCTTTGACCCGGCCGATGCGTTTTGGGATCGCGAAATGACCGAGCCCTACGTGGTCAGCACCGCTTCGGATGCCTCAGGGCGCACCAAGGGTTACGCCTCACCCACGGTGTTCGAAAGGCACCCGCTATTCCAAGTGCCTACGACCAATTCGATCGATTAAAAAATGTGAATTAGAGACCGAGTTCTTCGAGAGCCTTTTCGACGAAGTTCGAAAAGAGATCACGCTCGGGAGTGGTCATGAGTTCGAATTCAAAGACCGACTGATCGCCGCGATCGTCGACAGGAAAATCGAGAACTTTTTTATAAGCTTTGGGAAAGCTCTCAGAGTCTTTGAGCGAAGCGACTTCGGCAACGCTGATGATGAGCAGGCCCAGCACG
Source organism: Bdellovibrionota bacterium (assembly GCA_035539375.1). GTDB lineage: Bacteria > Bdellovibrionota > UBA2428 > UBA2428 > UBA2428 > DATLIP01. The sequence continues at coordinate 33,351 of DATLIP010000113.1, read as the reverse complement.
GGCTCTTCGATGGGCAGCAGTTCTACCACCACGCGGGTGTCGGCAAGGCCGGCACATACCCAACCCACTGATTTGTTACGCCATTGCCAGTCGAATTGCAGCCCGGCGGCCCGCAGGGACTGCGTAGCGGCCTCGAGGGAGCGATGCTGAGCTACAGGTAGCATCCCTCGTACCGTCGAGGACGACGGTTTGACCGATTTGCGGCGCATGGGATGGACCTTCGACATAGGGATCCTTTTGATATCACAAACGAGAAGCGCGAATCCAGACAAAAACGACTATAAGCGTCAAGAAGATGTTCGACTCTTACCAACTGCAAAAGCATGCGGCGGAACTCGCTGAATTCCGTTTGAGATCTTATGCCGTGGCCGAGGGCCTGATGGGCAAGCCCGCCTGGCAGCGCCTGGAGCCCGATCTACGCCACGCCCGCACGAGGCTCGACCTGATGTGGGACGGCCATGAACTGGGCCTCAAGGTCCACCAAAACGGCGGTATTGAGTTTGAGCCCATCCACGACTTCGACAACGCCGAGCCCGCCATCCTCGCCATGAGCGAGGCGCTACGCAGGACTTGCCCCCACAAGGGAATCATGAACTTACGCTTTCGCGTGGGCCCTGAGGGCCTGCGCGGGCTCTGGATCGACGCTCCCCGCACTGGGCTCAAAGAGCTCAAGACCACCCACCGGGCCTGGATCAAGAGCCTGCTCGAGCAGGGGATCGTCATCGAAGCCGGCCAGAGGGGCGAGGAGTGGGTGCTGAGTGCAGAAGAAACAGCGAGTGACTTTGCCATCAAATCCACTCGCCCTAATCTGCGCGCTTGGCTCCCCTCTTACACTCGCCAGGGCGAGGCGATTCCCATCCTTTCTACCATCGTTGCATTTTCACAACCGGGTCCCCTCGCCAACCAAACGATCCTGCGCGCAGGGCACGAACTGCTCGACTTGGTAAGCGAGTGGCCCGACGGCTTTCGCTGGGGAGAATGGGGAGCCGGCAGCGGCAACCTGAGCGCCTCGTTTGCGTCGCGCTTGGGCGCAGAAAACGCCTGGATCTCGGAGCCGGACCCACGCGCCTTCGCCGCACTCAAGCAAAACCACGAAGCCCACTTCGCCGGCGCGCGCCTGGAGCGCAGCGCCGCTATCGCGGCACCGGAGAACTTTTACCTATGGATTCTCGACCCGCCCCGCTCGGGTTTCTCAGACTTGATTCGCAGCCTAAAAAGCGACCAGCGACCACAACACATCTTGATCTATCATTGCGCCGCTGCGGGCTTAGCGAGCGACCGTGCGGCGCTGCTCGAGCAGGGCTACGCCCTACGCGAGTGGATTTACTGCGACGTGTTTCCGGGCTCCGCTCACTGCGAGGCGGTTTCGCTGTGGTCGAGAGAGGGCTGAAACTCGGTGACGATTTTGGCGCTGCAGAGCTTTTTCAGCAGCCAGCCATGAAGCAGAAGCGTGAGCACGGCAAAGATCGAGTTGACCACGTTGAGCAGGGTCATGCTGTCGAGACTCTGCTGGGGTAGCGACACATAGGTCATGCGAATATGCTCCAAAAAATCGAACTGCCACCACAGGCCACCGAAGGTGAATAGCACGCCCATCACAAGCACCACGATGACCGCCCTACGGCCCCATTCGCGGCGCCGTAGCAAAGCAATGCTCCCCGCGAGCGAAAAGACGCTAAAGAGCAGCACCGAGAACACGAGCCAACGAAAATTGTTCAAAAGGGGCATCAGCCACTCCGGCACATTCCCCTGAAACGACAATTGTTCGAGTTGCTGATGCCACTGCTCGCCAGAGATCATCACGTTGACCATAACATTCTGAACGATGCCGATGAGGGTGCTAAAGGCGAAGAACACAATCAGGCTCCAGCCCAGACGAGTGACGAAAGTGGATCTCAGGGGTGCTTCTTGCATGCCCTAATCCTGCTCAGGAGCGCCAGAGCTGTCAAACTCGCTCTGCGGGGCCTACTGCGGTGCAATTTCCTGGTGCCGGGGCGCCAAAACCGCTAAGTAACGGCTGCCCATGTTGAAATTCTTGCACCTCACTTTTGCCCCGGGACTCACGACTCTTGTGGAATCCGAACTCATCGATAGCGGCATCATCGCCGACCGCAAAGAGATCCTCGATCCTCACCGCGGGGGCCTCAAGCTCGCTTACCGCCCCGAAACCTTGGTGAAGGTGTGGACGCGCAGTCGCCTCTGCACCTCGGCGCTCATCGACCTCGGCACGATTTACGTCGAAAGCCTCGCGGACGTCTACGAAGCTTCTAAAGCTCTGGAGCTCGAAAAACTCTTTGGCGCCATGCCCACCTTCCGTATCGATACCAGCGGTGAGATGCCGGATAAGGTCAAATTTTCGCAAGCGCCGCTCAAGATGAAAGATGCCATTTGCGACCGGCAGCGCGAGAAGTTCGGCTTTCGCCCTTCGGTCGATCGCGAAAATCCCACGCTGCGCCTTGTAGCGCATTTCCAGGGTCCCAAAGTGCACGTTTCGGTGGACCTCTTTAACGAGCCCCTGCACAAACGCGGTTACCGCATCCACATCGGTGCGGCGCCCATCAAAGAGAACAAGGCTGCGGCGCTGCTCAAATTTGCGGGCTACACCGGTGCCGAACCCCTCGTGGACCCCTTTTGCGGATCGGGCACCATCGCTCTCGAAGCTCTGATGATCCAGCGCGGACTCTACCCCGGCCTCCTCAAGGAATTCCCCCGCGAAGAGATCCTCACCAAACTCGATGCCCGCTTGCCCGCACTGCTGCGCGAAGAACTCGCGTGGTGCGAAGCTCATTTTCGCGAAACTTCCGACAAAGGAAACTTCGCCTCCATCCTGGCTAGCGACGCTGATGGCGGCATTCTTCGTAAGGCCGAGAAAAATTTGCAACGCTTGGGACGAGGTCTCGAGCGCGAGATCTCTTTCACGCGCGCCGACGTGCTCGACCTCGACTACAAAGATTCTCTTTGGGTTTGTAACCCACCCTACGGCGAACGCCTCGAGGGCGAAGGCCCCGACGGCGAGATCGAAGAGCTGCTTCGCGATTGGGGTTACCGCCTCAAACACACCTGCGCCCCTGCGCGCATCGCGCTGATCTATCCCAAGAGCTCCGAGCTCAATAAGCTCGGATTCAAGCCGAGCCGCAAGCAGCAGGCGCCGAGCGGACCTATTGATACTTGGTTTTGGTACTACGACGTGTATGGCAAGAAAAGCTGAGCCAAAGCGCCAGCGGCAGTAGTCCGTGTGGCAGACGCACGATCATTTCGGGAACCCAGTCCACAAGCGAAGACTGCACAAAGTCCGGAGAGAAATTCGCCCACACCCTCGCTGTCGCGGTGGCAAAACCCCAGATGGTAGCCCACAGCAATGTGAGCGAAACCAGAGCTATCGGGCGCAATGTCAGACAGATCCAAGCTATCCAAACGTCGAGGGCGCCAGCGACTTTCAAAAACGCGCGCGCAAAGCTCTCGTCGCAGTGGAGAATGCTGATCGTCATGTCGATAAAGCGACCGGGCTGCGCGTAACCGTAGCCCAGGGCATACATCCCGTGCCCAAAAAAGGTCAGCGCGATCACGAGACGCAAGAACCACAGCGAAGACGTCGTGCGCAGCTCCCCACGCGCGTTCCACATCACGAGAAACATCAGCGGCGTGAAGGTCATCGCGCTGACTTCCACCAGGTGAGCCAGCTGCAATCCGGAGTTTTTGAACTCGGCAGCTGCAGCGACAAAGAAGAAAGGTACGAGCCCCCACAACGTGCGGCGAAAGGCCATCGTGTGGCGCTGTGTGCAGAGCTCGCGCAGCGCTACGGCGGCTAGCGCCAAAAAGAAAAGGCCAATGCTGGCCTCTAGGAAATCCAGCGCTCGGCTCGCGCTCATGCTGTTGGCAAAGTCGGTCCACGGTATGCCAAACCACCCGAGCACAGTTCCAAACGCGTCTTCACTCCAGATGAAGGTGCGCAGGGGCGTTTCGCTTTTGAGAAAATACTGTAGCCCTCGCCCCAGAAGCACGCAGAATAAGGCCGCGAGCACCAGGCTCCGTGCCGAGAGCGAACGCAATTTAGTCGTGATGATCAATCGTCAATACCTTCCCTGTATTGGGAGCATCCCATAGGGCAATCGAGTTGTCTGCGGGCACGTCGAAAGGATTGCTAAGCGAAGGAGCGGCGCTCGACTGGTCCACCTTGATAGTGCGGATTTCGACCTTGTCTTGATCTACGAACATCCAGTGGATGTGGTTGAAGGATCCCGAGTCGCGCGTCCAATCTTTGTTATCGTTTGCGGAGCGCAGTGGTGCGCCCCAGCCGCCTTCGCCGATGTACACGGTGCCCCGGGCGCGGTCTTCTACAAAACCTTCATCGGATCCCGAACCCGTGTAGGGTTTTACGGGATAAGTGCTCTTCACCAAGTGCGAGTCTGATTCCATCACCAGCTGCACTCCGGAGTTATAAAAGGGCATCGCCCAACTGCCGTACTGCGTGTTGCCGTCGCCTTTGCCAGAGTTGTGCGGGCGCATGGGACGGTGATAACTCGCCATTCGCCAGCGCGCAGAAGTGGACGCCGGAGTATCCAAATCCTGCAAGAAGGCTTGAGTTTGGGTGCCCGTACTCGACATCGAGGTCTCGGTGTCGAGGGCGTAGAGGCGAATCAGGCTGCCGCCGAAGTTCTGAAAGAAGTAGGTCTGCTTGAGCGCAAAAAGGTGTTTCATCACGTTGGCGTCGTTTTCGTGGTTGCCGCGAACGGGTACGATGGGCGTCACACGACCATCTGCAGCGATGGTCAGCTGCCAATCGTCCATCCACTCCTGCCATTCCTCGTCGGTTTGTTCATCGACGTAGTCACCCCCGAAGAAAACGACGTGGGGACGAAGTTTGGCCACCAAAAGGTTGGCCCCGCGCCGAGCCGCGGCGTTGTTGCGGCTATCGCCGCCCTCAACGATGGCAAGGCGCTCAGCGGGATTGCTTGGGATGGTGCGTAGCCACATCCGCGATGAAGTGCCGCCCGAGTCAGAGATGACAAAATAGTAGACGGTTGCGGGGCTAAGGCCCGTGAGCAATACCGAAACGTTGCGCATGGCTTTGTAGGAGACGGATGTGGTCTCAGCGCCGTTAGCGATGACGTTCACATCTTTGCTATTGGCGTATTTAGAAATGTCGGTACCGTGATCGACGGTATCGTAATAGACGCGGCTGCGTGTGGAACTCGCCTGGGCTTCCCACACCAGGGCCACCGTAGTCGAAGGGTCGCGGTACCACACGGCGCGGTAGCGACGGTTGCCGAGTCCGCCGTAGGCGCTCGACGTGCGTACCTTGAAGTTGCGTTCGAAATTGCTCCCCACCCTCAAGGTGGCGAGACGCTCCACGTTCCCTGCGTCTGCGGTCATCATTTTGATCGCCAGGCGATCACTTGCGGTGACCGACACCGAGGTGCCCGACTCCACGCCGTTTTTAAGAATGACCGGAGACCCCTGGCCACTTACCGAAGCCGTGGCGCTGCCGCTGAGCCCCTCCGCGCGAATCGCGTTGGAGATGGCCATGGTCTTGATCGTGCTCGTCGTGATGTTGAGATTGGTCTGATCCGTAAAGGTCGTCGCGGCGCTCACCGGGGGCGCCACGTTGGTGATGCTCACCGTGTGGGTAGAGGGAGTATCGAGATCCAAAGCGCTCGAATCGGTGAGACGAATCACCACCGTCTCTGTCGACTCGCTTAGCGTGTCACTGAGAACTTGGAAGTTGATGGATTTGGAAGTTTCGCCCGCAGCGAAGTCGAGCACCCCACTCTGCAGAGAATGATCAGAGGGGTATGCGGCTGTGCCTTCTACCACATAGGCGATGCTCAGGGGCGCGGTGAGGGCGGCATTCACTTTGACCGCAATGCTTAGGGAACCGACGCCTTCGGCCACGGTCTGGCTTGCAAGGTTGAAGCTAAATTTTGGCAAAGCTGCGGGAGTGGGAGTAGGCGTAGGCGTGGGCGTGGGATCAGGGTTCGTAGGCGGATCTACATCGGGGTCGGTATTGGGATCGGTGGGGCTGTCGTCAGGACGCTGAATTTGGATGCTGGAGATGGCCGGCATCTCACAGGCACTGAGCAGCGCCAGAGATAAGACGAGCAGGCTAATGCTATGAATCGAAAGGCCCCGGTATCGTTTCATCTCCCCATTGTAGGGAAAAGCGGGGGAAAGCCACAACGCCAAATCGGGGCGTCAATTTAATGTCGCTGATATTGCTGAGGCTCCCCCCCAAGATTTCACCCAATCTTTACTGATTTTTCACGGGGAAATTAGTACCTGGCACCTTTAGGTGCCAGGTATAGGTTCCAGGAACTAGCGTTACTAATCGACGTAACGGGCGTCGCACTGGTTGGCCTTAGAAACGTCGCCGGCCTTGAACTTCTGCTTGAAGGTTTTGGTCTCGCCGGCCCCTAGCACGAGCTTTGTGGGGTTGGTGGCCACTGCCACGAGCTTGCCCTTGTTGCTCAGCAGGCGCACGTTCCACATGCCCTTTTCAAATTTCAGGGTGTGGGCGTTGAGGTTGTTCATCGAGATCTCGACTTCGTTGACGGCGATGATCTCGCAGCGCCCCACCACGTTGGAACGCTCGTTTGCACGTTTCTCGGCCTCCTGGCGCAGACGCTGCTCCTCTTCGACCTTGATCTTGAGCACTTCGGTGTCGAAGGTGGTCGAGTAGAGATCCTTGATGCGCCACTGGTCTCCCGGGCATTTGCTAAGATCATTCAGGCGCACGGCCTGGTCCACTTTTTTGCGCGCGTCGTTCTGAGCGAGCAATTTGAGGCTGCCAAAGTCGCAAGCTGTCTTGAGGGCCTCGTTGTAGGCCTTTTTATAAGATTGCGTCAGAGCCGAACGGTTGGGCGCTGTGGCGCAAACGCCCTCGACGTACACATAGCTCGCTTCGGCAAATTTCGCGCCGTGTTCGGCGGCGACCACCTTCACTTTGTCGTCGGTACACATGCCCGAGATGTAAGTTTTCACGTAGGCCGCTTCGAGAGTCTTGAGGTTCACGCCCACGGTGCGGCAAGCGCCGATCTTAATAAGGTTGCTGCGCTCGGTGTTTCCGCGGGACACGTCGAGCAATGCCAAGTTGCTGGCCCCCTCTGCCGTGCAAGACTCTTTGAGGGCCTTGGTGTAGCCGTTCTCGTAGTCCTTGCGGAAGGAACTCACGCTGTACTCTTCGGTGCACACAGCGCCGCGCTGCAGTCCACTCTGCGCAGCGTCGTAAGCGCGACCATCCTTGGCGCCGATGAGTTCGGCGTCGATCGCGTTGCAATGTTTGCGACTGGTGCAAGCCCCGAGGGCCAAGAGGGAAAGAGAGAGGGTGATGAGCTTTTTCATGTTGAGTTTATCCTTCTTGCTTAGCGGGCATTTCGAAACGGGGGAAGAGGCGCGGCACCTCGCCAAAGGGCGTGCCGGCCTTGATCAAGTCGCCGGCGCGGCTCCACTCGGGCACGGCACCATCCTCGGCAAAGCCGAGTGCTGTGCGCAGGGCGAGCGACGCTTTGGGCGTCAGGGCGTAGACCACAGTTGCGAGAGTCGAGAGCGCATTGGCCAAGGTGGCAAGCACCACCGACAGCTCCGCGCGTTTCTCGGGGGCTTTGGCCAGGGACCAAGGGGCTGTGTCGTTCACATAACGATCGCAGCGCGCCACCGTCTCAGAGAACGCACGCAGTGCCTGCTGATACTTTGCCGCGTCGAAAGCCTCGGCAAAGGTCGCTGGCAGGGCATGAACTTCGGCGAGGAGCGATTTGGAAGCGGCGGCCACTGCAGGTGGTACCGAGGCGTCCTCGAAGACTGGCATCTTGCCGTCGAAGTTCTTCTTAATGAGCGTTAGGGAGCGCGAGGCCAGGTTGCCGATGCCGTTGGCGAGATCCGCGTTACATTTATTAACAAAGTTCTGCATCACGAAGTTAGCGTCCTCGCCATAGGGAGCTTCGGAGAGAAGATAATAACGCAGGGGCTCAGTACCATAGACTTGCGCAAGGCCCACAGGATCGACCACGTTGCCCAGGGACTTGCTCATCTTGGCGCCCTCAGAAATCCAGAAGCCGCCCACCTGGAGACGGCGGAAGGGATCGAGTCCCATGGCAATGAGCATCGTGGGCCAATAGACAGCATGAGTCTTGAGAATGTCTTTGCCAATGAGGTGCACGCTGTGTCGCCACATGTCTTCGTCGAAGTCAGCTCCACCCTCTTTGGTACCGTCGTAGCCCAGGCCCCCGAGATAGTTCAGGAGCGCGTCGAACCACACGTAGGTGACATGCGCATCGTCGAAGGGAAGCGGGATCCCCCACGAAACCCTCGATTTCGGACGCGAGATGCTGAGATCCCCCAACGGCCCACTGAGCATCGAGAGCACTTCGTTCATGTAGCGAGACGGCAAGATCGCCTCGGGTTGGGCGCGGTAATACTCGAGCACGCGCTCTTGAAACTGGCCCATGCGAAAGAAGTAGTTCCCCTCTTTGCGCTTGGCAGGTACCGTGCGGTGGTCGGGACACTTGCCTTCGGCGTCGAGCTCTTGGTCGGTCAAAAAGCGTTCGCAGCCCACGCAGTAGTTGCCCTCGTATTCGGCAAAGTAGATCAGCTCTTCGTCTTTGAGGCGGCTCAGCACGGTCTGCACGAGCTTTTTATGGGACGGTGCCGTCGTGCGGTAAAAGATGTCGGGCTCGAGTTCGAGCGCACGCCAGGCAGCCTGGAACTCCCCGGCGACCCGGTCGACGAAGGCCTGTTCGGGCATCCCGGCCTCTGCTGCCTTCTGCGAAATCTTCTCGCCGTGCTCATCGGTGCCGGTGAGGAAGATCGAACGAGCCCCCCGCTGCACCGAGTGTTTCTTGAGCACGTCGGCGATCATGGTCGTGTACGCGTGCCCAAGATGCGGCTGCGCATTGACGTAATAGATGGGGGTAGTGATGTAGATCTTGTCCGAAAGCGATGACGCCATAGGGGGAAATACTGCCCTCCCCTATGGGCCGGTCAAGCGATTCCCTCTGAGAAAATGAAAAAAAAACTTGGCCTCACTTGTTGTCATAGGGAAAAGTCGTGTAGAAAGGTAATTAGGTTTTTCTGAAAGAGGAGATAGTAACCATATGGCAACTAAGAAAAAGGCTAAAACGGCTAAAAAAACAGCAAAGAAAGCTACTAGCAAGGGCAAGAAAACCGCTAAGAAAGTAGCAAAGAAAACTGCTAAGTCGACTGTAAAGAAGACTGCTAAAAAAGCTGCAAAAGCCACCAAGAAAACTGCGAAAGTTAAGACCAAGCGTAAACCGAACGCTAAGTTCATGGCTCCGCTCAAAGTGAGCGACGCTCTCGCTGCAGTAGTTGGCAACAAGCCACTGCCCCGCACCGAAGTGACCAAAAAGCTGTGGGCTTACATCAAGAAGAACAATCTTCAAGATAAAGTTCAACGCCGCAACATCAACGCTGATGACAAGCTCAAAGCTATCTTCGGCGGTCGCTCGCAAGTTTCGATGTTCGAAATGACCAAGCTCGTTAGCAAGCACCTCAGCGCTTAATAACGGACTTCGTTCATAAGAGAACGATGCCTGTCCCGTACACTCTCCGGAGTGTACGGGATTTTTTTATGCCTAGAGGTCATTTCAAAACCTAGCGACAAGTTCTGCAAAATCAAAAGGATGTGAATGTGAGGCGACGGTGACGACGTGTGGTGGTTCCACATTAGGAGCTAGGTTTTGAAATGACCTCTAAATTTTGTTAAATCTCGCCCTTATCGGCGACATGGCTCAAGTGAGCGAGGAGCTCCTGTGGCGAAGTAAAGAAGCTCACCTGAGAGGCCTTGTGAGGAATGTCGGCCACCCAGCCACAGTGATTGCCCACCAAAAAGGCATGCCCGCCCAGGCTGAGCACGGCGCGCACCACACCTGAATCGGCCATGTCATCGCCCACCGCTACCGGCAGGGCCCCCTTAAACGCACCGACATTGGACACGAGGTAGTCCACCGCCGCGGCCTTATTGGCTCCGGTGAGGAGAATCTCAAAGGCACGCCAACCTTCGCTGGCGTAGATGCTTGGGTCTGCGGCGATGGCGCGGAAGATCTTGGAGCTCGTGAACTCGGCGCGCAAACGCGATCGATCTTGCTCCTGCATCGGAATCACGCGCAGTGAGTGGGTTTTGAACTCGAGACGAATCCACTCGCGGCGTTCATCGGCCCAGGCCTTAACGCCTTCAACGATGGCCGGATTCAGCACCGTCTTCACCAGGTCCATCTTCTTTTGCCCGTCCCAAAAACAGGTGCCGTGCTCAAAAAAACCAGGATGCTTCAAAAAATCTTCGGCCTGCGTAGCGAGAGATTCAACGCTGCGACCGGTATTCCACATCAGCCCTCGCGAGCGACTCGACAGGGCGTCGAGAATTTGGCGCAAGACTTTGGGTTCGTAGTGCCCCACTTCCCAAGCTTCGCGGTGCGGGCAGAGGGAGCCGTCGTAATCGAGGAGCCAAAAAATTCGCGCCAACGGCAAAGACTTGGGTTCGGACATGGGCCCATGTTACCATGATCTCCAGAGGAGATTCTTATGAAAGCTACGTTTTTCAAGTCCGCAGGCCTCGTGGCCACCATCGCCATCACCACTTCGTCTCTCGCGGCGACTAGCGGATCCAAAGGGCGTTCGGTTGGGGCCGGACTTTCGTTTCCCTCCTCGCACCAAGCGCTGCACGTGAATTCATCGGCTCTCGCCGAAGTGGACGGCATGAGCATGCAAGGACTCTGGGATTTCCAAAACGAAGAACCCGCCGTGACCCTCGTAGGGTCGCAAAAGTCTTTTGGCTGGGGACTCGGATGGATGGATAATGGTGTTGCGAATCGCTACGACGCCGGCATCGGCATCAACCTGGGCGGCATGCTCGTGGGCGCGAACCTCTACACCACAGATTTCGAAGGCCTCAATGGCGATGTCACCGCCACCATCGACCTCACCAAATTGCGTGTTGCCTTGGGCTTTCGCGCCATCGACAACGGTCTCGACCGCTTCAACGCGGGCGTGGGCTTCAACGTAAACAAACTGCTCATCTCGCTCGACATGTACAAGAACTTGCCCTGGGATCGCGATGATCTCTACGGTCTTGACGCCAGCGTGGCCTACAACGGCGGCACCGTGGGCTTCGGACTGGGTTACGATTTTTATTATCTCAACGGTCTCGGCGACGGCGATCTGCACGCAGACCTCTCGCTCACCGTTACCAAGAGCGTAGCGCTCGAGGGTCACTACCGCCTGACACCAGGCTATGATTCGAGCATTCCGGATTTCAGCGCCGGCGCCCGCATCCTCTTTTAAGTTCTTATTGGTGTTTTTGATTGGCAGGGGTCGCGTTGTTTTCAACAAGACCCTTGTCGTTATCGCTCTCGCGATTCGTCCACTTGTCCCACACCCACTTGGTCGCAAGCCCACCCACCATACCAATCACGGTCCAGGCGATGGCTTTGCCTGCACTCGCGTGCGCGGTGGGAACGAGACTCATGCGGTGCAAGATCGAAGCGCCCTTCATGGTAGAGCGATCGAGCGAGGCTTCGATTTTTTTGGAGAGGTATTCCACGTCCTTTTGTAGAGGATCACACTCTACCGGGCTGCCATCGACGATGAGCATGCCATCGTCGATGTTCGAGACCTCGATGGTATGAACGCCCGCGCCCATTTCCGTAGCGTCCACAATGAGCAGGGCAGAGTCGGAGCTAAGTTTGGGTAGTGTGGGTAGCGAGCCGAGAATCTTGCGCGCGTAGGCCTTTTCGGCCACCGAAGCGGATGCCGGACTCACGCGCTCGACAAAAGCGTGAGGGCCCTGTTTTTTGTATTGCTCCGAAGCTCCGCGGTACAAATCCACAAATTCCACAAAGGCTTCGGTATAGATGCTTTGTTCTTTAAAATCGAAAGTGCGGGCGTCGAGCGAAGTGGCGCTCCAGAGCATCGTTGCCGATAAAAAGATGGCGAACCCTTTGGTCCAATGGCTTCTAACGTTCCGCATAGGAATACCCCCGGTAGGCGAGATTTGGAAATGCTTCCTATTCACGAGTTTACCCCAAAGATTTGGGCCTACCTAGGGCCAAAACCCCTCTTTATGAAAACTTAACCGCCTCGGAATTAAGGTCTTGATATGCCGTTATTCCGCGTTTTCGAGCGCAAATGCTTCACGAGCGCCGCAGGATCGTCGGTGATGATGCCGTCGACGCCCATTTGAATAAAATGACTCCAGTGCCAGGATTTGTTGAGGGTCCACGGCACCACTTTCATGCCGAGTTCGTGGGCCTCGCGAACTTTGGCGCGATCAAGTAGCCCTGCATCAGGCGAGAGGTAATTGGCGCAAGTCTCGGGGCGGTGGCGATCGACACAAGTTTCGGCGCGCACGCTCGCCACGTCGAGGGTCTTGCCCTCGAAGAGTGCCGAAGTGCGGTATTCGGGGTATCGCTCTTTGGCGTAGACGATGGTGCGAAAATCAAAGGATTGCAGAATCACGCGCTCCGGCGCAATGCGGTTACGGCGCAAGCTCTTCACGATGAGATCCACAAAGGCACGCGGGCTTAGGGTTTTCTCGGGCGAGGCCGCTTCAATTTTGGTTTCGATGTTGAGCCCCACCGCACGGTCGACACCGTTTAGCCAGGTGAGGAATTCGTCAAAGCTCACGATTTGAATTTGCGCATTGGGATAGAGCTGACGCTTGGGAAAGGCCTCTACGAAAGTGGCGCCGCAATTGTAAGTTTTGAGCTGCGCGAGCGTGAGCGAGTGCACCAAAGGAAAGGTGCGACGCATGAGCCGGGCATTCGTAGGACGACAAAACGAAGTGTTCACTTCGAAATCGTGATTGAGCACCAGATGCCCGTCGCTGCTAACCCCTAGATCAAGTTCCAGCACATTTGCCCCACCCCGCAGGGCGTGCGCAAAGGCTGGCAGCGTGTTTTCGGGCTCTCGCGCCCGCGCACCTCGGTGCCCATGCACTTCGAAATTCGAGCCGCGCGAGATGCCGTTGGCACCAAGTTCCGCAGAGAAGAAGGCAAACGAGAGGGTGAGCAGAGAACCGCAAATCCATTGCATAAGGCCCTATAACATGTTTCAAAGACCGGTGTGAAGTCTCCGGTCGTGGTGCTGGTGCACCCCCAAGCTTATGGAAACCTCGGAGCGGTGGCGCGCTCGATGGCGAACTTTGGTTTTTCCGAACTGCGCGTGGTCGGTAAAGTGCCGAATCCAAACGCGGGTTTCGCCGCAGGCCAAGAGATCGCGCAGTCCGACTGGGCAATGGCCACGCCGCGTGGACACGCGATATTAAAAAACCTTAGCGTCTACCCCGACCTCGCCAGCGCCGTCGCCGATTGCGCCTATGTGGTGGGCACTTCGGGCAAAAAAGACGCCTACCACGGCGGTTACGACCGTCCCGTAAGCTCTCCCGAAGCCACCTTCGCTGAAGATCATTTTGGCGAAGCTAGCGCGCTGGTTTTCGGCCCCGAGGACGACGGACTCTCGGCCGAAGACGCCGGACACTGCGATGTGCTCGTGCACATCCCGACGAGCGTCGAAGCCCCGTCGATGAATCTTGCGATGGCCGCAACGCTGATCTTTTACAGCTTCCACCTCGCCAAATTGCGCGACGAAGAGGCGGGCACGGACCGCACTCGCCCGCGCAAGCAGCCCAGCCGCGGTGAAGCCAGCACGGCGGGCCACATGGAATCGCTGGTGCGCTACGTGCTCGAGTGCCTACAAGAAACACAGTTCAACAAAACGCCCGACGCCGAATCCACGCGCGCGCGCCTGCGCCGAGTGCTGCGCTCCTGGCAACTGAACCAGGGCGACCTGCTCTTTGTTTTTGAAGTTTTTTACCAGCTCAAATGCTGGGGCCAGGGCAAATACGAAGAACGCAATTTCCTCTCTAAGTGAGGCTTGCGAGGGCCCTTAAGCCGCTCTATCTTTGGGGGCCTATGAAAGCCTGCTCCTTCACGATCGGCATGCCCGAATGGTACGCTCCCTTTTGCCGAGAACAAAATCCCGATGATTTGCGCAGCGAAGCCGAGCGCCTTGCCTTCACCGTAGAACTCTCGCGTCGCAACGTAGAGACCGGCAGCGGCGGGCCCTTCGGCGCCGCGATCTTTTGCAACCACACGCACAAGCTTCTCGCAGCGGGCGTGAACCTTGTGACCCCGCACACCACGAGCCTCGCACACGCCGAATGCGTGTCGATCGGCATCGCACAGCAATCCCTCGGACAGCACGACCTCTCCGCCGGCGGCGGTGACTACACGCTCTACTGCAGCGCACAGCCCTGCATCATGTGTTTTGGTGCGATATGGTGGAGTGGCATCCGCCGTGTGGTTTGCGCCGCGCGCGCCGAAGACGTGGAAAGCCTGACGGGATTTTTTGAAGGTCCGGTGCCGCAAGGCTGGGAGCAACTGCTCGCTGAGCGCTCTCCCCTGCCTGCTGTCGAAGTCCGCTGGGGTTCGCCCGCACTACGCGAGAATGCGCGCTCGGTGCTCAAGGCTTATAAAGATTCCGGTGCGCCCATTTACAATGCCGGCGCCTAGACTTGTCCCATTTAACCCAAGCTTAACTTTGCGATTTCGCCCCTTCGCGTTATCCTGAACTCATGAAAGCTAAAGGCATTGCGCTTTTGTGCTGTTTAACGCTCAGTGGCTGCAAATTCGCAGCAAATCAATCGCTTAGCGACGAAGGCCACGATGCCGACGTGCACGGCGCAGACGACGAGAGCTACTACCGCGGCCCTGTTTACGGGGCTCCGGCTGGCATCGCAAATGGCAATTACGACTTTGCGGCCATCGGCGCCGGCAGCGGCACTTCGGCGCACATCGCCGCAGTGGCGAGCTCCATGCTCGGCAAAGAAAACTGCTCCCTCTGGCCTCTCAAAAAGTTCAAATGCGCTCAGCAAGCGAGCGACGTGCTTCGCTCAGCGGGCGTTCCGATCAAAGGCTCCATGGCCGTAAAAGGTCTCGTGGCGCAGTTGCGCGCCATCGGCTGGATCGATGCGCCCATGCCCTGCAAGCCCGGCCAAGTGCAGCACTCGGCCGGACGTCGCCCTTCACACGTCGGTGTGGTGGGTGTTGATGGTCGCCCCATACACAATTCCAGCAGCGCGGGATCGTCGTGGCGCTGCGGTCGACTCAGCAACCGTAACTATAGCTCCTGGACCAGGCAATCGAGTTGCCTGGCTCCGCCGAGGTAAATCACTATGAAACGTTTGGCACTCACGTTTAGCATCATCACCACCGTCGCCGGGGCCGCTGGCACAAAAGCCCTGCCCGCGCCTTGCGAGAAAAAGCTCCGGGCCGATGCAGAGATCTGCCAGAAGATCACAAAGCTCGAGGACTTCTCGGTTGAGAAAAAATCTTATTCCGTAGCTCTGCTCGAGTGCCAAGAGGACGGCAACGAGACTCATCAATATGCGCTCGTCGAGAACCTTGGCGATCGCGACTGCAAGCTACTCGATACCGACACGAGCTTCATCGACTACATGTTCACGGTGACCCCCGACATGAAGTCTAATGTGCCTGTGGCAGTTTTCGAAGGCGCCATCAAGGCCGAGCTTCGTCACCAACTCAAAGACAAGAGCGCTCAGCGCGACCTCGTGGAGCGCTACCGCAAACGCCAAGCCCTGGGCGAACTCACCAAAGACCAAGTGTGGGTACTGAAGTATCTCGAAGGAGAACTTAAAAAGTAAAAGCTCATGCGTCGATTGTTGGGATTCACCTTAGTTTTTGCAGCAACGACGCTATCTACGAGCGCACGGGCCGACTCGGCCCAAATGCTCGGCGCTCTCGCCTCGCGACTCTCCGACCTCACGCGCGAGCCGCTCTCTGGCACTCTCTACATCGACGCCAAACTAGCCTACCGTTTTTACCTGACGCGCGACGCTGGTGGTTTCGACGTGGCCTTGCGCGGCCCCATCGTGGCCGATTACCGTTTTGAACCCAAATCGCAACGTGTGACGCTCCGTTCTCCCGGCAACTCGCACGCCATCACGCTTGCCGCTTCGTCGAACCTGCAATCCATCGAATGGCTGATGCGCGCGCTCTACACGGGACGCCCGGTAGACACCGACGTGCCCTACGCCATCCAGCGCAAGCTCGGCACCACGCTTGATGCCTTTGTCGTCAAAATTCCCCAAGGCGCGATTCGCGAGCTCGAGGTGAACATCCACAGCGATGAGGGCAACCCATCGCTCCTCAGCGTGAAAGCCAAGGATCCCTCGAATTTGGACTATTTGTTTTTATTTGATTAGCTCTGCTATACCTGAGGCATGAACAAAGTCATCGCTACTTTCGCCATTGCCACCCTCGCCTTCTCCACTGCTTGCAGCAACAAAGACGAGCTCGCGGCCAAGGAGTTGAATGCGTTTTGCCGGGAAGTAGAAGCGCTGAACACCACAAACGACGAGCCGCTGATGAAATCGCACAAGCTAGCGAGCTTTCTAACGGCCAACATGACGCACGAAGGGCTCAAAAAAGGATTCCTGGCCCTCGCCGGCGTCGACCCTTCGCAAAAGTACGAAATTCTCAAGCGGCTTGCGGAGCAAGAGGGCGTGCCCGGCTGGACATGCCCCGCCTTCGAAGTTTACCAAAGCAAATAAAAATGCCTTAGGACGCCGGTGCGACGACGGCGCCAGCCGCCTGCTCAACGAGCGTTGGGCATCGTCCGAGCTTTGCGCGACCATCACGAATGGCTTTCTGAAGAGTCGGATCACGCACTTCTTTTAGCACCACATCGTAAGCTTCATGCGCTACAGGACTTGACCAACCTTCGGTGCGCTGAAGGGCGATGGCAAAAAGTTCACGTCGCTGCTTCGCGTTTTTGTGTTTGGGCAAAAGACGAAAGGCCTCCAACGCCATCTCCGCATCTTGCGAGAGCGCATTCTTCAGAATTTCGAACTTAGCTGCATTTTCGGGAAGGTGCTTCAAATAGGGAGCCAGCACTGAAACGGGCGGCGTGAATGTGGTTCGCTCTATCGCGAGCGCTTGGCCGTAAAGACGCCACCATTCCTTATTCTTGGGATTTTTGAGAAAATACTCCATCGCCGCGGCTTTCTGCTCGGGCGAACCGAAGTTCATGAAGAAAAACTTCTTTGGAGAGTCCGGTAAGGCATCCAAGTGTTTGACCACCTCTTGGCCTGGGTAATCCCAATAACGGAAAATGCTCCACTGAATAAAATCGTATTTAGCTTTCGATTCAGGCAGCAAATGCAGCGTGCTCGCCACCGCTGGAGCGTTGCTCGAGGTGTCGTAATCCTGTAAGAGCCTGGCCATCCAGCGGTACTTTTGCTCGGATTCTGGCAGTGCGTACAAACTTTTGGCCACCTGCACGTCGGAATGAGGATCTCGACCTAAGTATTCGAAAAAGGTTTCCATCCTGGCAACTGCAGCGCCCCGCAAGAGCTCGTCTTCCGGATTAAGTCGAAAGGTCTTGAACAAATTTTCGCGCGCCAAGGGAACTTCTGAGTCGTAGCGCGAGGCCTTGAGTATCGCCACTGTGTAATCGCTGAGCACCTTCAATTTAGGCTCACGCTGAAGCAGCTCCCCGATGCCGTAATGAAGGGTGCGGTTGTAATCTTGCTCTTTGGGGTTGGGATTTTCGCTAACGTAGGCGAGCACCATATCCCGAGACTCCGCGAAGTTTTCTGCAGAAAAAGGCTCTTTCATATCGAGGCGCTTGCGCACCGCCTCGAGTGTGGTCTTGCCGTGTGCAAGATTTAGCATCAGCACCGAAGACAATGAAACTAAGGTGATTCGAAACTTAAGAGACAACTTGATATTAAACATTAGCCCCCCCCAGTAGTATAAGAGCGGGGCTAACAACTATACAAATGTCATTTGTTTGGCGAAGCGAGTCACTTAACCATCAAATTCAACGGAGAGCACACGCTCGGAGTCGCCGCGCTGTACCTTGAGCAAAATGCCTTTTTTATCGAGAGCTAAGGCGCCATCGACATCGCGCGGAGCGGTGATCACCTTCTTGTTGATCTCGGTGATCAAATCGCCCGGGGTGAGGCCCAGCTCTTCGGCAAGGCCGCCTGCGGCCACGCGCGAGACGAGCGCGCCCTTGGCGCTAGACGGGAGCTTGAGCTGCGCGCGAATGGCCGCGGTGAGCTCGGTGAGTTCCACGCCGAGCTTGGTGCTCATTTGACCGCGCGGTACCGAAGGGCCGCGACGCTGTGGGCGCGACTCGCTGGCAACCAGGGCGTCTTCACGCTTGCCAACATGCATGGTGGCACTGCGAATTTTGCCTTCGCGTACGAATTCTACCGTGGCCTTGGCACCGGGATTCAGCGAGCGCACCGTGACGCTCATGTCGCGCACGCTGTTGATCGCTTTGGCGTTTACCTTGGTGACGACATCGTAAGACTGCAGACCCGCCACTTGTGCGGGACCGCCGGGCTCTACACCCACGATGAGCGCCCCATTGGTGGATTTCAACCCGAGAGATTTGGCAATGCGCTCGTCGAGCGGTTGCATCGAAACGCCCACATAACCCCAAGTGACCGAGCCCTTGTCGACGAGTTGTTCGATCACGCGTTTGGCAGAATTTACCGGAATCGCAAAACCGATGCCTTGCGCGCGCGCGTCGATAGCGGTGTTGATACCGATCACTTCACCTTTGATATTGAAGAGCGGACCGCCGGAGTTGCCGGGGTTGATGCTCGCGTCGGTCTGAATGAAGCTCGATGCGTTAATGTCGACCTCGCGACCCAGCGCGGAGACAATGCCCTGTGTGACCGAATGCGTATGACCGTAGGGGTTGCCCACGGCGAAAACAATCTCGCCTACCGCAACGTCGTCGCTGTTGCCGAGCGGTGCAACTTTGAGATCGTTCAGCTTGTCTTTGGCAAGGCCCTTGATACGAATTACCGCCACATCGGTGAGAGGGTCAACGCCCACCACTTCGGCCGGAGTTCCCTGCGAGGATTCGTTTTCGCCGATGAACTTGACGCGAATCTGATCGGCCACACGATCGTTCATACGCACAACGTGCGAATTGGTAACAACAAGGCCGTCTTTATTGATGACAAAGCCCGAACCGGCCGAGCTCTGCTCGCGCTCCGCGGGCCCGGGGCCGCGGCCCATGCCACCGCCGAAGGGGTTGCCAAAGAAGTACTGAAAGAGCTCCGCTTCGGGGCCACTCATGCCCTGCATGCCGGGCACCGCCACCTTAGAGACCGTGAAGATGTTCACAACCGTCGGAGCCACAGTTTTGCCCAAATCTTTGAACGCGGTGTTCAGCGCCGTGAGTGCGGCCGATGGTGCAAAGGCGCCGCCTTCGGTGGCGCCTTCCGACCATGCCTTGGCCTTGCTCTGTGCTCCCAGGGTTTGGGGCCACTCAATCTTCGCCCCTACAGTGAGGCCGGCGACGAAGAGCAGAATAACGACGATGAGTTTTTTGATCATTTTGAATCTCCTTTAAAAAGCTTGGCGAATTCAATTTGCAGATCGGAAATGGCCCGATCGAGTAATTCTTTTTCGTGGGTATCGAGATTGCCGCGCGTTTTGTCGCGCAGCACGCACAGCATATCGATGTGCTGAGAGGCGGCGTCTTTGTCCTGGCGTTTCTTCTTGGTCGTGGGATCTTCGAGCACTCCCATTTCGATGAGCGCGGCGGAGACGAGGCCCATGAGGAACGACGAAAAGAGTGCGGCTTGGGGAATCTTATTTCCTGAGCTCATAAAAAGAAGGTTTTAACTCTCGTTGCCGAGAGTTTCCAGCACCTTCTGCGGTATTGAGCGTCTCATCCCAAAAACCCATCAAGAGGTTGAGGGGATGCCGCGAAGCGCCCAAATACAATTCTTTGGCGTCTGTGCTGCCAACGAGTAGCTCTTTGAGGCGAAACAAAAAGGGCTGCACCCATTCGGACATCTCATGTAAGCGGCGTCCCAAAATCAGGCTCTGGATGCGATCGATGGACTCTACAAAGACCACAAGCGGCGAGAGCACCGCGAACCAGGCGAGCAAACGACCGGCATGCAGGCGCAAGCCACGAGCTTCGAGGGTGGCCATCTTTTTCCACAGGACTTCAAAATGTCGGTAGCGCGCTGCAGGGTCGAGACGCAAAAAGGCGTGCGAGATGACCACATGCTGACGGCCGGTGATGCGCAGCACGTCGGGAATGAGGAAGACCTTTACCTGTGCCGAGGGATACATCCAAATCTCGGGACGCGGACCGCGAAAGCGCAGGTGCCATTTGAGCACCGAACGAGTGAACTCATCGTTCTCGTCGTGGCGGTAACGCGCAAGCCCCCACAATCGCAAGCGCAGCGAGACGCCGATGATCGCCACCGCGAGGATGGGGCCAAGCGCAAAGCAGTAGAGGCCGAGATAGAGGCCCCACTCGAGCGAAAAGAGCAGGCCGCCAGCGAGGATCCAAAAAAATCCCCCGCCCAGCCACCAGAGCGTGAGTCGCCAACCAGCGGAAGTGGTGCGAGGTTTGAGATCGGCCAATCGAAAACGCATCTCCCACCAGTTTAGCAAGCCCCCCCAACTTAAGAAAGCCTCCCAATGGTATCCGTTACCTTAACCCGGTACTTATACCCGTCCCCCGTACCAAATGCCGGCGTTAAGACGTTCGGTTATCTTTCACGCGTGGCACTGGGGAGTGAATTCGCGAAGCGAAGAGAGGGGGCTAGGCCCCTTCTAGGTGCCGCGCGGGGAAGATAACCGAACGTCCGCACTCCGATAACGTGATGGGGGACGGGTTAAAGTACCGGGTTAAGGTAACGGATACCTTTGGGACTTCGCTGTGCGTTGAAGATGGGAAAAAGTCTGGGGTGACTTGGGCTTTTGCAGCTTTTTCAATAAGATAGACACATGAATCCAGAAGTCGCGCGTCTCACAGAACTCGTCAGACAAGAACACACCTTTCTCGCCAAAATTCAGCAAGAAGTTTCCAAAGTGGTGATCGGCCAACAAATCATGGTCGAGCGCATCCTGATGGGATTCTTGACCGGCGGCCACGTGCTGCTCGAGGGGCTTCCCGGCCTGGCCAAAACGCTCACCGTAAAAACAGTGGCCGACACGATCTCCGTGAACTTCTCGCGCGTGCAGTTCACGCCCGACCTGCTGCCGAGCGATCTCACCGGCACGATGATCTACAACCAAAAGACCGGCGACTTCTCGCCCAAAAAAGGTCCGGTCTTCACCAACGTGCTACTCGCCGACGAGATCAACCGCGCGCCCGCCAAAGTACAGGCCGCGCTGCTCGAGTGCATGGGCGAGAAACAAGTCACCATCGGCGAAACCTCTTACCGCATGGACGAGCCCTTTCTCGTGCTTGCCACGCAGAACCCCATCGAGCAAGAGGGCACCTACCCGCTGCCTGAAGCCCAGATGGACCGCTTCATGTTCAAAGTCGTCGTCGGCTATCCCAACCGCTTCGAAGAGCTCAAGGTTCTCGATTCGCAGTCGGGAGCCACGAGCGCCAAAGTGCAGCCCGTCACCAACGGCGCGCAACTCCTGAAAGCCAGAGGCCTCTGCGCTTCGATCTTCATCGACCCCAAGGTCAAGGAGTACATTCTCGACATCATCTTTGCCACGCGTGAGCCCGAGAAATTCAAGGGCCTCGCCGACATCAAACCCTACGTCTCGATCGGCGCATCGCCGCGCGCAACGATCTCGCTCGCCAAAGCCGCCAAAGCGAAGGCCTTCTTCGAGGGTCGCGGCTTCGTAACGCCCGACGACGTCAAGTCGGTCGCCACGGACATCCTGCGCCACCGTATAGTGATGTCGTTTGAGGCCGAGGCCGAAGACGTCGACTCCACCCAAGTCATCCGCGAGGTCTTTTCGACGATCGTCGCACCTTAAACCTCATGGAAAAAGAATTCTTAAAACGCGTGCGCGCCATCGCGATCCAAACGCGAAGGCTCATCGACCAGGGCATGATCGGTCAGTACCTCTCTGCCTTCCGCGGGTCGGGCATGCAGTTCAGGGAATTCCGCAATTACGTCTACGGCGATGACGTGCGCCACATCTCGTGGAACGTCTCCGCCCGTGCACAAGATCCGGTAATCAAAACTTTTGAAGAAGAACGGGAGCGCACGCTCTTTCTGATCGTCGACGTCAGCGCCTCGCTTCGCAAAGGTCCTTGGGCCCGCGCCAAGGCCGAACGTCTGGCCGAAATCGCCGCCGTCATGTGCATGAGCGCCGCCGAAGTGGGCGACCAATACGGCCTAATGATGTACTCCGATCACGTCGAAAAAGTGGTGCCCCCGCAAAAAGGCAAATCCCACCTGCTGCGCGTGATCCGCGACGTGCTTTACTACGAGCCCAAGGGTCGCGGCACCAACCCAGACATCGCCCTGATCGACCTAGAGAAGATTCTCAAAAAGAAGTCCTTGGTCTTCTTGCTCACCGATCTCGAAAAGGTCCCCTCGCCCGCTGTTCTCAAGCGAGTGGCCTCGCGCCACGAGTTCTCGTGCTTTGCGGTAGAGAACCCCAACGAAACCCACTTCGCCGATTGGCCTTTCATCGAAATTGAAACCGCCGAATCGCGCCGCCCTGTAACCATCGACGCCAAAGACCGCGGCTTTGTAAAATACATGGACGGCTTTTACATGAGCAAACACGAAGTCTGCACGAGCGCCTTTCGCAAAGCTCAGGCCGATCTCCTGTGGCTTTCGACCGAAGCGGATTTCATTCAAGACCTCAAATCCTTCTTCAAACGCAAGGCGGTACGCTAGCCATGGCCGGCGAAACTCCCGAAGCCCAATCCCCGATGATCTCCAAAGTGATCGCCGGTGGCGACGTGGCCGAACTCTTTTGTCCTGAGGGCACCACACCTGGCCTCAATGCCGGTGAGCTGCTCCCGAACGCCGAGAAGCCCGATTTCTACGTGATCGCCATCAAGGATCACGGATTCACTGTGGGCCCCATGAAGGTTGGCACCTTTGAAGTCGTCTACCGTTGTAGCGACAATCAGGAATACCGCACCAGCATCGAAGTGCCAGCGCAAGAAGCCGACAAGCTGCCACCTCACGAAGGCCCCCTGGCGCTCATCGCCTTTAGCTTGTGGTGGTTGTGGGTCGCCATCGCGCTCTTGATCTTGGCCGCGCTCGCCAGCGTCATCGTCTACCGTGTACGCAAGGTGCGTGCGCATGCCGCACTCAAGCGCCAAGAGGCCCAGGCCAAAGCTTCGCGCAAGGATCCCCAGCAGCTTCTGCGCGACATGATCGCAGCAGCAGACTCACTGCGCGCCGAAGAGCTCTACCAAAAAGGTTATCGCAGCGTGCGCGGTTACCTAGAAAAAGAACTGAAACTCAAAACTCAGGCCGAAACCACACCGCAGTTCTTGGGTTCGCTGAAGATCATCGCCCCCAAGCACAAAATTCCCTCTGAGCTCGTCACACAAATCGAACGCTGCCTCATGGTTTCCGATCAGAACCGTTTTGGCGCCGGGACTTCCGACAGCGAAGACGCACGCCGGCACTATGCCACTGAGCTGAAGAGCATCCTCACGCATTTGCTGCGCCTCTCGGCGCAGTGGCAAGAGCCGGTGGTCAATGCGCCCAAAGGTAGGTCACGATGACCTTCGCGAATCCCGAAGTCTTCGCGGCGCTGCCGCTGCTACTGCTCGTCGCGTTCTTCACCTACCGCTACGGCGTGCGCTACCGCTCTAGGTTGTACTTTCCGACAGACGAGTGGGTCGACAAGCGCCCTCGCTTTACCTACCCCACGCCCTTCAAGGTGCATTTCTTTTTGCGCTTCATGGCTCTGGCGTTGATCATTCTGGCACTTGCCAGGCCGCAGATCGTCTTCACCAAAGAAAAACGCAGCGTCGACGCGGTCGACATGATCGTGGCTTTCGACCTTTCGAAGTCCATGCTCGCGCTCGACTTTCGCCCCAACCGCCGCGAGGTGGCCATCCAAACCATCAACCAGTTCATCGACGCCCGCAAAGACGACCGCATCGGCCTTGTGCTCTTTAGCGGCGAAGCCTACCTCGGCGTGCCGCTCACGCAGGATCACGACACGCTCAAAACGGCCGTCATCAATTCAAGCAACCGATTTATTCAAGACGGCACCGCGATCGGCCAAGCCATCGCACTCTCCGTGCACCACTTGCAACATTCCTTTGCCAAGTCGAAGATTCTCATCTTGGTCACCGACGGCGACAACAACATGGGTTCGGTGGATCCCAAGACCGCAGCGGCCCTGGCCAAAGCCTACGGCATCAAGACCTACACCATCGCGCTCGGCAAAGAAGGCCGCGTGATGTTCCCCGACGAATTCGTGGATGCCTTTGGCAATCGCCACCAGCAGCTGAGAGAACTCACCAACGCGCTCAACGAAAACCTTTTGCGCGAGATCGCCACCATGACCGGTGGCCGTTTTTATCGCGCGGGCGACGGCAATATCCTGAAACAGATTTTCGACAACATCGATAGCCTCGAGAAAACTCGTGTCGAAACCCAAACCTTCACGCGCGCTACCGAAGAGGCCTGGCCGTGGATCCTCGCCGCGCTCGTTCTGCTGCTCATCGAAGGCATCCTACTCAACACCCGTTGGAGGAAACTCCCGTGAGAATTCCCTTTGTAGAAAACCTCTTCGCGTTTCCGGCCCACGCCCTGTGGTTTGCACTGCTCGGTGTGGTGATCGCTCTCCTCATTCTCGTAGCACGCGCTCGCGTGCGCGTGCTCAAAAAATGGAATCTCGTGCGCAGCGACGCCCTCGCCTACGCCCGCCCCGTGAACCGCCCCTTGAAAACCGCACTCTACGTAGGGGGATTGCTATTTGTGATTCTCGCGTACATGGGACCGCAATGGGGACAAAAAGAACAGGCTCTCAAAACCGAAGGCCTCGACCTCTGCATCGCACTCGACCTCTCGCGTTCGATGCTCGCCGAAGACATACTCCCCAGCCGTCTCGACCAGGCCAAGAACCAGCTCACCTCCTTTTTGCCACGTATGGGCGGTGACCGCGTCACGCTCGTGGCCTTCGCCGGTTCGGCCTATGCCGCGAGCCCGCTGACAGCCGACTATGCGGCGCTCATCAACTACCTGTCGCCGCTCGACCCTTCGTTCATCTCCAACCAGGCCACCTCGCTCGAGGCCGCGCTGCGCACTTGCCTGCGCGCGCTGAAAATCGACGATACCGTCACTCCGGAAAGTCTCGAGTGGGAATCCTCAAAGCTCATCGCTCTGGTCACCGATGGCGAAGACACCTCGGCCGACACCGTGAGCAGCCCCATCGTCAAGCGCATCGTATCGCTCGGCATTCCGGTCTTTTCGATTGCCGTGGGCTCCGCAGCCGGCGCCAAGATTCCCGTGCGCGACGAGCGTCGCCAGCTCAAGTACTACGTCAAAGACCGCGTCGCGGGTGGCGACGCAGTGACAAAGCTCCTCGACGAATCGCTCAAAAAACTTGCGAGCGAAACCCAGGGCCAAGTGTTTTACGCCGAGAACGGTCTCAAAGCCTGGGAAGACTTTTACCAGGCCACCAAAAAGTTCAAACGCAGCTCGCAGGACGCAGGATCGAAGTTCTCCAAGGAGCACCGCTTTCAGATTCCCCTGGCGATCGCTCTTTTGTTTTTGCTGTGGGACTTTTTCCTGACTGAGATCAAGTTTCCCTGGTCGCTCTTTCGCTTTTGGAGGCGCCGTCCATGAAATTCCTCGCACCACGTAGTCTCGGCTTCTTCGCCTTGATTGGCGCGAGCGCCCACGCAGGGCTCGGTCCGCGCCTTAAGAACAACGCCGCCGTCAAGCGCTTCGCAAGCGGCGATGTGGCCGGCGCAGACGCGGCGATCAACGACGCCCTGGCGGGCGACGCTGCCAACCCGCTCATCCTCTACAACTGGGCCAGCGCCAACCTGCTTGGTGTGATGGGCGAGATGGCCAAAGAGAAAAAGAACAAACTCAGCGACGAGCAAAAGAAACGCGTTGAATCGGCGCAAAAAGAATTCGGCAAGCTCCTCGCCCAGGATTCGCCTTTCGTCAAAAAGCTCAGCAAAGAGATTCTCTACCAAAATGCCCAGAGCCTTGAGCTGCTTGAAAAGAACAACGAAGCGCTGGTGAGTTATTACCGCAGCCTTCATAGCCCAGCCGAAAGTCCCGAGAGCGATGAGACCAAAAAACTCACCGAGATGACCCAAACCAACATCGCGCACCTGCTCGTCAAATCGCAGTCCTCTTCGTCGGGCGAAGGCAGCGGTGGGGGCGGCGGCTCCGAAGGCGAAAAAGAGCAGGGTCAGGGCGAAGGTGAGGGCGATCAGAAAGATGGCAAAAAAGACTCGGGCCAATCGCAGGGTCAAGGCCAGCGCCGCGAACCCGAATTCACGGGCACCGACGTCAACCAATCGCAGGCCCAGCAAATTCTGAACAGCGTCTCGAACCAAGATCGCCAGGTGCAGCAACGCAAGGGTCAACAGCAATCTAAGCAGAACATGCAAGAGGGCGAAGAGGGAGACGTCTCCCCCACCGAAAGCGACCGCCCCTGGTAACCGCATCCGCTGACGCGTTGGGTGTTTTCCGCGGGGGGATTGGTGAGTTTTGGTTTTGAGACTGTTATTCTAAGCGGCATGTTCGGGCGAAATTTTGTTATTGGGTTGGGATTTGTAGCTGCAAGCACTCTGCACGCGGCTACGTTTGTGGAAACAGCTTGTGATCCTTGCCGGAGCCGCTCGGGTGAGCCCGTTCGCTTTTCGATTCAGGTGCGCACCAACAGCACCGACTACATTCGCCGCCCGGACTTTCCCAAGGCTCTGACCGATTGGGAACTCATTCGCGAATTCGCTAGCCCCAAGATGGGCACCGTATACGAAAACGGCGTGATGACCGTCAAACAAGAGAATGAGTTTACCTACATTCTCTCGCCCAAGCGCAAAGGCACACTGGAGATTCCAGCGGTGGGGCTCAGCGTGGGCTCCAAGCGTTACACCACCCAGCCCGTGCGCATCCAAGTCGACGAGGTGCCCATTGGCTCTGGCGGGGGCGCAGCCCGTGCTCCGCGACCGATGCCCATGCCCACCCCTCCGAAGTCACCCGACGACTTGCCCGAAGATCCTAATCCGCTCTGGGGCCCTGGCGTTCCGGGTTTGCCGCGTGAAGAAGACCTCTTTGACGACCCCTCGCTGCAGCCATTGCCGCAAGAGAACACTTACAACTTTGCAATTCCCGGCGACGGGCGCCAAACTTTTTTCGTGAAAGCCCTGGTCAAACGCACCACGGTTTTTGTGGGCGAGATGATCGAAGTCTCTTACCGCGCCTACACCAAGTCGCGAGCCATGCGCGAGCCGGAGATCACCAAGTTCCCCGAGTTCAAAGGCTTCCTCAAAGAAGACCTCCTCATTCCCAAGCTCTTTGAGCCTCGCCCGGTGATCATCCAGGGCAAATCGTTTTTTGAAACCGAACTCGTACGCTACGCGCTCTTCCCGCTCAAAGAGGGCTCGTTGCGCATCGATCAGATGAATTTCAAACTGCGCATGGTGGGTGGCATCGACCGCGACGCCCTCGCCCAGTCGCTGATCTATGGCACGCCCTTTGAACCAAGCATAGGCCCCGCGATTCCCATGGAAAAGGCCAGCGAAGTGGTGCAGGTGCTCGTGAAGCCGCTACCGATTCCCAAACCCGAGTCCTTTACCGGCGCCGTGGGTCAGTTTTCGCTCGAGACCCTCACCCCACCCACCAATGTCAAAGCCGGCCAGCCCTTTTCGCTTGTGGTGAACATCACAGGCTTAGGCAATCTCAAAGCCATCGAAGCGCCCAAGATTCAATTCCCCGCGAAGCTCGACCTTACGAACATGGCCTCGCACCCCGGAGTCATGGACGAGCGCGGATCGGGCACCATCCAGTTCGAATACCTGCTGAATCCTCGCGAAGCGGGCGAAGCTCCGATTCCCGAAACCGAGTGGTCTTATTTCGACCCGGCCAAAGCCGAATACCGACGCCTCAAAATTCCCGCCCTTGCGATCAGCATTGGTGCAGGCGCGGCGAACAACACCAATGGCAACGACGAACCCACTGCCGCTCCCCAAAAACCTCGCGAGTGGATCGACCTCGCTGCACCACCGGCGCACGAGCGCTCGGTGCCTTTGCACGAAGTGGGCGACCCGATGTTTTTTGGCTCTCATACGGTCTTCGGCATTCACTTGCTCGCTCTGGTGGCCTTTCTCACCATGCTATGGCGCCGCAAACGTGGCGAAGAGCGCGACACATTTTTGAAAACTTATCCGTGGACGCATCTCGAAGAAGAATTCCTCGCAAACCAAAAGTTCAGTGCACGCAAGCTCGCCGAAAAGCTCGACCAGTGGTCGCGTCTGCGACTGGTGGGTTACCTCAAGGCAGCGCACATCGAGCATCAATTGCATTCGGAATCTTCGCGTGGAGACTTTGCACAAGTGCTGAAGCAAAACCTCTCACCTGAGAACTACAAGATTCTCGACACGCTCAAGGCTTATTGGGCAGAGTTGGATTCGATGCGTTTCAGCGGCAAGAGCGCAGAAGCCGAAATGGCGAGCAAAGCGCCTTTCGAAAAGGCACGTGCAGCACTGTCACAAATCGAGAAATCACTGCGCAAGTCAGAGAAAAAGCTCTATCAAGGCTTCCAAGACGAATGGTCTTGAGGACCTTGCCGTTTAGCGCTGTTTAGCGAGCGAGGTGGCGGGCACCCAGCAGGGGGGCTGCTGCGGAGCGAAGGTGACGTGCGACCAGTTTTGTTTGATCCCAAGTTGCACGACGCGCGCGCCAGTGGCGAGTTTGACCTTAGCCTTGCCCTGACGTCCGCCTGTTTCGCGGCAGAGCACGTCGAACTTGACGACCCTTGCATTGGCATCGCGAGCTGAGTTTGCCGAGGGCGGCGGCGTGTCGCCAGCCGTAATTTGTGATTCGCTGAGGCGCGCAGGGCGCTTGGCTTTGACGGGAGCCGTGGAGCCGTCTTCGCCCTTTGCGCTTTCGAAAACGCTAAGATCCTGAGGCGGTGCCGCGAAGCTTATCGCCACAGCAGCAAAGAAAACCCCAAGGGTCAAAGATCTGAATGTCGTACTCGTTGTCATCAAAACCTCACTCGCCAAGAAATCTCGCCCAACCAGCGGTCGGTCGAACGAGTCGTCACAGCACCGCGAATCTCGAGCGGTAACCACGGAGTCACGTCATAGCCGATTCGGTAGCCCAGGGCAAAACGAGCGCCCACGGCCGCGTTCGAAAAATGATAGGCGACGTCGGGACCATAACTGAGACGGCCCCAACGCGAAAATTTCGATGTGTAACGCAAACGAAATTCGTATTGATGGCGATCATCTTTGCGCGTCCACGCAAATTCAGGACCGAAGGCGCGCTGACGCAAGATTCCGCGCTCGGGCACAAAAAACTGAAACAGCAGCGAATATAAAAAACCACCGCCACCAGGATTTGCAAATTGGTAGAGGGGCCCAAGCACATGCACGATCTCCGAGCCCGACTGAAACGACTGCACCGAGGCTTCGGCATTTTCCTGTGCGGCCTCTTTGGCCGCAGCCAGGGTCTCGCGCGTGGATTCGATTTCAGCCTCGCGAATTTTGATCTGAGCTTCGAGCAGCTCTCCCAAATCGGTGCGATCCACTGGCACCCACCCCTGAGTGCCTTCGTCGTCTTCTACCCGCACCCACGTGCGCTTGGGAGAGAGATCCACCGCCAGGAGCACGGTGCCCACATCGGCTTCGGCGAGTTTTGCAGATTTGGGATCGGGGCGCGCAAAAACGGGCACCACTTCGCTGACCTGGAGCAAAATGCCTTTGCCGCGCAGCTCATAATCCACAGGAAGAACTTTCGAAGCCGACGACTGGGCTACAGCGAGTGCCGCGTTTGTGCACGCCAGAGCGATAGCAAGGAGGTGCGGACGGAATCCGAACGACGAACGTGCGAGCTGCATACTCGTTTTGGTTATAGCACTTGCAGCACGATAAAGGTACCCCCGAGCAAAACGCCCAGAGCAAGGAACGTGCGTGGAGTCACTCGTTCACCGAAAACAACGTAGGCCCAAAAAATCGTGAACCCCATGTTCGCCGAACGTTTGACCGCCTCGAGAATCGCAACATCCACTTTGTCGATGGCGAGCATCTGCAGCCCGGCACCGAGCACACAGCCCACCACCCCTACAGCAAGATAAAGGGAGCCAGCACGCACCGACGAAACAAAATTCAAGCGCAGTCCACGGCGGTGCAAGAGGAACGACGTGCACACGATGATGCCGATCGTTTGTATCGTGCTGTGCATGGGCACCGAAGTGCTACGCAAACAAATTTTGTCGATGACCATCATCAGCGCCCAGAGCATGGCCGCGACAAACATGAGCCAAGGGCCTGCTTCGGAGCCGCGAAATTTGGGCCTTCCGTTCAGCAAAAACGAACCAGCCACCACTACACCTACCCCGAAAAGCTGGTGCGTGTTCAGCACCTCACCCAAGAGAAGGTACGAAAAGACGGTAGAAAATACCGGCACAAAAGCGAGCATGGGCACGCTGAGTGAGAGTGGCGAACGGCTCACCGATTCGATGAAGGTCCAATTGGCCAAGAAATTTACCAAGATCCCCAAGAGCCCGAGCCCCCAGTACGAGTTGGCCACAGTGAAACCACCGATGGCCCAGGCCCAACCTAGAAAGATCGGCAGCGTCAGCAGCATGTAAACTTGCAGGGCAACGGGCGCGCTAAAGAGCATGCCTGTTTTTTTGCGGGAGATGTCAAAGAGAGACCATCCGAAGGCGGAGATCATCACGAGGATTAATGTTGAAAGAGTCACTTACGAGTTCAGCCTTGGCCCAAGTCTACTAGCTCTAGCACATGGGTGCCAACTCGTTCGGCCAGCTCGGTCCAGCGCGCCGCGAGATTGGGATACCAAGTCACCAGACGCTTGGCGTTGGCCAGGCAGTAGGCGCGCAGAGTGATATTGCGCTCGTCGTCCTGAGCGGCGCAGCTGTCGAATTCTGAAAAGAGCGCCTCGGCGTAAAAGTAATTATCTCGCGCCTGCTTCATTTTTTTGCTCACGAGTACTGTAAAGTCCATCAAGCTCGAGGGCACGCTGTGCACGCTCTGCTTGACCTCTTCGAGAATCTTTTCGTCGCGTGGCATCTCATCCACGAGCTTGGGCAAATCCACAAAGATCACGTTCTTGAGTTCTTGACCATCCACTTTGGCGCTTTCGGCCATAGCGGCGATGGGAAGCACCATCTTCGATTGAGCCTGAGCACGGATCGTCGCCTTGACGTTTTCGTGGCGAAGCTTGCTGCGAATGGCGAGTTGCACCACAAAGAAACCGGCGATTGCGAGCATGGCTAATAAGAATTTGCGTTTGAATGTCATGGCGTGTCCTCAATTAGTTTGGGATTATGGGTCATGTCGGGTTTCCCGAGAACGCCGCGGAACATGTCGTCGCGCACCAAGACGCGACTGCGACGATCGATGCCCATGATCATGGCGGCTTGGAGATACTCTTCAGGGCAATCTTCGCATTGAGCGAGGCGAGTCACAAAAACCGAGTCCACTGCGTAAGCACCCCAGGGACTGGCGTCGCAGGCGTGTACGCCCGCATAGTCGTGCCCCTCTGGGCACACCACATGCACTTGACCGCAAGTCTTGTCGGAGGCTTCGATGCCCATGATCATTTTTTTGAGATCCGAGCGGCGAATGCCGTGCGTGCAATCCGAGTGGCGGGCTTCGTGCACCAAGAGGCTCATGCGCGCCAAGTGCTCCACTGCGGGCAGGGGATGACTGATTTGAAAGAAAGATTTTCCGAGGCTCACAAGCCCCACGCGCGAGTCGTCGAGGGGCAAGAAGCGCCCCGCGAAGCTGTAGCGGAGCGACTCGCCCGCTCCTAACGCGGTAAAGAAAAGCTCCGTACCCCGATTGAAGGCTGGAGTGTAGGTATTCATTTTGGCGGTGGCCAGGTAGAGGCGCTCGTTGGGATTGCGATTGGGCGCCTCGAGATAATTGATACGATCGTCGACGAAGTTGACCACGTCGCTGGACTCGGAGCCGCCGAAAATCTCTTCGAACCAGCGCGAAACCGCGGGGGTTTGCTCAAAGGTGTTGAGCAGTTCCATTTCCATCTTGCCTTCGTCACGTTCGGGATTCTGGAACTTTTGGAGATGGGCTTGGCGTTCGGCCCAGAGCACGCGTTGCTCCCGGGTGGGAACAGCAGGAGCGTCAGCGGCGGGCATCTCGAGGTCGATGAGCCATTCGAAGTCTTCTTTGATGGTGGTTTGTTGAGAGTGACTAAGTCCGGGGTCGAGTTCGATGTCGACCGGAAGTTTCACAACCTCATCGGCCTTGCCGCAGCTCAGCGCCGTCAGCAACAATCCGAACGAAAAATGAATCCTTCGTGCTCTCATATTATCAACGTCGGGGCAGACCCTAGCCCGATGGAGACGTCCTAGCACTTCTTTTGCGCCGCGTCAATGAGCCGAAAGCCCCATATCCCCATGCGCCGTGGCATAGAAAAGGGGCGTCTAAACTTGGGTTAAAGAGCTAAAAACACACGCTTTACGTCGTCGTGATCGTCGACGGCATCGAGGAAAACCTGCACATCGGCCTCTTGGGTCTCGCTGAGTTCCATGGGGGTTTTGGGCTTGTAGGAGAGCTCGCTCTTTTCCACTGTCCAGCCCTGCTCCACGAGCGACTTGGAGACCGCGTCCATCTCGGTCATGTCGGCCCAGAAATGCCAATGGCCTTCGCCGAGGTCCTGGACTTCGTTGGCGCCGGCATTGATAGCGGCTTCTTCGGCCGTGTCGAGGGTGGCTCCGGCTTTGGTGGCAAGCACCGAGGCCAGGCGGTCGAACATCCAAAGCACCGACCCGGGCTCGCCCATGTTACCGCTCTTGCGGGTTACGATGGCGCGCAGATCCTGAATGCTGCGGTTGCGGTTGTCGGTGAGCACTTCCACAAGAAAGGCCACACCATGAGGAGCATAACCTTCGTAAATGATCTCTTCGAGGGCGGCTTCGTCGGTGGCGCCAAGGCCGCGTTTGATCGCGCGATCGACGGTGTCCTTGGGCATCGAGTTCTTTTGGGCCTCGCGCAGGGCAGTCCGCAGTCGAGGGTTGCCTTCGGCATCACCGCCACCGAGTTTCACCGCTACGGTGATCTCTTTAGCGATTTTGGTAAACGCTTTGCCTTTTTTGGCCGCCGATGCGACCCGAACGCCGTGAACCCAACCTCTTCCCATTTTCTGCGAACTCCTTAATATGCTCTATTTTTTAGAGCCATCTTCTCTTAGCGCTCTTCGCAGGATTTTGCCAACGTTGGTTTTGGGCAATTCGTCTATGAACTCGACAAACTTGGGCACCTTGTACGAGGTGAGCTTGTCGCGGCAGAAATCTTTCACCGCTTGGGCCGTCAGAGCAGGATTCTTTTTAACGACAAAAACTTTTACCGCTTCGCCAGACTTTTCATCTTCGACACCGA
>DATLIP010000112.1:0-141447 GCA_035539375.1 Bdellovibrionota bacterium | reverse complement strand
GACTTTGTTCATGAAGTGACGGTCGTGCGAGACCACGACCACGGTGTTCGCAAAATTCATCAGAAAATTCTCGAGCCAGCGGATGGCGTAGACGTCGAGGTGGTTGGTGGGTTCGTCGAGCAGCAGCACGTCGGGGTCGCCAAAGAGGGCCTGAGCCAGTAGGACTTTGACCTTTTCGCCGCCCGTGAGTTCTTTCATGAGCTTCGTGTGGTACTCCGTGCCGATTCCCAGGCCCGCGAGCATCAGGGCGGCACTCGATTCGGCCTCCCAGCCGTTCAGCTCGGCGAATTCGGCCTCGAGTTCCGAGGCGCGCTCGCCGTCGGCTTCGCTGAAGTCGGGTTTCGCGTAGAGCGCCTCTTTTTCTTGCGTCACGCGGAAGAGCTTTTCGTTGCCCATCATCACAACGGCCATGACTTCGAGCTCTTCGTAGGCAAAGTGATCTTGGCGCAAAAAGGACAAACTCGAGTTCGGCGACCGGTTCACGGTACCCGAAGTGGGCTCGACCTCACCAGAGAGCACCTTCAGGAAGGTCGATTTACCGGCCCCATTGGCCCCGATCAGCCCGTAACAGTTGCCGGCGATGAAGTTGACGTTGACGTTTTCGAAGAGCACTTGGGATCCGAAACGCACGGAAAGCTGAGTGGTAGAGATCACGGTAGCGGGGTGTAGCTGAGCCCACCCCGGCAGTCCACGCTAATCCCTGTTGACTGGGGGGCCGCTCCCTCATTAATGCCACGCATCAATGAAGATGCGTTTCGCTGCCCTAAGCCTGATTCTGCTCATCCGGACGGCCGGGGCTGTTCCGGTGAAGATCGTGCGCGTCTGGGAACTCACGGACACCGTGCCCGCCCTGCTCAAAACCCCCCATTTTTTGATGGACCCTCGGGAGCCCCGCTCCGCTAACGATACCGCGTACGGCTCTACGAGCGATATCGTGCTGCTCGAAGTCGCGCCCCTCGCGCAGCCCGCAGATACGGGACGCTTTAACGAAAATCACTCCGCGGCGGGTTTCTACTGGGGACTCAAAAGCGAGCGTGCGTTTTACCGCCTGCCCACCTTCAACCGCCAGCCCCCCAGCGGGCTCGACGACGAGTTTGAACACCGCGCCTTTCACATTCGCCACCGCCGGGGCCCCTTCGACCGTTGGAGCCTCATCACGGCTCATCAGTTTTTTCCGACGCCCCATTTTGTGCGGGCCGTGGGTCACGACGTGGCGAGTGAAGTGAAGTTCAGCTGCGAGCGCGGCTCATTTTGCTTTCGAGAAATTTCGCCTGACATCGGCGCGCAAGACTCTACGTTTCGTTTTGAACTCATCGAGCAGCGCCAAACCTATGGCCAGCGAGTCGCGAGTGAATTTTTGCGGGATCCGGATAGCGAGATTCGTTTCATCGTAGAGCGAAATCTTTACCCGAACGGTGAGCAGATCTCCGTCTACAAATACGACCCCGTATTGCAAAAGGGCTCGCCGTTGGCAGTGACCAAAATTGACAGCGAAAAACGTCGCCGACTTGTGGAAGGCGAGACGGCGCTGATCGGCAACACCCACACGCGTTTTGAGCGCTACCACCTGAAGTCGGGCGAGACTTTGGAGATCTCGGAAATTTCGGATCGTCATCTCTGGCGAACGGTCGAAAAAGCCCAAGTCGCTCTGCAGCGACTTAGCGAAGCCGAGTGGAGCGACGAAGCAAAATTTCTAAAAACGCGTGGCCTCGATTTTGAGGCGCGCTACCAAACAATCACCTCACCCACCTGCGCAAAATTCTTAGCGGCCATCAGCGAAACCCGATTTTAAAGCTTCGCTTCACTTTGGCTTTTGATTTTCTCAACTATCTTATAAGAACCAACCGATGCGCTTTCGCTTGTGAGCAGAAGCGATCTTTAGAAGGTCCGCCAATTATCAAGTTTAGGAGTGCCTAAACTAGATTCATTGACTCATCCCATCACAAACCCCCTCAGGGATGCGTCACTTTGTGACGGTTTTGCTACACAAAACCACCCGTTTTGCGCCTGCACCATTTAAGAATGCGACAAAAAGGTCCGATATCCATTCAAGCGTAATATCTTAGCTCCGGGAGGACCCACCTAAAATGAACACCGCACGCAAACTAGAAGTTTCCAACGATGTCGAGCACAACGAGCAACAAGGCATGATCGATGCCCTCAACCGCGTCCAAGCTGTCATCGAGTTTCACTTGGATGGCACCATCATCACCGCAAACGAAAATTTCACGAGCACCGTGGGTTATTCCCTCGATGAGATCAAGGGCAAGCACCACCGCATGTTCTGCGACCCAGCTTACGCCTCTTCGCCTGAATACCAGGCCTTTTGGCAAAAACTAGGGCGCGGTGAATTCGACGCCGGCGAGTACAAGCGCTTTGGCAAAGGTGCCAAAGAAGTTTGGATCAACGCCAGCTACAATCCTATCCTCGACGCTTCTGGAAAACCCTTCAAAGTGGTGAAATTTGCCACCGACGTGACGGCAGCAAAGCTGCGCACCGCAGAGTTCGAAGGCAAGATCAACGCGATCAGCAAGGCTCAGGCGACCATCGAATTTAACCTTGACGGCACGATCATCACCGCCAACGAAAATTTCACGAATACCGTGGGTTATTCCCTCGATGAGATCAAAGGCAAGCACCACCGCATGTTTTGCGATCCGGCCTACACCTCTTCTCCTGAATACCAAGCCTTTTGGCAAAAACTAGGGCGCGGTGAATTCGACGCCGGCGAGTACAAGCGCTTTGGCAAAGGTGCCAAAGAAGTTTGGATCAACGCCAGTTACAACCCCATCTTCGACGCCTCTGGCAAACCCTTCAAAGTGGTGAAATTTGCCACCGACGTTACCGCTGCCGTCAAACGCAAAGAAGACTTCAACAACGTCGTCGTGCGCATGGTGGAACTCTTCTCTAAAAACGTTGGGGACATCTCCGAAAAAACCACCAAATTGTCGCAGGACTCGCAGTCGCTTGGAGCGACCACCGAAGAGATGAACGCTTCGGTCGAAGAGCTGAGCGCTTCGATCGACTCCATTGCTCAAAATAGCAAATCGGCAGACGTCATCGCCAAAAGCACGCAGAGCGAAGCGGAAATGGGAGCCCAGGCCATTGCAAAATCCATCGAAGCCATGGAACTGATCAACAAGTCTTCCGAAGAAATTGCTGAGATTGTAAAAGTGATCAGCGAGATCGCAAGCCAAACCAACCTCCTCGCCTTCAACGCCGCGATCGAAGCGGCGCGTGCCGGCGAACACGGCCTTGGCTTCTCCGTAGTGGCAGATGAAGTGCGCAAGCTCGCCGAGCGCTCGTCGCAGGCCACCAAAGACATCTCCAAGCTCATCAACGAGTCCGTAAAACGCGTCACCCAAGGTGGCGAGGTTTCCAAAGAAGCCGCCAATTCCTTTAAGAAGATTGTCGAAGGGGTCGCAAAAACCACCCAGGCAATTTCCGAAATTTCTGTGGCCGCTCAAGAGCAGCAAACGGCTTCCAAAGACGTGGCCCAGGCCATCCAACAAGTGGCCGATGCTACCGAAAAGTCGGCGACAGCCTCGGATTCCATCGCCCAGGCCACTACCGAACTCTCTTCGGGAGCTGTTCAACTGAAGGCCGCCGTACAGAAATTTGCGGGGTAAGGAGACACTTGTGGACGTCTCCCTCAGCGAGCAATGTTTTGGCGACTTTCTAAAGCTCATCCATGAGCTGACGGGAATCACCATCGGGAAAAACCGGACTTCGCTCGTCGAAGGCCGGCTCCGAAAACGCCTTGTGACTCTCAATCTGCCTTCCTTCGAGTCTTATTTGAACTTTGTGAAGTCAGATCGCGCCGAACAAGTTGTTTTTATCGATGTAGTGACCACAAACGAA
This sequence comes from Bdellovibrionota bacterium, assembly GCA_035539375.1. Lineage (GTDB taxonomy): Bacteria > Bdellovibrionota > UBA2428 > UBA2428 > UBA2428 > DATLIP01. The sequence continues at coordinate 137,586 of DATLIP010000112.1, read as the reverse complement.
ACTTATTTTTACCGAACGCCGCGCATTTGGGATTATATCGAAAAAACCTTGCTGCCTACGTGGCACGCGGCCAACCCCAACGCCGTCTTTACCGCGTGGTCTGCAGCCGCCTCTTCGGGTGAAGAAGCCCATACCCTGGCCGTTCTTTGTCAGGCCTTTAAGGAAAAGCATCCCGCCTTTCTTTACCAGATCACGGGGACCGACATCTCCAGCGAGATGGTGGCGCTATGCCAAAAGGGTCATTACTCGGGACGCTCCATCGAGTCGTTTCGAAAATCCCGACCAGAACTTTTTACAAGATTCATGTGTGAAATGGAACCGGGCGTTTTTGGGGTACAACCCGAAATCAAAAGTCGCCTCAAATTTTCGCAGCACAATTTGTTCAAAACCCTGGCCTCTAAAGACAAATTCGACCTTGTTCTATTGCGCAACGTGCTCATTTACTTCAAGGGCCCAGATCAAGAACGCGTGATCTCTTTGATCGAACCTCGCCTCGCCAAAGACGGGACCGTGATCATCGGCGAGTCGGAATCCTTCACGCACATCCAAACCAATTTCAAAGCCGTGGAAGCTTTTGTCTACCGCCAAAACGACGCGGCTCCCGCCGCCAAGAAAGCAGGTTAGCGTGTCCAAGGTGCTAGACGTGCATATCGGTCAGGTGAAGGTCGCCAAAAACGGCGAAACCCTGAAAGCCATACTTGGCTCGTGCGTCGGCATCGGCATCCTATGGAAAGAGAAAAAAATATGCGGACTCGCACACTGCTTGCTTCCCGCAAGCCCTGTGCCAACTTTTGAGATCGGGGCAAGATTTGTAGACCAAGCCCTGAGATCGCTGATGGCGCTGATGAAAATCAAAGCCACCGACGTGGGCGCTGTGGAATTGATCATTGTCGGCGGCGGAAACATGACCAACCCCGAAGCTTCCGAAGATCACGAACTCGTGGGAACCAGTAACTTTAAGGTGGCCATCGCCGAAGCCAAGAAAAACCACTTGCGCATCATCCACTCCGAAGGGGGTGGCGAGACTGGACGAAAGATCATCATCGACGGCTCCGATTTTACCTACCGAATCGAAAAGATTCCTAGGATCATCGACGCCGCTTAGGAGAAACATATGAGCGACGCAGAGAAAACTCAACCTCAGTCCCGTGAGCAAGGCATCTTCGGCTCTTTTCATTTGGCCGATGCCGAATTCGCTGTGTCTGTCGCTTTTGTGCAAGAAGTGGTGAACGCTCCCAGCACTTACACGGCGGTGCCTTTAGCACCCGCTTATTTAAAGGGACTCTTCAACTTGCGCGGCATGGTGATTCCCGTGGTGGATTTGCGCGAGCTTTTGGGAATTCGCGGAGCAGCGAGCTCGGAAAACCCCAAAGTGGCCATCGTCGAGGTCTCGGGCGCTTGCGTGGGTCTGCTCTTCGACAAAACAGGAGAGATCTTTAAGAGTCACGCCGAGGAGAGAAGTGATTTTGAGGGCGGCAATACCGACGAGATCATCAGAGGCGTCTTCAAAAAAGACGATGGCAAACGCATCATCCAAATCCTCGACGTCAGCAGAATCAAAAACCTTCCCAAGGATTCGAGCAAATCGCGTTCGGCGGCCGATAGTCTCAGCAAAAAACGTGGCAACCGCAAGCAATGTATCTCGTTTGTGGTGGGCCCGGCGCGCTGCGCGCTCCCCATGTCGGACATTCAGGAAATTCTCAAAATCGACAAGCTTAACGATGCGGTTTTGTCCGGAGGCTTTTGCCTGGGAACCATCGATCTTCGGGGTTCGACCGTTCCTGTGATCGATTTTGCCGCATTGCTAAAATACCGCGAGGTGGACCCGACGGCACTCGCCACGAGCGGCGAACGCCGGGTTATCGTGATCCGACTCGAAAATGAGCTCTTTGGCCTGATGGTAGATTCCGTGGATAGCATCATCTCCTTTTTTCCCGACGAGCTGCTGAGTTTTCCCATGGTAGAGCAAAGTCGCTCGAGCATGTTCCTCGGCTGCATCACTGGCCACGGAGACACCGACATTTTGCTCCTCGATCACCAAAAGATCCTTAGCAACGATGAGGTCAACAACATCACCCGAGGCCACAGTTCCCTCTACCGAAGCAAAGATAAGACAAAGGATGCTGTGAAATCGTCCGGCGGCGCTCGCCGAACCTACATCACCTTCACCATCGACACGGCCTACGCCATCGCCATCAATGAAGTGAAAGAAATCATCGATTACCCCAAAGATCTCTTGCATCCACCGGGACTCAAAAAACACGTTCGCGGAGTTCTCAACCTACGTGGCACTTTGGTCACCATCGTGGATGCGCGCTCCATGTACCTCAAGGGTGGAGAGACGCCCGCTGGGATCTCTCCCAAAGTGCTCGTGTTTATCAAAAACGGTGTGCAGTTTGGCCTGGTGGTCGATTCGGTCGAAGCGATCGTGACCTTTGCCGAAAACGACAAGATCAAGCTTCCCGAGCTGCTCTACAATCAGGGCGAAGGTAGCATGACGGCCGACATTTCTGAAGCCGTTGAGGTTACCGACACCTCTGGCGCCAAGAAAAGCTTGCTGATCATTTCCGCCGAAGCGCTGGCGGAGCGCGCCTCCCAGTCCCTGGCCGCGTGAGCGCACTAAAGCTTTGTAAATTTAACTCAAACCCAACACGCCAAGTCGTTGATTTCATTGTCAAACGGGTCACTAACCAATTCCGTTAAAATGGCCCAACTCAAGCCCCAAAGATGTTGATACACTTAATCTCTATGGGGTTGAAGTCACTTTGCAGTAGCGGTCGTTTTGTTGTGGTGCTTGCGCCCCTCGCGTTCAGTTCTTGCACAATGATGGTGTCGTATCCGAGCGCCCGAGAGAAATCTAAAACCAAGCTGGTGGGCTCGTATATGATCCAAGACACTTCGCTTGGCTTCGGAGGCGACGATAGCCCAGACGTGGTTTTGGTCGGAACCCTGAATGCTGGCGAGCGAGTGGGCATTTATGAAGAAGAAAACTGCCAACGAAACATCACCACCCGCACCATCTCTAAAACAGAAGCCAAGCAAGGTTGGATTAAATTAAAGAACCTTCATCTGGGGCAAGGAATCTTTAAAATCAGCTTCCGGGCTATGAATCCCAATGGCAACGGTCCCTGCGTGAATAGCAAGGACACGTACAACGCCTCGGGATTCACCCCCATCACCGAGCTGGTCTCTAACACCATGTCCTTTGCAGGCATCAGAGCCGATGGGTCAGTGGTCACCTGGGGAGATCCCACTAACGGTGGCAACAGCTCTGGACTGAGCGCCGAAAGCCTGAACGGCACCATTAAAGTAGAAAAAATCTTCGCAACGGCCACGGCCTTTGCTGCACTAAGGGAAGATGGATCGGTGGTTACCTGGGGAAATGCCACTAACGGCGGCGATAGCTCCGGTCTGCCCGCCGGAAGTCTGGACGGCTCCACTCCCGTAGAAGAAATCTTCACAACGGACACAGCCTTTGCGGCTCTTCGTAACGATGGCTCCGTGATCACGTGGGGAAATTCCTCTAACGGTGGCGATAGCTCTGGACTGAGCGCCGGAAGCCTGGACGGGTCCACTCCCGTAGTAAAAATCTTTTCAACGCCCACAGCTTTTGCAGCACTTCGCAGCAACGGCTCCGTGATCACCTGGGGAAATTCCTCTAACGGTGGCAACAGCTCAGGACTCCCCGCGGGATCTATCAACGGAAGCATACCGGTGACCAGCATTAGCTCTACGATCGGGGCCTTTGCAGCAATCCGCAATGACGGCTCCGTTGTCGTTTGGGGCCAGACCACTCAGGGTGGAAGCAAAAGGGTTGCGACGTTTACTAGCTCATGGTCCTACGTAACCTTGGCCGCCAATACCCTGGATGGTTCCACCGACGTCAGCGAAATTGTCAGCAGCCGAGAAAGTTTTGCAGCCATCAGGAGCGATGGCTCGGTAATCACCTGGGGGCGCGGAGAATTTGGTGGCAACAGCTCTTCCTTACCTGCAGGGTCCATCAACGGAACCACTCGCGTGACAAAGATTGTCGCGGCCAACTTTTCGTTTGCGGCTTTAAGAATCGATGGATCGGTGGTCGCGTGGGGTGATCAAAAACGCGGTGGTCGGCTATCGGTTGTCACCTACGCTGGAGGATCGACTTGGAATTCTGTGGACTTGCCCGCAAACTCATTAAACGGCACCACTCCCGTCACGAACATTGTTCGCTCCCCTCAAAGTTATGCGGCCATAAGGTCCGATGGCTCAGTCATCGCGTGGGGACTCACGTCAAGTGGAGGTGATACCAGCGCTCTCCCTTCTGGCAGCATCGATGGCACGGTTAAGGTCACTGACATCTCCTCTTCTGGAAAAGATACCACCACGGAACTAGGAGCCTTTGCTGCACTTAGAGAAGATGGATCGGTGATCACCTGGGGTACAGCAGACAAAGGTGGGGATAGCTCAGCTCTGGCAGTAGGGCTTTTAGATGGAACGACACCCGTCACGAAAATTTATTCCACGGAATCTGCATTTGCGGCCTTAAGAGACGATGGATCTGTCATCACATGGGGTGATGAAGCCTACGGCAGTCTTGCAACGGTGCCGGCAGCGATAGAATTTGATGACGCCAACCCTATCACTGACCTTTTTACTCGTCCCAATTCTTTTATTGCTACGTTTTATGGAGCTTTTGCGGCACTTCGGCTCGATGGCTCTGTAGTGGCATGGGGTAACAAAACATTTTCTGGCGGTGATACCAGCTCCTTAGCTCCAGACGCTCTTGATGGATCTACCCCCGTAAAAAAAGTGTTTTCGACCGGTTCGTACAATGGAAGCGCTTTTGCTGCCCTCCGCAACGACGGGTCGGTGATCACCTGGGGATACGGCCCCAATGGAGGGGACTCTTCGGCACTGCCTGCGGGAAGCCTTGACGGCACCCTTGCGGTAACAGACATTTCTACAACGTCCCAAGCCTTTGCCGCGCTGCGGAGCAACGGCTCCGTGGTGGCCTGGGGCAACAGCTCTTATGGCGGTGATGCTTCGTCCTTGCCCGCGGGGAGCCTTGACGGCAGCGTTCGCGTCACAAAAATTATAGGAACCAATAGCGCCTTCGCCGCTCTCAGAAGCGACGGTTCCGTCGTGAGTTGGGGGGCTTCGTTCGCAGGTGGCGATGCTTCGTCCTTGCCCGCGGGGAGCCTTGACGGCACCACTCCCGTGACAAAACTCTTTGCTACCGGATCGGATTTCGGAGGCGCTTTTGCCGCCCTCAGAAATGATGGCTCGGTAGTGGCTTGGGGCGGCTCATGGGATGGCGGCGACACCTCAACATTGCCCGCCGGAAGTCTCGATGGCACCCTTGATGTCACCGATATCGTTAACTCGGGTCAAGCCTTTGCTGCCCTTCGCAGCAATGGCTCGGTGGTCGCCTGGGGATCTCCTTTTCAAGGCGGCGACGCCTCCGCTCTGCCCGCCGGTAGTATCGACGGCACCATCCCCGTGGTGAAAATATATGCTACCTTCGGAGCCTTTGCTGCCCTCCGAAGTGATGGCTCCATAGTGACGTGGGGAAGTGCCTTCCATGGAGGCGATATCTCTACTTTGCCCGCTGGCACTCTAGATGGCACGGTGAAAGTGAAGAGCGTTTTTTCGAGTTGTGCCGTTGGCGACGGAGCTTTTGCGGCAATTCGAGAAGATGGATCCGTCATCACCTGGGGATCCGCTCAATACACCACGAAATTTTTATCTGCGACTGCCGGTGAGCTGAATGGCTCCATACCCGTGACCGACATCAAGTCCACCAACCACACCGACATCGCCTTTGCGGCTTTGCGTAGCGATGGTTCCATCTATAGCTGGGGCGCAGCGAGCTCTGGAGGGAACCGAAATTTAAATGACTATGGGAATAAGAAAATTTTCTCTAACACTGGCGCCTTTTGTACTCTAAAAATGGACAATTCGGTTCAATGCTGGGGTAACTCTAGCCATGGAGCCCCGCTGGCATATCCGGTACTGCAGCAACGATGATTCAGAACGCCAAACCTAGTGCGAAGTTGGGAATGGCTTTATACTTTCCCCATGGACTGCCTAAAGTATGTTCTCGGATGGTCTTTGGTTGCCTGCACTACCACTTCGCAAAGCCCAGCACCGCTCGAAGCCGAGCGCATTCTGAGCTCCACTCCCGACCCCATTGAGCGCGCCAAATCGCTCTCGAAACGCGAGTACCAAGAAAGCTTTGCCGAAGGCTTCGGTGCGCGAGAACAACTTTTGTTTCGGGGCTACTTTGCCTTCCTCAACCGCGATCACGATTCCGCCCTAACGGCTCTCGACGCCTATTTGATGGGCGCCAAGTATAACCAGGACCGTCGCTACGAACTGAGCGCTCTCAAGGCCATCATCGAAACTCACCGCGCGCTCATCATGCAGCCCGAGCATCGCTCGGCCTACGTCGCTTCGCTCAAATCTTACGTCAATGTCTATAGCTCCGCCAAACCTCTTGATCTCGCCGAGGCCGAAGCCCTGATGGATGTGAAACTCAAGCTTGCACGCGTTTACGCAACGGACGGGGATCTGGGCAACGCGGAGGCGATCAACAAAGCCGTTGCGGAGTTTCGCACCTTTGACTCCCCCGCTCTGAAGCTTGCGCGCTTTGATGCGGGTGTGCGATTGGCACGAGAAATTGCGGCCGGGCGAAAGCATTTTGCGCAGGCCGCCGAAATGTTGAAGAAACTCGAAAGTGAAGCTCCCACCGAAGCCCAGCTCTTGAGCCTACGCTTTTATCAAGGCTTTTACCTTTACTTAACCGAGACCCCCGTCAAAGCCGTCGCTCTCTTCAATACGCATCGCAAGTTCTTTGAAGCCAGCCGTGATTACAAATTTCGCGCCTCCTACTGGAAAGCCCTTGCCCTACTCAAAATTCGATCCAAGACGGCCGGAGAAAACCTGCTGACGGAGATTGTACAAAAGGCCCCCTACTCTTATTACGGACAACTCGCAGTGATGCGCCTGCGCAAAAATGTCTCTGTAGCTCCACATCGCGACGAGGCCCCGGCCCCCATTCCTGTCACCGAATTCCAAAGGGCTCAAGATCTCAACACTCAGAAACGCTTTGTAGAAACTTTCGCACTGCTGACGCAGCTCTCTCCGGCTGATGATCAGATTCCAGGCAGCCCCTTACTTTCGCTCTACTATCCCCAACCTTTTTTAGAAGAGTTCAAACGCGCTGCCCTCGAACATAAGCTAGAGACAGAGACCCTTCTCGGTCTCGCAAGACAGGAATCAGCATTTCAAGAGAAGGTCGTCACTTTTGACTTTGGCTACGGGATCATGCAAATTCAGGCGGAAAAAGCCGCCCTCATCGCCAACAAGACTGGTGATTTTCGCTCTGAAAAGCTCCTCGAGGCCGCTTACAACATTGACCTGGGTGCCGCGATCCTTCGCGAATCCTTGGATCACTTTCATGGCAAAACTTACCTTGCGGCAGCGGCTTACAACGCCGGAATCCCTTCGGTGGAGAGCTGGCTCAAACGTCGCCATCGAAACAGCATCGAAGAATTCATCGAGGACATCCCCTTCGAGGGCACCGGAAAACACGTGCGCAATGTGCTGAAGAACCGCGCAAACTACTCCCTGCTCTACCGTGGGAGCTTGCCGTCCGAATACTTTTGATCAGTTTCTGATTTCTAGACTGCCTTGGCCCGAATCGTAATTTTTGATGAGATCTTGTACCGCCGTGTCGATGTTTTGCGACGGGATCACCTCAAACTCGTAATGCTCTCCAGGGGTCGAAGCGTCCACGCCGGGAGGCAAGACGACATAGGTTCCCGCACGGGTCACGGCGAGCTCGGCCTCTAAAGTGTCGGCCGCGCTGAGCGCAAGTTCAAAGGGTACCGGACTCACGCCGGCTTGCGCTTTGGCGTAAAGGCGCCACCCCTTGCGATCCTCATCCCCCACTGCCGCCCCGCCTTCAATGAGCTTCATGCTGAGTCGCATCTTGTGGGGAAACGAAGTCACCGCAATGCGCGACCTAGGTTCGGGATAAAGCGGTCGCAGCGCAAAACGACTAAAATAAATCAAACTCTGCGCCGGAGCGCTGGTCGAGCCCACTCCGGTAGGGCCCTCCGACTCGCCCTGGTCGGCGAGCGTCGCCGTGTGAGATCCTTGGCTCAAAACCCAAAGGCTGTAGCGTTTGAGATCGGCCTTGGCGCCGTCCGAAAATAAAATTTCCATCTTGGCGCTTTGCCCCAACGTCGCCACCTGATCGCCCAGTGAGAGCGACCACACACGTCCCTTAGACAGCGGAATAAAAACCGCCGAACCCGATTTTCTGTAGAAACACATTTCCACTTTGCAACTCACCTCCGCATCGCCGCGGGGACCCCACGCGAAATCGAAGTACATCGCCGCCCCCAAAACGCAGGCCGCCACCGATAAGTAAACGGCGAATTCGGCGATTAATGTCCAGGAGATTCGCTTCATAGCCATTCTCGGCGCTGGGGCTTGAGTTCGATAAGGCGGCCGCGTCCGCTACGCTTGGCATCGTAGAGAGCGGTGTCCGCCTCCTTGATCCATTCTTCTTTAGAAAAGGATTCCTTCTCCCAAATGGAAATTCCCATGCTAGCCGAGATGGGAAACTCCAGCGGAGTTTTGGTTTCGGAGATTTCCGCAGGCACTTTGACGATGGTGTTTTTGATTTCGTGGAGAATGCGCTGCGGCCCCACATGCACACTGTCTCGTCTCACGCTGGTAAAGACCACCACAAATTCTTCGCCGCCGTAACGACCAAAAAAGTCGGGACTTCGGGTGTCACTGGCGCTGTCGACACGAATATTTTTTTCGATGATGCTCGCTACAATTTTGAGCACGTAGTCGCCCACTTGGTGGCCGTAGGTGTCGTTGACTTTTTTGAAATGGTCGAGGTCCAAAATTCCCAGCACGGGTACCGACTCGGGCACAAAGAGGCCCGACATGAGACCGTTCATAAAATCTTCAAAGGCGCGATAGTTGGGAATGCCCGTCATGGCGTCTTCATTGGCCAGGTTCGAGACCTGCGCAATTTTCTTGTCCTTGCTTTTGAGCAGGCCCACCATGTTTTCCAGCGCCGAGATCATACCTTTCACGGCGGGATCTCGGGACTGCGGCAGAGCGAGATTCTCGAGGCGACCCGCTCCGATGTTCTCGAGGCTACGCTCCATCAGTAAGTAGACACGGTTGAGCGAAGTGGAGATCAGCGCCGCGAAAAGTCCGGCCAAAATGAGTGCCACAAGCACCAATCCCAAAAACGGGGCAGCCCACGCCGAGAAGGCACCGATCACCACCTGGGTTTCGACGCCAGAAATGAGAAATTTCTCCTCGGCCGTTACGGCTGAGGGCGTTTTCATAAAAGAAATGAAATAATTTTTTCCGTCGGGGCCGCTCTGTTCAAAGCTTCCGCGCGCGGTGTTGGTTTTCTGGATCTCTCCCAAGAGCTTCTCAAAAAACCTCGTGTGAAAGACTTTGGGAGATTTGATTTGATGAGCTCCGGGCATCTCCACAATCCACTCGACGCCCTCGGCGTTTTCGGGCGACACCAGGGCTCGTTCGGTAGACGCGAGCGCGTAAACTTTGGCCAAGTCTTTCCAAGCACCAGCAAAAAGATAGGCCGTAAATCCACCGACGGACAAAACTAGCACCGCACAGCAAAGAAAGATCTTCAAGCGAAGGTTCATTGAGCCCTCCGAGCCTTTTCCGGTTCGGATTTCGAATAGATGTTTTTTTGCAGCCGGATCACGATGCGACGGTTCTCGGCCCGGTTGGACTCAATGGGCTCTCCCGCCGTGCTACGATTCGGTAGAACGGGTTCGGTGTCGGCCAGCCCCAGGGGACGTAGAAACTCCCGGCGAAACCCTTTGGACTCCAAGAGGCGCACCACCATGCTGGCCCGGGCCGAGGAGAGTTCCCAGTTGCTGGGGTAGTTTTGCGATTTCATGGGCACATCGTCGGTGTGGCCTTCCACCACGATACGAAAGCCTTGCGCTTGTTTGACCAGAACCCCGCTGAGACCTTCCATCATGCGCAGCGCTTGATCGCGCATCTCCGCCGATCCCGAATCAAAAAAGAGAGTTCCTTTAGACGTGATGGTCACGCCCTCTTCGGTTTCGTTCACGATGACTTCTTTGCTGAGGTTGATCTGTTTTAAGACGTCTTTGATGCTGCTCGAAAGCTCCTCGAAGGGCTTTTGGTAAGTTCCGCCCATTTGTTCAGCGGTGGCTTGCTTGAGCTTTTCGAGTTTCTTGGTGTCGGGAGTGGAGAACGCCGAGAGCATCACGAAAAAGCCAAAGAGAAGGGTCATCATGTCGGCATAGGAGACCAGCCAGTTGCTCTCGCCGTCGTCGTGCACCACCACCACCGTTTTTTTAGGTCGGCGTCGGAACGACGCCGCTTTCGGGTTGGCCTCTTCTGCCTTGGTATCTTTTCGCGCCGCTAACATAATGCCTCCCACTCAAACGAGCCGATTAAGCGGCTTCTTTCATGCGATTTCTTTGTTTCGGGGCCAGATAACTGCGCAGGTATTCGGCGACCACCAGGGGGTGCTCTTTTTCTTTGATCAGCATCACACCGTGCGACACGATTCGGCGCATGGTGAGGTCTTCTTCGGCCGCATGGGTGAGGTTCTCGCCCATGGGAATGATAAAGACGTTGGCCAAGATGAGGCCGTAAAAGGTGGCCACGAGGGCCACGGACATGGAAGGACCGAGTTTTTGGAAGGCGTCGGGAGACCCTAGGCCCTGCAGGAGCGCGATCATACCGAGCGTGGCGCCCACGAGACCAAAGGCGGGCGGAAACTTGCCGATGATCTTATAGGTGGCGCCTTCTTTTCGGTACATCTCGTTTTGCTGTTCCACGCGCATTTCTAGAACCTCGTGAAGTTGGGCATCCTTGAGACCCCCGCTGGCCACGAGCTCTAGAGATTCTTTAAGGAAATGGTTTTTAACCCCCGTTACGATATCGGCGATGGCCTGACCATTGTAGTGCGACTTGGCCACTTCCACGATTTCGTTGATAGTGTTGAGCGTTTCTTGCTGCTGCTTACCCAGCATCGTACGCACAAAGACTTTCGCCAGGCGCAGGAGATTTCCGATGGGAATACAAATCATGGCCGCGGCCAAGGTTCCCCCGATCACGATGATCGCCGCGTGCGCGTCCAAGAAGACCGCCGAAGATTCGAGCCCCTGTGTGGTGGCAAAGCCAACCACCCCGAGACCCACTAGCAACCCCAATGGTGCCGACATGTTCATAACGTTCTCCTCCCTTAGCATTCGCCCTTAAAACAAAAAGTTTAATCCTAGGTTTACCATCATCCACTTGATCTTCACGCGAGGGTCGGAACCCCCGAACGGAATCAAGGTGTACTCGCCTTCGGCGGTGAACTCCCAACGGGTGCTCACGCGATAATCCACACCTAGCGACAAGTTGAATGTAGAAATGTTTCCACTCACGGTAGTCTCACCGGTTTCGGCCGCCGTTTCGGAATCGTTTTCCACGTTAAAACTGCGATTCGAAAACGACGCCCCCACGTATGGCGCCCACTGAAAATGCCTCAGCAGGCTGTCGCCATTCGACCTTTGCGACCTCAAAATCGTGCCCGGCCCCATATAATAGTAGCGGCCGATGATATCGACGCCCTTGAGGGGAATGGAGCTAAAATCCGACTCCACTTTGTAACCGCCCCCGAGGGCGACCTGATCCATGATAAAAAACAAACCGCCGATGTAGACGCCGCCGAAGCTAAAACCGGAACCCGTGACGGTACCGACGTTGCTGATGATTCCGCTGCTGTACTTGGCAAAAATCTTAGGCGCCAGGCTAAAGCCTTCGGCCCGGGCGGCGCCTGCCGACCAAAGCATCGCCAGCAGCGTCGCACTCTTAAAGAAGGATGAGGAAACGGCGCTCATGCTAGGAGGCCTCTCGATCAATCTCTTCTTCGCTCGTCGGCGTCTGGGCATCGACTTTGGCCTGAAGGGGGGTCACGTTATCAAGGACCGGCTTGCGCATTTTGAGTTTTCCGTCCTGCGCGCGGGCGCGCAGGAAATCCAAAAATTCACGGGCCAGGGATTGATGCTTTTCGCGGTGAGTTTCGGCATCAGCGGCCGAAGCCAGACGGGACACAGTATCCGTGACGATGCGCTTGCCGTTGCCCTCGGGCAGAAAGCTCACCAGACGATCTTTGTGCTGCGCGGGCAGCACGTGGATCAGAATGGATTTTTGCTCGTTGTCGAGTTTCAAGAAAAGTTCTTTGAGGTCGGCGTCTTCGATGTCGACGAGACGACTGGGCGTCCAAATGCGCTCGCGCATCTCCGCACCGAAATCCGGCGCTTGTTCGACCAGGCGGTTCAAAAACTCATCGTCTTCCCCGAAAGGTCGCGAGAGCACCGCATCGACGAGCACCGGAAGCAGTTTTTGCGAAAAGAAGTTTTTGCGCTGAACGGCGGTTTTTTTATCGAGCCCGCCCGCGCCCTTCGCAGCCGGGGTGCCGAGCTTAGACTGAATTTCCTGAAGGGCACCCTTGATGTCTTCCGGATTGTTTTGCTCGCTGGACTTTAAAACCTGCAGCCAAGTGTCTTCACTCAGCGATTTCATCTTTTCCTGGACGGCTTCGAGGGGCAAGAAATCTACCGCCAGACGCCACGCCGCTGGAGAGTTGAGCTCTTCGGCGATGCGGATCATTTCGTCGGCACCCGCGCCCGAGAGTGAGAGAGCGTCGTCGCCACTGAGCGCTTCTTCGATGACCGTGCCACCCGCAAGTTTGCGCATTTCGAGCTTTTCGGCGAGCTGTTGCAGCCACCCCATCGCATCGAAACTCACCACATCTTCGCCGGCTTGGTAATCTTGAATTTTGGTGATCATTTCGGCGCCCAAGAGGTCGCGCAGTTTGGCCTTTGATTCCGTCGAGATTTTGGTGATGAGAAACTTCAATCCCAAGAGATCCTGAGGCTCCTGGCTCAGCGAGCGCATAAATACCAAAGGGCTCTCGCCGAGGGCGCCTTCGATGATCTGGATATTTTTGCGCGCGTCGGCGGAGCGACCCGCGGGCGGTGGCGGCAGGCTCTTTTTAGAGTTAGTAGCCGAATCCGCACTTTCTCCGTCGATCACTTTGATGCTGGGCGCCTGCGGCAGCGATACGCTGGTGGCCGCCTTGAGCTGCTTGAAACCTTCGGTCACTTGGGTGGCGGCCGAGCGGAGCATGAGGCCCACCACCAAAAAACCCATCAAAACGATCACCGCCGCCACCACGGGCAGCAGGTGACGGTAATTCTCTAAAAGACTTTCGCTGGCGGGATTCCGCGTCACCGGAGGCAAAGGTTCCAAGTTGGCCAACACTTGCACGCTGGCGCGCAGGCCACGTACCGTATCGTTCACCACGGATTCCACTTCTTTTTGGAATTTGGCGGCGTAGGCCTTCTCGATTTGCACTTTGATTTCCATGCGCTCGAAGTCCACGCGCGCCGATTCACCGCTGCCCTCAAAGGCGAGCGAAGTGGGCACGCTGTAGGGACCGACCACTTGCCAGGGGTTGGAGCTCGAAAAATCTGTCGAAGCAGGGGCGCGTTTTTCTTTGATAAAAACTCCCACCACCACTCTAGCTTCGGCGCCCAAAAGATTTTTGACGCGCGATTCGATGCGCGATTCTAGTTGTTCGCTCATCTCGAAGACGTTCTTCTTGATTTGGTTTTGAGCGCGCGACGGGGCGCTGAACACCACAATCGCCGCCAGCAAGCCAAAGAACGTGTTTTGTTTTCTCATCGAGGCCCGCCCTGCAACATCCTCAGGCTTTGCTCAATGCTGGTATCCGCGGGATCAAGGATTTTGGCGCGCTGCAAGTGCGTGCGCGCTTCGGCCTCTTTGCCCCCCATGAGCGACAGCTGGGCCGAAATCACGTGTCCAAAAGCCGCAAAGGGATAATCGGTATTGAATTTTTGAATTTCCGCTTCGGCTTCGGCCTTTTTGCCTTCGCCAATTTTCTTTTGTATCAAAAAAGCCCGGCGGAGCATGGTATTGAGCTGAGCGGAGAAATCAATGGCGAATTCGGACTTGAAAGATTCCGCGCTGGTTTCGGGCAAAACCACGCTCATCGAGCGTATGGATTTGACATCCATGCTGATGACACGCGGAATACGTCCGGAGCTGATGAATTTGAGATCTAACACGTCTCCGGAGGAATGCTTTTCTAGAACTTCGGATTTTAAAACGAGTGGCGTCTTGCCCAAGCTTTCTCCAGAGAGCGTGCTCACTTCGGCACCTTCGGGATTGCTCTGGATCTGCAGTTCTTGAGAGGCGCACGCACCAAGCAGCAACGACAGGGATACTCCGAGCAGCGAAATTCCCAAATGTGCAAACATTCTCATGAGATGATTTTCGGAACTGCCTTAAGATGTCTTGATGGTTTTCACAGCGACCTCACGAAAAGCGTTCCACAATTGGGAGCGATCGGTGGGACGCACTCCCTATACATAAGTCAATCGACACCGCTCGCAAGAATGGAGCGCTTTCTTCATTCGTCAAAAAATGATCAAAGCCATGGTTTTTGCAAACGAATCTTATGCGAATGCCAAATCTGAACCTTAGCTTTACCTAAGCTTCGACTCCGCATTCTCCGAAAATAGCGTGAGATAAGAATAGCTGAATACCTATGAACAAACCTAACGTCATTCCGAGCCTCGGAAATCTTATCGCCTTGGCGTGTCTGCTCTTGGTATCCGCCTGCTTTAACAAGGGCTCTGTTTTTGGCAACCTCAGCGGCGAAGGCGGCCCCGGCGATAGCGTCGAAGAGTACCAAGGCTGCCTCAGCGGCGTGGCACTCAGTACCAGCTCGGCGAGGATCACCTTTGAGTTCCCCACTTTCGCCAGCGTAGTTCAAGTTTATCGCGACGGCGTGCTCGTGCAGGTCTCTGAATCCTCACAACTCACCGAGTTTATCGATCCTGAACTCCAAGAGGGCTACACCTATCGCTACACTTGCAAAGCGCTAAAGGGTCTGGTCCTGGTGCCCGGCGAAAACGAAGTCCTCGTGACCACCGAAATCGCCAACGCGCCATCGTTTAATGGCATCACGGTTATCGAAAACGTTTCTTCATCTTCGGTGCGCATCAAGTGGGGCCCCACTTCGGGAGTGGCCGCCAGCGAATTTCGCATCTACCGCATGGTCGGCAACTCCAACACCGGCATCTTTGACGAAGACCCCGTGGCCGTGGTCACCGATCCCGCCGCTCGAAACAAAATCCTCACGGATATCGGCGACGAGCTGAAATACCACTTCGCCGTGCGCGCTTGCGCGGGCGAGCTCTGCGACACCAACACCGTCACGCGCAACGTGACCCTCGCCGACAAGGGCGCGCCCACCAGCCCCGGCATCACGCAAGTGCAACTCGTTTCGGGCGTCGCCAAAGTCACCGCGCCGTGGATTCCCGCTTACGGTGGGGTGACGGCTCGCCACATTTATCGCTACGAAGTCGCCAACACTAGCACTGCGTGCCCCGCGGACATCGGCCTCTACACCGAAGTCAACGCCGTCGCCTTTACCGACCCCAACAATCCGCCTATTGAGATGACCGCCCTCGGCACGCTCGATCAGAACAAAAAATATTGCTACGCCGTGCGCGACGAAGATCCCACGGGCTCCATTAGTCTCAACACTGCCGTGCGTTCGGTGATCACGGGCGACCTCACCAAGCCCTCGCTCCCCACGACGCTCGCGTTGTCGCGCCCCGGATCTGCCTTTGACGTAGGCCTCGTGGCCACTTGGACGGCCTCGCAAAACGAAGTGCAATCGCCCCTGAGCGGCACTTCCGTTTACAAATTCTACCGCAGCGAAGCCACGCATCCGGCGCTACCTTCATCTACGCCTTGTGCCGACGGCACACTCATCGCCACCGTCGACGCCTCGGCCTACAACTCCGGCGCCACGGTAACTTATCCTTTGACCACGCTCACGCCGCGCACCAACTACCGCGTTTGCATTCAGGCCTTCGACTCCTCCAACAACCCCTCCGACGAAACGCCCACCTCTACCGTGGTCTCCACGGGCGACCTCACCGCACCCGCCTTCTTTGGCCTACAAACGCTGGCGTACAATGCCGGAATGATCTCCTACGACGTGGGCATCGTGACGAGCACCGCGAGCGACGTGCGCGACTATAAGGTAAAAATTCAGCGCACGCGCGGCGGCTCACCACTGAGCGATGTCGTGCTGACCAAAACCTCGAGCGTGGGAGCGGGCACCGCAGAGACTCTGAGCTTCACCCTCGCCGAAGGCGGACTCCAAGAAAACGACGTGCTCACGCTAAAGGTCGACGCTTGCGACAACGCCTCCCCCACCTTCAACGCTGCGGACAATTGTTCGGCCACCGCCGCCACCCTGACCCGCACCGTACCCGACACCGCTCCGCCCCCGGGATTTGCCGGTATTACGAACGCCGTGCCCGGCGCCGCTCACGGTCAGATCAACATCAGCTGGATCGCCCCCTCGAACTGGTCAGATTATCGCGGATTCAAAATTTACTCCGTGGAAAACGGCAGCCTGGTGTTCATCAATAACTGTACTTGTGGCGGCAGCGGAAACTGCGTAGCTAACCCGTTGACCTCGTGCACGCTGAGTGAAGACTCGAACGGTACGGCGCTCACGCCTTACCGGACTTACACCTGGCACGTGCGGGCCTTTGACGCCGTCGGCAACCTCACTCCGTTGGCATTCACCGGCGGCAGCGCTGCGGTATCCCTGGGGCGAGTCAAAGATTTAGAGGCCCCTACTTTCAACGCTTCGCCAGCCGCCACCATGGCTGGCAGCACCGTCAAACTAAAATTTACCCCCGCCGAGGACACTCAGAATACGGCGGCGCCCGACAACGGTGATCTGACGTACTTTGTCTACCGCAAGGTTCACGTGGCTCCGGCGTCGGCGGCCTTTGTTTGTCCGCTGACGCCCAACGTTTCCACGGGCGGCTGCGACAACCTGACTCCGATTTTTAGCGGAGCCGCCAGCGGCTTGGCCACGGAATCGGGCAAACTCGTGTACGTCGATTCGGCGATTCAAGACGGCAAAACACACAACTATCAAGTGTGCGTGCGCGACTCCTCGCTCAACGTGCGCTGTCAGTCCGGCAGCACCGCCAGCATTGATGTTGCGGACGTGACGGCGCCTTCGGTGGCCGTCCGGATTGCAAGGAAACTAGATGGCCTTAATGATCAGTATTTTCATTTTACGGTGTCGGACAATATCACCACTGGCCCTAACTTACGTTTGACCATGAACTACAACACCAACGGATTCTTTCCGACTACGGGCACCGAGGGCACGGTAGTGGTGAACAACGTTTACAGTGCCATTGGCACGGGCACGTTCAACGGGCATAACTTTTTGGACGCCTCCACGTTGAATCGCGTGCGCATGCCGAGTCTTCCGGCCACCACGTCGGGCAACCCGACGCGGTGGTACCGAGTGGAAATCAAAGACGAAGGCAACAATCCGACCGTGCTCACCTTCACCGATCTCTTAGATACCCCAACCATCAGCTCCGTAACCCGCACCAACACCTGCTCACCAAGCTACGGAGCCGGCACTGGTGAGTCGTGCTTTTCGGATGCCGACACGGCCGGCAACGGCGGCGACACGCTGAGAATTATCGGCACCAATTTTGCGAACTCATCAACTGGCGGGGGCAATCCAGTTGCTTACGTTGCGGGCCTGGCGTGTACCACCACCACTTGGGTTTCGAGCACCGAAATCACCTGCGTCACCCCGGCAGCCTACATACCGGGAACCAAAAACGTCACCGTTCTCGCCTGGGACCAGCAGAGCGCCACGCTGACCAGCGCGTTCAAATACAACACTTATTGCGACCTGCACGGCGACGAAACGCCGTTCTCGGGGGGCGATGGCACAACAATTCCCTATAAGATTTGTACGCGTGAGCAGCTCGATGATGTGCGCAACAATCTCAGCAAACGATTTGACCTCGCCGGCGATATCGATCTCAGCGGATATTCTTTTGAGCCGATAAACTTAGCCACTTCGTCATTTGTCTTCGACGGCAAGGGCTACACCATCAGCAATTGGACCTACAACGACACTGTCACTGGGAACATTGCTTTATTTGGAAATATAGGTGCAAACACTCCCACCTTTAAAAATTTGGTGCTGTCGAACTTCAACCTCACCAGTACCATAGGCCGCATGGGTGCCCTGATCGGAAATTCCACCGCCTCCTCCCGCCCCACCATTGACAACATTACGCTTAAGAATAGCTCACTCAGCGCAGCCGGCGATATCGGCGGCATCTACGGCTACGTGGGAGGCACCTCGGCAAACACATACACCAACATCAAGGTGATCAATACTACGATTTCATCTACCGGCAATGGCGCCGGAGGCATTTTCGGCAGCGGAACTAGCGCGAACCAAACAATCAATGGATGCAAGATTTCGCAGTCAACGATCACTAGCAACGCCGCCAACGTGGGCGGCGTAATTGGTTCGGGCGGTCAGGTCACAAACTGCAAAGTGATCAATTCCACCGTTCGGGGCGTGGGTCCCGTGGGAGGAATCACCGGCGCCAATGCTAGCAACATTTCATGGAGCTCGGTCGTGAGCTCCACCGTGCAAGCCACCGGCGGTTCGGCCGGAGGCATCTGCGCGGGACTTTCGGCCAACACCACTTTCAGCAACAACTCAGTCGTCGACACTTCCATCACGGCGACTAGCAATGCCGGGGGAATCATACAAAACACAGGAACCTTTACAGTAAGCCTTCTGCAGAACTCCTTCATCGGCAGCCTCAGTGGATCGTCGGCGGGGGGACTCTCGGGAGCTTTTGGCGGCGCACCAAATGACGTTAAGTTTCACAACAACTTCGCTATCGGAACGGCTACGGGTTCCACAAATATCGGAGGCCTCTTCGGCAACGACGCTCGAACCCCAGGCGTTGGTCTTTTCGAAATGGTGAAGAACTACTCTGCCGTGGCCGTATCGATGGGCTCTAGCAAAGGCGGATGGACGGGGACTAAGTCGGGTGTTACCGCACCCACCACCTCCAACGACAATTTCTGGGCCCGCGACGTGGCGACGGTCAACGTGCCCGCGCCGACCTATACTTACACCGGCGTCACCGACATGATCACGCAAGCCGCGCTCAAAACGCAGTCCACTTACACCAGCGCGGGCTGGGACTTCTGGGGCGAAACCACCAACGGCACGAACGACTATTGGGTGATGTCGGGCGCAAGCTCGACCCTCGGCTACAGAGCCGGCGGTTATCCCGTGCTCCACGGCGTTAGCGCCGTCACTTGCCCCACGGGCTACGTGTACGTGCCCGCCAACGCCGCTATGGGCGTCAAAGAATTCTGCGTGGCGGCCTTCGAAATGAAAAACGTCGGCGGCGTAGCCACCAGCCAAGCGGCGGGAATCCCGTGGATGGGCCAGGGCAATCTCACCTCACACAATGCTTGTACCGCACTCGGTTCGCAATACCGACTCATCAATAACCTTCAGTGGAACACCATCGCCCGCAACCTAGAGAACGTCGCGGCCAACTGGAGCAGCGGAGTCGTGGGGACAGGCACCCTTCCGCTGGGCATCACCGTCGCAACCGGATCCACCACGATTCAGAAGAGTGTTTCGAATCTGACCGACCCGTGCGACCAGCAAACTTCGTGCACTTTTGCCCAACGTCGCTCCATGATCCTTTCGACGGGTGACATCATCTGGGACTTTAGCGGCAACGCGTCCGAGTGGGTGCGCTGGCGCGACGCTACGCCTGACATAGCCTTCGGAACGATCACCCCCGGTGAGAAATATCCCACTGCTGGCTCCTACACATCCGGCAAAAATTACGGCACCGACATCAACTCTTCGACGACGGAATCCGCCTACATTTATCGCGGCATTTACATCACGGGCTTAGCAGCAGGATTAGAACCCGGAATCTTTTCATTGAATACTCGACCTACCACCTCGTCCATCTATGCGGGCACAGGCTTCCGCTGCGTCTTCAACCCCTAATCTCAGGTCTAAATCGCGAGCGGCATCCAGGCGGATTGCGACAGCATCATCTTGACCTGCGCCGCAAAGCTATCAAAAACCAGGTCGTGCAAATCGTGACCGTCGTCCTTAAAGAACTTGGTGGGCAAGACGCTAGCACTCGCACCGTCGAGGTCGCCGAGGGCATCGATGGCCAAACGAAGCTCCGGCCGCGTGGCTTGAACCTTGTTGCCCTTCGTGTCTAGCGACTCAAAGTAGCTCCACTCGAGTTTCATGCGACCGAGGTGAGCCATCACCCCCCACCGCAATCCCGACGTGCGAGCCAACGCGCTTGATTGTTTCAAACTGGTCAGCGGACACCAATTTTGCCGGGCATAACCAACACAAGATCCGGGCACAATGCCGTCGTCACCTTCGTCTAGCGAAAGACGAAAGCCGTAGGTCGTTCTCAGCGCCTTCACCTGCTGGTCACCCAAACCCACGGAGGGAGACGCAAAGTATTGCGCGGCTAAGCGGGGATCGGGCGAAGCAGATCCCGTGGGAGCGACCTTCACGCGTTTCCAAAAATCACTGCAGCAGCGTTTATCGGCGCCCTCGCTCGTGTCAAAGAACATGCGCACCAGCTCGCGGGCCGTGGCGGAATCTTGTTTTTGGTAGGGCCCTTGGGGCCCCGCGCGATACTCCGGCTCGAGGAGCGCGTAAACAATTTCGTGAAACACGAGGCCCACCCGATCAAAGCTGGGTAGCTTGTCTAATAAGGATTGGGCCACCACGATCGCCTTGCCATCGCGATTGGCTACCAGACGAAGTTTGGTGCGATCAAGGTTCCACTTAGAATCAACATCATTGATATCGACCAGTCCCGCCCCTTCGACCTCACCCACCTGCCAGTGGTACATCTCCAGGGTTTGGCGCAGGGTCCAGCTCAGCAGCGCGTCTTTGCGGGAAATCTCGTACAGAATGATCGCCACCCAACAACGTTCGGCCTTGGACAAAAAGGGAAGATCGAAATCGAGCGCCGAGAGGGCTTCGGATTTTCCTTGGAGCAACTCACACCCGCCGGCCACGATCTCGTCGGAGACGGTGATGCCGGCTTCGTAAAAATCGAGGAGACGTGGGCCCGTGCTGGTTTCGTAAACGTAACCGCCGTTGCCTTTAAAATCACCGGAAGGTTCCGGGCGTTGTAGCCCGCAAGCCGAGACTAAAAACAATAGCAAACAAACCGATTTGAGAGTCATGAATTCCTACCTTGCCGACGACGCGTCAGGGGAAAGAGCTGAAACTGCGCCTGATACACTTCGGTACGTTCTCCGTTTTCGAGCAAATCCGAAATAGACTCCATAAAGCTCCTGACCCGGCGCTTGACCTCGTCCACCTTCGACGGGTCTACCGCCATCGTCATCGAACAAAAATCCCGGATCGAGACGTCATCTCGAAACAATGACTTGCCGGCGAGTTCTAAATTCTCTTGTTGCGATTTTTTGAGGATTTCCGAAGAGATGCCATCGCTAGTGGTGAACGATTTGCCGGTGGTTTTGAAACCCGCCACTTCGTCGCCATCCAAAAGTCTCAATCGGATCAGCCGCTCAAGGCTCTCTTCTACCAAGATCGGGGCAATGCCGAGGCGGTTCGCGATCCACTCCACTTCGGGCACAAAATCTGCGGTCTTTGCTAGGGATAAAATTCCGTAGTTGTGCCACTCAGCGATCATCGCGTATTGGTCTTCGTCAATCTTGGTGCGGTCGCGCGCGGGATAGTGATCGACGATCTCCTCGTGGGTAGCGAGTTCTGTAGTGCGCAACTTGCGCACCAGACTACGGGTTTTAGATAGCTTGAGGTCGGTATGACTCAAGATGATTTCGATTCGAGATAGCGAAAATGAGCGCTTGCCTTTGAGGAAGTCACTGAGCATTCCCGAGGAGAGCTTTAGGGATCTAGACATCGCGCGGAGCGAATAGCGGGGGTTCTTTTTTTTGATCAGGTCTAGCTCTTTTTGTAGTTCAGAGCGCAGACAGCTCTGCAGCAAATTCATTCTGGGAAAAGAATGGTAAATAAGCCCTTGTGTCTCAACCGGCATAACGAATTTAGTGCACCTTCCTAAGGAACATTTCGCCGGATCTAATCCCCCCACTTCGCAAGTTCAACCCAAAGGGCCCTCGCGTAAAGGGAATTGCGAGTTGATCGTAGCTCTTTAAGGATTCCCCTGTGATTTCAGCACTTTGTGCTTGGCGCGCAAATCAAGGATCTCTTTGATCTTCCGATGCACATGCGCAAGCTTGGCTTCGAGTTTGTCCGTAGGCTTGTGCTTGGCTCTGGCGCGAGCGAGTTGTTCCTCAAGTGAAGCCTTGGCCTCCTGGAAATCCGAGAGCGAAGAGTTCACTCCGATCCTAGCCGAAAAGCTAAGGCGTATGCCTTTGTCGTCTTCTTGCTCGGTGGCGCGGTCGATAGGGGAGTTGTATTCCCGCTTGGCCATATAACCTTCCACCGAAATGCGCGGCTGCGAAAAGAAGAATGCCAGGTTGTGGCGTAGATCGACACTCGTGCCCACCACCCCTTCGATTTTGTTATAGGTGCCATAGGTGCTCACAATCGGCGTGTACGCGTCGCGCGTGACCACAACGCCCATGTAAATGTCCACACGGTCGTTGACCTTGTAGCTGAGGTAGGCCGAAAGCGCCTTCTTCGCTTCTTCACGATTGCCGTAATAGGTGTTCAGCACGAAGCTAAGCTTTTTGGTAAACGAATACGAAAGCCCCGCGCCATACCACTCGTGGCTGCGCGAGCTGGAAGCGGCGGTGAGGTAAGCGTACCAGCGGTCGTTCTGCACAAGTAGCCTGAGCATCGCCGAGTTGATGTCGCCGATAGCTTTGTGCTGGGCATATTCCGCGTCCGACATGCCGACAATGCGGCCCACGTAATCGTTGGCGGTGATGAAGGGGCTGCGGTCATGAAAAAAGTACAAATCTGCGCGTACGGCGATCTTGCGCCCCTGGTTGAGATCGTAGTTCGCGATGATGCCCACGTTGAGCCCCGTTGTGTGGGCCGTACCGAGCATGCGCACCACCTCGTCGTTGAGGGGGCGAAGGTTTTCAATGGCGGTTTCGTCTTGATCGTTCACGGGGCCAGCGCCGTTCACGCGGAACTTGCCAATTTGAAAGTACGAAAGGTAGTGCTTGCCTTGGTGTGCGTGCCGAACCGCAACCTCTTGAACGGCGGTTTCCATTTCAAGATCCTTTAGTCGGTCTTCAATTTTAGATTTGGCAGAGGCCGAGGCTTCCTGAAACTTTTGGCTGATGGTGGCACCGATGGTGTCGCGAATCTGGTGCTCCACCGCTTGCACGGTGGCAATGGCGGTGGGATCGTTCGCGAGGTAGGCCGTCTCAAGCTGAGGATTGGCGTTAAAGAATTTTCGCAGCGCCTGCGAAGCGAGCGTGGGAATTTGAAGATTGGCCTGCTCATGCAGGTAGGCGATCTTTTCGTCGACACTCGCGCCGAGTTTTTTTTCGGCGGTGTCTTTGGCAACAAAGGGAACAAGCGAGATGCCTAGCGTGAATTCCCACATGCCATCGATGTCGGACTTTCCGTTTTTGACGTATTCATCGAGGTACTGGCGAAAAGTGATGTCTCGCGAGCCATAAGAAAAACGCATCTGCGAGTAATCCACATCGAGATCTTTGCCGTCGTAAACGTTCTTGGAGTGAAAATCCACGCTGAAGAGATCAAGCAGAGCGGAGGCGCGGGCGTGAGGGCCAAAGAGCATTGTAAAAAACAAAAGAACCAGCAGACGAGGCAACTTCATGAAAACTCCCTATGAGGGGAGCCTTTCTAACGACCGGACGCACGGTGTCAACGGCTATCTTAAAGCTCACCGTCTTCAAACGCATCCAATCTCTTAATAAGTCTTTGCGAGCGTTGCGAAGCCCGAGCGAGGTCCTTAAAAGCATAAACCTCATTTAGAGAATTTGGAGGATTTATGAAACTTATCAAAGACATCGGCCTGGTCGCAGGATTTCTATGGATCGGCGCCGCTCAAAGTGCGCACGCCTACTTCGTCGACAAGAGCGACGTCACCGAAGGCGGCCCTCACCCTCGCGTTGCCGCTCTGGCCGTGCCCGCCTTTATCGAATACTTTCACTCGGACTTCACCTACGTCAAGGAATACGCCTGCACACCGGTGGAAATCGGAAAAAAGAAATTTGCGATCGAGGGTTATCTGGTGACGGCGCGTTTCGTGCCCGCTGGTGAAGAGGGTCAGGAGGCTTATGCTGAAGCCACAGAAGACGCCGAAAAAACCTTTGTGATCGAATCGCCCAAGCCTTTTGCCAATGCGGTGAAAGCTCAAAAGTTTTGCCTTAACATCGAAGCGCGCCTCGCGCGAGGTGAATTTTGGCGCGCGGTGGACACCAACACGCAGGACACCTACCGCGGGTACCACAACGTCATCACGGGCGTCACTGTTTTCCGCGCTGGCGAAACCGTCAACGTGCTCCAGAGCATCCGCCGTGACCTTGTGGAGGTTTATTATTTCCCGAATCGCGGATTCCGCCTCGACGAATATAAAAACTATCCGGGCAAGCGCTACATGACCAACAAGAAGCCCAAGCCGGTGATCCTCTAGCGGGATTTTGCATCGATCCGTAAAAATCGAAAAGCCCACTCAGCAACCTGAGTGGGCTCACCATAGCTCTCTAGTCGCCCAGAGCGCGGCATTCGACAACCAGCGTTTCGTCCAAACCAAAGTGGGTGCTATCCGTAAAGAGCGCTACGTTCTTGCCCTCGATAAAGTCTCCCGCAGGTTTGACGAGCACAAAGTCTCCGCCCCAGTCGTTGGAATGGAGTGCCGGACTCCCGTTGTTAAAATCAAAAAAATTGTGATCGCGCTCGTGGAGCAAGAGATACGGCCGATTGACAATCTCGCTGCCCCGGATCTGAACGATCGCGTTGGCCTCCACAAGCTTGTCTCCAAAGCGCACACAGAATCCGTCGCTATTCGTAGATTCGGCGTGGGCGGCCGCGGTGGCGAGAGCCATCACTCCGGCGAAGACCATTTTTAGCATTTTGTTTTCCATCATCGTTCCTCCTTCTCTCATTCAGGTTTCTCAGATTTGGCGCTCCTAGAATAGCGAATAAGAGTCACGCACTCGTGCCGCTAAGTTAACGATTCCAAGTTCGATAGCCGAAACCAAGGTCGAAGAAATCTTTTTCTTAGAGAACAAGTTACAAGGATTCGCCAAAGATTAACTGTGTTTTAGAAAAGCCCCTCCCTACAATGAATGAGTCGAGTGGTGTGTACGCGGTAACGACAAAAAATCGTAAGGAGCGTATACCCCATGAAATCATTCAAACCCCTATGTTCTCTTGTGGCCTCAGTGGCGATCTGCGCCCAAGCCCACGCGGCAGGTGAGATTCAGTTTCACCTCGTCGACGCCAATCTCAACAAGGTCATCGTCACAAACATTCAGCCCGGTGCCACCGTCACGATCAGCGACGCCCTCATCAAGGCCAAAAACCTCAGCATTGAGGCGCGCATGTCCAACACGGCTACCAAACTAAAAACGATGCAAATCGTGCTCGACACCGCTTCTAAAAGCGAATCCGTGGCTCCGTACTATATTTTCGGCGACTCCGAGGGGGACGTCACAGGCCGCGCCATCGCTGTAGGCACACACAAGCTTTCGGCCACTGCCACGCCTGTATCGGGCACCAAAGTCACCGTCGCACTCTCTTTCAACCTGGCTTCAGACGCGAGCACCGCTCCCAAAGACTGTTCGAACGGCATGAAGCATGGCGAGCAAAAATTTGTGAATCGCTGGCCTGTGGCTAACGTGGCCTATGGCCTGAGCTGCCCTGCGCCCACTTCGCACCTGCTCATGAGCTGCACCGACGGTGTGGTGAAAAGCGAAACGAATCTCCCGGGATTTGAAAGCTGTGTGGTGCTCCCCGAAACTCAGCCCGACCCCGAAACCCAGCCTGGTCCGGAACCTGTCGCCGGCTGCCCCTGCGCCAACCGTGAACTTTCGGCCGGTCGCATTCCGACCCTAGGCGACGTCGGCGCTTGCGGTAGCATGCAGAAGACCTACGCGGATGATCTTGTGATCGACGAAGCCTTCATCCGTGCCCGCGGTTCGCGTGTCGTACACAGCATCGAGGTCAAAGGTGGACTCACCGTGACCGCTAACGATGTCACTGTGTGTAACTTCAAAGCGGACTCGCTGCAACTCGGCGATCGCACCACTGTGAAGCACTACCGCTCGGGCAAGCTCATGGGCTCTAAGCAGTACATGTTCCCCACCAAAAACGTTGTGGTGCAAGACGGCACCCTGAACTCGACCACCGCTGGCGTGTTGGTGAACTTCAAACCCAACTCGTCGGGTCTCGTGCGTCGCATCGCCGCTTTCGGCGGCACTTCGGACGGCATCCGCGTGGGCCCTACGCTCCCCGGCTACCGCCAAGAAGTGTCTCAGTCGTACATCGTGGACGTGGGTCTCAAGCGCGGCGAGACGGCACATGCCGACCTCGTGCAGTCCTACCCCGTACCTTATGTGGACACGCCTAACGACGTGATCGTGGTCACCGAGAAGATGATGCGCGATGGATTCGACGCCACCAAATCGGACGATGTCGATGAGCTGGGCAGCACCTTCGCGATCGGCAACTACAAGTTCCACGATTCGCTGATCCGTCAGAACTACCTGCAGTCGGCGCTCTACAGCGGCGCTAAAAACCACGCGGGACTCGCGGTCAACGCGACCTGGATGGCGATGACCTCGGGCGCGAAGTTCGAAGGCAACCAAGTGGCCCGCGTGTACCGCGGCTTCTGGATCGAACCCGAGCGCGCCCTCTTCGGAGAAAACATCCGCATCGTGGACAACCTCTTCACCGGCAAGATGGACAAATACATGGCCCTGAGCTGCAAAACCGTCAACGGTAAGATTGTGAACAGCATCGAGAAGGGTTTCGTGCAGCACGACAACTTCGACTCCTACCGCAACGAAACCGTCGCAGCGGCTTGTCAGAACTAGTTCAGTGCCGCAGCGGCGGTGAACTCGATGAGAAAAGTCCTACCCCCGGTCTCTCTTCGCGAGGGATCGGGGTTTTTATTGGAATTTTTAAATATATCAGCAGCTTAACTTAAGAATTGCCTAGGTCTTTTATTTTGACCCAATGCGTAATTCAGGCTAACAAGCCGTATGCGCTTTTGGGGCCCACTTGGAATGATGCTGGCCCCGCTGTTTGGCATTCCCGCGCAAGCCGCTCCCGACCCCGTCTGCATCCATTATCTAGAACAAGTCGCCCAAGCCCTCGTCAATCCCTACCACACTTGGGAGACACCGCTCGCGAGTCTGCGCGCCGCTTTTCCGGCGGATCCTTATCCCCCCGTCATTAAAAAACTCGAAGACGAACTGATCCACATGTACACCGAGGTGCCACCCGGAGCACGTCGCTGGGACGACTTCGCGGAGCGCTGGGGTTTTGAGCGCCAAACCGTAGACGACCTGCAGGCGTTTTACGGGCTCAACTTTTTTGATTTCCCGGGACTCGTCTCCGATCGCATCGCTCTCCTGCAACACATCCAAAGCAAAGTACGTCAGATCTTTTTGGCTTCAGCCCATCCCGCGGCAGAGCGCTACCCCTACTACTTCGAAAACGCCGGACTACTGAGCGTGCCCGAAATGGCAGCGCATCTGGGAATTTCCGAAGGCGAGGTGTACCGCGACCTTTCGTTAGTGGGCATCTCCCTCGCAAAACTCTACGAGGAGCATCCAGACTTACTCGAACGCGCCACGCAAGCGGCGGCGTTCGGTCGTCACCACCAGGGAGTCGAAAACCGCGGAGTCAGCTGGAACCGGATTTTAAGTTACCGAGGTTTCAAACGGGTTGAGGCGGAGATCTTGATCGACCTCTTCGACGAAGGCATGACCCACGCGGAAATCGCCCGAACGCTCAACGGCATTGCCGAAATCCATTCCGCCGAAGATGCCGAAATTCGCACCGAGGCCTCGGTATCGGCCAAAATCATGAACCTCGGACTCGCCCAGCGTGCGCGCGAGTCGGAAAAAGACATCTCCATTTCACCTTACGGAATGATCAAACAAAGCGGCCGTCTCGTGCCCTCGGCCGCCATCGAGTTTCTTTGGGACCACCGTGATCGCAGTCTCGAGTGGTGCGCAGAACAGATGGGGGTGCAGGCACCGAGCTTGCGATCGTTCCTCGATCGTCAGCACCTGAGCACGCTACTGGGGACCAGGGCAGCGGAGACGGCGCCAGCCACATCCCCCCATCGCCCATCTTCCCTGATCGACGAAGCGGCGGCGAAAGTGATTGCCTCAAAATTTGCCGAAATCGAGGAGGCGATCTTTGCCCTTCACTACGCGATCAAAACCTCGCAGCGCGTGCCGAGCACCAAGATCAATCCCAAAACGCAAACTTCTCCCCTGACGGACGCCCTCGGTTTCACGCACGGCAAGTTTACGGGCACCGGCAACTGGAGTCCGGACAACCAATTCCGTCACAAACGCATGCACGATTCTCCGGTGGACGCCTTTGAACATAGCTTGGCCCTGGTGGATCGCAATCCGAACCTGAGCGCTTCCGAACGAGCTGCGGTGAAGAAAATCTTAAGTGAGAAAATCGACGAGCTGCGTTTTGAACGACTCTCGCACGCGGAGCAGCGCACCCAACTCACGTTGAAATTCCAAAATGCCGTCGCATCCTTAGGAGCGGTGCCCACCTCTTCCAATGGCAGCGCCTGGCGTGGCAAAAATTTTCTCTCGCTCGTCGGCATCAATCACAACAAATTCTACGGCACCGGTAAGTACGCTCCGAACACCAAAGGCTACGCGCTCCGGTACTACGACTCCCCCCTCGACGCGTTCCGCAGTGCGAAAGCAACGCTCGGTCAAAACAAAAGCCTCAGCCCCGACGCCATCACGGTCGTCGATAAGGCTCTGAGCGAACGCATCGCTTCGATCGAATTCGAAGCCCTGACCTTCGCCGAAAAACGAAACCACGCGGCACGGCTGCTGCACGCGGCCATCTTAAAAAACAAATCTTTCCCGCGCCAACGCCCCGACGATTCGAGTTTGATCTCACTGAAGGAAATTTTTCCCTTCAGCGAGACCCGATTTTTTGGTATCGACGCTTACGCACCGGGGGGAGAATCGCATGAAAGCCGCCTCTTTGATTCAGTACCGGAAGCGCTGGACTACACTCTGAAGGCCGTCAAAACGAATACGGCCCTCAGCGAAGCCGATCGCGCTACGGTAAACCAAATCCTCGAGATGCGAATTGGGCAGCGCGAACAGTTCGAACAAGTGCCTCGTCCCGGTGACAATAGACCAAAGTATCTGGCCTCCGAACTCGACGACTTACGGCGCGACGGTGCGTTTAAAATTCACCAGGCGATTTTGCGCGACCTCAAGATTCCGGCGCTGACCGCAACCCCCACCCCGACGCCCAATCTCCAAGACGTCCTGGGCTACGAATACACTCGTTTTTCGGGCACCGGATCGCACGGACTGGGCAGCGATCGGAGGCACTTGCGATTGTTCGACGACTTCCGTGCCGCCCTCGAGTACGTGTTGAAGACCGTTAACGACAACGAAGATCTAGATGCCAAGCAACGCACGACCGTCCGTAAAATCATCGAAGCAAGAATTGAGGAGATGAAGTTTGACGAGCTACCTCTCGCCGACCAGCGGCGCACGGCCGCCTTTCGTTTGCACTCGTCCATCGGAGCGAGCGGAAAGTACCCCTCCACCGACCGGAATCCTACCTCTAAGACCATTCCGCTTAGCGATGCGTTAAAATTTTCGTACCACCGTCTCTACGGACTTCAATCGTACGCCGACGGGAAACCTTCGGCCGACTTGAGACTCTACGATTCGGAGCTCGCGGCGCTCACCGATATCCACGCGATGCTCGGCGAAAACCAAGCCCTGAAGGAAGACACACGAAAGATCGTCGAGAAGATCCTCGACGCGCGGATGGCCTCGCTGCGCTTCGACACTCTACCGCTCGGCGAGCGACGACTGCAAATTGCCCTGAAACTGCAAAACCACATCGCCGTTCATGGCAAGGTGCCCTCGACCACCATCATCACGGGGACCCGTGAAAACGCTCTCAGCAATGCTTTAGGTATTCCTTTCCACCGCTACTACGGGACCAATACCTATAAGACGGCTCCGTCGAGGCTATACGATTCTCCCCAAGCGGCGCTCCGCGACGCGAGCGCGCTACTCGAACGAAATGAATCTCTCAGCCCCGAGCAGCGTAAAGCCATTGCCACCGTGCTGGAAACCAAAGCTAAGTCCTACGACACCAAAAAAAATTAGGCGCGAAAACTCAAGGCGTTGAGGGTGCCTTAGACGCGAGTTGCTCTTGCACCCAAATGAGCCGCTTCATCGTGCGCAGCGCTGCGGGCAGCGAGCGCGCATCGTCTTTGAAGTCGACACTCAGGTAGAGCTCCACGAGGCTCACGAGATCGCGACCCGAGGTGTCCGCGCTCGAGTTGGTGAGGTAAACCTGACGGTTGGGATAGTACCAAGTTCCGGCGTCGCTGTAGGCGGGGCCGGCGAAAGCGAATTTGCCGTCGGGGTATTTCCACGAACCTGCGTCTTGGTAGGCCGGGCCCACGTAGGCAAAGCTGCCGCTGGGGTAGCGCCACGAATCCGCGTCTTGATAGGCTTTTCCGACGAAGGCAAATTTTCCGTTGGGGTATTTCCACGAGCCCGCGTCTTGGTAAGCGGGACCGACGTAAGCAAAGCTGCCGCTGGGGTAGCGCCACGAATCCGCGTCTTGATAGGCTTTTCCGACGAAGGCGAATTTTCCATTGGGATATTTCCACGAGCCGGCGTCTTGGTAAGACGGGCCGACGAAGGCAAAATCCCCATCGGGGTAACGCCACGAGCCAGAATCTTGGTAGCCGGGCCCTACGTAGGCAAAGCCGCCGCTCGGGTATTTGATGTGACCTTCGGGCGCCTCTCGGAATCGGCACACCATGCGCGAGAGTTGATCGAGCTCGCTAGAGGCGGCCTGGCCGTCGAGTTCCCACAGCGCGCGCATCATGCGCACGTTCTGACACGCGGGAGAATTCTGCTCGCGCGGCGATTGACCCGGAGCCCCCACGGCGACTCCCGCACTAAAAACCCATCCCGTTAACCAAAGAAATTTCCTCATCTCGAATTGCCCTCCATACTCTGGAATAACTTGGGCCCAAACTTTCGCAAAGGGCTTAAGGCGCTTTAAGGAAGCGCTGTCACAATTCACGTCTTTTTGTCACCGAGCGCACGTGGACTCCCCACAATCCCTTCGTTAGACCGATGGTCGACCCGTACAGGAGGACCATCATGACCAAAAACGTTTCACGCTCCCTCGTTTGCACTCTCGCATTCATCGCCTGGACCGCCCTCGCCGACACCCGGCCCAAGACTCCGGTAGATCCCGAAGACGCCACCGCAGTGCTCAAGCTCGGCCATCATCTGCGCTGCTCCATGGGCCAGAGCTTTCTTATCGAAACCGCAGACGGTCGTACGACGCCCGACGAGAGCAAATATCCCCGCAAGACGATCTTCAAAGATCTCAAAAGCAAAGCCGACGACGGTGACCTGGCAGTGCACGAGATCACAGACGAGAATGAGAATTTTTACTTCCGCTTTTTCATGAACTCGCAAATCGGCTCCATCGTGATTCGCGACAAGAAAACGGGCTTCCAAGCCGAAACGGATCTCGACATTTCGGACTTCTCCAAACCCGAAGTTTATGTGGGCAAGGTGCAGCTTCAGAACACACGCGAAATTTCGGTCACCGATCCCGAATCGGGTGAGCAGACTCCAGGCCAACTGACCACCTACCTCGCCGGCTCATGCCAATTCCTTGAAGGTTACGTTCCGTAATTTTTCTTGTGAATTTAGCCACTTAAAAGAGGCGCTTGACGGCGGGGGCGCTTTAATTTACCATTTAGTTAATTAACTAGTAGGTAAATTATGAGAGACGCCTTGAGCACCACCTTCGCCGCCCTCGCCGACCCCACACGCCGGGCCATGCTCGCGCGACTTTCGCTCGGCGAATCGAACGTCTCGGAACTCGCCAAACCTTTTCGCAAAGACATGAGTCTGCCAGCGATCACCAAGCACCTCAAAGTGCTGGAGCACGCGGGGCTTATCCAAAAAACCAAATCCGCGCAGTGGCGTACCTGCACCATCAGCGCCGCCCCCTTAAAAGACGCCACGAAGTGGATGGAACAGTACCGCCAGTTTTGGGAAGCGAGCTTTGACCGGCTCGGTGAATACCTCAAAGAGATCCAATCGGCCGAGCCGAAGAAACCTAGAAAGGGAAAACGCCATGTCCGTAAAACCAAATGAACTGCAAATCATTCGTACCTACGACGCCCCCGCCAAACTCGTGTGGGAAGCCTGGACCGATCCCGAACAGGTCGGCAAGTGGTGGGGCCCGCGCGGCTTTAGCATCACGACAAAGAGCAAAGACCTGCGCGTCGGCGGCCAGTGGATCTACACCATGCACGGCCCCGACGGCACGGATTACCCGAACATCACCACCTACCACGTGGTGGAGCCCCACAAAAAACTCGTCTACGACCACGGCGCTACTCCCGATCGCCCCAAACTCTTCACCGTGACCGTCACCTTTGAAGAGCACAAGGGCAAAACCACCATGAACATGATCATGGCGCTCGACACGGTCGAAGCGGCCAAAGAGACGAAGAAGTTTATCAAAAAGGCCGGAGGCAACGGCACTTGGGACCGCCTGGGCGAGCACCTCGAGAAAAAAATTCAGAACCGCGATGTCTTTATCATCAACCGATCTTTCGAAGCCGATCTCGCCACCGTTTATAAAATCTGGTCCAATCCCGAGATCTACATCCGCTGGCTCGGCCCCGAGGGCGCGCAGGCCAAGTTTGTGCGCGCCGATGTGCGTGTGGGCGGCACCTCGCTGTGGTCGATGAACATGGAAGACGGCAACGTGAAGCACGGTCAGCTGCACTATAAGGACATCACCCCGAACGCCGCGTTTGTGTACACGCAAAACTTTTGCGATGAGCAGGGCCGGCCAACGCCCGCGCCCTTTCCGATGAGCTACCCGAAATCGCTGCGCACCACCACGACCTTTAGCGAAGAGGTGCCCGGGCAAACGCGCGTCACCGTGACGTGGGAGATCGACGGCACGGCTACCGCCGAGGAGCGCGCGAATTTCCTGGGCATGCGGTCCGTGATGACGGAAGGCTGGTCGCAGTCTTTTGATAAAATCGACGAGATCTTATCGAAACGATAAATTCGGATAAGATAGGAGTCAGGGAGGACTCCACATGAATCAATCCAAAGCCTGCACCTGGACCGGCCGCGTGCTCAGCGGCCTCGCCACGTTATTTTTGCTCTTCGACGCCATCATGAAGTTCTTTATGGACAAGCTGCCGCCCGAAGCCCTGGAGGCCGGTGCGGCCCTGCAGTGGCCCATCGAGCGCATGCCCACCGTGGGCACGATCCTGCTCATTTGCACCGTGCTCTACATGATCCCGCGCACCGCGGTGATCGGCGCCGTGCTCCTCACCGGTTACCTGGGAGGCGCGATCGCGAGCCACGTACGCGTGGGCAATCCGCTCTTCACCCACACGCTCTTTCCGATTTACATAGCGGCTTTGGTCTGGGGCGGCCTCTACTTGCGCGACCGTCGGGTGAAAGCTTTACTCGAAAAGGCTTAGACTTTTCGCCCGAAATTCCCTAGATCGAATCACGGAGGGACCCGTGATTCATTCCTTAAAAAAATTCGCCTTTGGCTTAAGTCTCATTTCCCTGACCATGGCGCACGCCGCACCCGAGCGCTGCGTGGTGAGCGGCAAAGGCGACACTTGCATCCGAGCTTTCGAAAATGCCAAGAACACGATCGGCCGACGCTGTGAAATTGTGGAGCCGCGCTGCCTCGGGCGCATGGCCGACGGCCCAGGCGGCACCGTGGAGATGGCGAGCTACCGCCTCGAAGAGGTGCTGAGCGAGATCAAGACCGAAGCTTCGTGCCAAGTGGAAGTGGCCTACGCCAAAACCTGCAAACGCCTAGCGCACTAAAAATCCACACGCAGGCGCGTGCCCACGTCGAATTTCTGCCCGAGCAACCGCAACTCACCGTTCTTGTCGCCGTAGCGCACACTGACACTGGGTTCAAAAATGAGGTCCTGCATCAGCGTGAGGCTTGCGCTGAGCTTGCTGAGCGCCGAGCCATCGCTGAGGTTCACGAGATTGAAGAGGCTCAGTGTCGTGTCGTTCCAAGAACCCGGCTTAGGTGCCACGATCGTCAACATGCCGTAATGCTTGGCTGTCTGGAAAGGCACGTAGGTGCCGGCCACTAGTAGCGACTGATAGTTGGGCGAATCCACCCCATCTCGATTGTGAAAATACTCTCCCGTAAAGAGAATGGAATCGTTGTCGTTGTACGCGAGCTCGTAAGTCATGCCCGTCACCCAGTCGCCCACTTCGCCATCCGAGTAGGCTACTTCGCCGTGCACGTCCACGGGGCCGACGCCGGCCGAGAGGTCGGCACCGAAGATCGCATCGCGATCGTAAAACTTAGCCGCGCTAAGAGCGAATTCCGCGGGACCCACAGGCACCTCGGCCCGCACAGCGTTGCCGATCTCACGCACGCGTGAGGCGTCGTCGAAGGTGTTCACCAGGTAAAAGTTTGCCGATCCCACAGGGACGTGGGTTTTCAGGATCGAGACCCCAGAGCGACGATCGTCGCTGTAGAGAATGTCTCGCGGGGCTGAGTTCACCACGTCCGTGGGATTCCAAAACTTGCCGCTACCCCATTTGATCTTCTGCTTGCCCACGGTAAAGAAAACTCGCTTGTGGGCGTTGAACATGAGCTTCACCTCTTCGACGTCCGACACGCCTCCCGGGAGGGCCGCCACAGCGTTGGGGTTGTCGTTGTTCAGCACCACACCGCGCAGCTTGGTGTAGGCGCGAATGTCGCTCTTCAAACGCGCATCAAAGTAGAGCCACAGCGTGCTCACGCTATAAAAATAATCCCGATCCTCGGCAACAATCACATTGGCGTCGCCCGCGAGCGTGCCGCCGATGCGCAGGCGATCGGCCTCGGCACTGTCTTTTTGCGCGCTCGAGATGGCGCCGGCCTCTCCGAAACCTTTTTCAAAGTCGTCGGCTGAGATCGCTTCTCCCGGAAATTCTTCTGCATGAAGCGCCGTGGGCACAAAAAGTAGGGCAGCGGTAAGAGCCAAAGAAAGCTTTAACGTGTTCATCATCATTTGCTCTTAGATTCGATCCAGGCTTTGGTAAAAAGATTCGCGTCGAGCGAGCTGAGATCGGTTTCCTTGATCAGCACCACTGTGGAATTGCCCTTTTCGATCTCGTCAAAAATACGAATCTCTTCGGGAATCCACACATCCGCCTTTTTGGAGGACGAGAATTTTTTGATCCAGCGCGGGTAAAAGGCCGTGCGCATGAGCTTTCCGGATTTCGAGGACTCTTCGCGCTTCAAGATATTCTTATCGGCTTGGTCGATCCACAGGAGAAGATTCTCAAAAGCCACCTTCACCCCAGCCTTGGCGGTGAGACGCACCTTGTGCGCTTTGAATTTTCCGAGCTCGCCCTCTCCCTCATAGGTGGCATCGTAGTCTTCGCTGAGACGAGATTCATCGAAGTCCTCGCGGCGTGAATTCGTGCCGCCGATCTTCTCACGCTCTGTCTTGCGCTCCCATTTGCCTGTGGACGGGTCAAACATCCAAAGGTTCTTGTCGATCTTCAGATAGCCCTTGCCGGCTTCTTCTTTGGGCTTGGTGAAGAGGATGATGAACTTGTCGTCGGCGTCGCGGCGATAGACCACCGCCTGAAAGACCTTGGGTTCTTTTTTCTTTTCGGTTTCGCGAATGTAAGCCACCGATTGGTAATCGCCCGAATTGCGCTGACGATCGTCGACGAGCTTGATGAGCTCGGCGGTTTGCTGAGGATTAAGCGGGGCCGCTTGAGCCACCGCGCTGATCAGAGCCAATGCCAGAATTTTTTTCATCACTTCTACTCCTTTAGTTCACGTGGTTGATCGCCGTGATGGGTTTCATCTTGCTCGCCCGGTAGGCCGGAATGAAGGCTCCGATCATCAGCAGCAAGGTCAAAACGAGGAAAACCATCGCGAGGTCCACGGGCCTGGCGTTTAGCCACAACGAATTGGACATGAGAAACATCACAAAAGCCTCAGAGCTAATTTGCACATCGAGGGCGTTCACTGCAGAAACGATCAGAACTCCCGCGAGCACCCCAGCCCCCACGCTGAGCGCGGCAAGCTGCAGGGACTCAAATAGGAACATGACCATCACCCCGCGGCGCTGT
Source organism: Bdellovibrionota bacterium (assembly GCA_035539375.1). GTDB lineage: Bacteria > Bdellovibrionota > UBA2428 > UBA2428 > UBA2428 > DATLIP01. The sequence continues at coordinate 101,247 of DATLIP010000112.1, read as the reverse complement.
AAGCCGATGGCGCGCATGGTGCCGATCTCAGGTGTGCGCTCGCGGATCGACATCCACATGTTGTTAATGAGTCCAATCGTCACGATGAACATGAGCGTCAGCGTCAGTACGAAGGTCAACGCCCCGAAAATGTCGAGGATCCACTTAAGAAAGGAGGTTTCGTCTTGCCAATCCGTGACGTCGAGGCGCTGCCCCGACCACGATTCGCCCGCCACACGCTCGAATTTCATCCAAAAGGGATTGGGATCCTTGTCCATGAGCGCGTAGTTGGCCGCCTTGAGCGATTGTCGCAAGCGCTCTTCGACGGCAGGTACCTGCGCGATGTCAGGCAGGTAAATCTGAAAGACGCCCGTGGTGTCTTCGGCCATGTCATAAACCGTACGGGCATCTTTGTGGTGAAAGAAAACCGAAAAGCTAGAGATCATCCCAAGGTTCTTAAGAATGGCCACCACACGAAGGTCGATCGTATTGTAAGTGTTGCGGTAGGTCGGCATCGAAATGGTGACCATGTCCCCCACACGCACTTTGAGTTTTTTGGCCTGCGAGGCGAAGAGCACGATGCCGCCCGTTTTTTCGAGTTCCATGATGCTTCCGTGCACCGCGCTCGATTTCGAGCCTTCGATATAATCGCGCTCTTCGGCAAGAGAGAGACCTCCGAGCAGGGACCTTTCGGATTCCATATTGATGCCCGACATGGGGAGCATCACGGAGTTCTCGTCGGAGATGATCTTACCCCAGGCGCGCACGCGGTCGACGATGAGGGTGGCCTCGGGCACCGTCTTCACAATGACTTCGCGAACCTTGGCGGCGTGGTTCACCACGGGTGCTGACGAAGACTGGGAGATTTTTAAAAACCCCCCGACGTTCACATGGCCCGTGGAGAGAGCCGTCGCGTTTTGGATCATGCGGGTGCGGATGCCCGAAGTCAGCGCGAGCATCACCACCACAAGGGTCGTAACGAGCGCAATGGCACCACCGAGCACGAGCGTGCGGCCTCGGTGGCTAAAGAGGTTTCGAAAAGCGATGCGTAACAACTGTTTCATATCTCTTTCTCCCTACTCGCTCGACTGCATGGCTTCGAGCGGCGAGATCTTCATCGCTCGCCAGGCCGGATACTGGGTGGAAACGAGGGCCACAAGGGTCATACATACAAAAACCACCGCGATATGCAGGAGATTCACATGCAGGTACAAGCGGTCGCCCGAAAAGAAAAAGGTCGCCACGTCGCCCATGGCGGGAATGCCGCGCGCGCCCACCAGGCTCACGATCGTCACACCGATCATCGTGCCCACCATGCCAAAGATGAAGCTCAGCACGAAGGTCTCGCGCAAGAAGAGCCCCATCAAAAAGGAGCGCTGCGCGCCGATGGCCCGCATGGTGCCGATTTCGCGGCGACGCTCCAGGGTGGCCATGAGCATTGAGTTCATGATGATGAAGGTGGCCACGCCGAAGATGATGACCACAAATAGGTAGAGCACGCCGCGCACCATGATGGTCATCTGGCCGATGACGCCTGCGGCTTCACGCCAATCGGCGGCCTGGATGCCGAGACCGTCTTTTTTTCCGGTTTCGCGGATGAGCTCCAGAGTGTCATCGGTGTCGCCCGAATCCTTGAGAATCACCGCGGCGTTCATAAAGACGCCGTCTTCCATCTCCGAACGAGAGTAGACCCTGTCGAGGTCTCGCCGCTCGGTATCCACTTGGCCGAAGCTTTCATTTTTTAGTTTTTTAAGCGTTTGGCTGGATTTGGACTCGTCGGTGCGCGCCGACCCAGCAAAGATCGACTCGATGTCATCGCGGCCCACATCGGCAAGTCCCATCTCGGCGTCTAGCGCGTTGATCTCTTCGCGCATGTCTGAAGTCACCATGCCGAAAAGTTTTCGGAAAGAGACCATGTCCATGATATTGAGCGTGCCTGCCAGAGGCGAGCTCTCAAAGCTCTTAAAGCGATAAGTTCCGTAGACCTTCATGTTCACCGACGAGGAGTAGCCCGACTTGGTGAAGCCCGTGATCGCAAAGGTGTCGCCCACCTTGATCTTGTACAAAAGGATGTGTGGGGCGATCTCCTTGTAAAAGAAATCATAGCGCGCCATGAAGCTCTCGTCGTTCATATCGAGAAAGCTCGACACGAGTTCAGGCACGTCCTGGCTCGTCGATCCCAGCAGCGCGCGAAGTTTGTCCGCGACCGCCACCAGCGTGGCCGGCTCGATTTGATTGTAAATTTCCGCCGCTTGCGCCTGGTTGGCCTTGACGCGATCCTTGAGGTCCGTGCTGCCAGCGATGGTGAGTTTTTCTTTTTCGATCTGCTTTTTGATCTGATCTAGGCGTCGCGCCACGCGGTGCTTGATCTGATTTTCGTAGACGTAATCGCTGAAGAGAAAGCCGCGCTTGCCAGCCGGGATCATTTCCCCCTGAGCGATCTCGAATTGCTCAAAGCTCTGCTGAAAGAGATCGGGAACCGTGCCCACGTAATTCAAAAAGAGCTGGTTGTCGTCGAAGATCAGCGGGGCCATTTGGTTGGCGAGAAACTCGATGCGCGACTCGTGATTGGCATCGAAACTCGCCCAAAAGGCTTCGCTCTTGGCAGTGGCCAAATCGGCCGGCGCGTTTTTAAAGATCTCCTCACCGCCGTAAATCCCGCCCAGATTTTCGCGATTCGCCTCTTGGCTGCGGGCAATGTCGTCGATGATCGCGCGCACGTGCGACTTAAGCGCAGCGATACGGGCGAGGTCCCGGGGCGTGGCCGCGTAGGCCGCGCGCATCTCGGTGAGTTTGATATCGAGAAGGTTGCCCGGACTCTGCATCGCAAAGCTCACGCCCATGGGGATCACGGCCTTGACGTTGGGCAGGGGCGCGATCTTTTCTTTGATGGCCCGAAAGCTCGCCAGGTGACCGATGTCGGGCAAATTGCCGTCGGTGCTACCCAGGATCGCGATGGGTTCTTTGGCGTCGGCCGCGTAGATCTGAATATCGCCTGTGATGCTGTTGGTGAGGCTGTTCTGCATGCCCCCGGAAACGGCGTCCACCACCGAGTTGCCCACGATGGCCAGGGTCGTACCGATGACGATGATGAGCCCCGTCACCAGCGTTTTGAGCCGGTGCACGAAGAGGTTCTTAAAGGCGAGTTTCCATAGGAGCATCTGCGTACCTCAATCCGTCACGATCACGCCATCGCGCAGCTTGATGATGCGGTTGGCCTGACGGATCACGTTGTCGTCGTGGGTCGAAAACAAAAACGTGGTGTGCTCGGTTTTGTTGATGTCCTTCATGAGGTCGATGATGCTCTGACCTGTTTTAGAGTCGAGGTTCGCGGTGGGCTCGTCAGCGAGCACGATGCGCGGCTTGGTGACCAGAGCACGCGCGATGGCCACACGCTGACGTTGACCGCCCGAGAGTTCGTTGGGGCGATGCTTGAGGTGTTCCTGGAGGCCGACCTTCTCGACAAAATGCATGACACGTTCGTGGCGTTCTTTTTTGCTGAGATTTTTGATCAGAAGAAGCGGGAACTCCACGTTGTCGTAAACGTTGAGCACGGGAATCAAGTTGAAGGACTGAAATATGAAGCCGATCTTGTGCAAACGCAGGTCCGTGAGCTCGCGCTCCTTGAGCTTTGCGGTATCTTGACCCGCCACGAGCACGGAGCCCCGGCTCGCCACGTCCACACAGCCGATGAGATTCAAAAGGGTGGTCTTGCCACTGCCCGAGGGGCCAGCGATGACTGTGAACTCGCCGCGATCGATTTTGAGCGAGACGCCTTTGAGGGCGGGCACGGTAACTTTGCCGAGTTGGTATTCTTTGACAACGCTCGAGAGTTCAATGGTGTCCATGACGTATTATGATAGCTCGCGAGGCTCAAAATTCTACCACTCACGCTAACCTTACGTCGCTCCGATGAACACTGCGTCATCGCCAAAACAAAAGAGCCAGGGGATCGCGGATCCCCTGGCTCCTATTCACCATAAGTTTTATTGAGATCAAGCTTCGCCGGCGATGATCTGCACAAAGAGCCCCAGGTAGGTGCTGAGCTCGTTCACCACGTCGTCAAACTTGGTGCCCACGGCGTTTTGCAATTCGACCATGAAGGTTTTGAGATCTTCCTTGCTAGCGTCGATCTGCTCTTTGAACGAGTGATCGATGTCCACCATGTCGAGCTTGAGCGAGATGGAATTGTCATCGAGCGACATTCCGCCACCGACCTCGATGCCGAAGAACTCTTCTTTGTAAGTCGGCAGAGTCACGGTCAAGGTGTTGCCAACGGTATGGAGCTTCACTTGATTGAAGAAATCGTGGAGACCGCCCTCGATGTCCTTCACGCGTTCCGCAAGCACGAGGGTACGATTCCACACGGCCGCAACTTGACGGGCCGTCATCACGTCGTTGAAATAAGCGAGCAGGATGACATCGATCTCCTCGCGCGATTCACCAATCTTGTCGATGCCCTTAGCGGCGAGGTACTGAGCGAGACTCAGCACGGAAGTGTTGAAGGTACCGTTGAGCTTGGCGGCGAGCTTCTCACCGTCTTCGCGCACGGCGATCGAGGTGCCAAGGGTTAGCCAAAGTCTTGCCGGCACATTCTGCCAAGCGGTTTTTTTGAAACTCGCCTTCGCGGTGACGTCAGTCACGAGCCGATCAAGATCGAAAGTGAGCGGATCAAAACGAAAGCTCGCGCTATCGAGCACTTCCGCATATTCCGGGAGGGCTTTTTCCGTAGCGGCACTTAGCACAGCATTAACTTTGTTGATGTCGATTTGTTGATCTTGGGCGTGAACCACGCCGGTAAAGATTTGCGAAGTGACGAGGGCCGCGCCCATAATCCAGGTTTTCATGTTGGTTTCTCCTCCATAGAGTGTCCGGTAATTGCTGTCGCAAGTGACATCCGCCCCCGCGAAACTGTCGATGGGTTTAGATAGAGGGACCCATGCGGTCCAATGAAGTTGTCGACGGAAAGTATTATTAAGTGTCAGTAACGCGGTGCAAGCCTGCCTCTCACTCACCAAATCTTAACAGCGGATTCTTCAAAACCTCATTAGAGGATCGCCAGCAAAAATCCGACAATACTCCATGGTCAACCTTCGCAGGCTCGTCACCACTTTTCTCTCCACGCTTTCCCTCAGCGCGCTCGCCGGCATTCCCGCCGTACAGCACCAAAGCGTTACGATCGATTTCGCAGGCCCCACTTCCAGCGAAAGCACAGCGAGCCCCAACAACCCCTTTCTCGATTACCGATTGAATGTGCGCTTTACGCACGCCGCTTCGGGCAAGACTTATATGGTGCCCGGATTTTTTGATGGCGACGGCAATGGAGGCGGCAGTGGTAATGTTTGGCGCGTTCGCTTCACACCCGACCTTAGCGGCACGTGGAGCTATGACGCCGATCTTCGCTACGGCTCGCAAGTGGCCGTGAGTCTCGAACCCGAAGTGGGTGCGGCGCAGAACCTGAGCGAAGCTGACGGCGAACTCGAAGTGAGCGCCTTCGATCCCGACGCGCCGGGCTTTCTCAAGTGGGGACGCCTCGACTACGTGGGAGAGCATTACTTAAAGTTTCAAAACGGCCCCTTCTTCGTCAAAGTGGGTGCGGATGACCCCGAAGATTTCTTTGGCTACACAGGCTTTGACGATGTCACCACTACGGGCAAGCATCACACCTTTGCCGCTCATAACAGCGACTGGCGCCCCGGCGACCCCGACTGGAACGGCGGCAAGGGCAAGAACATCATCGGTGCACTCAACTACCTCGCCGACCAGGGCATCAACTCAGTCTACATCATTCTTATGAACATCGGCGGCGACGGGCAGAACACGCATCCGTATCTGAAAACCGTGACTCTCTCCGGCGCCACCACCAACGACAACTTGCACTTTGACATTAGCCGCCTCGCTCAGTGGGAAATTGTCATGTCCCACGCCCAGCGCCGCGGCCTCAACCTGCAACTCGTGCTCGGCGAAGCTGAAGAGAAGAACAAAAAAGAGCTCGACAACGCCACCCTCGGCGTCGAACGAAAACTTTATTACCGCGAACTCGCCGCGCGCTTTGGTCACCACCAAGCTCTGCAGTGGAACCTGAGCGAAGAATTTGATCACCGCTTTCCCACCGATCCAGCCCAAGTACAAGCGTGGCCCGGAATGATCAAATCTTGGGCGGGCTACCTGCAATCCGTAGACGCCTACAAACATCCCATCACCGTGCACAACTACGGAGATCCCGACGTCGTTTGGACAACCTTCCTCGGCGACAGCCGCTTCTCGCTCACGTCGTTTCAGTATACGGCTGCCAAAGAACGTTTCGGCGCTGAAGTCGAAGAATGGCGTGACCGCTCGGCTGCGGCCGGCCGCAAGCTTCCGATCCATATGGACGAGCTGCAATACCTTTCTATCGACAACATGGACAAACGCCGCAAGAGCAACCTGTGGCCGACACTGATGTCGGGCGGCGGTGTGGAATTCTACATCGGCTCGGCTGCCTTCGGTCTCAACGATCTAAGCACCTATGAAGACATCTTTGTATGGGGCGGCTACGCCCGTAAGTTCTTTGACGAGAACCTTCCCTTCTGGGAAATGTCTCCGCGCGATGGGCTCCTCACCGGCGAATCCACCACCTCGGCTGCCGGCGAAGGCCAAGTCTTTGCCAAAGAGGGAGAGGTCTACGCGATTTATTATCCGACCGCCAAACTCACTGGCACTTTGAACCTCACTAGCGCTGCAGGGAAATTCAACGGCCGTTGGTATAGCCCTAAGAGCGGACTCTTTGTAGGCACCCCCATCGTCGTGCAAGGCGGCGCCGCGCGCGCGATTCCCGCCGTTCCCGGACTGAATACCGACGACTGGGTACTGTTGCTCACCAAAGAAGCCACCGTGCCCGCTCTCTCGAGCCTGAGTCTCATCGACTCCGTCACGCAGCAGCCGATCGCGGGCTTCGACCCCATCGTGAACGGCAGCGAAATCAACCTCGCACTCTTGCCCACTCGCCAAGTGGATTTGCGCGCCAACGTTAGCAATGCGCTCGTCAAGAGCGTGCGCTTTGTCGTGAATGGCGGCACACCGTCGATCGACAGCGCCGCGCCTTTCGTGGCGGGCCTCTCGAGCTTAAGCCTCGGCCTGAACTCCATCGTGGGCACCCCATTTGCTGATGTGAATGGTGCCGGCGCCGCGGGCGCGCACCTGAATCTCGCACTCAATGTGATCGATGAAGTTCCACCCGAGCCCGTTTATTATTCGCTATCGGTTAGCAAAGCGGGAGCCGGTCAGGGCACCGTCACCGGCACTGGCATCAATTGCGGCAGCGATTGCTCCGAAGCGATTCTCGAAAAGACCCAAGTCACCCTCAGTGCCACTCCAGCCGCCGGTTCCATTTTCGTCGGCTGGTCGGGCGCCTGCACGGGCACGAGCTCCTGCGCGCTGACGATGAATGCCGAGCAAACGGTGAGCGCAAACTTCGCACTCACGCACTTGCTGCAAGTTGCCAAAACCGGCAGCGGCCAGGGCACCGTCACCGGCACGGGCATCAGTTGCGGTAGCGACTGCAGCGAGTCTCTCGTCGCCGGCGCCGTCGTCACACTCAGCGCCGTGGCCCAAACGGGATCCACCTTTGACGGTTGGTCGGGCGCCTGCTCGGGTACGAGTTCCTGCGTGATCACCGCGGACGCCGCCAAGAGCGTCTCGGCGAGCTTCACCTCCACCGCACCGGTCCTTTCGGCAACAGGACTGACACTCATCAACGCGGACACCGATCAACCGATCGCGGGCTTCGCCCCGATCGCCCCGGGAGCGGTGATTAGCCTCGCCGCCCTGCCGACGCGCAACCTCAACTTCCGCGCCGACGTCTCGGGAGCCGAAGTGAAGAGCGTGCGTTTTGGGTGGAACACCAAGCCTTCTTACAAAACCGAATCCGAAGCCCCCTTTTCGCTCTTCGGCGACACCGCGGGCGATTACAAAGCCGGCACGCTCCCCACTGGCGCGCAGAGCTTTACCCTCACGCCTTTCTCGGGCACCGCGGCTTCGGGAACGGCAGGCACGGCGCTTAACCTGAACTTCACAGTCACGAACTAAAGATCGGGCCCTTAGCCGAGGGCCCTTCTCACCATTTTTTTGTGGCGAAAATTTCACACCCCCGCCTGCGCCCTTCCGGTACCATGTAGCCAGGACGGACAACGCCTTGAAATAATAGGGATTTTCCTAACGGAATCTTAACAATCCCCAGAAATTGTGAGCTCAAGGGCAGGATTCTTGACGCCCCCCTAAACTCACAAAAATAAAGGCGAAGCCCGATATAAGTGATGCAAAATTATGGAGCACAAGCGCAGCGACAACCGGGTGAGGAGCGTGGCCACGTGGCTACTGCTTTCTGCTGCGCTCGCGGCCGGCGCCTGGGTGGCCGCGAAAGAGTTTTGGCACTCCGCAACTCCCGAGATGAAAGAGGCGAATATGTCGCCTAAACAAAATCTCGTTAGAGCTCCCGCAACTGAAGCAGGACCTATGCCCGAAGAAGAAGCGGCCGTCACGTCGTCGATGACGACCGCGGGCGCAACGGCCCTCACAGCACCCACACCCATCCCCACACCAACACCGCTCACTGTGCCCGCCCGAAACCCCGCCGAAAGCAGCGTATCGGTGGCCGAAGTGGACGCACACAGTGCCCAAGACGTGCTCGATCAAAGCGTGAGCGAGAAAAAAGAAGACACCACCGAAGCGAACGACGACGAATACAGTGTCATCGAGTTCATCCCGCACATGTATTACTCGCGCATCGATGGTCAGGATCGTGACGATGGCAGCCGCGGCTCGCTCCTCTCCGGCGCGAACTACGGTTTCGAACTCAAATGGCGACAAGTGATTAGCCCGCACGTGCACACTTACCAAAACGTTCGCGTGAACCGCGAAAAATACTTGCCTGATTCGGAAACGGCGACGGCCGAGATCAAAGGTGCCACTCAGACTCTCACCGGCTACGGTGCCGGCATTGATTATCACGTCAACGATCGCCTCTTGATCCGCGGCTACTTTGGCCTCGCGCAAGAGGTTTTCTACAAAGGGCTTTCAAGCGGTGGCGGCAGTGTAGAAATCCAGCCCCTTCTTATTCCGCGTTTTGAAGTGGGCGGCGCCTACAGGTTTTGGCAGTCGCGAGTTTTTTACGCCGAGGCTGAAGCCACGGGCACACTCTACCTACCCGCATCCAACAATTCTTACCGCGCCAATATGGGCTACGGTTACCAAGGAAAACTTTCTATAGGTCAGGACATCGGCAGCTGGTCGATGCACGCTGGCACCTTCTACGGATACACCCAGCAGAACACCAGCATCCTCAAGCGCACTCGCAAGGACAACGGTTTTGAACTTGGCCTCAGCTGGCAACTCGGCGACACCCCTCATAGGAGGACGCCGTGAGTTTTATCAAAACTAAGGGCCTAGGGCTCCTCTTGCTAACGCTCGCAGGTTGCGGCAACCCGTTCATGGGCGCCAAAAAGGGTTCGGACCTCTCGAAGGGCCACCACCCCGGCGTGCCCGACTCGGCACTGGCTCCCATCGTCGCCAACCATTCGCTCACAACTCAGATGAACGTGCCGGTTTCGGGCCGTCTTGTGGGCGTCTCTCCCGTGGGTGACGACGTCACTTTTGAAATCGTCACCAGCCCCACCCTCGGCACCCTCTCGCTCGATACCGACACCGGCGACGTCACCTACACTCCCAACTCAGGCCAAATCGGTGCGGATTCCTTTACCTATCGCGCTAAAGCTGGCGCCCGCACATCGACCATCGCCACGGTTTTCGTAACCATCTCCAACTCGGGTGCCGACACCACGCCACCCGCCGTAGCGCTTTCGATCACTCTCAACTCTCCTCTTTCCTCACCTTCGAGCGACACGACGCCGACTCTTGACGTGGGCGTGGTGGCCGAAGCGGGGCAGATTGTAAAAATTTACAAAGCCTCCACAACGGCGGGTTGTACGGTAGGGAACCTTATCGGTCAGGCCTCTGGCGCCGCTACCCCTATCACAGTAACGACCTCGGCCCTCACGGCCGGCACCTATACCCTGCGCGCCGTCACCGAAGACTCGAGCGGCAACGCTTCGGCGTGCTCGAGTGCAAACCTTAGCTACACCGTAGACGATACGGCGCCGGCACTGACTTTGGTGGAAGTGCAAACGGGCCTCACGGTAGACGTCACCTTTGGCGAAGCCGTCGCCTCGGGCGCGCTGACCGCCATCAACTACACCGTTTCGGGCTCGGGCAAAGGCACACTCTCGGACCACCCGAACTCGGTAGCCCTTGTTTCGGGCAATAAATATAGACTGACCTGGTCGAGCGGCGAGATGTTCATCGGCGGTAACATCACAATCACCGCTGCCGATACCGAAGACGCCTCGGGCAACGTGACAAGCAGCTCGAGCGCCACCGACACCAGCGGCGGTCTTGGCACCGCACCGACAGTGACGGGTCTGGCGAACGATAGCGTCTTGGCACATTCGAAAACTTGGAACTGGGGTTGCAGCGAAACTTGTACCTACCGCTACCTTATCAATACCACTGCTAGCTCGAGCCCGTCGGGCGCTTACGATGGCACCGACACCGCCACGCAAGCCACAGGCACCGGCACTTATTACATTCACGTGCAGGCCAAAGACGCGGCCGGCAATGAATCTGCCGTAGTGCATGTCTCGGCACTGCTCGGCAACAACGCACCCACTCTGACCACCGTATCCACTCTCACGGGTGGCAACGAAGACAACGCCGCCACCATCGCCTACTCCGATTTGGCAGCGGCGGCCGACGAAGCCGACGCCGACGGCGACACCCTGAGCTTTAGAATCGAAGCCGTGAGCACAGGCACTCTCACCAAAAATAGCACGCCCGTGGTGGGTGGCACGACGCTCATCTCGAGCGGCGACTCGGTAGAATGGACTCCCGCAGCGAATGCCAACGGCACGCTGAACGCCTTTACTGTGAAGGCTTGGGACGGCGGTGCCGCTAGCGCCACCGCCATTCAGGTGCGCGTGAGTGTCACGGCCGTCAACGACGCCCCAGTGATTTCGGACGTGGCGAACACCTCCACGAGCGAAGACACCGCCAAGGCGGTGAGCTTTACCATCACGGATGTCGATTCTACTTTGACTTGCGGCTCGTCGGTTTCGATGAGCTCTTCAAGCACCTCTATTGTGGCCAACGCTTCGGTCGTTTGGTCGGGCACGGCTCCCAATTGTACCGCCACCATCACCCCGGTAGCGAACGCCACGGGCACCACCACCATCACACTCACCGCAACCGACGGCTCCCTCACCGACAGCGACACCTTTGACCTCAGTGTGAACTCTGTGAGCGATGCTCCCGTGATCTCGGATCAATCCAACACCACTACCGCTGAAGATACCGCCAAAGCGGTCACCTTCACGATCACCGACGATGACTCAACGCTCTCCTGTGCAACTTCAGTAGCGATGAGCTCTTCGAACACTTCTGTGGTGGCAAACTCGGCCGTGGTTTGGTCGGGCACTGCCCCGAGTTGTACGGCCACCATCACGCCAGTCGCTAACGCGACTGGAACCTCGACCATCACCTTCACAGTTTCGGACGGAACGCTTACGGACGCAGATAGCTTTGTGCTCACCGTCACTGCCGTGAACGACGCTCCGGTGATCTCTGACCAATCCAACACCTCAACTGCCGAAGACACTGCCAAAGCGGTTACCTTCTCTATCACTGATGTCGACTCGACGTTGACTTGCGGCTCGTCGGTTTCGATGAGCTCTTCGGACACCGCCGTTGTGGCAAACTCCGCCGTCGTTTGGTCGGGTACCGCTCCGAGCTGTACGGCCACCATCACTCCTATACTCGACGCCACCGGCACAACAACGATCACCTTCACAGTGACGGACGGAAGCTTAACGGCTTCGGACACTTTTGATTTCACGGTGAACGTGGTTACAGATCCACCCACCATCTCGAGCATCTCGGACACCTCCACCCTCGAGGACACGGCAAAAGCCGTCTCCTTCACCATCAACGATACCGACACAACTCTCAGCTGTGGCACCGCAATGACGATGAGCTCTTCGAACACTTCGCTCGTGGCGAACTCGTCCGTGGTTTGGTCGGGCACCGCTCCGAGCTGTACCGGCACCATCACCCCTTCGGCCAACGCTACGGGCACGGCGACCATCACCTTCACCGTTTCTGATGGCGCCCTCACCGATAGCGACTCCTTCGTACTCTCTGTCACCGCAGTAAACGATGCGCCCGCGATCTCCGACCAATCCGACACCTCGACTGCCGAAGACACCGCTAAGGCCGTGAGCTTTAGCATCACGGATGTGGATTCTACTTTGACTTGCGGCTCGTCGGTTTCGATGAGCTCCTCCAACACCTCGGTAGTCGCAAACTCCGCCGTGGTTTGGTCGGGCACAGCGCCAAACTGCACGGCCACCATCACTCCCGTCGCCAATGCCACGGGCACCTCCACGATCACCTTCACGGTTACGGATGGAACGCTCACCGCAAACGACACCTTTGACTTGAGCGTCACCGCAGCCAACGACGCTCCCGTGATCTCTGATCAATCGAACACGTCTACAGCCGAAGATTCCGCCAAAGCCGTGAGCTTCACGATCACCGACATCGACTCTACGCTGACCTGTGGATCCTCGGTTTCGATGAGCTCTTCGGACACCTCAGTAGTCGCAAACTCCGCCGTCGTCTGGTCGGGCACCGCGCCGAGCTGTACGGCCACCATCACGCCCGCCGCGAACGCCACGGGCACCTCGACCATCACCTTCACCGTTTCCGATGGATCGCTCACCGCTTCAGACGCCTTTGTCCTGACGGTAACCGCGGTGAACGACGCCCCTGTGATCTCCGATCAATCGGACACCTCCACGAGCGAAGACACCGCCAAGGCGGTCTCCTTCTCGATCACGGATGTGGATTCTACACTCAGTTGCGGTTCGTCGGTATCCATGAGCTCCTCGAACACCTCGGTTGTGGCAAACTCCGCTGTAGCTTGGTCGGGCACGGCTCCTAGCTGTACTGCGACCATCACGCCGGTCGCCAACGCGACGGGAACCTCGACCATCACCCTCACAGTGACCGATGGCTCGCTCACCGCAAACGACCCCTTCGTGCTCACGGTGAACGCTGATAACGACGCGCCGACGATCTCCAACATCGCCAACACCTCAACCGCTGAGGACACCGACAAGGCCATCTCTTTCACGATCAACGACATCGACTCTACGCTCACATGCGGCGCCTCGGTATCGATGAGCTCGTCGAACACCTCGATTGTGGCGAACTCGGCCGTCGTTTGGTCGGGCACCGCCCCAAGCTGCACGGGCACCATCACACCGGTCGCCAACGCCAACGGTACCGCCACCATCACGTTCACGGTGACGGACGGTTCTCTCACAGCCAATGACACCTTCGACCTTACGGTGAATGCGGTGAACGACGCGCCCGTGATCTCCGATCAATCCGACACCTCGACAAGCGAAGACACCGCCAAGGCGGTCTCCTTCTCGATCACGGATGTGGATTCTACGCTCAGTTGCGGCTCGTCGGTATCCATGAGCTCCTCGAACACCTCGGTTGTGGCGAACTCCGCCGTTGTCTGGTCGGGTACCGCTCCGAGCTGTACCGCGACCATCACACCGGCCACGAACGCCACCGGCACCTCGACCATCACCCTCACCGTTTCGGACGGTTCTCTGACCGCCGCCGACCCCTTCGTGCTCACGGTGAATGGTGACAACGACGCTCCGACGATTTCCAACATCGCCGACACCTCGACGAACGAAGACACTGCCAAGGCTGTCAGCTTTACCATTGGTGACGTCGACTCCACGCTGACTTGCGGTGCCTCGGTATCGATGAGCTCGTCTAATACCTCGGTAGTCGCAAACTCCGCCGTCGTCTGGTCGGGCACCGCCCCAAGCTGCACAGGCACCATCACGCCAGTCGCGAACGCCACTGGCACGTCAACCATCACTTTCACGGTTTCGGACGGTTCGCTGAGCGCAAACGACACCTTCGTACTCACGGTGAATGCCGTGAACGACGCTCCCGTGATCTCCGATCAATCTGACACCTCGACCGTCGAAGACACCGCCAAAGCGGTCTCCTTCTCGATCACGGATGTGGATTCTACGCTCAGTTGCGGCTCGTCGGTGTCGATGAGCTCCTCGAACACCTCGGTCGTGGCAAACTCTGCCGTGGTCTGGTCGGGCACAGCACCAAGCTGTACAGCAACCATCACGCCTGCCGCAAACGCTACCGGCACTTCGACCATCACCCTTACGGTAACGGACGGCTCTCTGACCGCGAACGACACCTTCGTGCTCACCGTCACCGCCGACAACGACGCGCCGACGATCTCTAACATCGCCGACACCTCCACCAACGAAGATACCGCCAAGGCGGTGAGTTTCACGATCAACGACACGGATTCCACGCTGACCTGCGGCGCCTCGGTATCGATGAGCTCTTCGGACACTGGAGTGGTTGCCAGCTCGTCGGTTGTCTGGTCGGGTACGGCACCGAGCTGCACGGGTACCATCACACCGGTGGCGAACGTCTCGGGAACGACAACGATCACCTTTACGGTGACCGATGGCTCGCTCACTGCAAACGACACCTTCGTGCTCACGGTGAACGCCGTGAACGATGCTCCCACGCTCACGCGCAACAACACGCTCACGCTCCAGGCGGGCACTTCGGGTACCATCACCGCGGCATCGCACCTCGCGGTGGGCGACATCGACAACACGGCTTCGCAAATCACTTATACGGTAACGAGCGTTCCCACGGGCGGCACGCTCAAAAAGAACGGCTCCAACATCAGCGCTTCGGGCACATTCACACAGAACGATCTCGACAGCGGCCTCATCACTTACCTGCACGGTTCAAGCACTTCGAGCACGCTCGACAGCTTTAACTTTACGGTCTCCGACGGCGCGGGCGGCAGCATTTCGAGCACGACGTTCAACTTGGTTCCTGTTGTGGCTCCGCAAACCCTCACGCGCACCTCGCCGGCCTCCACGCCGGGCACCGCGACCAGTGTCACGATCGAAGCCTCGGGCGGCAGCGTCACTTCGGGCCGCACGGTGAAATTCTATACAGATTCGGCTTGTACCGGCACGCAGTTCGGGTCGAACGCCACAGCAAACGGTTCCAACGTGGCGAGCGCCACCTCGACCGTCAGCAGCGACGGATCTTATCTCTTCTACGCTACCGTCACCGCAAACTCGGTGGTTTCGGTTTGCTCTACCGTAGCCGCGGCTTATACGCTCGACACCGACGCCCCCGCCGCACCTACGACTCTCGCTCTCAACAACCCCGCGTCGAGCCCCTCGAACGACACGACTCCGCAGATTCGCGTCAGCGGTGGCGGCGTGGCTTCGGGCTCTACCGTAACGCTCTTCACGAACTCGGGCTGTACGACTCAAGTAGGATCGCAGCTCGCTTCGACCACACAGGCCGACGTGACCTCGAGCACTCTCACGGCAAACACCTATGGGTTCTACGCCAAAGTGACAGACGAAGCCGGCAACGCTTCGGTGTGCTCGACGGCCACCGTGGCCTACGTGCTCGATCTCACCGCTCCGACCGTGACCACCGTAACGGCACAAACGACACTCACTGTGGACGTGACCTTCTCTGAAGCCATGAGCACCGGAGTGACCACGGCTAGCAATTACACCATATCTGGCACCGGCAAGGGCACCCTCGCCGCGAACCCCACTTCGGTGGCCATCGTTTCGGGCAACACCTATCGCCTCACTTGGTCGACAGGCTCGCAGGTCGGCGGCGGCGACATCACGATCGCGGTAGCAAACGCTACGGACGTCGCAGGCAACGCCGTCTCCTCCAGTGGCACGCACACGGGCGGCGGCATCGCAGGTAGCGACGTGCTTGCACCTGACGCTCCTACCGGTGTCACTCTCTACAGCACCTACACAAGCAACACGTCGTCTTCGACTTCGTACTCACCAGACATTTCGTTCACACACGCCGGCACCGACAACGGCTCGGCTGGATTCTCGCACTACGAGTACAAGATCATCGACATCACCGACAGCAACTCGACCGAAGTCGATTGGACAAACTTCGGTACCGGCAAGAGCTACCGCATCACGGGCCTCTCACTCACGAACACCAGCACCTACAAAGTGCAGATCCGCGCGGTCGACAACGCGGGCAACGCCTCGGGCTCGGCCGATAGCGCTACAAACTGGACGGTGGCGGCGATCACCGCAAACCCTTACGATGGTCAGGGCCTGACCGCGGTGGGCTCGCTCTCGGACGGATCCCTGAGCGGTAACGTATTGAACTCTACGCGAGCCGCGCCTTCACAGTTCAAGGTGTTCACCATCAGTGGCAACTTGAATTGGGACACCGCCGGTTACACGAGCCTTTTCCTGCGTGCGCAAGATCTCGTGCTCAGCACGGGCTACACGATTCAGGCCAACGGTTCTGCAACCACTACCAAAAACGGTTCGAACGGTGGTTCGGGCGGTGGCGGTGGCGGTGGTTCCTCGAGCTCCAACCCTGGCGGTGCCGGTGGTTCAGGCGGAAACGGAACTGACGGTTCGGGCACTTCCAAAGGGCTTGCCGGAACAGGTAGCGCAGGCACTTACGCCAGCGGCTTTACTTATGGTAGTGGCGGTGCCGGCACGACTGGTGGCGGTTCTCTGCCTGGCGCCGGTGGCGCGGGCGCGAACGGCGCAGGTGGCGGTGGCGGTGGTTCGGGTGGTTCTACAGGCGGCGGCGGCGGTGCCGGCGGTGGTCTTGTGGCCATCGTGGCCGAAAGCATCAGCGGTACCGCAACCGTCCAAGCCACAGGTGGTACAGGTCTGCAACAAGCCAAATTCGGTGGACACGGCGGTGGCGGTGTCGTGTGGGTAGCTACGGAATCTTACAACGGCGGTATTCGACCCGACGTCAAGGGCGCGGGTTACGGCCTGCCTACCTACTGGGCTCAGTATGGCGCTACGGGTACCTCAAAACTTTATCAAATCAATGCGGACGGTTCTTATACCGAACGTAATTTCTTGCACACCTTCACGAGCGACAGCGTGGCAACCGTTCCAGTCTTGCCTTTCCCCGAGTGGGAACTTCCTGACACTTCAGGCCTCAGCGACGCCACGCTTAATGACACAGCGACGATCGACGCAAGCAGCTACTCGCGCGTGAAACCTTACGCCGCAAAAACGCTCACGATCAACGGCACCGTATCGGCTGCCTCGACGGGCCCGACGGTGATGTTCCTGCGCGCCGAAACCCTCGCGATGGGCACGAGCGCAATTCTGAGCGTCGACGGTGCTGCTGGCTCTGGCCTCATCGGTGGTCGCGGCGGTTCCGGCGGTGGCTCGGCAAACACGTCTACCGGCACGAACGGTCAAAACGGTGGTTCGGCTACCGACGGTGGTTCTTTTAACAATAGTACTGCTGTGGGCGGTATCGGTACCGCACAGATGTACAACGACGGCTTCACTTACGGCAACGGTGGTAATGGTGGCAAAGGCGCCGACATCGGTAGCGTGGGTGGTTCTGGCGGTACGGCCGGCAACGGCTTCGGCGGTGGCGGTGGCGGTAGCTACGGTCAAAACACGGTCGGTGGCGCAGGTGGCGGCGGCGGCGGTATGATTGTCATCATCGCCGACTCCATTACGGGCACCGGCACCGTGCGCGCACGCGGTGGCGCGGGCGTGCTCGGCACCTCTAACCGCGACGGCGGTGGCGGTGGCGGTGGCGTGATTTGGATCGCGACCAAAGCTTACACGGGCGGCCTCACGGCCGACGTGACGGGCGGCGCTCCAGGCGGTACGGGCAACAACGCGGCAGCCGGCTCTGCGGGCACGGCACGCATCTTTAAGCTCAACAACGACGGCACGCTCACGCTAAAGAGCTTCAGCGATACCTGGTAATCCCCTTAGGACTTATTTAAGCAGCTGTTCCCATGTGGGCTTGTAAACCATGTCCACAAGCGAGAGCACAAGAAACACAATGGCAACCACCTTGGGGCCGGGCTTCGTGGTCTTGATACTCGACACGAGAGCGCCCTGGGTGACAAAAGAAAAGAAAAATCCGAGCGTGATCCAAAGCTCAGCGTGCGAAACGCCAAGCTTGGTCGCGAGGAACGCTCCCGAAATCCATAAAATCAGCAAACCCGTAGAGGCGATGCGGTGTACAGCAACCTTTTTGGCAGCCGGCGATTCGGCCACAAAGGCGGCCACGATGCCCCCCGAAAAAACGAGCATCCCCAAGAATTTGATCAAAAGCAAAAAGTGATAATCCATGATTGAGATGGGATCCTAGGCCAGGATTTTTGCCAATCAACCGGTGTCTGAAAAGCCTAAACGACGATCTTTACGTGCACATGCGATTGACCGCGGCCCCTAGCCCGGGAACAATATCCCTATGGCGCACGATCACGCTCACCATCACCACCACGATCATGGCTCGAGCAATATCGGCGTCGCCTTCTTTTTGAACCTCAGTTTTACCCTGCTCGAAGTCGCAGGGGGTCTGTGGACCAATAGCATCGCGATTCTGAGCGATGCCCTGCACGACTTCGGCGACAGCATCACTCTAGGTATCGCGTGGTACTTGCACAAAGTCTCGGGCCGCCAGCGCAACGACGAATACAACTATGGCTACCGCCGCTTTTCGGTGCTCGGAGCCTTCATCACCGGCCTCATCTTGCTCGTGGGAGGTGTCGGCGTTGTGGCAAGCGCCGTGGGTCGCCTGATAGACCCCCAGCCCGTCTACGCTCCAGGCATGATTCTGATGTCGATCGTGGGAATCGCCTTCAACGGCGCCGCCGTGCTCAAGATCAAATCGGGCACCTCGCTCAATGAGCAAGCGGTCAGTTGGCACCTTATTGAAGACGTGCTCGGCTGGGTGGCCGTGCTCATCGGCAGCATTGTCATGTCCCTATGGGATGTGCCAATGCTCGACCCCCTGATGTCCATCGGCATTTCGATCTTTGTGCTGTGGAACGTGGGCAAAAATCTGAGCCGCGTCTTTTCCGTGTTCATGCAGCGTTCGCCCAAGTCTTTCGATGCTACAGATTTCTCGCGCCAAGTGCGCGAGGCCTTGCCGCGCGTGCGTTCGGTACACAACACGCAGACCTGGACCCTCGACGGCGAGCACCACGTGCTCTCGGCGCACTTGGTGCTCGATCCCCGATCTACTCGCGAAGAGATCGTGGCGACCAAAACGCAGGTGCACCGCCTGCTGGCGGCCCACCGTTTTGAGCACATCACCCTCGATGTGGAGCTCGAAGGCGACCCTTGTGCGGCCCACGAAGCACATGCCCACTGAAGACAAGAATTCATAACTTGATTGCGAAGTGAAATGCCCTATATTCGTGGGCATGGCGAAACTGTGGATATGGGTCGTGAGCTTGGCTCTTGCCCTGAGCTTTTTTGCTCGCTCCGCACAGGCTGAAAAACGCCAACTCTGTGGGGAGATCTACTGGGTCTCCGAACCCGTTGATCTCGACAGCTTCCACCGGCGCATGATCTGCGGCGACCCCAACACACGGGCATGGCGCGACATTCCCCTCTATCAAGCCCGAACACACCTCACGGCGTTTTTGCAAACCCAGGGCTACGCCACACCCGTAATGACCTTCGAGAACAATCAACTGCTCGTCGACTGCGGCCCCGTGCTCCGGGTCGAGAAAACCCAGTCCAACCCCGAGAACCTCGCACTGAATGACACTCTCTTGCGCTACCGCAAGCGCATCGTCACGCCCGATCTTCTGAATTTGGTGGAAGGCACAGGCAAGGCCTTTCACCGCAACCAGGGCTACCCCTGCGCCAGCACCACGTCGCAAATCGACGTGCAGAGCGGCGCCCTCACGGTGATCTCTTCACTTGGAGAGCGACGCCGCTTCAATCACGTTGCGATCGACTCCAACGCAGCCTTCAACGCCGAGCTCTTGCGTCGCTACTACTCGTTCACAGCAGAAGATGAGTTTCATCTGGACGACCTCACGCTCACGCGCCAACGCATCGACGAATCCGAAGTCGTCTCGGGAAGCTATTTCATCACCCGCTGCGAAGATTCGGCCAGCGCGGAGGACGCTTATCTTGAGCATAAATACGTGCTGGGCATGCCGCGCACCTTTCGTTTCGGATTCGGCGCCGACACCGAAACTGGCCCTTACGCTTACGCGGGCTGGAAGAACAACCGTTTCACTCAGAACCTCGGCCAACTTGGCATCAATGCGATGGCGTCGTTCGAAAAGCAAACGCTCAACATCGAAGGCTCCTTTTACCCTTCGCTCGAAACGCCGCGATTTTACTATTCGGTGCTGCCCTCGATCGCCCACGACACGAGCACCGGCATCGAGGAGATCCGGGCCGCGGTGGGTTTCACCCCCGGCTACGTTTGGGAATTTCGCGAAGAATCCCTCCGCCTCGAAGGCGGGCCTTATTTCATTCGCACTTGGCATAGGCCCGAAGGCGAGACCACCTTTCAACGCGATCTCAGCGTGGCACTCAAACTCGACCTCTATCTTTTGGCACACGCCTATGAGATCAAAAAGAATCATCCCGAAGCTGGGTACACGCTGAGCACAAAGCTCGAGTACCGCAATCCGCTGCTCGGATTTTTTACGAATCTCCTGCGCGCCGAACTCGACTACAAAAAGGTGTGGCGCCTGGGTTACTGCTCACTCGCGGAATGTTTTCTGGCTTTGCGCCACAACGCGCAAGTCAACATCTCCGATCGCAACGTGCCCCTCGACCAGATTCCACCTTCGCTACAAACCTTTCTCGGAGACGTGCGCACCTTGCGCGGCTTTGACGTGACAAATCCCCTCAACCCCGGCCTCACTCAAGTTTCGGCGGGCCTAGATTTGCGCGTGCAGCCCTTTGCCTGGCCCAAATTCGAACCTTACCTCCTGGCCGACGTGGGCAAGTCGGGTCAACGTCCCCTCGAGCTAGGCCCCGACTGGCTTTATTCCGTGGGCGTGGGCCTGCGCTGGCTCTCGCCCATCGGCATTGTGAACGGATTTTTTGCACGCGCCTTTACTGAGGCGTCCACGATTCCCGACCAATGGTACTACTTCATCGGCCTCGGAGAGGGGTTCTAGTGAAAAAGAAGCCTCTGCTCGCAGCGATTGCCGCACTCGTGCTTATGCCTCTACTCGCGCTCGGCGTGATTTGGTGGCGCCCAGAACTCGTGCTGCGACCCGCAACGGTGCGCTGGGCTTTGCAAAAATTTCTGCCCGAATACCACATCAGCTTTCGCTCTTTCGAATTGAAAACCCGATCGCTCTCTCTGCTCGCCAAGGACATCGAGCTGCACCTGGAGGACGCTTGCGTGGCTCACGAATCCGCGACGCTGAAGATCGCGGGCTGCCTAGATCGTCTGCACGTGGACACTTCGCTGGAATACGGCCGCGCGGGACTGCGCTGGCTAGCGCTCCGCCGAGCCGAGGTGATCGCCGAGCGTCCCCTCGAAATTCGCCAGAGTGGCGACACCCATGAAACTGAGACAAGCGAGAGCACGCCCCTGGTGCAAATTTATCAAAACTACCACCGCATCTTAAGCCAAACCCTCGCCTTGCCCAAACCAGCCGTCGAACTTCGTGTTCCACAAGTGCTTTATGCGAATGGAGACTCGCACATCGAGGGCGGTATCACCACGACGCCCGCAGCGAGCGACATGGTGCAAATCGGTGTCGACCTGCGAGGCGTGCCTCAATCACGCTCGAAGATTCGCCTCGATCTCACGTGGGGCACTGGCACACGTCTGAAAATCGCGGGCCGAGGCGAGCATGTCGGCGTGGCGCACGCAGAGCTAAAGGCGACGCACGCGCGCGAAGATCCGGGTCGCTTTGCCTTTGCGCTGAGCGCGCGCGACCCGAGCTTTACTTTTTTAAAGTCTCGCGAGCTGCACGCCACCCTCGTGGCCGAGGCGCGCCACGTGCGCCTCGAATCTCAGGCCAGCCTGCAATTTAGTCCCATCGGCGGCACGATCCACATACGCAATCGGGGCTGCCAAGTGGCGGCCAATTTGAGCGAAAGCAACGAAGTGGCCTTAGAACTGCGTTGTCCGCTTCAACTTCGCTACCCTTTCGCACGCGGCATGCTCGAGTTTGACATTAACAACGTGCTCAAACTGCGTGCCCCTGCCGACAATCTCGAACAGGGACACGTGGACTACCTCACCGAGCATGCGGCCAAATACACGCGCCTGCGCCTTGCCACGGGCGGAAACTATGACTTGAGCCATCTGCGCGAGAACAAAATCAAAGGCCTCTTTGACCAATTGATCCCGCCCTTGAACGCCGAATTAGAGATTCAAAACATTCGCGATTGGCTGAGCACAGTGCCCGCCGAGTACACCGTACTACCGGCGCCACTCAATTCGATGAACGGAGACCTTCGCGTGGTGATCGCTCCCTCCGAGGGACTGCGCAAAGTGTCCAACCTCAGCGTCAAACTCAAAGACAAAACCCAGCGACTCGATTTTGAGCTCATCACTGGCGCGGATTTCCGGGGCAAAGATTTTAACCCCGCGATCGACGTGGATTTCAAGCTGCGCAACCTGGCTCTGCGCCTGCCGCAGTGGAATTTGCGAGACCCCAAACCGGCGCTCTTCGCGGATTCGCGTTTTCAGCGCGCCGAGCGCGATGCGCCCCGGCCCGTCAAAGAGTCTGCGCCGCTCAAGATCAAAACCGAAGTGCTGAATCCTGTGCAGATCACCACGAATCTCATCAAGCCGCCACTGCGCATCCTCTTTGATCTGGACTGGCAAGACGGCGCCCTCGCCGGGCTCGACGTCAAGCTGCTGCCGCTGAAGGCCGAATTCCTGCGACGCAAGTTCGAAGTCAGGTCGCTGCATTTCCGCACCGACGGCGGACACAGCTCGAGTCTTATCAATAGCGAAGTGAGATTCTTTTTGCCCGATTACGTGGTCACCGCCAACGTCGAAGGCACCACCGAACAACCCGTGCTGAGCCTCTCAAGCAACCCACCGCTCGCCGAGAATGACATTTATTCGGTGCTCGTCTTCGGCAAGCCCATGAGCGCCCTACAGAACGAAGAGCAAAGCTCCCTGGCGGCGGCACGCCAGATGTTCGCCACAGGTCTTTTCTCGCTCACATCGCTATACTTTTTGGGTTCCACACCGATCGAATCGATCTACTTTGACCCCGAAACCGGCGAAGCCACCGCGCGCGTGCGCCTCGACTCCAAATCCTCGGTCTCCGTGGGAGCCGACGCCCGCGACGTGAACCGCGTCGAAGTGCGACGCTCTCTCGGCGCCGGCTGGTATATCCAGGGCGGCGTCAAAGGCCTCGACCAAACGCAAGAAAGCTACGGCGGCAGCGTAGAAAAAGTCATCAGCTACTAAGTTTCGCTGGAATTGAGCTTAGCTAGGTCCATTCGGCGCAGGATGGGAGCGCGCAGAGCGACCGTCGCCACGGTACAGAGACAGATCACGCCGCCGAAGATCACGGCGGGCACTGTGCCCAGGAGCTTGGCGGCGATGCCCGATTCGAGCTCGCCAATTTCGTTGGAAGATCCGATGAAAATCGAATTCACCGCCGAGATTTTGCCGCGCATGTGATCGGGCGAGAGCAGCTGCACGGCCCCTGATCGAATCACCATGCTCACGCTATCGAAAACTCCGCTCACGGCGAGGGCTGCGAGCGAAAGGTAGAAGTTGGTGCTGATGCCGAAAACCAAGATGCACAAGCCAAAACCCGCCACGGCCCACAAAAGCCAGTGACCCGTGCGGAGTTGGTCGCGACGCGCCAGGTACAAACTCATCAATGCGGCTCCCACTGCGGGCGCGGCTCGCAGGGCGCCCAGCCCCTTAGGGCCCACGTGCAGGATGTCTTGGGCGAAGATCGGCAAGAGTCCCGTCACCCCACCGAACATCACCGAAACCATGTCGAGCGAGAGGGCTGGGAATAAGATTGGATGACGCAGCACAAATTTTCCGCCCGAGAGCAACTCCTCTTTGATCGAGGTGTGCTGGTAGCGCCGCTCCGGTGGCGGCACGTCGCGCCGGATAAAGAGCATCGCGAGTCCCGCAGCCACGAGCAAAATGCAGACAACCGATGACGAAAACACCGCACCTAAAAATCCAAAACTGAGACCGCCCACCGCGGGCCCTGCAATGCGAGCCACTTGCGAGGTCGAACTCGACATCGCCGTGGCGCGCATCAACTGCTCGCGCGTGACGAGCTTGGGGAGTGCGGCGAAAACCGCGGGTTGCGAAAACGAGCGTGCCGTTCCGGTAAGAAAGGCGGCGAAGTAGAGCATGCCGGCCTGCGGGATGACGGGAAGATGGCTGGCAAAGAGATGTTCCCCGAGCACAATGAGTCCTGAGACCAAACTTACGTAAGTGACGCGGCGGTACACATGAAGGGGTCGCATACGATCAACGAGATAACCGGCGTAGAGCGCAAGACCGATGGCCGGCACGGCTTCGGCTAGTCCAATGAAACCCAGATAGAGGGGATCGCGCATCAATTCGTAGATGCGCCACCCGAGCACCACCGCCTGCATTTGCACCGCAAAGGTAAAAAGGAATCTCGCCCACAGAAACTTTTTAAAATCCGACGACACCCGGGCACTTTACGCCCGGTTCCATTGACTGTCGAAGACGTGGACATAAGTTTTCTACGGCAGTAGACCAAGCTCATGACAACTCAGCAAAAAGTGGCTTTCATCACGGGCGCTAACCGCGGCATCGGTCTCGAAACTGCCCTCCAACTCGGCAAGCAGGGCGTCAGGGTGATTGCAGGCTCACGCGACCGCGCGAGCGGCGAAGCCATGCTCAAGTCGCTCGCCACTCACGGCGTTGAAGCTGATTTGCTCAACTTCGACGTCAACCGCCGCGAAGACCACCTCTCGGCCTTCGATTACATTCAAAAAAATTACGGGCGACTCGACATCCTCGTAAACAACGCGGGCATTTTGCGTGATGCCGACAACGGCACCGCAAGCACCACTCCGCAAAATGTGCTGCGCGAGACCTTCGACGCAAACTTCTTTAACCTCGTCGCCCTCACTCAAACGCTATTGCCGCTGATTCGCCTCTCGAATGCCGGCCGCATCGTGAACCTCTCGAGCAGCCTGGGCTCGCTCGCTCAACACTCGGACCCCACCTCACCGATTTACGGATCGTGGCGCTTTGCTTACAATTCTTCAAAAACGGCACTGAACGCTTTCACGGTACACCTCGCGCAAGAGCTCAAAGACACGCCCATCAAAGTGAATTCTGCGCATCCTGGATGGGTAAAGACCGATATGGGCGGTGAGGGCGCGATGCTCGACGTCGAAGACGGAGCGCGCACAAGCGTGCAGCTCGCCCTGCTCCCCGAGTCGGGACCCACGGGCGGCTACTTTCACCTCGACAAAGCCTTGCCTTGGTAAATCAAATCACTCGCGGAAATTTCCGTACTGCATAGGCAGTCCGAGCTTGCTCTCTTGCGCTTTGAGCTGGGCGATGGCGTCCTGCAATTCGTCGCGACTCTTGCTCGTGACGCGAACCTTTTCGTCTTGAATCTGGGCCTGAACTTTTTTGTTCGCCTGTTTTAAGAAAGCGACAATTTCTTTGCCCTTTTCTTTAGAAACGCCCGCGGCCACTTTGGCGAGCACGCGCCCTCCCATGCCCGAGGCCTTTTCTTCGGCTTCGTATTCGATGGCGAGCAGCGAAACTCCGCGTTTTACGAGTCGGCTATGAAAGGCTTCCTTGATGGCATCTAGCTTGTGCGCGTCGGTGCTCGAGATCTTGATCGTCTTCGCCTTTTGGTCCATCTCGAGTTCCACTCGAATGCCCTTGAAATCGTAACGATTGGTGATTTCTTTGAGCGTTTGGTTGATGGCGTCGTCCATGGCTTGCCAGTTGATTTCGGAGCTGATGTCAAAAGAAGGCATGCCCTACTGCTTAGATCAACGGTGAGTGCCGTTCAAGAAAACTTAACGAAGCCCTGACGGCGCGAGGCTTGAGTTATGGGGTTTTGTTTGCCAAAACCTAAGAAAGACCAAAATAAGAAAGGGACCAAAGTGATGATCAGATTGAAATCTTTAGCCGCCGTTTTTGCCCTCACCCTCATGGGTTTTGGCATGCAAGCATGTAACAAAGACTCGGACACCGAGAACACCATCGAAGACGTCGCCGACGATGTGGGTGACGGCATCCACGACGCGGGCGACGAGGTTCAAGATACCGTCGAAGACGCTACGGAATAGATCTATTCCGATTCGGCCGAGGTGTGTTCAAAAAATTGTAAGTTGAGCCGGCAGATGTGCTCTGTCGGCTCGGCGCCGAATTTGCGCCGAAAGCTTTCTACGAAAGACCGGATGAATTTTTTCACCTCGGCCATGTCCTCAACATTCACGCCCACCACGAGCGACTGATACTCCCGCTTTTCCATGGGATGTCGGTAGAGGGCGTTCACCGCACACTGCATGGCCTGCGCATGGTGACGTTTGATGGAAAGCGAGGGGATAGTATCGCCCACATCAAAACTCTCCGAGCCTTCGTAGATATAATAAAAGCGACCTTCAAGAAAAAGAATCTTGAGCTCCACCATACGGTCGAGCGCCTTTTGCACGAGAGCGGCGTCGATGGTGTCGCCCAGTTTGCGGCTTATCCAATCAAAGCTCGCGCCAGCACCGCGGTTCACCACGAGCTGCTTGATCACCGAATAATACCATTCTGAGATAAAGGCGAACTTGTCGAGGTCAATGGCCGTGAGTTTGGCGCGGCGACGCTCAATCGTCTCGATCGATTCCACATGCCGAATCAGCGAACGCGGCACGGAGTCTTGATCTTCTTTGCCCTGAGCGAGCAGCTCGCGAGTGCGTAGCAACTCTACGTAGGACTGTTCGTTTTCATTGAGATCCAGGGCCGTGCAGATCTTTTGCACGAGCTTGTGCGAAGGCGAGCGGCGCCCATTGAGAACCATCGAGAATACGCGAGGGGAATTGTAACCCAGTAATTTGGCCAAGAGGTCATAACTTATGGGTTTTTGCCGGCCCGGATAGCTCCGCTTCAAGGCCTCGAGGAGCTTGGTGAACTCCGAATAATCGTACACCGAAAAGGCCATAGTTCGGGACTAGCTCAATTCGCCCTTGTGCCTCAACAAAGATTTATAGTAGCGTCCGCGCGGCATGCGTAGAACGCCCTTCACAAATCTCATTTGGACCTTTGGGATCGCTTACTTAGCCTGCACCTCGAACGCGGCCCTCGCGACCAAGGAATCGGACCCCTGCACTCACATCATCCACGAAGCCGGTCGTGCGCTCGAAAGACACGAGCCCGACGCCACCCCTGAGATCGCCGACGGCGACTCGTCGGCTTCGGGCATCCTCTCACGCACCCGTGCGCGCGTGGCGCCCATTCTGACCACTCTCCTTGTGGCCGCTCCCCACGTGGCCGCCGCCTTTGGCGACCGCATCGGCAACGGTGGCGGCACCTCCGAACTTCTGCTGCGCATTTTCTTTAACCGCCTCGATCAGTACGCCAATGCTTATCTGCACTCGCTCGAGCCCAATAGCGACGAAGCCCTCGTGGTGCGCCAGCTCATGGCTGCCAACGCGACCGGTTCGCTCGATGAGCGCCTCATCTACTCCGAAGAAAAATTCACCGCCTGTGTGCACGGTGGCGGCTTCGTGCGCGGAGGCATTTGCCTTGGTGCGGACGCGGGCGACAGGAACTTTTACCTGAGCATAGAACGGCTTTATGCCGAAGACGGCACCACGCTCGTTACCAAGGACAACGCCGTAGCGCTGCTCAGCGACCTCATTCTCGAAAAATGTGGTTACTCCGAAGACGCGCGCCGCAAAATTAGCGAAGGCATGCAAGCGATCACACAAAAGTCTTGGGTAGAAGCCCCCTACAATGGCGGCGAGCTCCTCATGCTCTATTCGCGAAGTGCGGATTCTGTATCGCGAGAGATCCTCGTCAGCGAAGGTGCCGAATCGCACCGCGTGGCTGATCTCATCGAAGCCAACGACCCTTGCCGCAAGTACAAAGGCAGCAGCCTGCTCAGCGTGGCGCTCGAAACCCCCGCCGCCGCCTGGGGGGCGAACCGCACGCTGAATCTGCGCGGACTATTCCGTTGTCAGAGTGGAGTGACCTTGACCGGTGGTCTGCAGATTCAATTCCCCCGCGGCGCGGCCCCCAAGCTTAGCTACCTAGGTCTCGAGTAACGAAGCCGCGTTAGCCTTTAATCACGAAGAAATTCCATGCGAAGGTTCAGGGGGATCTCCCATGTGCGAAACTTCGAGTCCCGCAGAATGAACCCTTGCAGCTTCAGGTCTGCAGGAGCATTAAAGTTAATGGGCTGCCAATTCGAAGGAAAGATCGCGTAGTAAAGACGGTAGTAAATTTTGAGCTTGAGCAGGCGACGGCCGCCCTCCTCGACAATCTCGCCATGTTCCGGACGAAAGCGCACAAGGGTGTGAGAATACACGGGCATGCCGAACGTCATGTAGCTACGGCTGTGATCGCGATCGGCATCGGCAAAAATTCCCTGCAATTCGCTCATCGTTTTCGTCCACGAGTCGTAACCCCAATCAATCTCAAAATCCTTGGGCACTTCGACATTGAGGTCAAAGTAGCCCACCAGTCCATCGTCTCCCAGGTGCAGATCCGAGCGTCGAATCGGCAAATTCAGCTCGCTGAGCTCGGCTTTTAGCCTAGGAATGACCACGGGTCGCGGCTCGCTCGCGCGAATCGTGGGGAGCACTTCGGGAGTGATGGCGAAGACCTCGTCGCCGTTGGTGCGTAAAAGCATGGACGCCAATTTTAGCGAATCGGCCTCAAAGGGGGCGCCCTCCGGAAGGGTGAGGCTAATTCTAAAACGCCCCGGTGAGATCTCGTCCATAGCGTAACGACCGCTGAGGTAGCGAGCGATGGAGTGATTCCAGCGGATCATGGAGCGAAAGATCGTGCCGTCCTCGCGCTCGTTCTCTTGCACAAAGAGCAAATCAATTTGGGAATTGGTACGAAAGCCCGGGGAAAGTTCCGTTTCAAAGCTCAAGTGATAGCGACCGTCTGCGCCGCGCTCGAGCACCAAATCCTCGGCCACGCTGCGCCCGCGTGCGATGGGACCCGTCTGGCGCCAAAGCCAAATCAAGGTGGCTTCGTCCTGCTCGCGAAATTCAATGCGCTTCACGTGCGGACGAAATTCGCCATCGCCCTGAAATCGCCACACACCACCCTCGTCCTTCGTGAGCGGCATCAAAAATTCGTAACTCAAGTTGTCGACCTCACGTATCACCTGGCGATTCATCATCATCTTGGCGACGAGCACCGGGATGCCCTCGCGCTCTTCAACACGCCAGGATTTGGGCTCGATGCGCATCGCGACGATTTGATCGTCAAAGCCGCCTGCAAAAAACTGGCGCCCCATATCGCGCAGGTCATGAGAGCGGATGCCATCGCTGAGGATCATGTGCGTGCCGTAACCAAAGTCGTTCATGTGCGGCGGGGTGAGGCCCATGGCTTCTTCGGGCGACGAGGCACGCGTTTGCGCGAGTTCGAGTTCAAAGCGCGTGAGCTTAAAGTGTTCAAATCCCGCAAGCTCGAGAGGTTGTTCTTGAAGGCGCATCGAGGCGGCCACCTTGGCGCCCAGTGTGTCGAGAGTGCGCAGCTCGTCGTCCGGCAGCTTTTGATGGTGCCCGAACTCGTGAACGAGAAGCGCGATCTTTTCGGCGGCAGAAGTCGCCGCCAGGCGATCGGTGTTGATGCGAATCGGCGTCCCTACTTCGCTGCCCGTCGCCGCGAGTCGGTTCTCACCGGCATCGCGAAAAGCGTCGGGGTCGGCGGCCTCCGAGAGAAAATGCAAATTTTCGAGACGGCGTTCGTGGCCGAGCGCAAAGAAAATTTTCCTCAGCACTTCACGCTCCGGTGGGGTGAAGCTGCCCTCCTCAAGAGCGTGCTGCAAGATCGTGGGCAGGTGATAATTGAAGTGCATCATATGGCCGGCCGCTTCGCTGAGACCGTTGCCGTTGAGAGCTCCGTAGCGTATCTGTAAATTGGTGCGGGCTCCCGGACCGCGCGCCGCTTCGGCAAGCATCAAAAAACAGTCCAAGCCTTGGGCCAGGGCCTCCTCGGTCCACACCGCGCGCATCGCGTGCGCGGGAACCTGAGCCAAAGCCAGGGCCACAACTAAGCAGATCCGATGCATGGCTATAGCGACTAGCGAGCGTGACTAGGTGAGTCAAAGACATTGCGAATGCGTCGCCATTTGTCCGTGATCGGTGCTTTGATTTCAATACGTTGGCCGCTCTCGGGATGAAGAAAGCTCAGGGCCGAAGCGCGCAAGCAGAGGCCTTCAATGCCCAGGCGCTGGGCGAAGAAATGATTCTGGTAGCGATCGCCGTGCATCACATCTCCCACCAGCGGGTGCGCGACGCGGTTGAGGTGGCGGCGCAGCTGATGAAAGCGGCCCGTCACGGGCTCGAGCTCGACGAGCGAAAAGCGCGCCGTCGCGTGGCGCTTGCCCACGGACTCCTCAAACTCTGTGGTGGCGAGACGACGCAGGCGCGAGAGCGAAGGCAAGAGTTTTGCTTTGTCTTCGGGCGACTCGAGCGGCAACTCGATCTCGAGCTGCTCCGCGGTCCATCCGCGCACGACGCCCGTATAGGTTTTTTGAAAGTCTTCGCTGCCAAATCCCTTCGAGAGCTGCGATGCCACCTCACCCGAAAAGGCGAGCACAAGACAGCCACTCGTGGGCGCATCGAGCCGGTGCACGGGATAAACCCAGCGGCCGAGCTGATCGCGCAGTCGTTGCAGCACGACGACATCATCGTCGACCTTGACGCCCTTCAGTTCGGGGCGATGCACGTGAAAGCCCTCGGGCTTGTCGATGACCACCAGGTGATCGTCAATGTGCAAAATGTCGAAAGGACCGCTCATGATGAAACGATGCTCTAGGCCATAATCGCTGGCCCGTAAATGAAAGCTTGGCCCCCCTATGGTATCCCTAAGCTTAGCCTATGCGCAAAGCCCTAGTGATCATCAATGCCAAGGCCTCTCAGGCCAGCGAAACCTTCGATCGGGTCGCCGAGTCGTTGCGCGCGCAGGGCATCGAAATCCTTCGCGGCGAACCTCGCAGCTGCGCCGACTACACCCCGCTCATTTTAAAGCACTCTGCGGAGATCGACGTTGTGATCGTGGGGGGCGGCGACGGCACCTTGCAATGCGCGGCCGAAGCTCTTCGCCAAACAAAAATTCCCCTCGGGATTCTGCCCCTCGGCACCGCGAACAACGTGGCCCGAAGCCTGGGCGTACCGCTCACACTCGAAGACGCTTGCCGCGTGATTGCCACCGGTGTCAGCGTGCCCATGGACCTCGCCCGAGTGAACGACCGACTCTTTGTGAGTGTGGCGGGCATCGGCTTCAGTACCGAAGTGCACAAGTCTGTGCCCTCTCAGCAAAAAAAACGCTGGGGCTCCATCTCTTACGCCTTTCAGGCACTGCGCCTCCTTATGAGTGAACACAAAGGCTTTCGTGTAGAGGTCGAGAACGATCGCGGCGAGATCACGCGAGCCAAAGCGCTGCAGGTGACCGTGGTCAATGGCAAGTACTACGGCGCGCACGTGCAAGTTCACAACGAGGCGTCCCTCGACGACGCTATGCTCGACGTTTCGATCATCAAAACCAAAAATTATCTCAAGGGCTTTTTCCGAGCTCTGCTTCCCACAAAACGCAACCACCACTCCCAGGGACTGAGCATTTTGCGCGCCAAAAAGTTCACCATCCGCACCCTGCCCCCTAAAGAGATCGACGTGGAAGGCGCCACGGATTTCAAAACGCCTGCCACTTTCGAAGTGCTGCCCGCAGCTATCAATGTGATGGTCCCGAGACGAGAGGGATAACGAATGCAGGAGATGTGGGATCTGATTCAGAATTTTGACGACGGGATTCTGCTACGACTCTCGCAGATTCGCATAGAGCCTATTACGCAAGTGATGACAGATATCACCGCGCTCGGATCTTTCTCGGTGCTGATATTGATGGCCATCGTGGTGGCGATCACGCTCTACCTGCATCGTGATCGCGCAGGCCTTGTACAACTTGCGCTTGCAGGCTCGGGTGCGGCGCTTTGGCCATCGCTGCTAAAGGCGCTCTTTTTACGTGAGCGGCCCACCATCGTCGAACAACTCGTCGACGCCTCGGGCCTTTCGTTTCCGAGTGGTCACAGCTTCGGCTCGGCCGCCATGTACCTGACCTTTGCTTTTCTCGCAGGCCGCGCGCTCAAGCGCGCCGAGCAGCGCAAGTTCTTTGTGATCCTTGCCCTCATCGTGATCGTACTCGTTGGCTTTTCGCGCACCTACCTCGGCGTGCATTACGCAACGGACGTCCTCGCAGGCTTTGCTTGCGGCGCCACGTGGGCGATACTCATCGACCGCTGGACGCGGCGCCTCGGCGCTTAGAGGTCATTTCAAAACCTAGTCTACCGATTCCATAATGGCCGCAACTCCCATGCCGCCCGCCGTGCACACCGAAATAAGCCCGCGCTTGCCGCGCGTGCCTTCCAGCAGCTTTGCGAGCGTGGCCACCACGCGCGCGCCCGTGGCAGCGAAGGGGTGACCGACGGCGATGCTGCTACCAACAACGTTGAGCTTTGAGCGATCGATGGATCCGAGCGCTTTGCTGCCGAGAAACTTTTGGCAGTAGTCCTCCGACTCCCAGGCCTTGAGTGTGCACTCCACTTGGCCGGCAAAGGCTTCGTGAATTTCGTAAAAATCAAAATCCTGCAATTTCAGCCCGTGTCGCGCCAGGAGCTTGCCCACCGCCACTGTGGGCGCCATGAGCAATCCATCACCATGCACGAAATCCACCGCCGCACTTTGCGCGTCGACAAACTTGGCCTGCGCGCGCCAGCCACGCGCGCGGATCTGCTCACCCGATGCCAGGAGCACCGCGGCCGCGCCGTCGGTGAGAGGGCTGCTATTGCCCGCGGTGATCGTGCCGGAGGGGCTGCGATCAAAGGCGGGCTTGAGCTTGGCAAGTTTTTCTAGCGAAGTGTCGCCGCGCGGGAATCCGTCTTTGTTGAGGCCGCCGAAGGGTTCTACGAGATCTTTAAAGAAGCCGCGCTCCAACGCTTTCACCGCGTTCTGGTGACTCGCCAGCGCGAGAAGGTCCTGAGCTTCGCGTGGGATCTTCCACTCTTTCACCATCAGCTCGCAATGCTCGCCCATCGAGAGCCCCGTTTGCGGCTCGCGCACGGCGGGAAGCTTGGGCTTTAAAAAGCTCGGACGAAATTTCATAAAGGTCGCAAGTTTCTCGCCCGTGCTGCGTTTGGTGCTGGCTTCGAGCAGCAGCGCACGCAGAGATTCGGAGACCTCAATAGGAACGTCGCTATTGGTGTCCACGCCGCCAGCGATGCCGTCTTCGATTTGCCCAGAGGCGATCTTGAGTGCGATCTGCCCAGCGGCCTCGAGACTCGTTCCACAAGCACGCTGCACAAAATACGCTGGAGTGTAAGGGTGTATGCCCGCCTTGAGCACGCTCTCGCGCGCGATGCCCCAATTCGACGAACTGTTGAGCAGCGCGCCGAGCGCAACGTCGCCCAGCGGCTGGGCGCCAAGATCATAGCGAGCCACGAGCGCGCGCAGTGGCGCCATCAACAACTCGTCACGCGTGACGTCTTTATAAGCCGTGCCGCTCTTCACAAAGGGAGTGCGAGCGCCTCCCACAACGAAAACATCTCTAAAGTTTTTCATATCTTGCTCCTCACGTTTTAGAACCCCGCAAAAAGCGCAGGGCCTCATTTTGAATTTGTTCCACGACCGCGACCTCGCCGTGCACACGCGCCAAGAAGGGCGCGCCAATACCCATGGCGTAAACCACAGTGGCCAGCCGGGCGCTCTCGCCTGCGGCAAAATCGCCGCGACGGATGCCCTCTTCGATAACTCCCGCCAGCCAAGCCTCTTGATCGCTCACGAGGCGCTGAATGTTTTTACGCATGGACTTGGGCAGCGTCTGCCAATCGGCCGTCAGGGCCGAAGCCGGACAGAGCTTGAAACCGTCACGAGAAAACTTTCCGAAAATCACAAAAAACTCGCGCACCTTTTCGGGCGGCTCAAGGGTTTCGATTTTGACATGCCACTTAGAGAGCATCTCGCGATAGCTGTCGATAAGACGGTTGCCCAGCTCTTCTTTGGACGCAAAGTGGTCGTAGAGGCTCGGTGTGCGAATGCCCAGAGCTTCAGCAAGGTGCTTGAACGAAAACCCATTAAAGCCGTAGCGCTGCAAGAGGTGTCGCCCCTCGACCAAGGCGCGTTCGAATGTGTCTGTCTTCGGCATATCTTCCCTACCTGCAGATAGGATACATCCCTATCTATAGATAGGGAAGTTAAATTTGCGTGAATAGGGGGCCAAAAATCAAGGACTTGTCAGCGGGCGCCACCTGGCGCATCATAAGCCCATATGAAAACGCCCAAACCCCACAACCCTTTCGACACGCACGCCATCTACCATCGCAGCGCCTCTTTCGGCGAACGGGTGGCCGATCAACTCGCCAACGTCGGCGGCAGCTGGCCCTTCATCCTGGCTTTCTTGGGTTTTCTGGGACTGTGGATCGCCTTCAACTCGCGCCACGTGAGCACGGAGCCGGCCGATCCCTACCCCTTCATCCTGCTGAACCTCGTGCTCTCGTGCCTTGCCGCGATCCAGGCTCCGATCATCATGATGAGCCAAAACCGCCAAGAGGCCAAAGACCGCTTGCGCGCCGAAGTCGACCTGGAGACCAACATCAAAGCCGAAGCCGAGATTCGCGAGCTGCACACCAAGATCGACGCATTAACAAAACTCGTCGAATCGCTGCGTTAGTCCGGAATAGGTGTTTCGAGATCCGAGGCTTTGGGCTTGACCACAAAGTAAAGCACCACGATCACCAGCATGATCGTGCCCGCCACTCGGAGCTCTTCGAGCTTCGAGAACGAGAGCATCGCCGCGCACACCAGGGCGCCAAGCACCGGCACCACGTAGGGCACTTCAAAGCGGCCACGCGCTTCGCCCTTGCGCGCCTTGAGCACCACGAGCGCGATGTTCACCACCATAAAACAAAAGAGCAGCAGCACACTGGTCGCTCGAGCGAGCGAGGCGATGTCGCCCGAGAGCGCGAGGGTGAGCATGAAAATGAGCACCACGAGCGAGGCGACGTAGGGAGTGCGGCGACGACTCACCTTGCCGAGCACGCAGGGCAAGAGCCCTTGATTCGCCATTCCGTACATCAAGCGCGAGCCCATGATGAAATTCAGCAGCGCCGTGTTGGCGACCGCAAACATGGCAACAAAGCCAAAGGCCAAGGGCGGCACCCAGGGAGCGGCGCGCTTGACCACGTCCACGAGCGGTGCGCCCGAAGCGGCGAGTTCTGCAGCCGGAACCACAGAGACTGCCACAAGGGAGATCGCCACATAGATGACCGAGGAGATCAGCACCGCGAGCAAGAGACCGCGCGGAACGTTGTGCTCGGGCTCGATGACCTCTTCACTGACGTTGATCACGTCTTCGAATCCCACAAAAGAATAAAACGTGAGCACGGCACCCGAGAGCACCAGCGACAAACTCAAATCTCCACTCGGATGAGTCACCGTCACCGCGTTGAGATAATCCACGCTGCCGAGGAACCTGGCGCCGACAGCGATCACAAAGATCAGCCCCGCAAATTCGATGCCGGTGCAGAGCAGATTCATCCACATAGATTCGCGAATGCCTCGCATCACCACCGTGGCGATCACCAAACAAAAGGCGATCACCAGCGCCGAAGTCGGCAGCCCTGTGGGAATCAGCGTTTCAAAGTATCCCGCAAAGGCACGACTGCCAGCCGCCATCGAAGTCACCCCCGACGAGAGCGCGGCGAGACCCACCACATGAGCTAGAAAGTTGTTGCGAAACGCATGGTGCGTAAAAAACGATGCGCCCCCGGCGCGTGGATAACGCGAGCCGAGCGAAGCGTAGGAGAGGCCCGTGAGTCCGGCGGCCACCATGCTGGCAAGAAAGGCGAGCCAAATGGCATTGCCCATCTCGCCGGCGGCTTTGCCTACGAGCGCGTAAATGCCCGCGCCGAGGATGTCACCCACCCCGTAAACCACGAGCGCAAACAAACCAATGTGTCGGTGCAGCTTATTGTCGATACTCATCGCAAACGTCTAAACTACTTAGCCGTAGCGCCTGCGAGGCGACTTTCTACTTCTTGCCAGTTCACCACGTTCCACCAGGCTTTGATGTAGTCCGGGCGACGGTTCTGATACTTCAGGTAATAGGCGTGCTCCCAAACGTCGAGGCCGAGAATCGGCGTTCCAGAGACAACACCTTCGACCTTCATCAGCGGATTGTCTTGAGCATTGGTGCTGGTGACGGCGAGCTTGCCATCGGCGGTGACCACGAGCCAAGCCCAACCCGAGCCAAAGCGCGTGAGAGCCGCTTGGGTGAAGGCCTCTTTGAACTTTTCAACGCTGCCGAAGTCGCGAACGATCGCGCTCTGAACGGCGCCTTTTTTAAGCACACCTCCGCCCTGAGAGGGCGAAACCATCACGCTCCAAAAGAGCGTGTGATTGTAGTGACCACCGCCGTTGTTGCGCACAGGCGCCGGCAGATTGGGCGAGGCCAGAAGCTCTTCGAGAGGTTTCGACGCGAGCGGCGAGCCTTCGAGCGCTTTGTTGAGATTTGTCACGTAAGCGCGGTGATGCTTGTCGTAGTGAATTTCCATCGTGCGCGCATCCACGTGCGGCTCAAGGGCGTTGTAGGCGTAAGGAAGTTTGGGAAGTTCGTAAACGATGGCCTTGG
This sequence comes from Bdellovibrionota bacterium, assembly GCA_035539375.1. GTDB lineage: Bacteria > Bdellovibrionota > UBA2428 > UBA2428 > UBA2428 > DATLIP01. The sequence continues at coordinate 64,482 of DATLIP010000112.1, read as the reverse complement.
CGACGGGCTTGGAGCTCTCTTCGATGCTCTCTTCAGCGCTTTTGGTGGGAGCTTGCGAAGCACAGGCACCGAGGACAAAGGGCATGACCAAGGTCAAAAATTTCGAACCTTTTTGGGAGATATTTTTCATGTCCAAGAAAGTATCACGATCGCCAAAAAGTGGGAAGGCGCGACGCGCGTCTCCCCACTTTATTAAGTTTTCTTGTCACTTCAGGCCAAGCTTCTGCGTAATTTTCGCTCCGTAATCGGGATCCGCTTTTTTGAAGTGTTCGATATTGGGTCGCACCACAGATTCCGGCAAACCACGCATCGTGCCCGCGATCACCGCAGTGAGACGCTCACGCTCGTCGGGCTTCATCAAGCGGTAAAGATCACCGGCTTGCGAATAATCGTCGTTGCCTTTGCGATGGTCGTAGTGATCGGCCGCGCCATCGAGCGCCAGTGGCGGCTCACCCTTGGTGGGATCTTCCACGGGGCCTCCGAAACTGTTCGGCTCGTAGTTGTCCACCGTGCCTCCGTTGTCGTCAAAGCGCATCGCGCCATCGCGCTGATACGAATGAATTTCATTCTTAGGACGATTCACAGGCAGCAGCTGGTAGTTGGTTCCGATGCGATAGCGGTGCGCATCCGCATAAGCAAAAAGTCTCCCTTGGAGCATTTTGTCGGGCGAAGCGCAAATCCCCGGAGGAATGTTTGCTGGCGAAAAGGCGGCCTGCTCCACCTCGGCAAAATAATTCATGGGATTGCGGTTCAGCTCCAAGATGCCCACCTCTTGCAATGGATAAAGCTTTTGCGACCAAGTCTTGGTGAGGTCGAAAGGATCAAAAGGAAACTTTTTCGCTTCGGCTTCTGTGATCACCTGCACACAGAGACGCCATTTGGGATAATCTTTGCTCTCGATAGCTTCAAAAAGATCTCGTCCCGCGTAATCGGGGTCGGTGCCCGCAAGTTCTGCGGCGCGCTCAGGGCTGAGGTTTCGAATGCCCTGCATTGTTTTGAAATGGAATTTTACCCAAACGCGCTCTCCACGCTGGTTGTATAGGCCAAAGGTATGCGAACCAAATCCATGCATGAAACGGTAGCCGTCGGGAATGCCGCGATCCCCAAAGAGAATGGTCACTTGGTGTAGGGCTTCGGGCGACTTGGCCCAGTAGTCCCACATACGGAAAGGGTCTTTGTAACCGGTGCGCGGATGGCGCTTTTGCGAGTGAATGAAATCGGGAAACTTGAGCGGATCGCGCGCAAAGAAAACTGGCGTGTTATTGCCCACAAGATCCCAGATCCCTTCGTCGGTGTAAAACTTTAGCGCAAAACCGCGAGGGTCACGCTCAGTATCTGCCGAGCCGCGCTCACCGGCCACAGTGGAAAAGCGCAAAAAGACGTCGGTCTTTTTGCCAATTTTTGCAAAGATCGCGGCGCTGCTGAGCTGCGTGATGTCTTTTGTCACGGTAAAGGTTCCATAAGCTGCCGAACCCTTGGCGTGCACCACACGCTCGGGAATGCGTTCGCGGTTGAAATGCGCCAGCTTCTCGACCAGGTGCATGTCCTGTATCAACACTGGCCCGCGGGCACCGGCCGTCAGCGAATTTTGGTTGTGGGCGACAGGATGACCGCCGGCCGTGGTTAGGGTGGATTTATCTTTAGACATTTTGTGAGCTCCTTATTGATGTGTTTGCTGTGAGACGCCGACAACCCTTTTGAGAAAGCTCGGCAGGGATTGATAAAAAAACTTCGCCCACCCGCGCAGGCGTGCGCCCCACCACGAATGGCGGGCGGGAACCTGGCGATCGAGGTAAACGTTCAAGAGCCGAGCCGTGTTCTTGCGACCGAACATCTCGGCAAATTGCAACGCATCTTGGCCCACATCATTGCGGTGTGCGGGATCCGCCCCGTTTTGAATGAGCAGGTGCACAAGCTCGTCGTAACCCTTGAAAGCCACTCCCATCAGAATCGAGGAGCCCGATTTGTCGAACGAATTCACGTCGGCACCTTGCTGAATGAGCCACCAGGCCAGCTCGTAGTGTCCGTTGTAAGCGGCGAGCATCAAAACGCTATGCCCCTTTTCGTTGTGGGCATTGATCTGCTCGCGCGTCGGAGAGGCGGCCTCGAAGATCTCGAGATCTCCCGAACGCGCCCAATCAAAAAGTCGTTGATCAGAAGTCCCGGCCGGAGCGACGGCAGTAGCGAGGTAGTCTTCCCACGATCTCGTTGTCATCGATATCCATTATGGCCCCCTTTGGGGCATTAATGAAATAGGTAGAAACAATAGGGCTATAGCTAATAACTATTTTAAAAATGATGTCCCGAAGGATTAAAAACCTTCTCCGCCCGGCGGGCGCTGAGAAGTTCACGAGGCAAGTTTTCGCGGATCACCCGGTGCAGGGCCTCAAGCGTGGGTCGATTCACAAAGGTGCCATGGTAGAGAAGGCTTACTTTGCGACAAGGTGCGGGACTGAGGATCGGACGCACTTGGCGAGCCTGGGCGGCCCCAAGGGATTGCGCCATGAGCCAAGGCACCAACGTAAAGCCGCCCCGCACTTCTACGATCGAGAGCAGCGTTTGCAGCGTGCCCCGACGCAAGCTCAGGGGATCGACGCCGAGAGCCTTGCCACAAATCGACTCCACCTGATCGCGCATGCAATGGGTCTCGTCGAGAAGCACGGGCTCCAGGGATTCGATGGTGTGCAGTGTGAGGCTTTTCTTTTTGAGCAGCTCGTGCCCACGCGCGGCGTAAATCACAAAAGGCTCGTTGTACAAAAACTTTTCGTAAAAGTTGCCCTGAATCTTACGCGGCGTCGAGAGCAGTGCCACGTCGATGAGGTTGTCGTTTAACATCTTCACCAGGGTTTCGGTCTTGTCTTCGACAATCTCCACCTGCACCTCAGGGTACTCACGCGAGAAGGCCGGGATCATGTAGGGAATGAGAAAAGGCGCAATCGTGGGGATGATCCCAAGACGGAGAGTGCCACGCGGATCTTTTTTACGGAAAGCGGCGAACTCACGCAGCTGCGACGATTCCAGCAGGACCTTGCGGGCTCGTTCGACGATTTCCTGCCCGGACTCGGTGAGCCGAACGCGCGATCCGCTGCGTTCGAAAATATACACTCCGAGTTCTTTTTCGAGTTTTTGAATTTGAACGCTGAGTGTGGGCTGGGCCACGCCACACTCCGTAGCCGCGCGCGAAAAACTTAAGTGGGTGGCGACGGCCACCACGTACTCGAGTTGCGTGAGCGTCATCGCTGGCCGAGCTCCTCCCAGCGGCGGTAGAGAGTATCGATTTCCTTTTGCGCTTGAGACATTTCCGCATAGAGGTCGGCGAGGCGCTTGGCATTGCTCACCACTTCGGGGCGCTGGGTCTCTGCACTCAATTCGGCAATGCGGGACTCGAGCTTAGAGATCGTGGGCTCCATAAGATCCAGCTCGCGCTGCTCATTGTAGGTGAGCTTTTTCTTTTCGACACTCGCCGTAGCCGGGGCCGAAGCCGCGCTCGATGCGGACGCAGAGGCGCGCTCGAGACGCGCCTTTTGCTCTTCGAACCACACCTCCCACTGGGCAAGGCTTGCAAACTCTGTAAGTCCGGGCCGCGAAGGATCCACCGGAAAGGCGAGGATCTGGTCGCAAACCTGGTCCATGAAGTAGCGATCGTGCGAAACGAGGATCACAGCGCCGGCAAAACCCTTGAGCTGCTCTTCGAGAATGTTCAACGTGGGAAGGTCCAGGTCGTTGGTCGGTTCGTCGAGCACAAGGAGGTTCGCTTCGCGGAGCATGAGCTTCGCGACCAGGAGTCGCGCCTGCTCGCCGCCGGAGAGTTTTTTGACCGGCATCTCGGACTGCTGCGCCGAAAAGAGAAAACGGTCGAGGTACGAACGCACGTGCACGTAATTGCCCTGGAACTTCACGTGGTCGCCCTGCGGACAAACGGTGCGCAGCACGGTCTCCTCGGGATTCAGGGTTTCGCGCGTTTGCTCAAAATACGCCACTTGCAAATTCTCGGAGAGCACCACCGAGCCGCTATCCACGCTCTCTTGGCCGAGAAGGCAGCGAATGAGCGTCGACTTGCCCACCCCGTTCGTGCCGATAAGGCCGATGCGCGTACCGCGGGCGATGATGAGGTCTTGGTCTTTGAAAATGATCTTATCGCCATAGGCTTTGGTGATGGCCTTGGCTTCGATGAGTTTTTTGGGAGTTTTGTCGGCCGCCTGGAACTTGATCTTCACTTCGCGCATCATATTGCGCTCGGAGACCTCGTCGACCTTGTCCATCAGGTCGTGCGCTCGGTTGATGCGCGCCTGCTGCTTGGTTGTACGCGCTTTGGCTCCGCGGCGCAGCCACTCGGACTCGCGCGCAAGTACGTTCTTAAGCGTGGATTCTTCTTTTTCTTGCATGCCGATAAGGTTCGCCTTCACCTCACAGTAGGTGGCGTAATCGCCTTCGACGCGCAGGATGCCGCCGGGATTGCGGCGGTCGAGTTCAAAGATCACGTTCGACACCCGCTGCAAAAAGACGCGGTCGTGCGTGATGGTGATCGTCGCGAAGGGAGCCCCGTCCAAAAATTCTTCGAGCCACAAGATCCCCTCGACGTCGAGATGGTTGGTGGGCTCATCGAGGAGCAAAAGGTTCGGTTGCAGAATGAGTTCTCGCGCAAAGGCGATACGTTTTTTCCAACCGCCCGAGAGCGAAGAGATGAGCGTGTCGGGGCCGAAGCCGCGCTCTTCGAGTCCCATCGCGGAGAGGTATTCGTAAACCTTGGATTGAACTTCCCAGTCGTGGATGTCCGCGCCCGCGGCGGCGGCCTTCTCCAGCATGCCGTCGAGGATCGTGGCGTTCTCACCGAACTTGGGATCCTGCTCGAGGTAAGCCATCTTGAGGCCCTTGGAGCGCGAGAGCTGACCCGTGTCCACATCTTCAATACCGGCGATGATCTTGAGGAGCGTCGACTTGCCTGCGCCGTTGGGTCCAATGAGGCCTACCCTTTCGCCCTCGCGCACGCCGAAGCTCAGCTTTTCGAAGATCTTACGGTGGGAAAAACTTTTAGAAATTTCGTGCGCGGATAGGAGAAGACTCATCGGGGATCGTCATAACATCAATTGCGGGATGTGGCCAAGCGAAGCAGCGCTCTAGCGGATGCGGGCGGCGACGGCGCCGGTGCAATCCATACCGCTGCCGGGTGTGTAAGCGCCCACAAAGTATACCGATGTCGAGGTGAGGTCGTGGCGCGCGAGGCCGGTGATGAGCTGACGCCAAAAGGTCTCCAGCGAAGTCAGTCCTGCGGCTGGGCTCGACACCATCCAGTGGCGACCGGCGGGGTCGGTGCCGTGAAAACTATTCATAAAATTGATATGCGACTCACCCACGCTCGCACCCAGTTCCGAAAAATCCCCTGCAACGCGAAGAACCTCAAAGCCCGCCGTGCGCAGCTGCGCCGCCGCGGTGTCGTAAACCTCGTTCTGATGATAGAGCTCGCCCCTCATGCCCCGCTCGTGGGCGGCCAGGAGGCTCGTCACACGGGAGATCTCGGAGGAGGGCACTTGTCCGCTCTCAAGCAGCGACTTCAGAGTGCGAATGACCTCGCGATGATCGTGCACAAGAATACGCTCGCCGGGCATGGCGAGCATGAAAAGATCCAGGTGACGGTCGCTGTCGATCAAGACAAGATCCTCGCTCCGCACGCCCAGATCCTTGGCGAGGAGCGTATGCAAAGTGGCGTCGCTCGCCTCGAGACCCGACTCGCGCAAGACATAAGCCCGGGCGCGCACCAGAGCATCCCGCTCGAGGATGGCGTAAGGCGCACCGCTTGCGCGGCGTCCGCTAATGAGAGCCCCACCCTCGATGAGAGTGGATTGCATCGCGGGCGCGAGGGGCGCCAGAAGCGCGGCCGCCGTCGTGGGAAAACGCAAAAGCCCCCCGTCTTCGCTGTAGACTCCCAAGGTGAGGCCATGGAAAATTTCCTCAGCCGAGCCCGTAGCGAAATCCGGGTACGCCGCCTGCGGCACAAAACGGCCACGGCTATCAAAGAGCAAAAGATCCTGCATCCACGGATAAAACACTCCGACATCCGTCACTTCAAATCCGTGTTCTTCACCCACCGCGCGCAGGGCCGCGAGCGCGCCATCGTTCTGGTTCATGAAGAAGGAAGATTTTTGGGAATAGTACCAGCGACCAATCTCAGCGCTGCCGTCTTCGGGAGTGAGCGCAACCGTTTGGGAAGCCGCGGCCACGAGGGGCCCAAAGCACCATACGAATAGGGCGCGGCGGAGTCGCATGCCGGGCAAAATTATAGAAACGCGAGGGGCGACTCAAGAGCAAAGCAGTCTGCTCACGAGAACCTAATCGAGTTCACGAAAGCGCGAGACGATGTAGGAGATGCAAAAGCCAAAGCTGCCCACCACCGCGTACGAAACGCGCAGGCTCGAGACCGAAGCGATCCAGCCGATCAGCGGCGGCCCCATAAGAAAACCCAAATAACTCACGCTGGTTACCGCCGCAAGGGCAATGCCAGGAGTGGACGACGAGCGACCGGCCACGCTGTACACCGAGGGCACCACGGCCGAAACGCCGAAACCGACGATGAGAAACGCGATGGTAGCGGGCACGAGGTAGGGAAACGCCACCGCGATGAACATGCCCGTAGAAATGAGCAGGCCGTTCATAAAGAGCACGCGCTGGCGTCCGAACTTGGCGATGAGGCGGTCGGCGACAAAGCGGCCCGAGGCCATCATGATCATGAACGAGGCATAGCCAACGGGCACGAGCACGGCGGGCACCCGAATCACTTCTTTGAAATAAACCCCACTCCAATCGAACATTGCCCCTTCGGTGGCCATGCTGCAAAAGCCAATGATGCCGAGCTGAAAGAGAATGCCCTCGGGACGTGAGAAGAACTTTTTACGCTTGGGCGCGTGGGGATTGGGCGGCACCAGCACGAGGTGCTTTTTAAAGATCAAGGTGACGAGCACCACGAGCGTGGCGACGATCGAAAAGTGCTGATAGGGGCTAAGCTTCAGCGCGATGGCGCCCAGGCCGAGGAGAGCGCCGGTGAAACCCGCGATGCTCCAGGCACCGTGAAAAGCGGCCATGATGGGCCGCGCGTAGAGCTGCTCTACGGTCACGCCCTGCGTGTTGACCGAGATGTTGCTGAGATTGCCCGAGATGCCAAAGAACATCAGCGCGATGACCAGGTGCCAGGGCGTGGAGGCCAGTCCGATGAATGTGAGACCACAGGCGTAGAGAAAGATCGCCACCGGCAACACGCGCTTGCTGCCAAAGCGGGTGACAAAGCCTCCGGAAAAGGGCAGTGCCAAAAACTGACCCACGGGCAGCGCAAAGAGGATGCTTCCCAGCTGCGCGGCACCGAGGCCAAGGATGTCTTTGATGTCGGGAATGCGCGAGGCCCATGTCGAAAAACATAGGCCCATGCAAAAGTAAAAAACGGAAACCGCGATGCGATTGTTCCTCATGGGATCCTTGTAGTGTATCTCGGCTCGCCGTTTCTCTCTAGGACTTAGCGCAGTCGCACGTGCTTAGTGGTGATGGTGGCCACCGGGACCGTGCGCATGACCGTGCGAAACTTCGTCTTGGGTGGCGTCGCGCTCGCTGAGCACTTCGACATCAAAGAAAAGCGTCTCGCCGGCGAGCGGATGGTTGCCGTCGATGTGGATGTTGGCGCCGTCCACTTTGGTGATTTTGATCACCATGGGCGAGCCGTCGTTGCCGTGCGCGTGAAAACCCATGCCTGGGGCGAGTTCCGCACCGGCGGGGAACGCCGAGCGATCGACCACTTGGCGAAGCGACTCGTGTACGGGGCCATAAGCTTCTTCGGGAGCGATTTCGACTTTGGATTTGAAACCCACCGCTTGGCCTTCGAGCGCGTTCTCGAGACCGGGGATGAGGTTGCCGTATCCGTGCAGGTACATCAAAGGCTCGGCGGCCGTCCCTTGGTCAAGAATCTCGCCGGTGGCGGATTTGAGGGTGTAAGCGATGCCGATGACTTTACCTTTTTGAATCATTGTAGTTCTTCCAATCCTTTTTGTAGTTCGGTGAACAAATCACCGATTTGCGCGGCCCCAAAGTCGTCGATGTAGACGTTCTCTGAGACGGCGCGATGGGAAGAGTCCTTAGCAAGACGAATCACTTCAATCCAGTCGTTTCTGCGAGACGAGAATTTGACCTGACGAAGCTCCGTAGCGCTAGCTGTGGGCGCAACGCGGGTGAACACGATCCGCTCCACTTCGCTGCGCTCGCGGTTCCATTCGAGGCCCGTGAGCAGGTATTTTTCTTGGCTCAATCCGGACGTGCTGAGCGAGCGAGGTCCGTTGATGCGGCTGAGGGTGATCGCGGGGGCGAGCTCTTCGGGACTTGCGGCGAGCGACATATTGCCCGAGTACTCGACAAGTATGCGGTCTCCGATTTGTGCGCTTTGGGACTCGCTATCAGCTTGGGAGGTGCGTAACTCGTAGCCCTGAGTCTTGAGCTGCGCGAGGGTTTTCGAGCCCGCCTCGAGCAGCACCTGGCGCTGCGTCTCGCTGAGCGTGTTCTCGTCGCGGGGCGAAGAGACGTCGCAGCTGAGCATGAGGGGCATCCAAAATAGGGAGAGAAGAATCTTTTTAACCAAGTGGCCTCCGTGCCTTGTGGCCACACGGACTTAGCAGTTTTTAACGCGCTGCACAATAACTAATCTACGGTTTCGACACCCTTTTCGGCAAAGTCCGTATCGCCACCCCACTCCGTGCGGCAGGGCTCGCCCTCGGATGGAGAAATATCGCTTTTGAATTGAGCACTTAAATCAAAAAAGGCCCCTTGCTCATCCTTCACACCCCAATCAAAGAGCATCACTCGGTAATGGTGGCCGGAGGCTTTCGAAAGGGTTTCTAAGCGCAGGGAGGCCGCGCCGGCATCCAGGTCCACTGGCACAAGCTGGGTCTCCGAGAGACGCGGTCCGTGGGCGCTATCGTTGAGAAACTTGGCGCGCAGATAGAGGGGGGCTCCTGCAAAAATCTGCAGCAGCTCGGCATTGGGGCGCACCCGCACCTCAGTTTCCACCCGTGCGGGATGCGTGCTCGGACAGCGATCCAAGATCGAGCGTGAGTGCACTTGATGAGCCATCGCCAAAGGCGTGCCCACTCCCCAAACCAGCATCCAAGCAAAAGCCTTCTTCATCGAGGCCGATTATAGCAAAAATCCCCTCCTCTGCCGCGCTCCCCCCACAAAGGTATCCGTTACCTTAACCCGGTACTTTAACCCGTCCCCGGGGTGTCCAAAGTTTGGTCAGGTTAAGGGCGCAAATCGTCGCGCCGGCAGGCCCGTGGGGTGGGTGCGAGCCTTCCCGCCACCTAAGCCATTGTATTTTAAGAGATATAGACGCGGACCCACCCTTGGCACGGCAGGCCCTTCATTTGCATCGTAGGTAGAGAGTTCATTTTGAAGTAGGAGAAAGTAGCCATGGGAGCACGACACGACAAAAGCACGCCGACCAAATTTCACTTTGGCAATGCCTTGGTGGAATTGGACCACTTGATCCCTCGCGGGGATGAGGTGAGCTTTGCTCCTTACCGTGCCGAGGTGATCCCTCATGCCGAAGCCGAAAGCGAAATGCGCCTGAGTGCCATTAGCGCCCAACTCAACGAACTCGCCTCGCTGCAGTCGCAGCTCGCCTTCGCGATTCGTGATATCAAACGCTCGTTAAAGTGATTCCCAGCTAAAAGACTCCACGCGCGATGTGCGCGTGGGATCGATGCCAAAGCGGATGCGCAGGCAGTCCCGCAGTCCTAGCAGACTGCGGTATTCGGGATAGGCCCGCAAAAATTCCCCAAATACCTCGGGCCATTCCACAACGATCGCGCCCAAGCGTTCGTAAGATTCCATACCCATTTTCAAAAAGTCTTCGGCGTCTTCGATACGGTACGCATCGATGTGCAGTACCTGGCCAAAGCCGGGCACCTCGTGCGTGAGGAGTTTCAAAAAGGTGGGACTCTTCACTTCGTGTGAGTTGCCACCTAGCGCGGCAACAAACTCTTGAGTCCAAGTGGTTTTGCCCGCACCGAGATCGCCCTCAAGAAAAATGAGCCACGGCCGCGCGAGCTTCTTCTTGAGCTGTGGCAATAGCGCGGCGATGTCGGCGTCGAAGTAGCCCACCCTACTAGCCCGTATGCTTGGCAATGAGGTCGCAGAGTTCCGTGGCCCAATCGGTGATCTGATCGCGGTTCTCACCTTCGATCATCACGCGGCAGAGGGGTTCGGTGCCCGAATAGCGCACCAGAATGCGGCCGCGCGCTCCGAGCTTGGATTCGACTTCGGCGATACGCTTTTTGACGGGCGCGATGGTGGCGAGATCTGGCTTCGAAGCGACGCGCACGTTTTTCAGCACCTGAGGGACAAGGCTCATCACCTTGCGCAGCTCCGAGAGCGGCTTCCCACTACCGCGCACCACCGCCATCAACAGCAGCGCTGCGAGCACGCCATCACCCGTGGTGGATTTGTCGAGATACACGATATGGCCCGATTGCTCACCGCCGAGATTGTAAGATTCTTTTTTCATAAGGTCCACGACCGAGCGGTCGCCCACTCCGGCGTAGGCCACCGAAATGCCGTGCGCACGCAGCGCGATTTCAAGGCCCATGTTGCTCATGGGCGTCGCGACGAGTGAGTTTTTCTTGAGCAGCCCCTTAGACTTGAGTTCGATCGCAAGCAGCGCCATGAGCTGATCGCCGTCCACAATGTCGCCGTTCTCATCGGCCAGGATCACGCGATCGGCGTCGCCGTCGAGCGCGATTCCGAGGTGAGCGCGAAATTCCTTCACCGCTTCGGTCATGCGGTAGGGGTGCACCGCACCCACATCGTCGTTGATGTTCGTTCCATTGGGCTGGTTGGCGATCTCGATAACTTCAGCGCCCAGCTCGGAGAACACAGTAGGAGCAAACTTGTAGGCCGCGCCGTTCGCCGAATCGAGAACGATGCGCATGCCCGAGAGGTCCGACTCCAGAGGAAAGGCCGACTTCACGTGCACGATATAACGACCCATGGCATCGTCGATGCGGCGAGCGCGACCGAGCGAAGCGCCGATAGGCAGCTCGTCGATTAGCGCGTCCGAATAGACGAGGCTTTCGATTTCGGCTTCCACTTCATCCGGCAACTTGAAGCCATCGTGTCCGAAAAGTTTGATGCCGTTGTATTCGTAAGAATTGTGCGAAGCGCTCACCATGATGCCCGCATCGGCGCGCATGCTCGAGGTGAGAAAAGCCACGCCCGGCGTGGGCATGGGGCCCACGAGCAGTGCCGAAGCGCCTGCGCTCGTGACGCCAGCGGCGAGGGCCTGCTCGATCATGTACGACGAGCGGCGCGTGTCCTTGCCGATGAGCACGATGGATTGGTTGTCGACGCGGCAAGATTTGCCACGAAAGTATTTTGCAACGGCGCGACCTACCCCGAGGGCCACTTCGGCGGTCATGGGGTGACGATTGGCGATACCGCGGATGCCGTCGGTTCCGAATAATTCTCGTTTCACAGATTCTCCTTTATCTCAGCGGGCGTCGACATTCAGCTCAATATTTTGCGAAGAACCGCGAATCAGAAAGATGTCGGGGGGCAGAGACCACCCGAGGGGAAGTTTTTTCTTGTTGGCCACCTCGCCCTCGACAAGGGCCCACACGTTGACGTCGCTTGTCTGCAAACGCTTCAGCACGGACGAAGGCCCTTCGATGAGCACGTCCACGAGTTGCGGACGCGAAGTGATGGTGGAATTTTTAAAAACCTTGCGCCCAGCGGCGTCGAGATCTCCCCAGCGCAGCGCGATGGGAACCTGGCGCATCCAGCGACGCGACATCGAACCCTTAAGGCGAATCTCTACATCCACCTGCGGAACCAGCGTCGAGGATTCGAGCGTGATGCCCTCTTCGAGCACCAGATCCACGCGATGCTCCTGACGGCTCTGCGAAAGGCTCAGCGTGAGGGCGCGTGTCGGAATCGAGTCCATGCGCTCCACGCGCGAGCGCGGCCCGGAGATTTCAAAAAAGGCAGGGTTCACCGAAATCTGTTCGATCTCGATCTCGCGCGGCAGGCGATCCGTGATCACGGGCCGCACCGAGAGCATGCGTTTCACCACCGGCTCCACGCGCAGCGTGATGGTTTCGGGGGAAACGGATTGAGTTTGAAAACCGAGCTGTGAGCGCAGCACGTCTTTGGTGACTTTCAGTTCGAAGGGGCCTTCCACCGGATCGGTGATCGGCACCGGGAGCACGAAAGATTTTTTCTCGAGGTCGCGCAAGAAGGGGCCCGACCCACTTACGGTGAATCTCACCTTGCGGGCGGAAGTTTGCGAGAGCACCCAGCCCTTGGGCAAATCGAAGCGAATCTCGGCATCCTTTTCAACGACGGCCTTTTTGCCGCCAAGAAGCGAGAACCAAAGCATGAGGGAGATCACAAGCGCAAGCGAGCGCAAGAGCCAAGTGTCGTGGTTTTGTTTATAGAGCTGCCATCGCCTAAGCATCTTTACCGCTATCGCGGGAATCTTCGGACTCCACGTTGATAGCGCCTCGTTTCGCCGCCATGGCGTTAGAACCGGTACCGTGCAAATCAAAAGCTGTATAGAGCTTTTTGCGAAGCGTCTGCAAATTGAGGTCGCGGTAGAGCTCGCCCATTTCAACAAGCGAGATTTCGCCGCGCTCTTCACTGAGCACGACGATGAGCGCGTCGGTCTCTTGCGAAAGACCCACGGCCGCGCGGTGACGCGTGCCGAGGTTGCGATCCAAATCGCCCTCGAGGGTCACAGGCACAAAGCAACCGGCCGCCATCACGCGTCCCGAGGAGATGATCACCGCGCCGTCGTGAATCGGCGACGACGTATTGAAGATTGATACGAGGAGCTCCGCGCTCACTTCGGAGTCGATGATTGTGGCGCCTTCGGCGTAGTTCTTGAGGCCGTGCTGGCGCTCGAGCACGATCAGCGCGCCGATGCGTTTGGCAGCGAGCACGTTGGCAGCTTTGCACACTTCATCGAGCACCTGTGCGGCCTTGGACTTCTCCGAGGCCGACGACAAGAAGGGGTTCTTGCCGATGTTCGCGAGCGCGCGGCGGATCTCGTCTTGGAAGAGGATCACCACGATCAGGAAAAGGTACTCAAAGAACTGTTTCAGAAGGTAATTGAGAACGGTGAACTTAAAGCGGTCGCTGAGGATCAGCGCCAGCGACAAAACGCCGAGACCCGTGAGGATTTGTACGGCACGTGTGCCGCGAATGATCTGCAAAAGCTTGTAGATCACCATGAAAACCAGGACGACGTCGATGAGATCTTGCCATCTCCACTGAGTCGTCAGTTGTTCCCAAAACCCCCACATTGGTCTTTGTTACACCTTCACCGGCTTGGCCAAATCCACCACGCTGACTTGATCGCCATCGGTGGTTTCTTTGGGACTTGCCTCTTTCTCGATAGATTTTTCTCGCACGCCAATGTCCTTCACAACCGGACGACCATCCATGATGGCAATCACGTCTTCGGCATCGATCGTTTCGTATTTGAGCAGGGCTTCGGCCATGACTTCGAGCTCTTTTTTGTGCTTGGTCATGGCTTTCATCGCCTTGTCGTAGGCGTCTTCAACGATCTTGCGAATCTCATCGTCGATGAGCTTCGATGTTTCGGCGCTGAACACCGAGTGCTGCGAGATCTCGCGGCCGAGGAAGATGTTCTCTTGCGACTTCGCGTAATTGAGAGGCCCGAGCTTCTCGCTCATGCCCCACTCAGTCACCATGCGGCGAGCGAGTTCGGTGGCGCGCTCGATGTCGTTGCTCGCGCCCGTGGTGAGGTGCTTGAAGATCAGCTCTTCAGCCACGCGACCGCCCATCATGTAGGCGATCATCGCCTGGGCGCGCTCTTTGGTGAGCGTGAAGCGGTCTTCCACCGGCAGCGTCATTGTCACACCGAGGGCGGGGCCGCGGGGAATGATCGTGACCTTGTGAACGGGGTCGTTGCCGTCGATCGCAAAGGCGACGATGGCGTGACCAGCTTCGTGATAAGCAGTGTGTTTTTTCTCGACGTCCGAAATGATCATCGATTTGCGGGCCGAGCCCATGATGACCTTGTCTTTGGCTTCTTCGAAATCGGCGCCTTCCACAAAATCCACGTTGCGACGAGCGGCGAGGATCGCAGCTTCGTTCACAAGGTTCGCGAGGTCCGCACCCGAGAATCCCGGGGTCGAGCGAGCGACGATATCGAGGTCGACGGTGCCCCCCAGCGGAGTCTTGGCAGTATGAACTTTGAGAATCTCCAGACGACCTTTGAGGTCGGGCTTGGGCACGTGCACGCGACGGTCAAAGCGACCGGGGCGCAGCAGCGCGGGATCGAGCACGTCCACACGGTTGGTGGCGGCCATCACGATCACGCCTTCGGAGCCTTCAAAGCCATCCATCTCCACGAGGAGTTGGTTCAGGGTTTGTTCGCGCTCGTCGTGTCCACCACCGAGACCCGCACCGCGATGACGACCCACGGCATCGATCTCGTCGATGAAGATCACGCAGGGCGCGGCCTTCTTGGCGTTTTCAAAGAGCGAGCGTACGCGGGAAGCACCCACGCCGACGAACATCTCTACGAAGTCCGAACCGGAGATCGAGAAGAAAGGCACGCCCGCTTCGCCGGCCACAGCCTTGGCAAGAAGGGTTTTGCCCGTTCCGGGAGGGCCTACGAGGAGCACGCCACGGGGCATTTTGCCCCCAAGGCGAGTGAACTTTTTAGGGTTCTTCAAAAAGTCGACGGTCTCCACGAGCTCTTCTTTGGCCTCATCGCAACCTGCGACGTCGGTGAATTTGATCTTCGATTGGTTCTCATTGAACTGGCGTGCGCGCGACTGACCAAAGCTCATCGCCTTGTTCGAGCCCGACTGCAGCTGCCGCATGAAGAGAAAGAAAATAAAAAGAATCGCGAGGATCGGCAACCAGCTGAGGAGAGCCGTCTGCAGGAATCCCGGACGCGGTTCTTCTTCTTGATTGATGATCAAACCGAGCTTGTCGAGTTCGGCAATGTGCGTGTCTTGAAACTTGCCCGGCGACTCGAAAGTAGCGCCGTCTTTGTAGTCGGGCTTGTACTTGCCGAGAATTTTGCTGTCGCCGCGCTGGGTGAGAGATTCGACCTTACCCTCGCGCGCTGTACGGATGACTTCGGCGTAATTGATTTGTTTTGATTTGTTCGGCGCAACGTCCGCCGTGCCGGCCACCCACACCACCAACGCAATTACCGCAACCCAGAGAAAAATGGCTCTTAGACTAGATTTCATCGCTCGTTACCCTATCATGTTCCTTCCGAGGAGCCCAAACCTTCTTCAAAGAAAGCCTGGATAACCAGTGCGGGTCCCTCTCCATTCCATTCGTATTCACCGATCACTTTGAGCCCCACCACCGCGAGTGCACACTCGTGGCGACTAGCGTCCACGAGAACTGGCCAAAAGGCGCGGTACGGTGCGGGAATCTTTGCGGCTTCGAGAACCGAAAAAACTGCGTCAGACTTTGCGGTCTCCGCCGTGACGAGGGCCAATTCCCTCGGCAAGCGTCGCCAACCCAGCACCAGCGATCCGGCCACCACATTGCGAGGGTCTTTGAGCACAAGGTACATGATGTGCTTGAAAGACTTCAGGGGCTCGGGAGCGCTAACGCAAAAAGACCACGCCATCGAATCGCCCAGCGAAATGCGGTTGCCAATTGGCACCGGCATTCCGGCTGTCCACGCGTGTCCAAAGGCGGTTTCGGGTTGAAAAACCCACATGGCCGAGCGCTTCAGAAAAACGCCCCTAGAATGTATGATCTCTTTGCCCAAAAGCAAGTCCTCGACAAGGCGCGGCTGGGCCATAATCCCAAGTTTCTGCAGCCAAATGCGAAAGATGCGGCGCTGCAAGCCCTTAGGCCAAGTCTCGAGCCAGCCCAACGACATCGCGCTGGTTTCGTGGCTCTGCGTAGCGAGTTGTTCTTCAATCCATGTTTCGAGCTCGCGCTCTTCTTCTTCGAGGCGCAATGCCGTGCGTGAGAGCGAACGCAGCGCCCCGGTGCGCGTCGCCTCGAGCGATCCGAGCACGTCGGCGCGCAACTTGTTGCGCAGGTATTCGGTGCGCTGGTTCGAAGGGTCTTCGATCCACGCGAGACCGTAGCGTTTGGCGTAATCGCGCAGCTCTTCCTTGGTGCTCCATAGTAGCGGCTTGGCCCAGGCTTCTTTCACAGGAGCCATGGCTCGCAGGCCCTGAAGGCCCGAGCCCGAAATGGCGCGCATGAGAAAGGTCTCTGCGTTGTCATCGGCGTGATGAGCCGTGGCGATCTTGCTCGCACCGAGATCCGCGGCGAGTTCCTGAAGCCAAGTTCGGCGCGATTCGCGCAACTCAGCGTGCGAAGCGCCTTCGGCGACACTGAGTTGATGACGGTGCATGCGCAGGCCCAAGCGGGCGGCGAGCACCTCTACCCAAGCGCCTTCACGACGCGACGCGAGTCCGCGCTGGGCGTGATCGATGTGCGCCACTTCGATTTCGATGTGCAAAAGTTTGGCAGCGCGGCTGAGCAGGTGCACCAGCACCGTAGAGTCCAGACCGCCCGAAGCGGCCACCAGAACGCGCTCGCCGGCGCGAAAGACCTGATGTTCACGACAAAAGGCCAAAAACAGCTGCAGCGTTTTGTCCTGAATGACCGAAGATTCCACGATCGTCGACATGGCTATTCTTGATACTCCACGTCGGCGGGGGCGTCGACCGATTCGTTGTCCTCAGAAGCCGGCTCCCGCTGCTCGCCCTCTTCCACCGAAGGCGGCTCTTCTTCGCCCTCATAGCCTTCGCTCTCTTCCCCGCTAACGTCGCGGCTAGCATCGTAGTTTTCTTGATCGGGGCTCACGTCGGGGGCCACTCCAGGCACCGACTCTTCGCCTGTGCCCGGAAGAGGCGGCGACATGGCATTGCGCAGCTGGCGCATGCGCTCACGACGGCTCGCAATTCCGCGATCCGGCATGGCTTCTTTGACCACGGCGTTGCGCGAAGCTTCGGGTTCGACCCCCTCGTCTTCGGCGTGATTCTCTTCGCTCAGATTGCGTTGTTCGACTTCGGGCACGGACGGACGACGCTCAAAGCCCGAGATCGCGCGTTCGGACATCTTGGGAACGTTCACACGCGGAGCGCTCTGGGGTGAGCGCGAAGTCGGGGCTTTGGTGCCGGCAGCGGGCTGGCGCGATTCCGTGGCAACGGCCTCGGTGCTCGGCGCGCTGACAGTGGGCATGCCCTCTTTCCAAAATGCGTAGATCAAGAGCGCCACGGCCAGCACCGTAAAGACCGGCAAGAAATGGCGGAACATCTCGGTCGCGCTGTCAAAAAGGTCCTGCGTTTTGGTGTGCTGCACGGGGCCTGTGGTCGTGATCGGTTCGGCGGCACGCTCGGTGGAATCGATCAGTTCGATGGCTTCGATCTTGGCGATGAGGTCGCGGATCTGCGGCATGGCATCGACGTCGTCGGGGCGCATCGCGTGGTCGCGGCGGTCGATGACCGCAATGGGAGCCAGGCGATTGGGATTGGCATGCGAGAGGGGCGCAGGAACGAGCGGGGTGTCGGCGCCCAACACTTCGCGCAGAGGACGGTGCGAGAGGCCCTGCACACCAGGGGATTCGTCGCTTGTGGCAAAATCATCGGGCGTGAAGCGACCCGTTTTGACGTGTTCCACGAGCTCGGCGTGCGTGAAGGGACCATGGCGCAGGCGATCCTTCAAGATCCACCATCTTTTCATGTTCCCTCCCCCCTAAGAAAACAAAGCTCGTGCTTGCGGCTATTCAATCAACTGACGAACTTTGGCTTCTCCTAAATCTTTGGCTCGGCGAATTTCGTTCTGCCGAGAGATCACAAAATTTTCTTGGTTCTTGGTGTCGCGCATGGCCCTCTGCTGAGCCTTGTAGAGCGCCACAGTGTCACCGAGCAGCTTGGGCGCGATGGCGGCCAGGTGATCGTGCAACTCAGGTGTTTTGGCAAAAATTTGCAGCGCCTTGGCGCCCGCGCCCACGTTCTTTTGCGTGGCAATCTTTTCGTAGTGGCAGAGCTGGGTGACGATCAAACGATCCACGGCCGACTCTTCACCGCCACTGCGGTTGGAGATCTCGTTGATGCGGTCGCGGAGCGAGTCGATGGCAAAGAGGCTCTCCACCCCTTTGGCACGAGCCCCGCGTTCGGCGGCCATGGTGACGATCGAGGTCTCGTAAAAGTCGATGAACTTGGCGGTTTCGCGAAAAGGGTTGTTGCATCCGTCGGGCATGAGGCCCTGTTCGAGGCGACCTTCGTCGAAATTGAGCATTTTGGCTTCGGCGCGTGCGTGGGCCAGAGATAGCCCGCAGACCATCACCGCCATATACCGCAGTGCAACATTGCTTGCGTGAGTCACGAGCCGATCCCCCCAACTTCCCATT
This sequence comes from Bdellovibrionota bacterium, assembly GCA_035539375.1. Taxonomy (GTDB): domain Bacteria; phylum Bdellovibrionota; class UBA2428; order UBA2428; family UBA2428; genus DATLIP01. The sequence goes on along the minus strand of DATLIP010000112.1, from coordinate 46,085 downwards.
TTACCTGATTTGACTTCGTATGATTTGGGATTATTCCTAAATTTATGTCAAAAAAACATCCGTTGAAGTCGTCATCGCTGATTCTCTTAGCGGCTATCGCCGCAATTCTCGTCACGTTTTTCATTATTAAACCTCATAAAAAGAGAAGTGACGAGAATCAAGACAAGGCTCAGTTACTGTATCCAACGCTCGAGCGCGAGAACATCATCGCGCTCTCGATCGAAGCAAGCGATGGCGCTCTTCAACTCACGCGTTCGGCCGAAAACTCTGAAGAGTGGCACATCGATGCCGCCGGTCAAAAACACCGCGCCGACAAGAATTCCGTCGACGGCATGATCTCCTCGATCCTCGCCGCCAAAAAAGAAGGCGAAGTGAACAACGTGGACGCCGCCCAAGTCGGACTCGCACCGGCCAAATTTACCCTGAACATGCCGGTGGGCCAGAAGCCCAAAACGTTGCTCCTGGGTGACGACACGCCGGTGGATTACCTGGTCTACGCCAAATGGTCCGACGAACCGGGAATTTTTACCACATCCCGCTCGCTGCGTTTTGCGGTGGACAAAAAGGCCATCGACCTGCGCAACAAAAAAATGTTGAACGGCCTTAAGAGCGAAAACTTCGCCAAAATGACCATCACGGCCACACGCAAAGAAGGCCTCACGCCAGTGACTCTCGAGTTCGAGGTGAATCCCGAAACCAAAACCTGGCGCGCTGTTAGCAAAGATCCCATCACCCTGGACCACGCCGAAATCAGCAAATGGGTCGCCGGTCTCGCCGCCACTTCGGCCAAGAGCTTTCTGAGCGACAACGAAAAAGAAAAATCTAAATTTGGCGTCGCCAACCCTGTGGCCACCCTGCGCACCACGGACCTCGCGGGCAACGAGAGCAAGTGGACGCTGGCCACCTACACCGAGAACAAAGAGAAAAAGTGGTCGCTCAGCGAAGCCTCCTCGGCCTCGACCTTCGAAGTGGCCCCCACCTTCATCGACAACTTCAAAGTGGACCTCTTCAAGTTCCGTGACAAAAAGATCTCCACTTTCGACTCCAAAGCCATCACGCGCATTACGATCTCAACTCCCGACGAGCCCACACTGGAGCTGGTGAAAAAAACCAAAAAATGGAACGTCATGAGCGGCGAAGGCAAAACCTCAGCCGCCAAAACCGAAGTCGTCGAGACCACCCTGCGCACCCTCACAGAGCTGCGCGCCGACAAGTTTCACGATACGGCCACAGAGCGCAGTCTCGGCTTTACCAAGCCTCAGCGCATCGTGAGCCTCGAGGCTGACGGCGCCGAACCGGTGATTTTGGTCTTCGGCAAGTCACTGGCCCCCGATGAAGTGGTCGTTAAATCGTCCCAAACGGCAAATCCTGCCAGTGTCGCCATCGATCTCGAAAAAACCTTGAGTATCGATCCGACTGCATATATCGATGAACGCGCAAAGAACGCCAAGAAATCCCCCCAAACCAAAGGAGACGCCATCAAAATGGAAGCTACCGTAGCGAACCTCAAAGACCTCAAAAAACTCCCCGAGCCGATCGTGCAGGGCGGATACGAATACACCGCCAAAATGGTGCTCCAGGACGGCAAAGAATTCGAAATCCTTTTCGACGCCGAAGCCGCTCCCTACACCGTGTCGAACTTCTTGCACCTGGCGCGCAACGGATTCTACAACAACGTCAAATTCCACCGCGTGATTGCGGACTTCGTAGCCCAAGGCGGCGACCCTACCGGCACCGGTAGCGGCGGCCCCGGCTGGAAATTCCACGACGAACAGAACAAACTCACGCACCAGCGTGGCTCGCTTTCGATGGCCAACGCCGGCCCCAACACCAACGGTTCGCAGTTCTTTGTGGTGCTGCAACCCCAGCCTCACCTCAACGGCAAACACACTGTCTTCGGCAAGATCACCAAAGGCCTCGATCTCATCGACCGCATCAAAGTGGGCGACGTGATGAAGAGCGTCGAAGTTTTCGAACGCCGCAGCAACTAGGTCACTGTGGAACGCTCGATCCGCATTTTGATTTTGATCACCAACGTGCTGCTGAGCGTGGCGTACATCGCCGCGTACTACCAGTGGGATTTGGCGGTCAAAGTCTCGTGGACGGCCTTCGAACTACACCTGGCCACGGCGGGCATCGCAGTGCTGCTGCACTTCTTTGCCTGCCTTGGCGTGATCTTTTACTTTGTGGGCACGGGGCTGTGGATCAAAGAACAGTCCCAGGCCCTCGTAACGCAAAATAAGAAACTCGCCTTTGAGGTGTGGGACGTCTACAAACGCGCCAACAAGCTCAAGGGCTTCGCCTTTCCCTTTGCCACCTTCGGCATCATTTGCGGTGTCTTTACCTTCATTCTGGGCGGCGCGAACCACATTGGCGCCATTCCGTCTTGGGTGCACCCCACCCTTGCCACCGTGATGCTCGGGTTGGCCTGGCTCGGCGTTCCTTTCATTTTTTACGGCATGAATCTCAACCTCCAGCGCCTCGACGAGGCCTCAACGCTCATCGAAAGCTTTCGCAAAACTGAGGTTTAAGACCCCTCTCATAAGGACGCGGTTTAAGCTGGCAAGGCCCCCTTCCCTACGCTATAAGCAGGCTCTGCCATGGCTGACAAAGGATCCAAACAACCCGAAAATGTGAAAGGCGCTTGGTACGTCGACGTCAACTGCATCGATTGCGACGTGTGCCGTGAAACGGCCCCCAACAACTTCACACAGCAAACCCAAAAGGGTTATAGCTACGTTTACAAACAGCCAGAATCCGCCGAAGAGATCGAGCTCTGCAAAGAAGCCATGGATTCGTGTCCCGTAGAAGCCATCGGCAATGACGGCCAATAAATCTCCCTGGATCGTCGTCACCGATTTTGACGGCACCCTTACCAAAAAAGATGTCGGAAACGAACTCTGCGATGTGTTCGCGTCCGAGCAGTTTCGCAAACTGCAATCCGAATACCGCGCCGGCACTATCACGCTCAAAGAATACCAGCTGATGATGTGGACCAACTTTCCGTGCAACGAAGACAATTTCCGCAGCGAAGCGGCCCGCCTGGGCGAGCTACGCGCTGGAGTGAACGAGTTTCTCGAAAAGTGTGCGGCTAAAAAGATTCCGGTCTACATCGCCAGCTGCGGCATCCGCCCCTATATCGAAGAAGTTTTGAATAGCCACGTCTCCGAATGGGCGCGCAGCGCGATTGCGGGCATCATGTGTAACGACGGGGAATTCGACACCAAGCAGATGAAAAAGATCTTGATGCCGGACAACGATCCCACCGGCAAAACACCGCTACATAAGGGCCTTTACGCCGAAGAGCTCTCAAAGCTCCACGGCGGCGCCAAGGTGCTCGCCGTGGGCAACGGCTCATCGGACAAGTCTTTTGTGGGGCACGTCGAGCAGATCGCCGCGTGCGACAAGTTCATTGATTATTGCCGGGGCAAGAACGTCGAGTGCATCAAGTTCGAAGACTTCCGCGATCTCTACAAAAAAGTTCCGCCCGGCTTTTGGTAAAAGACTTTGGCAAAGCGCGTGGGCGCACTAGTCCCACTGCTCCGACCATCCGTGGCAAATGCCAGATCGTCGCGCGCCCACATCTTTGATCTCTTGACGGAGCCAAATGCGTAGCGCCTCGACGTCGGCGGAGCTCACCACGCCTAAATCACGTTTTTTAAAGTTGCCGGGCTTGCGCCCCAGAGCCTTCAACACGTCGGCGGGCTTTTCGCTAAGTTTTTTGAGGCCATCTTCTTCACCCGCGATCGCGAAAGTGTCCGAGCTCAAACGCGGTCGGCTGTAGCCTTCTTTGGCTGGCCAAAGTCGAACGACGCGGCCCGTGAGTTCACCGTCTTTAACCACCAGAGAATCAGGCACGACGATCGCAAATTGTTCGATGCGACCTTGCCCCTGAATTCTCATCAAATCTTTGAAGCAGCGGAACATGGTTTGCAGCTCATGCAGGTTCACATTCAATTTGGCGGGATCGCGTTGCTCCACCACGCTATCCAGAACGTGGGGCTGAGTGGGCGACGCCTTGATCACGCTGGAGCGCGAAGGGCTGGGGTCGCTTCCCGACTGTGCTAGAGCGACGGCTGATATCGAGAACGCAACGAGGGCTACGTAAATGTTTTTCATATGCCCAAAGTGTACGTGACGACAGAGACCGCGAGAATGTCGGCCTTTTGACGTCACGGCTTTGCGACAATCACTTGGGCGAACGTTGCGGACGAATGTGCACCTCAAAGGGCGCCGAAGCTACCGAACATTCAAGGGTAAATAAGATGGCACGCGAAACGTCTTCGACCGGAATCATTTTGCTGCGGTCGAGTTTGGGGTGCGAAGGATGCAGCTCCGTGTCGACCATGCCGGGCGCAACCACCGCGAGACGAATGCCGAGCTCGCGCACTTCTTCGGCCACCGAACGCACCAGGCCCCAGAGACCGTGCTTGGCGGCGGCGTAGACGCTGGCACCGCCACGCGCGTGGTGCGCAGCCTGCGACGAAAGCGCGATCACGGAAGCGGGTTCCACGACGCCGTCGGAGTTAGGACGCATGAGTTCGGGCAGCACTTGGTGCATGATACGCATAGGCGCCATGAAGTTAAGGTCCACCGTGCTCACGATTTGCTCCCAAGGAGTGGATTCAAAAGGCTCGATCAAAAACTTGCCGCTAGGGGTGCCGCCCACCGAGAGCACCCAGTGCCTCGGAAAAGCGTTCTCGCTCTGCAGTTCGTGCACGAGCGCCATGAGGTCTTTTTCGATGCACATGTCGCGCACGTGAACGCGTACGCTCACCTCATCGGAGTGGCGCTCGAGGTCACGGCGAAGCGCTTCTAGTTTTTTTTGGCTCCGCGCCACGAGGTGCAAATTGCGGTATCCCGCTTCTACCAAGGTGCGCGCCAGGTTTTCCCCAATGCCGCGCGAGGCCCCAACGATCACAATGGCATCGCTTTTACGCAAATGTTTCTCGGCCATGTGGTGGCTTTAAGCTAGAATACTGCCATGCTCAAGACTTTAGCGCTCGCCGTCGGCCTCGGTCTTTTCTCCCCCGCCCTCGCGCAAAACGCGGCCCCGGGTGGCCTCTCCTCCCCCAAAGTTTTTGCCGATCAGCCCGTGTCGGTGCAAAAAGCCATCAGTCCCGAAATTCATCTGAACGCCAACCACTTGCAGTGGAGCCTCGACCAGGCGAGCGTCAGCGGCTCGCTTACCGTGGACGTCGTGCTCAGCACGCTCAACAAGTTCCACCTCTACGAAGCTCGCACCAGCTTTCGGATGCCCGACGACGTGGCCACCTTTTGGAACCTCGAAGTCCTCGAGCGCCCCGTTCCTACAAAGTTTTTCGATCCCGTCTCCAAGGGTCTCGTGCCCGGCTACGTGGGCCAAGCGCTCTTTAAATTAAAACTCACTCCTAAGAATGCCGCCGCCGCCAAACAGGCCCAAGCGCACGGTCTCTCTGTGATCGCCGCGTTCCAGGCTTGCTCGGATAGCGTGTGCCTCTTTCCGGCGAATTTGATTCTCAGCGCCGATCTGAGCGCCAAGGCCCCCGCACTCAGCCGCGAAAGCGACGAAGGCTTCTTTTCGCAATCGCGCCTGGAATCGCTCGTCAAAAACCAGCTCGGCGGCTCATGGCTCGCCTTTGCGATTCTCTTTTTGGCCGGCGTGCTCACGGCCTTCACGCCCTGCGTGTATCCGATGTATCCCATCACCATCGGCATCTTCTCGCGATGGGGTAGCGAAAAGTCCACGAGCCCGCTCGCACTCAGCGCGCTCTACTGCCTCGGCATCACCATCTCTTACGCCGCGCTCGGACTCATCACCGCAGCCACGGGCGCCGTTTTTGGTTCTCTCACGCAGAGCCCGTGGTTTTTGATCGGCGTGGGCTCGGTACTCTTTGCTTCGGCGATTTTGTTTTCGGGCGTCGTTGAATTCACCCTGCCCACGCGTCTCATCAACGCGGTCGGCGGTGGGGGATCTCGCCTCGGCCCCAAAACACAGAGCCTTGTCTTTGGCGCCACGCTCGGCATCGTCGCCAGCCCTTGTGTGGGGCCGGTGCTCATCGCGGTGCTCAGCTGGACTTCGGCGATCATCGCCGCCAAAGACGCCAACGCGTATCTTCTGGGCTTTGGCTATCTCGCCACCTTTGGCCTCGGCATGAGTTTTCCTTTTCTCGTGATGTCACAGATGATTCTCAAGATGAACAAGTCGCCGTCCTTTGGCCGCTGGACGCCTTGGATCAAGCGCCTCGGCACATTACTGCTGCTCGGCTCTTCGCTGTATTTCCTCGTGCCGGGCTTTAAATATTTGCAGCTCCAGCGCGAAGCCGAAAGCGTGGCCACCAAGCCGAGCCTCATCAAAACCTACACGATCTTCGATGCGCCTGCGGGCGTTCCAATGCTCATCGATTTTCGCGCGGACTGGTGTGTGGCATGTCTTGAGATCGAAGCCAAAACGCTCACCGATGCACGCGTCGTGGAACATTTTCACTCAGGCAAAGCCTCTCTCGTCAAAGTGGACCTCACGGTGCTCAACGTCGACAACGAAGCCATCGCCAAACGCTACGGCGTGCTGAGCCTACCGGCTCTGATCTTCGTGAACGGCAAGGGCGAGGCTTGCAAGGAAGCGTCAACCTTCGAATTTATCCGCCCCGAAGCGCTGCTCGAGAAGCTTGCTAAGTGTTTGTGATTGCGGGCATAACGCCTCATTAACAAGTCTTTGCAGCAAAGTGGATTGACCCGGTAGACGCGCAGCGCTAACCGCCTAGGCATGAAACGCCTGTTCATGGCCTCATACACGCTCCTCTACACCTTCAGCGCTCTCTTTGCTTATGCGACTCCCCCGCAAAATCAACCGGCATTTATCGGGGCCCGCAGAAGTGACTCTTTGACCGAAGTGCTTGCCCGCGAAGGCGTGCTCTCCGCTCGAAACACTCACGACTGCGCCCTCCACCTCAGCTGCAAAGGCTTCCCCATCGTCAGCGAATTGCAACGGATCAACCCAGAATTCTTTCGGGAATACCATGCCGCTCGAAACGCCTCGGATCGCGAACTGCTCAGTAGCCCCCTCGTGCTAGACCCGGCAGGGACCGACGAGACCGTACAAAGAACCTTCGAGACCCTGGGAAAGCAGATGCAATCGAATAGATTCTTGAGATCTGGGGTACGTAACTTGGTTAGCGGCGGTGCTGCAATAGCGACCGGTGGCTCAAGCAAAATTGCGGGCTGGGCGGTGAGCGCTGTCACTGGACTAAGCAATAAAAAACTCGACGAGGACGAAGAATATATCGACGAAAAGGAAGAGCAAGTCACTCGAGAGGTGATTGAAGCCGACTTGCGAACCATCCGTGAACGCGCCAGCAATGCGCAACGCAAAGCCGACCTCGAAGATTACGAAAAGGCCAGAGCCAAAGCTTCCCCCGAGCAGAGCGCGAAACTTGATCAGGGCGCGAAAGGTCTTGCCGAAGCTCTGACGGGCATCGCCACGATTCAAAAAGATTTGGCGCAAAAGCGGCTCCAAAAAGTTCGCGACGAAGCCAATGCCAAACCCAACGGGGTTTCCGCTACCCAAAAATGGTACGCCTCCGGAAAAAACAACCGCATGGAATTTGAAATTGGACGAGCGGTTGTACCTCCCGACAAATTCTACGAACTCGCGGTCAAAGGAGAAATCAACCTGCCGGCAGATCTCAGCTTAGACGAACTCAAAGCGGAACGTGACGGCTATCTCAAGAGTCAGGAATACCAGCAAATCCAAAAGCACGCTCGAGACGCTTACCAAATCGGCACCGGTATGGTGGCCATCGCCTCTAGCCTTGGCCTCAAACCCCAAACTGCCGATGGCCTCAACAAAGCGCTCTCCATCTCGCTCAGCGTTGTGATGGCCTTTTGCCCACCCTCACCCGTCAACATCGCCCTGGCAGTGGTCGGCATCGTGGGCACGCTGCTGTCGCGAGGGGGGGGCAACGATACCGGCAAAATCCTCAACCAAATTGTTCAAATGCAGCAGGAAATCCTTACGCAGATCCGCATGATTCGCGTTGAGATGCATCGCAACCACGCTGAGGTCATGGACGCGCTCTCCAAGGTTTACGCTACGCTCCAGTACGAAAGCCTTAACCTCCGCGCCCTCGTTACCGACGAGATCAAGCGAGACGTTTTTGGTTACTGCAACGGACTCGAAACCGATTTCCAAGAATGGACCAAACATCCAAACACTCCCGAAACTTTTGGTCCTTCGACTATAGAAACTTACCTAGCGGGACTTAGTGCCAACGAGCGCTCGGATTTTGTGAGCTGCCTCAAGAATCTCCAAACCCTCCTTCTGGGTGAAAATCCCGGTCACATCCATGCCTTCTTCGTCGCCGGCGCGAACGTCCATCGCGACCAACTGACGCGCGAACAACGTGAGAGCTTCGTGCTCTCAAATCAGCTACGGGCGCAAAACTATTTCGACGCGATTCTGGCTTATGCCCATCGTTACGGCTTTTACAAAAATCTAGAGCTCGCAACCATCGCCGCCCCCACGAGAGACTACTGGGAACTCAAACGACTCCGTCGTAGCGGTTACGAGTCGCCCATCGATTATTCCACCGACCGGCTAAGCGATTTGAATTTCCGACAGCTTGTTGTACCTGCTTCGCTCGAGTCGATCTTTCGAAAGGTGATTTTCCTCTCCATGTTCTCCTCGAATCTCGACATGAATGGAGACGTGGTGAGCGAAGGGTCGATCCGCACCCAGGTGAGCGCAAAATTGCCCAGCGGCTTTAACAAAAACGTCTACCGCGAACTCAAAATCCTGCGCGATTTATTGGCCGTCGCCCGCACTCAGCAAAATCTGCTCAACGGAGGTGCGTGGATCCCGGAACTTTGGAAAAACCTTAATCGCGGTCTCGCAGTGTACCACTACCAGCGGCTGCAAATTCCGTCCGCCATCGGCCTTCTGGGCAGCAAAAACTACGAGGACACCCTCGCAATCTTAGAAGAAAACCCCTTGCTCGCGAGCAATCTGATTTCGTGGGGTCTCTGGGAAGGCCACCACGCACCACGGGACCAGCGACTCGAGCGTCCAGTGGACTTGCTCTCAACTTACCGCGAAGCCTACGCCGCCGAGAGGCCCGAAAAACTCATTGCCGTTTTCTCGGGATTCGAGTCTCCCGCCAAAGATTTCGATGACGAAGACCGGCGTCTCTTCGACGACAAAACGCCCAGAAACCAAGTACCCACCGAAGCCTTACCTAAGATGGTAAGGGGCTGGGAAGATCCCGACGTGCGCATCGTATGTTGGCAAGAAGAAGAGTACATCAACGAACTAAACCGCGCCTACCGAGAAAAATCTCAGATTCTGAACCTCGACATGGCCGATCCCGTGCGCGATATCCGCAGCAATCAGTATAAAGACCCCGTCGAAAGTCCCAAAGAAGAGGCACGACGTGCGAACGCCATCAAAGTCGCGGACCTGAAGATCCAAGAACTCGAGGCCAAAAAGAAAACCTTCGACACTTGTAGGGAGCCCGAACAAAAGGATCGACACAAATGGTTCGTGAAGTTTCCCCGCAGCGGCAACTTCACCGCGTTGCCACTACCGGAAAAGGTTCAAAACTTTGAGCTCTACCTCTCTCAGGGGGCGGAACGAATCAATGAAATGTCCGAACGTTTGGAACTCGAGCTCTACGACTACGAGTGGGAATACTGGGAACAAAAGCTGGAACAGCGCTAAGGAGCCACGAATATGAAACGCATTTTGATGATTGCCCTTTGCTCGGTCTTGCTCGCACCATCGATAAGTCTAGGCTCGGAGCACCAACGTCGGCTCGATATCATTGCGGCAGCCCAAGCCGAAAATCAAAAACTCATCGATGCCACCAAAGAAAGCTTCCGCACTACTAAAGAGCGTCTCCAGCAGTGTGAATCCGAGCTTCAACGTCCTCCGGCCCAAGAGTTTCTCAAACAGTTACCCGAAGGAACCAATCTCACGGAGCTTTCCCACGTTTTGTTAGTTCAAGAATGGAACTCTACTTTAAAGGCGCTCAGTGTGGCGTCTCAAAACCAGGAAACCTTCGAAAGCCTTGTCGACTTTATTAATACAGAAACCAAGACCGCCGAACCCATAAGCCCTGAAGATGCTCTGTTTTCCATATTGGAACTCGCTCCGCTTTTCCCCATCAAACCAGAAAAGATGAGCGAAGCGGCGTTGGGCGCCAAAATCACTTCGCTCCAGAAACTGACTCGAGCATGGCTAGGCACCGGAGCCATGGCGTCTTCAAAAGCTTTAACTCCGCTTGCTACGCTTGAATTCGCCAACACGGACAAAGACAAAATTGGCGAGCTACTCGCCGACGTCGACAATGAAATTCAAAAAAGCTTCACCAAAGAGAGTCTCCAGAACTCGCGAAAGTTCAGCACTCAATACTTTGAGCGCTTTAACCACTACGCTCTGAACATGCGCCTTTACTTATCTCTTAAAAACGAAGTCTCCAACGTGGACAAGCATCTCCAAGTGTTGGAAGCTCGCGACGCTGAGCTAAAAAATCAATATCGTCTTGAGCGATTTGGCCCCCTTAGGGAAAAATGAAACTGAGGAATGAAAATATGAAACACCTGATCACCATCTCTCTCTTGACGGCATCACTCGCCATCTCTCCCTTTGCTATCGCCAGCAACAAGTCTCGACTCGCAGACATCATTGTCGCTCACAACAAGCTCCTTAAAACCATCGCGGACACGAAAGAAACCCATCGCGCCGCCCGCGAAAGGTTTCAAACGTGCGAGGGGGAGCTCTCGAACCCGCCCCTAGAAGCGATCTTGAAGTTGATTCCCGAGGGACTCAGTTCCACATCCCTTGCCAAGATTTTGTTGCTTCAAGAGTGGAACACGAGTCTCGTGGCCCTCAAGGACTTCCAAAAAAATCCCGAACGTTTTGCTCTGATTGTCGATTTTTGGCTGCCCGGCACCAAAGATCAAACTGTGCTCACGGATGCCGCAACGGACACTCTAGCCTCAGTATTAGAGCTCGGGCCCCTCTATCCCACCCAACCTGCCCACATGACCGAAAGCGCTTTCGGTGCCAAGATCAGTGCCTTGCAGAGAGCTACCCTGAAATGGCAAAGTTTAGAAAGCGGAGAGCGCTCCGTGGCCCTTGAGTCCTTGAGCAAAACGGATTTCAACACACTCACGGAGCTCCAGATCGATGAGTCACTCGATCAGCTTCGCAAAGAAAACGACGCGATCTCGGAGACCCATCTCTCCGGCGCGCGTGCGCTTAGCGCGCGGCACTTTGAGCAGTTCAATCGTTATGCCCTCAACATGCGTCGTTTCATCATTCTCCGCAACGACATGATCAATGTGGAGACGCACCTCAAACAGCTAGCAGAGACGGAAGCCGCCATCGCCAAAGACCGGGCCATGGTACAAAGAATGGTTGATGCCGACAAAGCCCCTCGTCCCTCCTCCAAAGGAGATCGCTAAAGCGAAAAGAGCGATTTGAAATATTCCGACAGATAGATACCCCAGGAATTGGGGCTCTGATACCAATCGGGTCCAAAGTTCGGACTCTCGATGCCGTAAAAGAGCAACTGCGGCCAGCGACCAGAATAGTTGCGCTGCAACTCGTCCATCAAAAGTTCCCGAGCGCGCGGCAGGTGATAATTCGATGTGATCAGGAGCACCGATTTGGGGTTGTACTTTTCGATCGCCCCGCGCGTTTCGCGCGCGTTCTCAAAAGTCGAGCTCGAGGTCATACCCGGCACAATGCGGTCGCGCAGTTCGGGGGTCAGCTCGCCGATTTGGTTTGCCTGAAAGACGCTCTCAATAGAGGTGCCAACTTGCATGCCCGAGATGAGAAGCCGCTCGCCCTTGCCGGCGCGCAAGAGCGCAACGCCTTCGCGCAAACGGCCGCGACCGCCGGTGAGCACCACGATAAGATCCACCCGTTCGATGCGATCGAGGTTTACCGAAGAGGCACGAAAGAATTGTTCTGTAAAAAAGACAAAATGAACGAGCAACGCACCCACCAAGACCCCGCTTAACCAAAAAGCGATCGTTCTCCGCACCGCGCTGCTCCCCTGACCTCGAGCCGTCCTAAAACGCGACGATCGATTCGATCTCAACGAGCACGCTCTTGGGCAGCTCGGAGACCTCGACCGTCGAACGGGCTGGAGCCACGCTCACGCCCTCGTCGTTAAAGAAGCCTTGGTACACTTCGTTGAAAGCCGCGAAGTCACCCATGTTCTTCAGGAACACGGTGGTCTTCACGATCTGATCGGCTCTGGCACCAGCGGCATCGAGCACGGCCTTGATGTTTTTCAGCACTTGGCGCGTTTGCGTGGCCACGTCATTGCCCACCACTTGCATGGTTTTCGGATCGAGCGGAATTTGGCCCGAGCAGAAGATCATCGAGCCCGCACGAATGGCCTGCGAATAGGGACCGATGGCGGCGGGGGCGTTGGGAGAAGAGATTTGTTGTTTGGTAGACATCTTGATTGCTCCTTCAAAGACCCGGGGCCGCTACTTGTTGCGAGCCCACTGGGAAAAACTTTTGATATTGGCCGGAATGTTTTTCTTCACCAGGCCGTTGAGAATGAATCCGGGCACACCGAACGAAAACTCCACGTCGAGCGAATAGGTGACCTGGGTTTTGTCGGGGCCGAGGGATTTGAGTTTCCAGCAGCCGTTGTTCACCTTAAAGAGTCCCGGCTCCTTGATCGACCAAGAAACTTCGGCCTGACCACTCGCCTCATCAAAGGACTCACGCATGTTCACTGAGTACTGAAAGCGTTTCATCATTTCGAGGTCAAAGGAGACGACTTTGTTCTGTCCGCCGCCGCTGACCGCAACCGACTTCATGCCGGTCACAAACTTTGGATAATTGTCGTAATCGGTGATCGCCGCAAAAAGGGAGCGGATGGGAAGATCGATCACTTCGGTGAGTTCTGCGGATGCCATGCACGGAATTTAATCAGCTCTCTGCGCCCCGTCAAACCTTCGTTTTAGCGCCTTTGACTCGGTAATGAAGGTAAATCTCGTCACGCACCCGCTTCGTTTTGAACAATTGGAGCGATCCCCAGGGGCTCAGCACGCCGTCCCCGCCCACGAGCGTCGGGGAGCTGCGCCCACCGATAAGACGCGGAGTCAGGGTCACATGCATCTCCTGCACGAGCGAGGCGCCCAAAAAAAGCGCCAGGGTTTCGCCCCCGCCCTCCACCAGAATCCGTGTCAGGCCCGAATCAAGGAGGCGTTGGAAGACCTTCTCTGGTTCGATCTGCGTTTGGCCCGCCAGCACCACAAAAGCCCGGCCCCGCGAGGATTCCACCGCTTTGGTGTAACCGCGCGCGGTCGTAAAAACAAAACGAATGACCTTGGGGTCGTCCCAAAACGGCAGATCAGAGGGCAGGTCGCCCGAGGCCGAGATCACGGCATTGACGATTTTCTTGATGGGCTTTTGTGAGGCCTTGAGCGTCGAGGCGCCGAAAACCACCACGTCGGCCCGAGCTCGGATCACCTGCATGGTTTTGCGGTCGAGCGCCGTGCCGAGCATCTTGGACGGATGAGCTGGGTCGGCAATTTTGCCGTCCAGCGAAATCGCCAAATTAGAAAACGATTTAAAGCTCTTTGGCGCCATAGCGCTCCACTCCCAATTCGACCGCCCGCTCGGTGTCGAGACCATAAGAAAAGGTCTTGCCCTTGAGCTCTTTGCCGAGCCAGCGTGCCGAGCGCGCCACCATATACGAATCGACCACGATTTTGGGATTCCTCTTGCCGCCGTTCACCACGAGTCGGCACTTGTCCTTGCCGGCGTCCTTGAGCTCGGCCCCAAAGAAAACAAGATCCGCGCCGTTGTCGAGGCGCCTGTCTTTCTCGCGACGAGCCGCAAGGCAGAGCGACTTTTCGAGATCCGCAGTCGACCAATCCAGGCCCATGAGCTGATTGTTGTAGGGAATCACGTTCATCAGCATCTCCCAATCGATTTGACCTGCAGGCAGGCCGTCTTTCACAGCGCCGCTGTTGACGATGGCGATGTCGGCCTTGGAGGTTTTTTGATAGGAGAGGGCCAAAAATTTCGCAACGTGATCCTGATCACGAGCCGAGTTGAGTTTGACGAGCACGCGATGCGCCTGATGGCCGGCGCTCTTATAGAGGCCTGCGATGCGCTCGCGCAGAGCGGGATCAGCGGGAATCTTGGCGTCCATTTTGACAAGATCAACCTTATCCACGCTCGGAGCGCCCTTGCGAATTTCCACACGCGCCACCTGGCGACCGAAAGATCCGGCCTCCACGTATTTCAAACATTCCACTTTGCCTTGTTCTTCGAGATGTTCGTGCGCTTTGAGCACGAGCAGGGGTTTCACGGCCTGCGCGCAGAGACGCGGCGCTAGCGTTTCGAGAGTTTTTTTGTCGTCGTGCACGATCACAATCGGAGCAGCTCCGCTTTTTGTTGCGGCGAGGTATTCGCTATCGAAAGTTTCGGTGGGAGCAAAATCAAATTGCGAGCCTCCGCGCGCTTCGCCCGGCCCCGGAAACACGGTGTTCGACACAAAAGCGAGCGAGACGCCGCTCTTGGTGCCCACGTAGGTGTGCGAGGCTTTCCAGAACTTCGCGCCGCGCACGCTTGCCACGTTGGTGCCAATCCACGTACCACCCGTCTTTTCGGCGAGTTTTGCGAGCTCGCGATTGGGAAACTTCAATTCGCCGTTGCCAAAGCTCACCACGTCGGGGGTGAGCGCGCTCACGAGCGGAGCACAAGCTGCGTCATTGGTTTCGCGGCACGGCACGCGACCCTTGCCGAAAAGATCACCGCCGATGACCACCACAACGTCGGTGTGAGGACCCGCGTTTTCGCGTTCGCTTTTGATGTACTGTGCGAGACGGGCGTAGCCGCCGAGATCATCGTGGTCTTCCACGATCTGTGAATGCAAATCTGAGACGTAGAGCAGCACGATCTTAGCCGAAGTGTCACGCTTGGCCGCAACCGGCCCCCCTGCACACCCCGCAACGAAGAAACACAGCAATCCGAGAACACAGTGCAGAGAATACCTTTTCATGTTAGATAACTTACCATATGCCAAAGCGGCTTCTCACGCTCCCAAACTGCCTTACGCTATCTAGAATTGCCATTATGCCGCTCCTTGGCATTTTTCTGGTACAAGAGAACCGCCTTGCAGCGCTCACCGTGCTCGTGGTGGCCGCCTTTACGGACTTTCTGGACGGTTATCTAGCCCGCCGGAACAAAGAAGAAAGCAAATTCGGCAAGCTCATGGATCCTGTGGCCGACAAGATCATGCTTTGCGTGACGCTCTTCTTTTTGGTAGCCGACCCCTTGCGCCAGCTCAGCCCCTGGCTCGCCTCGCTCCTAGTAGCACGCGAGTTTCTTGTGACAGGCCTTCGCGCCGTGGCCTCGAGCATGGGCGTGATCATCGCCGCCGGCCAAATGGGCAAACTCAAAACCGTGCTCCAATTCCTGGGGCTTGGCGCTGTCATTTATTACGAAAACATCGGAATCGTGAACCTCACCGACATCGGTCACATGTTTCTTTGGACAGCCACGCTGCTTTCATACTGGTCGATGTGGACTTACGTGAAGAACGCGTACCGCGCCCTAGCCCACGAGCTCTAAAAAGCGACGAGCGGTGCGACCCCATTCAAAGTCCGCGGCGCGACGACGTCCGCGCGCAATGCGCTCCCGGTATTCCGATTCGTTTTGGGACAGCGCTTTGATGTCACGCGCGAGAGTTTCGATATCGCTTCCTAGAGGATCAAAGTAGTTGACCGCTTCGGCGCCCACTTCCTGGTGCGTCCGTGTGCGCGAGGCCCAAACGGGCCGGCCGAGCGTGAGTCCTTCGAGCACGGTCAGGCCAAAGCCTTCCTCAAACGAGGGACACAGCACCGCGAAGGCTTCGCGATAGATCGCGGCCACTTCGCTCACCGCCAGGTGAGCGAGCTGCTGCACGCGGTAGCCTCGCTCGCGCAAATCGCTCACGCAGCGAAGCGAGTCTTCGGCGCGAAAGCCGGGGGCTCCCACAAAAACCCAGCGCCATTCGGGACCCATCTCTGTTGCAAGTCGGTGCGCAAGCGCATGGTTCTTGCGCGGATCCAAAGTCGCGACCATGGCGAGATTGCGGGAGGTGAACTTGGGCTCGGGAGCTTCACTGACATCGATCATCGAAGCCCAGGGCAGCACGTGCACACGCGCGGTGGCCTTGCGGCCAAAAACGCGCACCTCTTCGGCGACGACTTCTGACGGGCAAAAAATCATATCCGCCTGGGCAATGGCCGTGAGGATTTTGGGACGCTGCCGGCGAGCAAACGTTTCGCTCTGCCAGGGGTTTTGCCTTAGCGTCCAGGCATCGTGCACCACAATCACGCGGCGCGAGCCACGCACCGGGCTTGAGCGATGATCAAAGGACACGTAAATCTGACCTGAGTGTTTGGCGCACCAGCGGCGCCAGCGAGGTGCCCAGCTGAGCTTCACGCCGTCTGGAATTTTTTGAAGCAGCGCTTGCCGCCGCTCGCGCGTTATTGCTTCGCGAGAGAAGATTTCAAGGGCAAGAGAGAATTCCGACGCGAGCTTGGCGATCTCCACGGTCATGCGCAGGGCGCAGAGTCCGACGGCGGTTGTCGGGCCGCGCACCCATGTGGTGATGTCGAGGCAGAGGCTACGACACTCAGCGGGCTTCATAACTCGTCGCGAACCACTCGAGAGTCTTGGGCGCGTTTTGTTTGGTGTAGTTGATTTCCCACTCGGATTTGAAGAACGCCACCGGATGCTGATCGGCATCAAGCAGTACCGGCACGCGCAGGTCCATCTGCATGGGGTTTTCGTTCGCATCGGTAGATCTCACCCAACGCGCGAGCGAATAAGGCAAACGCGCAAGGCGCGCCTCCACTCCATACTCATCCTTAAGACGGAAAATCATCACATCGAATTGCAGCACCCCGACCACACCGAGCACCGGATCTTGCATACCGATCCGCGGGTCGACGAAAAGTTGCACAAGGCCCTCTTCGCAGAGCTGCTCGATGCCCTTTTGCAGCTGTTTGCGTTTGAGTGGGTCGCGCAGTTCGATCTTGGCAAAACATTCGGGCGAGAATTGCGGAATGCCGCGGAATTCGACCTTATCGCCCGTGTAGAGCGTGTCGCCAATTTTGAAGTGGCCGGGATCGTGAATGCCCACGATGTCGCCCGCGTAAGCTTCGTCCACGGTGGAACGATCTTGGGCGAGAAAGGCCTTGGAGTGCGTGAGGCGGATTTTTTTGCCGAGGCGCGCGTGCGAGACATCCATGTCGCGTTCGAATTTGCCCGAGCAGATGCGCAAGAACGCCATTCGGTCTCGGTGCGCCTTGTCCATGTTGGCCTGAATCTTAAACACGAAGGCCGAAAAGCGGGGCTCATCGGGGAAGACAGGCTTGGGCATGGCATCTTTTTCTTGAGGTGCAGGCGCCATGCGGCGGAAGAGATCGAGGAAGATGGGCACGCCGAAGTTCGTGCGCGCCGAACCGTAGAGCGTAGGCGAAACCTTGCCCGAGATGAATTCTTCTTTGGTGATATCGCCAAAAACCCCGTCGAGAAGTTCCACATCTTCGACAAGCTTTTCTTGCTCTTCGGGTTCGATGTAGTTCAGCAGTTCGGGATCGTCTGCGGTGCAGTTGAGCGATTCTTGCAGCGCCACTTGGCCAGGCTTGGCGTTGGCTTCAAAAAAGTGAAAGACCTTGTCGAGGCGGTGGTAGACACCGCGAAAGCGAGAGCCGGCGCCAATAGGCCAGGTCACAGGAATTGCGGTGATGCCGAGCTCGGCTTCGACTTCTTGCAGAAGCTCAAAGGGATCGCGACCGTCACGGTCCATCTTGTTGAAGAAGCTCATCACGGGCAGGCCACGCATTTTGCAAACTTCAAAAAGCTTGCGTGTTTGCACCTCGACGCCCTTAGCGGCGTCCATCAACATGAGCGCCAGGTCGGCGGCCATGAGTGTGCGGTAGGTGTCTTCGGAGAAGTCCTTGTGGCCCGGAGTATCGAGCAGGTTGATGCGCAGCTCTTCGTAATCGAGCTGTAGCACCGATGAGGACACCGAGATGCCGCGTTGCTGTTCGAGTTCCATCCAGTCCGAGACGGTCTTTTTGCGATTGGCCTTGGCTTTGACTTCACCCGCTTCACGAATAGCGCCGCTATACAAAAGCAATTTCTCGGTAAGCGTTGTTTTACCAGAGTCAGGGTGCGAGATGATCGCAAAAGTCCTGCGGCGGGCGACCTCGCGGCGCACCTCTGCATCGAGCGATAAAACTTCCGTTTCGCTCATGAGTTATACCAACCCATCCCGGCGCAGCAGTGCTTTCGGATCGGGCTCGCGACCTCGGAATTTTTTGTAGAGCTCCATCGGATCTTCGGTACCACCGCGCTCGAGCACGTTCTCACGGAAAAGCTTGGCGACGTCGGCGTTGAAAATGCCACGCTCTTTGAAAAATTCAAAGGCGTCGGCGTCGAGCACTTCGGCCCACTTGTAGCTGTAATAACCCGACGAGTAACCGCCGGCGAAGATGTGCGAAAACGCGGTGCTCGTGAGCGTGCCGGGTTCGCGCGGCATGAGCTGCGCTTCGGCTGTAGCCTTGGTTTCGAACTCTTCGACGTCGGCCACGGTGTCCACATCCTGCGTGTGCCAAGCCATGTCGAGCGTCCCTAGCGAAACCTGACGTACGCAGGCCATCGCGCTCTGAAAACGAGCCGACTCACGAATGCGATCGATGTACTCCTGCGGAATGAGCTCACCTGTCTCGTAATGTTTGGCAAAGAGGTCGAGCGATTCTTTTTCGTAAACCCAGTTCTCAAAAATCTGTGAAGGGAGTTCCACAAAGTCCCAATACACGTTGGTGCCCGAAACGCTGCGGTACTGGCACATCGAGAGCATGCCATGCAGCGCGTGGCCGAATTCGTGGAACATGGTGAGCACTTCGTCAAAGGAAAGAAGCGAAGGCTTGGTGGGCGTGGACTTGGTAAAGTTGCAAACGATCGCGATCAGCGGACGCTGCACTTTGCCGTCGTAAAGGCCCTGCTCGCGAAACGAAGTCATCCAGGCGCCGCCGCGCTTGGTGGCACGCGGGTGGAAGTCGGCGTAAAAGAGCGAAACGAATTCGTCTGTGGCCTCACGGCGCACCTCGTAGGCCTTCACTTCGGGGTGGTAGACGGGAACGTCGGTGCGCGGAACAAATTTCAAACCGTAAAGGCGACGCGCGTGTTCAAAAACGCCGTCGATCACGTTCTCGAGTTTGAAATAAGGGCGCAGCATCTCATCGTCGAGCTGGTATTTTTCTTGTTTGAGTTTTTCGGAATAGAAGGCCGTATCCCAAGGCTTGAGATCGCCCGCCAGACCGTGGCGCCTCGCAAAGTCTTTGAGCTCTTGCAGTTCTTCGAGCGCGCGGGGCTTGGCAGCCTGCAAGATGCGCTCGAGAAAGGTGAAGACCGCCTGAGGGTCTTTGGCCATGCGCAGCTCCAGTACGAAGCTCGAGTGCGAAGGATAGCCGAGGAGTTTGGCGCGCTGGTGACGAAGCACCGCAATGCGCTTGAGGATCGGACGGTTATCAAAGTCTCCGGCCCCGGCGCGGGTCGAAGCCGCACGCCATACCTTTTCGCGAAGCACGCGGTTCTCACAGTAGGTGAGAAAGGGAATGTAGCTTGGCATCTGCAGCGTGATCACGTAGCCATCTTTGCCGCGCTCCTTGGCGGTTTCAGACGCAGCTTCGAGCGCCGACTCAGGTAGGCCCTTGAGGTCTTCGCCGTCGGTGATGTGCAGTTCAAAAGCGTTGGTGGCCTTGAGGGCGTTCTCAGCAAACTTAGCGCCCAGCAGCGACAGCTCTTCGTTGATTTTGCGCAGCTCATCTTTTTGCGCGTTACCCAGCGCCACGCCGTTGCGCACAAAGCCCTTGTAAGTTTTGTCGAGGAGCATCAGCTGCTCCACGCTGAGCTTTTCGTTTTTGCGGCCGTCGTAAACCTTTTTCACGCGCGCAAAGATGCGCTCGTCGAGCATCATGTCGGTGCTGAACTTGGACTCGATGGGCGCCAGCTCCTGCGCGATTTTGTGGAAATCCTCATCAGCCTCGGTGCCCATCAGGGTGTGGAAAATGGTCTGAGCGGCCTCGAGTTCCTCGGAGGCCTGCTCGAGCGCCAAAATCGTATTGGCAAAGTTCGGCTCGCCGCTCTGGGCGATCATCGCCTCGACCTTGGCCTTGGCGTTCTCAATCCCCTCTTTGATTGCGGGCACATAGTCGGCTTTTTGCGCGACCGAAAAGTCCACCGAACCCTGGGGGCCGGTGTAAGGATGTAGGAGGGAAGGACTTGAAGCGTATTTGCTAGCCATAACGTAGCCCTTTCTAGCACAGCTCCCCGGCCGAGGCCGCGATTTTGGTGGTTTTTTACCCCCCGTTTCGGCTATAAAGCTAGGGGTCAAAAGGTAGGGAGTTCATGAAACCACAAATCGAAAGCATTGGTCTCGAAATCAAAGCCATCAAATCGCCTACGCGCGTCCAACGCTTTGTCTCGTGGGCGGGCACCTGCACCTCGGCCCTCTGCGCCGTGCACTGCTTTGGAACTGCGGTGATTGCCGTGCTGAGCCCGGCCCTGCTTAAGATGCTCCCCCACTCCGAATTCATCGAGATGATCGTGCTCGGCATCTCGGTCGTGACCTCATTTTTGACCCTCTCGCGCATCCACGCCCGCACTTACCAGTGGATGCTCCTCGCACTCTTTGCTGGCATCGGCCTCGCGGGTCTCGGCCTGCACATCCACGGATTCCTGGCCATCGCCCTCTCCGCGCTCGCCACCCTACAACTGGTTCTCATTTGGAAAACTCACCACCCTAAGCGCAGCTCGGACATCCCAGATTGTTGTCAACACGAGCACTCGCATGGAAATTAAGACCTCGGGCCAAATTCCGTTTTTCGACGAAGATCCTCAGATCGAGCGCGACCGCAATTTTGAACAGGGCGGTCGCTCCTTTTACTTTTTTGATTTTGACGACAACGTGGTGCATCTGCCCACCAAGATCGTGCTCTTTGATCGCCAGACGCACGAAGAGTTTGAGGTCTCCACCGAAGAGTACGCCGCCATTCACACAAAGCTCGGCGAGCCAGGCTCCCCGTGGGAACGTTTTGAACTGCGCGACAACCCCATGGGTTCGTACCGCAACTTTCGCGAGCACCCCCGCGAGATGCTCGAAGGCCGCGAACAGCCGCTCGTCGAGGACATGCTCACCGCTCTCAAAAACCCCTTTTTGGAGTGGCGCGGCCCCTCCTGGGATTTCTTTTACAAAGCGGTCAAAAACAACCGTTCGATCTCCATCATCACGGCCCGCGGCCACCACCCGCACACCATCCGCCGCGCAGTGAACCTGCTCGTGCAGTCGCGCGACCTCGCGGTCTCGCCCAATTACCTCAGCATCTATCCTGTCTCACACGAACCCACGCGCGCGTACCTCGGCGACAGCGAGAGCAAACTTTCCATCGCCGAACTCAAAAAGATAGCCATCAAGGTGGCCGTGCAGGACGCCTTTGAGTGCTACGGTCAAAACGAACACCACCGCTTTGGCATGTCGGACGACGACCCCAAGAACATCGCCCTCATCGTCGAGGCGATGCGCGAGCTGAAAGCGGTCTACCCCAAAAACGAGTTTTTTGTTTTCAACACTTTCGCTCGCCGCATCGTGCGCGAAGAAGTGGTGCTCGAGATCAAAACTCCCGCCGCCGGTGACGAGTCCGAACAAATCCCCCTGGTATAAAAGGCACGTAAAAGGCACGGACACACTTCTGAGACTCGCTGCGTCTCAGAAGTGTGTCCGTGCCTTTTACTAGAGTCTGCTTTGGGTTTGTGGGGGATTGGCAACAGCAGAACGTGAATGGGATCTGGGTTTCGGTTGGCGTGGTGTATTTACGAAGTCCCCAGGAGCTTAAAACAGCTTCTGCGTATCCATCGTCTTGATGTAATCGTAGACAGCTTCAGCTGCGAGGTCGGACGTCATGCCGCGAGCTTTTTCGTATTTCTTGATCCACGATTTCGACGGAGGGCCACCGACGCCGACCATTTGCGAGTCGTAAGCGCCGCCGCCCTTGGCGACGTCAAACCACGGCTCCTTGTAGGAGACGTTGTGCGAAACCGCGCCTTTGGCGATGAGGTGTACCGTGGCGTCGTGCATTTTCTTGAGGAAACCGGCTTTGTCTTTGGCGTAGGCGCCGTCGCCGCCGAGGATCTTGTAGATCTTCCAGGTCTTGGGCAGGTGGAGCTTGGCGGCCGCGGCCACTTTGCCCGCCTGAGTGGCTGTGCCATGGCAGTAGATGCACGCGTTGGCGCCGTTTTGGTGATAGAGGCTGTCGCCCGCTTTGAGCATCACGGCCGGCTCCGCATCAAATTTCTTTTTGAGGTCCGCCGGAGAGAACGCCGCGGCCGAAAAGCTCACGGCGGCCATTACGAGAAGAGTGGACTTGTTCAAGACTCGCGAAAACATCTTAAGTTAATATCTATTTGAAGACGCCTTGTTTGTCTAAAGTCTGAACGTATAAATATGCCGAGGTGGCCGCGATTGGCGCCGTGACGCCCTTAGATTCTTGCTTCTTGAGCCAAGCCTTGGCGGGAGCCGCCGTCAGACCGAGCATTTGCGAATCGTAAGCACCGCCGCCCTTAGCAACATCAAACCAGGGATTGGCTTGCTTGAAAGTCACGTTGTGAGCCACCGCGCTACGGATGATGAGGTGTTCTGTGGCGGCTTGCATTTTTTTGAGGAAATCCGCTTTGTCTTTGGCAAACGCGGCATCGCCACCGAGAATTTTGTAGATCTTCCAAGTTTTGGGCATGGTCAGCTTGGCGGCCGTTTTTACGGTGCCACCTTCGCCCGTGATGCCGTGGCAGTTGGCACAAGTGTTGGCGACTTCGGGCTTGTTGAAGACGCCCTTGCCCATGGCGGCCGAAGGCTCGATGACAGCGGCGTGAGCCGCAACAGAAAGAACGCTAGTGGTGACGAGGGTGGTAACTAAGCTGAAGATTTTCATCATGGTGAACTTCATTATCTCTCCGCAAAAATCTAGGTCAAGGTGTCATTAGTTTGATTGAATTGTGGGCCGAGATGCCGTTAGAAAGTCCCTATGGAAAAGTCCGCCGCACCGCTAGCCGAACGCATGCGTCCACGCAGCTTATCGCAAGTGCTCGGACATCCCGATATTTTAGGGCCGGAGGGCACGCTCACACGCCTTATTGATAACGCCTCTCAAAATCCAGCCGCTCTTCCCTCGCTGGTCTTCTGGGGGCCGCCGGGGTGTGGGAAAACCACCATCGCCAAGATCATCGCCGAGCAGCTGGGGCTGCCCTTCAAAATGGTTTCCGCCATCAACACCTCGAGCGCCGACGCGCGCAAAATTCTTGGCGAAGCGGAGTTCCGTTTTGAAAATCGCAACGAGCGTAGTCTGCTCTTTGTCGATGAGATTCATCGCTTCAATAAAAACCAGCAGGACGTCTACTTGCACGCGCTCGAAAGCGGTGCGGTGATCTTGCTCGGCGCCACCACCGAAAACCCAAGCTTTGAATTGAATGCCGCCCTACTCTCACGCGCGCGCGTGATTGTGCTGAATGCGGTGCCCGACGAAGAGGTGCTCACACTGCTACGCGAAGCGCTGGTGGACCAAGAAAAAGGCCTCGGGCAGAGTCCGGAGAAAATTTCCGAAGAAGCGCTCGCCTGGATCGCAAACTCCGCCGGTGGCGACGTGCGCTCAGCCCTATCGATGCTCGAGAGCGCCGTGGCCTCGGCGCCCAAGCAGATGGAGACGGTCGATCTTGCGGCCGCTAAGAAGTACGCCCTGCGCTCGTCCATCAAACACGACAAAGCCGGCGAGTCTCACTACAACGTGATCTCGGCGCTGCACAAATCCATTCGCAATTCCGATCCCGATGCGTCGCTCTTGTGGCTCGCACGCCTCATCGTGGGCGGCGAGGACCCTAAGTTCATTGCGCGTCGCCTCTTGCGCGCGGCCTACGAAGACATCGGTCTCGCCGATCCGCAGGCCTGCGTGCAGGCGCAGGTCTGCGTGGAGGCCGTAAACTTCTTGGGCTACCCCGAATGCGACGTCGCGCTCGCGCAGGCCACCGTGTACCTCGCGTGCGCGCCCAAATCGAACGCCGTCTACAACGCGATCGGCGAAGCCAAACGCTACGCCGAATCTCACCCCGGGCTCTCCGTGCCGCTACGTCTGCGCAACGCGCCCACGAAGCTCATGAAAAACGAAGGTTACGGCAAAGAGTACCAATACGATCACGACTTCAAACACCACGTGGGTCCATCACAAAGCTGGCCCGACGAGAGCCGAAGAAAGCTTTTTTATGATCCGGGCGAGCTCGGTTTCGAAAAGGAAGTCCAAAAAAGACTTTTGTTTTTTAAGGAGTTACGCGGCAAGCCCCAGGACTCGTGACGACCTGTCTGATTTCTTTTTACAAAATTAATACCGTGCATTAGCGCTATTCAGCACACAACCAGAATGAATAGGCTCAATCGATTTTTCTTAGCTCTCTTTTTTGTTTTAAATTTAGGGCTGTCCATACCCCCGCTGTACGCACAAGATCATTTGAGCCACGACCTCTTAACTCGCTTGTCTGCCATATCTCCCGAAATGGTCCGTGACATTAATACAATGTTTCACATAGAAATATCGATCCGCGACAAATACGGCTTCGCCAAACCAGATCTTGCCACGATAGCGCAACTAAAAACTGAGGCCGACCAAAGACTCGAGCAAATAAGAACCCGTATTCAGGATGCTGCTTATCGAGAATGGCTCAGAGGCTATCTCAACGCCTTCGTAAAAAATGAAATCAAAGTGCCTAGCCATCCACTCCCCATCAAGAACTTTAGTTTTCTTGGGAGTGAGGATCTCACGTCACAGATCCCCTTTGAGTTTGTTTTGGATCTCACGCTTGGAATCGACGTTTTCGTTGAGCACAAAGTGAATGATTCTCTCTACTCGTCCGAACACACGATCTGGCATTATCAAAATCGCTCGAGCTTTCCGTCGAGCACCGTTTATATGCTCCGAGAACACCTTCGCGTTTTGGACTTGGGGCCCCATCAAACTCTCTACGACTTGGGGGCCGGTCACGGTAGGATGATTTTAATTGCGGCCATTCTCCACCCAGACTCCACCATGAAGGGTGTTGAGCTTGTCGAAGAACGCTGCGATTCCCTTCGGAGATCTATCGATGCCCTCGGACTAAACAATTTGCAAGTGATTCACAGCGACGTGCGGGACGTGAATTTTAGCGACGGCGATTGGTTTTATTTGTATTATCCTTTTCCCAATTTGAACGCAGAAATTTCCGCGAAGTTGGACCGTCTTGCGACCCAAAAAAACATCTGGGTTTCAGAAAACTCTGGAGTTTTGTTTCATCAGTGCAGGGCTCTCATCTCAAAAATGACTTCAGCCACCCCTTGGGTTTTGATGCAATCTCAATGAGTTTCTTGACCTTCACCCCCGAAGAAAGCTTTTTTATGACCTGGGAGCACGTGCACGAAAAATTTTGTGCACAAAAAATCCTTATAATTCAATGAGTTATGAATGAACCCCGGGAATCGTAACGTTTCCGCAAAGATTCCCGCCCGGGTAGACACCTCCCCCATCCCTGCTACCTTAAGACCAACATTTTTAGGGAAGGGGAATTCCATGAAACCACAACTCGCCATTTTTAGCCTCGCCGTGCTCGGCGCCACCTCCACCATCGCCCACGCGCAATTCCGGCAGAAAACTTTTGAAACTCTCGCGCAAGAAATCAACGCACCGATCGAGAACGTTTTCATTCCGATGGGCTTTGACTCCAACGACAACGCCGAAGTCGTGATCTCGGGCACCTTTCCGAACTCTTGCTACAAGATGGGCAAAACCACACACGGTTTTAACGAAGTCGAAAAAAACATCTTCATCAAAGTCAGCGCTTATCACATCAAGAGCGATTATTGCCTGACGATGAACATCCCTTTCTTGCAAGTCGTGCCACTGGGCACGCTTGAAGCCTCTAAATATCCGATCATCGTCAACGACGTGATCAACACCGAAATCCCTATCGCAGAAGCCGATCTGCAAACGCGCGATGATTTTGTTTACGCCTCGGTCTACGGCATCGTGCAAAAAGGAGCGCGCACTTTTGAGATTCAAGCCGTCACACCCAACGCCTGCTACGAAATCTCCAAGGTCGACGTGCGCTACGAATCCAAGAACGTCGTTACGATCCTGCCGATCATGACCAAAGTTGAAGGCTGCGACGAGCTCGAGAACACCAAGGCCGTCTCTCAGCTCAAACAGGTGGAGCTCTCAAGCGACCTCAAGGGTAAGACCCTGGTGCACGTGCGCACGCTGAACGGCGGCTCGATCAACCAAGTGGTAGATTTCCAGGATACGTTTAAGCCCATGCGCCTCGAGCGCTAAATCGCGCTTAGCCTTTGTTCTTGGTCTTGGTGGCCTGCTCGCCTTTGACGAGGTTCTTTTCGATGAACTCGATGATCTTGGCGGCGACGTCTTTGCCGGTGGAGGTTTCAATGCCCTGCAAACCCGGCGACGAGTTCACTTCCATGATCTTGGGGCCGTCTTTAGAGCGCAGGAGATCCACGCCCGCAACGTTGAGCCCGAGGATCTTGGCGGCCTTCACGGCCGTCTCGCGCTCGGTGGGAGTGATCTTCACGGACTCGGCGGTGCCGCCGCGGTGAAGGTTCGAGCGGAATTCGCCCTCCTTGGCCCTGCGGATCATCGAGGCCACCACCTTGTCGCCAATCACGAAGCAGCGGATGTCTTCGCCGCGCGCTTCGGTGACAAATTCTTGCACCAGGAAGTTCGCTTCCATTTCACGAAAGGCGTCGATCACAGATTCCGCCGCTTTTTTGGTTTCGGCGAGCACCACGCCCTTGCCTTGCGTGCCCTCGAGGAGTTTCAACACCAGAGGTGCGCCGCCCACCAGGTCGATGAGCTCTTCGGTCATATGCGTGGAGTGTGCAAAGCTGGTGCGCGGCATGCCCAGGCCCTTGCGCGAGAGCAGCTGCAACGCGCGCAGCTTGTCGCGCGAGCGACCGATCGCTACGGATTCGTTGAGCGGAAAAACGCCCATCATCTCAAACTGGCGAAGCATCGCCAAACCATAGAAGGTGATCGAAGCACCAATGCGCGGAATCACAGCATCGAAATCATCGAGGCGGCGCTTTTTGTAGAGCACCATCGGCTTTTGCGAAGTGATGTCCATGTAGCACTTGAGCGTGTTGATGACTTCGACTTCGTGACCACGCTCGATGGCGGCCTCTACGAGGCGTGCGGTGGAATAAAGGCGAGCATTGGTCGATAGGATTCCGATTTTCATATGCTAGATCGTCTTTTCGTTTTTTTAGCGGCTTCTTCTTTTTTTGGGCCGGCGGTTAAGAGCTTTCGATTCGAGGTACGAAACCCCGGGGTTCACCACGAAACGTCCTTTGAGGGCCGCGCGGCCAATCAACATCCGAAAGCCCATCATCTCGCGGTTCACGAGAGTGATCTCGATTTCGAATTGTTGTTCTCCTACCGTAATTTCGGTCTTCACAACAGGCCTTAATGTTTCGTGGCCCACCGAAGAGCGCACCTTACGGCGCTCAAGGTATTCGGCCTCAACCCAGGCACCGTCATCGCGGCTGCGCTGATGCGGAAACACGCGAAACCTCACCATTTTCACACCCTTGCGCACAAAGAAACTAATGTCTTCGGCGTGAATGGCCGAGGTTGAAGCCCCGGTGTCGATCTTGGCGTTGATTTTTAACGGCGAGAAACGAGGCAAGAACACCCACTCACGCCACCCAATCGTTGTGTACCGCTTTTTTGCCATAGTTATTGGGACTCATTTTATACAAAAGCAGGGCAACTGTGTCTTGACGCGTGTGGTCATTTCCATTAAAAACCCGCGCATGCGGATTTGGGCGATGCTTTTGGGGTCGGTGCTTGGCTGGAGCGTCGCAATGGCCGACGGAGACCCCCCACATCCTGCCAGCGCCCAGCCCGGCACCCGCGTCGTGGTGCTCAGCCGCGAAGCCACCGCAATTCGTATCGAGCTCATAGATGGCGACGTGCAAAAGATCACCCTGAACACCGTCGAAGACTCCCCTCTGCTCGTCGACAATTTGCTTTTGCTGCGCGCCGCGCGCTCCATCCCCATGAGCTACGACATCACCGAGATGTCGAGACTCAAAATCGCGCGCATCCTCGCCCTCCCCTCGGGCTCGGGCATGAGCGATAAAAAGGCCGCCGAAAATTCGGACCTCCGCTGGCCAATTAAGGACGCCTTATTTGATCTCGAGCACGTGCAAAAGCACTGGGCCTGGCCCGAAAGAGAAGGCATCCCTCTGCTCGTCACCTACACCAATGGCAGCTGGGGGATTCTCAACATCGTTCCCTCTGTGGGTCAGCGACGCACCTCGATCACTCATCGCATCTTCGACGCTCCCGCGCCGCAAAATTTTGACGAGCTCTACCACCGTGTGATCGGCCCCAGGGAATGGCCCGATATGGTACGCATCGAAAAGCATCAGATGAGGCCGCAAAACTTTTTGGGACTCTATTTGCGCCAGAACCTGCAATCACGCCGCACACTCGACATGCACACCAACGACACCACGGGGCTCACCCGAAGCTACCACGCCGTGCGACAGCTCTTTGCACAAGCTCGCAGCGTGGATGCCGATATCATCCAAAAATTCTCTGACGTTTGGAACGCCTGCGACACCGATGCGCACGGAGTTTTTGGACGTCAGGATCACCGTTTCTTTGCAACTTCGCACTGGGCCGTGATCGATCTGCTAAACCACGCCAGCCCGAGCAATTTGGAACTGCTCCTGAGTCGCTTCGAAAATCGCATTCTTTTTGTGATGAGCCTCGTGCGCGAATCCTTGTCACCAAAGTTTTACGCGGGCCTTTTCCTAGCGAATCGCGATTACCGAGTGATCGCCCTGAATCACCTCGTGAATCACAGCTACTTCAACCGCCCCGGCACTGCCGAAGCCGTCGCCAAGATCGACACCAAACTGAAGGAGCTTTTTGAATTCGAACCGCTCGCGCTCTTCTCTTCGATCCGTCAAAGCGACCTTTCAGATGCCACCATACAATTTTTGGTGAGCGCCTATTTGCGAACGCCCTCGCGCCTCAAGACCGATGCGCTCGCCCTGGAGTGGATGATGGAACTCGTGCATGAAGGTCGCGACACCCACGCCATTCGTGGTTACCTCAACCATTTTCGCCGCCAAGAGGAGCATCGCGCGGTTTTTGAGACTGCCCTAGACATGGGCCGCGAGCGCAACCTCGACTGCGATCGTATCCTCGCCGCGCTCGGCCCAAATCCAGAGACTTAGCCAAAGCCCCAGCGCTCCAGGCTGTTGAATCGCCTAAATATTCACGCCATCTTAACGAAAAACTGGCGAGGCTCGGTGGGCCCATATCGTTACCATATAAGTACGAAGGGGATCCGTTAGTGAATCTTTGGCGTCCAGCACAGGCTCTGCTCACCATGGCGATGATGATTTCGCTCGCGGGCTGCTTGGTGGAATCCGTGACGACCCCGATGGGCGGCACCCTAGTTCCGCCGCCCGGCACGGAAGACCCTCCGGGTGACCCCAATGAAAATCCCAATACCGATCCTGACCCCGGCACTGATCCCGATGAAGATCCGGACACGGACCCCGGCGAAGACCCGGGCGAAGAGCCAGACCCCACCCCCGTCACGCAAATTCCTGCGGCCACCCATGCCGTGGTGATTTACAACAACAACTACCCACCCTCGCGCGCCATCGCCGAACACTACGCCGCAGCTCGCCGCGTGCCCGACGATCACGTCTGCGGCATCAACGTGGCGATGCGCGATTACATCAGCCTCGCCGACGCCGAGCACGCCCGAGCGCAAATCCTAAAATGTTTCTGCCGCGCTTACGACCCCGCCATGAACCTCGCAGGCTGCACGCGTTCGCAAAGCTCCGTGCTCACTAATCTCTACAACTCGAACCTCGATAACATCGTTTACGTGAAGGGCCTGCCCAGGCAAATCCTCGCCGACCCGAACAACTGGGAACTCGCCTCCTTTGACGACGCCATCGCCAAAGCGCTGCTCACCAATCAAAACCTCGTGTACAACAACTTTTCAAAAATCCTCGCCTACGGACGTATCGAAGGCGTGAGCACCCAATCTTCCAAAGCCCTCGTCGACCGCATCATGAAAGCCGAACGCCAAGGCTACCGTGGCAACGCCTTTGTGGGCGCGCAAATTGATGGGAGCCTGGGCTTCGCTTTGGACTACACGCTGATGAAAGATCTCTTTCCGCAAAACTGTTACAACAACGTGAATAGCAATTGGACGGCTGCGGCTTCGCTGTGGGATTCGGCCAACTGCAATTTTGCCTGGACGAACAACATGGCGCCCTCGGATACGATTCCCTACTTTCTCGACGCCGGACTCTATGTGAGCGGCAACCCCTACAGCACCGAGCAGCGCCCCTTCCACGGCAGCTTTTCGAGCGCGCTGAAGTGGCGCAAATCTTCGACCACCTGTACCGCGCTCTGCAAAGACATGGGTTCGGCGAGCGCCATTGCCGCCTGCCGCGCGAGCTCCACCGACTATTTTAAAACGCTCAATACCGACTGCGTGGGCACCAGCGAAAACATGATGGGCTACCAGCTGCGCTCCTTCCCGGTGGCGCGCATGGAACTCGCTCCCGCTAAGTGGGAAGCGGCCCTTGCCAATAACATCAACGCTAGCGACGCGTTTAAAAACTCGCGCTTTGCCGACAACCGCTACGTGCGTTTCGGTGCCGAAGAGATTGTCGACGCCGTACACACCACCTGCGCCGCAGGCAGCGGCAGCCTTGAATGTCTTCCGGATCTGGGTTGGGGTCAGGGCCGCATCTCGACCACCATCGACACGAGCGTTGCGGGCTCGGCCACCTTACAAAAGATCACCATCCGTTTCCGCCTGCGCAACACGGCGAGCAGCCCCGAATCACAGAGCTGTGGCAGCGGTAAGATTTCGGTCATTGCCAAGTTCAAAGACCAAAACGGAAACACGCTGCACGAGCTCGTCGCCGAAGATTGCCCCAACGGCGTGATCAACGAAAACCGCATGATCTACGCCTACACCAGCGTGGAACGCAGCGCCTGGACCTTGATCGAGAAGACCATCAACCTCTCGAGTCTCACGAGTGGAAAAACCCTGCGCTCTATCGAATTTGCGATTCGCGGCGAAAAAACCATGAAAGGCTTCTTTGATATCGACGGCGTCGAAATCGTGCACACCAACTCGGGCACGCATCTGCTTGCCGCGGATCAGGGCTCCTTTGCCGTAGAAGACAACACTGACAACTTTGCCGAAGGCTCTTACCATTCGGTGATGATCGAACGCTTTGGCGCCGTGGCCTGGTGGGGTAACGATGGTCACTACATCGATTGGGGTTGGGGTTTTAACCGCAGCATGAAGGGACTAAAGAACTTCTTCAACGGTTATCCACTCTCCAAGGCGCTGCTGCGCCAAGAAGACCGCTCGATCACCTCGCAGATCTACGGCGATCCGCTCTACAACCCCATTTCACTCGGCGTGCTCAGCGACATCGACGTGCCCAATGCGACCAAGGTTTATATCTCCAGCGCGAACCCTGCGATTTACGTGCGCGCTTACAACGGCACGGACAACATCCCGAGCCAAGACTGGCTGTTAGAGCGCTGGAACGGTTCGGCTTGGGTCGAAGCGGCGCGCGGTGAGGCGAGCTACACCAAGGTCGTCGCCATCTCCGACGCGCGAACTGTCTTTAACATTAAGAACGCCGGTCAATACACAACGCTGCGCCTGAGCCTTTCGGGCACGGGGGCGCCGCTCAAGATCAAAAACGTCTACACCCTAGAGCATCAATAGCATCTAAAAATAGAAATAGCCGATCATCGCGTAGTGGCACACAAAGCCGAGTGTCACAAAGACGTGCCACAGCTCGTGAAAGCCGAATAGGCCTTCGAAAAGCTTGGGCCGCTTGGTGGCGTAAACCACGGCGCCCACTGAGTAGGCGAGCGAGCCGGCGACAAAGAACGCGAGCGCCACGCTCGGAAGTTTGGCATAAATTTCACCCACGCGCACGATCAGCGTCCAGCCCATCAGCACAAAGACGCCCGTGTAAACGACTCTCGTCTGCGCCCATAGGGGAAGCTTGTGGCGGAAGGCCGTGTAAAAAATTCCGAAGAGCGCCATAAGCCACACGCAGACCATCAGGATCTCGCGCCAAGGCGAGGCGATCACGTTGATGAGAAAGGGTGTGTAGGTGCCGGCGATAAAAAGATAAATCGAAAACTGATCGAGCATCTCGAGACGGCGGGTGAGCGCAGGCGTGATTTCATAACCGTCGTGCAAAAAGTGGTACGTCGACGACACGGCAAACACGAGCACCGCCGTCACACCGAAAATCACGGTGCCCCAAAAATGCAGCGCTCCTGATCGGTAAGCGACGGGCGCGAGCACGAGGAGTCCCGCGAGCGCCACGAGGGCTGTCAGGCCGTGGGTTTGCGCCGCAATGGTACGTTTAAAAAACGTTAGTTTGGAGTGGTCCTCACGGCGACGTATGCTCATGCCACCATGTTAACACGTTACAGGGCTCAGACCTGAACAATGTGCGTGAGGACTCTCTTTGACGCTATTCGTAGTGAATCCACGGGTTGTGACCGTGTTTGAGCGCGTCATGAAACGACATCGCCGGCCAACCGTCTTCGATCTCGTCGACGACGATCTTGGGGAAGTATTCGTTCAGCAGCTTCTCGCGCGAGACCTTTTCGCCGTTCACATAATAAGTGAAGTTCTTGGAGTAATCGGGTTCGACTTGCGGCCCCTTGCCGTCGTCTGCCAGGGTTGCGCCCTTGATGTCGACCTTCAGCTCAAAGCTGAAATCCTTGAAGGTGAACTTGATCTCTGAGGTGGCCTCACCACTGCGACGATCTTGCCAAAGTTTTCCGCCTTCGATCTTCGCCTTGGCGTTGCCAGCAAAGCCCACTTCGCCGTGTTTGACGCTCGTGAACTTGCCCGACAAGCCGCCCGCGCCTTCGCTAAGCTTGGTGTCGTGCTTGGAAGAGCCCGCGGCCACGAGGTTGCCTTTTTTCAAGTCGGTGAGTGCTTGGAATTTTGCGCTGGTGACTTCAAAGCCGATCTCGCCATCGATCTTGAGCGATCCGTTGCCCTTGGGTTCCCCTTTGACGGTGTTGAGGAGGCCTTTGGCCTTGAGTTTCATCGGGCACTTGTCGCCGAAGAGCTCGTAGTTCAATTTGTGTTCGCCCGTGCTGAGGTAAATGTCGTCGTCATCGGGAGAATGCTCCGATTCGCAGCGACGCATTTGCTCGGCCATGCTCTCGCTCTTCTCGGTTTCTTCGAGACCCAGGTAGAGCGCGCCCGACTCACCTTTGAGGCGAACTTCGGAGAGCGTTTCAAAAACGGTGCGGAATTCTTGAATAAGATCTTTCACGACGAGCTTTTGCTCGGCGCTTAGGGGTTTCGCGCTTGCGAGTGTCGAAGCGCCAAAAGCCATCAGTGCGACGAAAGTGTATTTTTTCATGCCCTCGGTCTAGCAGGCTAAGAGTGGAGGTCAATTCGAAGTGGGTGAAGTTTTGCCAACAAGGGCGGAAAATCACAAATGGAGCCAAGGATGGGAATCGAACCCACGACCCCCGCTTTACGAAAGCGGTGCACTACCGCTGTGCTACCTTGGCCCTATAGGTGGAATGGCTACTTTTAATCCGTTTTGGAGGGCTTTCAAGACGCAAGATCAGGGGGACGCCGCATCCTAACGCGGCGAGTCTCTGGACTTAAGCAAGATTAAGTACCATTCGCAAATGGCTCACCTAAACTCATCAAGGTGAAATCGCTTTCGGAATTTCTCTTTTTCAAAACTTGGCGCAGCTAGCGCTCAGGAATTCCGGGGCCGGGTCACCCCTTCGTTTTGACCCGCCACCTTCAACATCACTCTAATTTTACAGAGGTTCTTATGAAAACTTATGCCTTTATCATGTCCCTATTCGCTTTCGCTGGCGCCGCGCGTGCCGAGCACATTTACTGCAGAGTCGAGACGTCGATCACTTCGAACGAGCTCGACAAACACGGCTACCCTCGGATCTTGCGCGACAAAACGCTAATCCACTACGAAGGTGAAAATCGCAGTCGACACTATTATCGATTCGGGGACGAGGGCGAGATCATCCCTGCAAGCGACGAAGAGTACCGACTCGCATCGGCGTCGAAGGACGAAGCCAGGCAGCGGCGCTACTTTTACCTAGTACTTGCCCGTCTGCCCTACTTCGAGCTCCATCACCCCGACTTGCGCATCACAGTGCTGACTCCCGACGGTCTCACGACCGAGACCCTGTCTTCGCGCATGGACGAAACGAGTTACTTGAGCTTGAAGCTGCACCACAACAACCGTGACGTGCTGGGCGGCGGCAAGGGGCGATCGGCAAATATCGATATCGAGTGCGATTAGTTAGCCTTCGGAATTTGCCAAAACGTCTCGGCGCGAGTGAAACCATTCGAGGATCTCGCGCTTGAGCGTTTCTTGTCTCTGAGTGGCGTACATGGGCTTCAGGTACACGAGGTACAGGCGGTGCGTGGAGATCTCGTAATCTTCGAGCAAATGCACGAGGCGGCCCTGCTTGATGTCGTGCTCGGCCATGTAATAGGGCATGCGCGCAATGCCCTTGCCCGCCACACAGAGGGCGTGAATCACCGAGTATTGATTGCACGAAAGCCGGCCGTGGGTGCGCACCTTGATGGACTCCGCGGCCGGTGATTTTTTAGAAACCTTGCGCGGAATCAAATTCCACACGTTCCATTCGGGATGCATGCTGTGCTGGATGCACTCCAGTCTCTCCATCGCGTGCACGTCCTCGTAATCACCGCGATTGGCGGCGATGAAGGCGGGCGAAGCGCAAACCACGTCGCGCATTCGGCCTAGATATTTGGCGATGAGATCGGGATGATGATCCTCAGCCACACGCAGAGCGAAATCCACATTGCCCTTGAAGAGATCCACCACCTCGTTGGCGGCGTCGATCTCGAGCTGCAAACCCGGCATGGACTTTTGCGTTTGCGACAAAAAACTCGGACCAAAGTATTCCCCAAACGAAACAGGCATCGCAATGCGAGCACGCGACTCGAGCGGACTCGCAAGCGAGCGCAGTTGCACGCGCGCGGCCTGCGCCAAGTCGTGAATTTGCGCGGTGGCTTTAAAGAGCTCTTGGCCAGCTTCGGTCATGCGCAGCGAGCGCGTGGTGCGCAAAAAAAGCTGCACGCGCAGCTGCGCTTCGAGCCTCAGCACTTGCTTAGAGAGCAGCGCTTTGGAGAGGTTTTGCTTTTTGGCCGCGGCCGTAAAACCGCCCTCACGCGCGACGGTGTGAAAGGCCATGAGGTCGTCGTAGTTCCAGGGATACTCGCCGATTGTCTTCATATGTTGACAATACGTCCTATATCAGCGGTTTATCCGCGTCCATTGTCTTTATAGAATTAGAGGTATCAGAGGGGCACACAAACCAAAGCCCCCACAACATGAGGAGATAGAAAATGAAAAAGATTGTCGTTATCGGAGCCGAAGGAACCATCGGAAAAAAAGTTACTCAGACCCTCGAGGGCCTGGGCCACGAAGTGATTCGCGTAGGCAAAAGCAGGGGTCAGCACCAAGTCAAAATCGAAGACCGCAACTCGGTAAAAGCGCTGTTTGAAAAGATCGGCGCCTTCGACGCCGTGGTAAACGCCGCAGGAGATGTGGCCTTCGCGCCCTTCGAAAAGCTGGGCACCAACGAATGGAACTTGAGCCTCTCGAGCAAGCTCATGGGTCAAGTGCACCTGGTGCAAGAGGCGCTCCCTTATATCCGTGAAAAAGGCTCTTTCACCTTGGTCTCGGGCATCTTGAGCGAAGCCCCGATCTTTGCGGGTGTGGCCGCATCCACCGTGAACCGCGCCATTGAGGGCTTTGTGATGGCCGCCGCAGCGGAGTTGCCCAAAGGTTTGCGTATCAACGTGGTGAGCCCCACAGTGCTCGTGGAGTCGATGCCGGTTTACGGCCCCTTCTTTCCGGGCTTCGTTCCTGTGCCCGGCGAGAAAGTCGCACAAACCTACGTGCGTTCGATCCTCGGTGTGGAGACCGGGAAAACGTTGACCGTGAATGGGTGATTTTTAGGAAGATCAAAAGTGGTGGTCCCGGGCGGAATCGAACCGCCGACACGAGGATTTTCAGTCCTCTGCTCTACCAACTGAGCTACAGGACCACTTTTTTGTTGGTCGTTAAGGGTTACTAATTGCTGGGGGGCTCGTCAATAAAGCCCCCAACTATTTCTTCTGATTTTTTGCCTCTTTAGCCTTGATGGTGGGCACGAGCACCGGCTGGGTCTTCTGCGTGTACATCAAGACAATGAATCCGGCCAAAGCCGTGAAAAAGCAAAGGATCTGTCCCATCGAAAAGAATCCGCCAAGCAGAAGCCCGAGCTGGGCGTCCGGCTCGCGCGTGTATTCCACCAGAAATCGAAAAACGCCGTAGCCCACGAGAAAAGATCCTCCGATGAGACCCGGGCGGTAACGGTTATTTTTAAGGGCCCACTTCTGCAAATTCCACAAAATGATAAAGAGCAGCAGCCCTTCGGTCAGAGACTGATAGATCTGCGAGGGGTGACGAATCATCTCATGCGGATCGGTGGGGAATATCATTCCCCAAGCCACGTCTGTAGGGCGACCGTAGAGCTCACCGTTGATAAAGTTCCCCCAACGTCCAAAGAAAACTCCGAGCGCGGCCGCAAGAGCCATCGCGTCGGTCACTTCAAAGAACGAAACTTTGTTTTTGCGCGCAAAGAGCCAGCATCCGACGGTCATGCCCACGGCGGCGCCGTGAAAGGAGAGGCCGCCCTTCCAAATGGCGAAGATCTGCGTCGGATCGCTCGCGTATTCGTTGAAATTGTAAAAGAGCACATAAAAAACGCGTGCCCCGATGAGCATCCCGATGATGAGATGCGAGATGAAAGAATCGAGCGCCTCTTCGGAGATTCTAAAAAGCCCCTCTCGCACACGTTTGCGAAAGATAAAAAAACCCAGGATATAGCCCACCAGGTACATCACCGAGTACCAGCGGATCGCAAACTCACCGCCCGAGGGCAGCGAAAAACTTACAACGTTCGGGGAGATCCACTCGGGATAGGCAATCATGCCTACACGATAACCAATCCGAGCGTCACTCACACCCCGGAAACGCTGTCGGGGAGCAAATTATGGGAAGGTGCAACATGTTTCATGTTCGTACAACTCGTGTAATATAAAACACATGCGCTACGGGCAGCTGGTCGGACTCCTCATTCTCTCCATCGCCTCGAAGTCGGCACTCGCCCTCGAGTGGCAACTCGTGCTCAGCCCGAGCGGCGAAACTGTGAGCGCGCAAAACCCTCTCGAATACGAAATCGCCACCGATCCAGGATTCGCGAGCAAAGCGCTCGTCGATCAGGACTACAGCACCACGGCCACTCTCAAGGGGAACCTGCCGCCGGGCAGTTATTTCTTGCGCTACCGACTCTCAGACGCCACGAACTCCGCCTCGCGCGAGTGGTCCGCGCCGCGCGAGCTTATGATCACCTCCACCACCGAGACGAGCTTTATCGAACCCAGCGACCAAACCAAGGTCGAGTCGCCCACCCCTAAAACGGCGATCCTATTTCGCTGGAAGCCCGTCGCCGGCGCCACCCGCTACGAACTGAGCATCTCGAGCAAGGGCAAAACGCTCGAGTTCAAAACGCACAACCCTTTTCTGACCACCGAACTTCCCTATGGTTCGTGGCGCGCCCAGGTAACGGTGATCTTTGGCAAAAAGGTGATCTCCACGAGCCAAGCGGTGGCGCTCATCATCGAACCCAACACGCAAGAGGGCGCCGAATTTGTACGTCCGCAGAACAACGACGTGATTCCGGCATATCGCCGCACACGTCTGATGCTCAAACGCCTCTACCAAGCTCAAAACACCACCTTTGTGATCAAGGCTATCGACGGCCAAAAGCACTTCGAAACGCGCGACCTTTCGCCGAGCGACGAAGACGTTCCGCTGCCCGCACTGCCACCCGGCCGCTACCAGCTCACCGTCACCGACCAGCTCAACGCGCAGTCGAGCGTCGATTCCAACATTGTGATCCGCGCTGAAGAAGATCCCCTAGGCGAAGCGAGCCGCGGCAGCGGCACGAGCCTCGAGGGCTTTTTCGGGCCGCTCTTTGGCTCCAAATTTCAGGCCAACCATACGCTGGGCTCGAACAAAGTTTGGGCAGAGGACTCCCTGCGTTTTGGCATCACCGCTCGCAACGATTACTTCGATCCCTATGGCATCGAGCTGCGCGCCGAGGCCTTCAAAAACCGCTATCGTCTGCACAACATGCTCTCAAACTACAACACCGACGACCACCTCGAGCAGATGTTCTCACTGAGCCTGCTCTACCGAACGGATTTGATCCCCAAGCCCAACTCGCTCTTTTTGCGCGCGGGACTTTTTACAAAGCAGTACCACCAAATCAGCGATGATTTCTCGGCGGGCTTTGGCTCTCAACAAGCGGTCGAAACACCAGTGCGCCTTGCGGGCCTCACGCTGGGAGCCGACTGGCTATGGCAGAGTTGGTCGACCAAGTGGACGGCGCGCTTTTCAACGCGCGTGATGTTTCCCCTACTCTCAATGTCCCAACGCGTGGCCACTGGCGCACCGAGCTTCATGAGCCCCGCGCTCGGATTCTCGGCCACGCTCAAGCGCTACATCCACGATTATATGTACTTCACTTTTGGCCCCGAGCTCGTGATCGAGCGCTGGATCAACTCCGAGAAAGACGAAACCCTCAACCGCTCGGAGCACAACACCGCCGGCTGGGGCCTCCAGCTCGGCCTCGGCATGGACATCTAATAAGAACCTAGTTCCTTAACCCGCTACCTTAACCCCGTACCTTGAGGTGCCATATTCAGGTAGCGGGTTAAGGAACTAGGTTCTTTTCAAAACGGTTTGATGTACGAGGGGTCGGCCTTGGCTGAGACCACCACGTTGCGTGACGCCTTTTTGCCTTCGTAGAGGGCGTCGTCGGCCGCTTTCAGGACGGCATCGAGGTTCGCGCCGTGCGAGGGGTACTCGGAGACGCCGATCGATACCGTAACCTTGCCCAGCGGCTGCTTTTCACCGTGAGCGAAGGGGGTTTCTTCAATGAGCTTGCGAAAGGCTTCGGCTTTTTTGAGAGCGGAGGCGAGCGGTGTGTGCGGCATCGCCACGACGAACTCCTCACCACCATAGCGAGCCACGATGTCCGTGGTGCGGAAAAACTTCTTGAGCAACGCGCCCATGGTGCGCAGCACCTCGTCGCCGGCCGGGTGGCCATTGGTGTCGTTGTACTTTTTGAAATGGTCTACGTCGAAAAAGATAAAACTCGACGGACTCTTGAGACGCTCAAGCTGGCGCAGCTCCGTGCCCATGCGCTCTTTAAAGTGTCGCACGTTGAAAAGACCCGTAAGGCCATCGCGAATCGAGGCGGAGAGAACTTTGGCGTGCAGCAGGGCATTTTCAAAGCTCGTGCCCACAAGCTGCGTGTAACGCTGGAGCAGCAGATCGTGCCCCTCGCCCCACTCTTCGCCAATGGGCCAGAACACGCAAAAGACACCTTGGGGAATGCCGCGAGGCTTGAGCGAAGAGGTTCGAAATTCGTAGCGGTTCGCAGTGGCAGGGTCCGAGCCAAGAATATCTCTTAGTGTTTCACCGAAGACATGGTTTTCGCGAATATGCGCCAGAGCAGATTCAATTTCATTTTCCGCGGCGTCCACGGGGATGCTCAGCTCAACGCCATCTAAAAACGCTTCAGGGTGACGGTAGCGCATGCGCAGGCACGACTCTTTGGGCGAAAACTGAAAAAAGGCCGTGGGCGCGTTGCCAAACGCGAGCGAGATGCGCTCGCAGGCCACATTCATCACTTTGTTGATGTCGAGAGACTCACCAAGTGATTCGCCCGTTTCGGCGAGCAGCGTGGTTTCTTTGTTCTTTTGCTCGAGCTCACGCACCAGATACTCGGTGTAAAAGCGCATGTAGATACGCTTGCACACGTGCGAAATCACGGTGCGCACGTCGCGAATGTCGTCAAAAGGCTTTGAGAGATAATCGTAGACGCCAAGGCGCATGGCCTGAACGGCGGTGTCAAAGGAGCCGTGCGAGGTCATGATCACAACTTCGATCTCTTCGGAAATCTTTTTGATGTGTCCGGCGAGTTGAATGCCCGTCATGCCGCCCATGCGGATGTCCGTGAGCACCACGTGCGGCACGTGGCCAGCGGCAATGTGCTCCAACGCAGCTTCACCGCTTGGTGCGGTTTGCACGTTGAATCCCCAACCCGAAAGCGCTTCGCCGAGCATCGAACGAATCGACGACTCGTCGTCGCAGACCAAAATGTCGAACTCACTCGGATTGATTTCGGGATCCTTCACGTGTCCTTATCCTTTCAGTTTGGGCTTGCGTACAGAAAAGTTGGTGACCGTTTTTTCGGGACCAGCGCCACCGGCGATTTCGCTCATCGCGGCCGGATCTTCAAAAATGCTGATGGGTTTGTCGTCGCCCATGACTCCGAGATCCACATCGGCGCCGAGATGGGCTGCGATGTCGTGCTCAGGCATCTGGCTCTCGGCGAGCACATTTTCTGCCCGAGCCGCCGAAGCGCCCACGTCGAAGGCGCTCTCGGCGCCACCGCTCGCCTTTTGGCGTTTTTGCGCAATCTTCTCGAGCACCGCTTCACTGCGCGGGCCCACAGCTCCGAAGTCCATGTAAAAGGTCGTACCGGCACCGACGGCCGATTCGATAGAGAGCCGCACGCCGTGATCACCTAGAATCCCCATCGTCACCGCGAGCCCAAGGCCCGTGCCTTTGCCCGCTTCCTTGGTCGTAAAGAAGGGTTCAAAGATACGGCGCTGAATTTCGGGACTCATGCCCGTGCCTTCGTCGCGAATCCAAACGCGGGCCACAGGCCCTTGGATCGTGCCCTGGTCGAGTGCGATAAAGGATCCGGCGGGAGCCGCGTCGAGCGAGGCAAAGCCATCGACCCCAATGACGATCGTCTTGCCGTCGGTAGATTCCATCGCATGGCCGGCGTTTTGAACCATGTTCAGCAGCACTTGCTGAATTTGGTTTGCCACACCCAGCACCACCGGCACGTCGTCGGAGAATTGCTTTTCGAGACGGAAGCCCTGCATGTTGAGCGAGTGCTCCACGAGGTTCACCACATCCCAAGCGACGAGTTCGAGATCCACTTCGGCCTTGTCGGCCGACGAAGACTCCTGGCGCGAAAAGCGCATCAGCGAGTCAACGATTTCGCGGCAGCGCTTGGTTTCTTTGCGAATGGTCTCTACATACTGCGCGGTTTTGGCCGGAGCACCCGAAGTCTCCAGTGCCGCCGCAAGAAGATCCGCGTTGCCCAAAATACCTGCGAGCGGGTTTTTCACTTCATGCGCGATGCCTGCTGAGAGCGTGCCCACAGCGGCGAGCTTTTCGTTTTGAATGAGCGCGTCCTGAGCCGACTTCAGCGCGGCTTCGCGATCTTCGAGCGATTGACCCATGTGATTGAAGGCCGCGCCGAGAGAGCGAAGCTCTGTGGGGCCGCCCGGGCTGACGCGGGTTGAGAAGTCACCGGTCTCGAGGCTTTGCGAAGCTTCCACGAGAATCTCGATGGGTTTCGAAAAACGACGCGCAAACCATATCGACACGATCACAGCGAGCAGCACGATCACGATCACCCAAAAACCTTGGTTCGCCACGAGGTACGAAAGACCGGCAACGAGCGTCGACTGCGGCACTGCTGAGACCACTGTCCAGGGCGTGGCCTGGGCAGAACCCCAAGCGAGATAAAGAGGATCATCGCCCAGCATCACTTCGCGCGAGCCGA
Source organism: Bdellovibrionota bacterium (assembly GCA_035539375.1). Taxonomy (GTDB): domain Bacteria; phylum Bdellovibrionota; class UBA2428; order UBA2428; family UBA2428; genus DATLIP01. The sequence continues at coordinate 4,175 of DATLIP010000112.1, read as the reverse complement.
GTTCCGAGACTTGGGCGAGCAGCGAGGCGTCGACCTTATCGACGGCGAGGATCTTTTCGAGCGCGCTCTCTTTGCCCCAGATCAAATCATAAGAGTTGGGACCATTGCGACGTACCATCACCACGTCGAGACCGCCCTCTTGGAATTCCGCAATGCTCTTGAAGATGAGCGACGAGCGGAATTTGGCTTGCACGGCCACCGAGCGGCGCGAAGCGCCCGTGATGACTTCGAGTTGCTGCGACCAGAGCACCCATTCCTTGTCGGCGCTCAGTTCAAAGGCGAGTGGTGCGGCTGCCTGGGCCTGCTGCGGCACTTGTTCGGCGAGCGTCGCGGGCGAAATCCAGCGATGAGTGTCGGCCACGAGGTATTGCCATTCGTTGACGTCGAGTTCAGGTTTGGCGCGGGTCGAGTCGACCAAGCGCAGGCCCGATTCGAGCACCTGGCCCTTAAGGATTTCGATGCGCGACTCGACTTTGGATCGGACTTGTTCCACGCGTAGCAGTTGCAGCTCGCGCAGCGAGGATTCCTTGTCGTTGAGAATGAACTGGTAGCTCGTATTGAAGGACACGAGACTCACCACCACAATGAATCCGATGATGAGGCCAAAGAGCTGCAAGCGCAGCGGGATGCCTCCCATGAAGGAAATCGAAAGTTTCTTGCCGGAGGGTTTCGTCTTTGGTGGAGGTGGTTTTTTCATAGCTAGTTACGTTCCTGATCTTCGATGCGCCCCCAGGGGCTTAGGATCGAGAGCTTGCCCAAGGTCTCGCTACTCAGGCCGCCGTCGTCGGTTCCCTGAGGTAGCTGGTACAAAAAGAGTCGGTGAAACGGATAAGCAAACGAATAGAGTGAGCGCAGTTCGAGCACGCTAGCGATCTCGCGCACCTGAGTGAGCTCAGTCTCGTTCCAAAACACGCGAAAGTCCGATTTTCCATAACTGGCGCTGGGCTTCATCTGCAGGGCCACGAGCACCAGCGGACGCTGGTTGGCGGTGAATTCGGCACCCAAGCTGTCTTCAAAGCCCAAGACCGCACGTCGCTGATCGAAGTATTCTTTGCGCATCACGAACCAGCGCACGTTGATAAGGCTGGTGCCCTCGGCCACGAGCGACTTGTCCTGGAGCTTGGACCAAACGTAGCGCTCGTAAGCGCCACGCGACGATTGCGAATCAAAAACAGAACATCCCGCAAAGGAGCCCACCAAAATCAAAGTTGCCAAAACCCGCAGCATTCCCTTCAGTTTATTCGGGATTTTTACGTGGCGCTATCTGCGGACCAATGAAAACCACGTTCTATAACAGCTACAAAACCTCTTTAACCCGGAAAAGCGCGTGTACGGGGATGCCGAGCTCCGCCGCCAAGTGCTGCACGCCGCCCATTTCGCGGTCGAGAAGACAGAGGATGCCGTCGAGACGGTATCCTTCTTCGGCCAAAAATTTGGCGGCCTTCAGCGAGGAACCGCCCGTGGAGACGACGTCCTCGAGCAGCCAGCAAGACGTCACGTGTTCGGGATCATCGCCCTCAACCGCCTTGCCGGTGGTCGCGCCGTGTGCCTTCTTCTCTTTGCGCACGAGGAGTACCGACATGGGCACTTTCTTTTGGGCCGCCACAAGGGCAACGCCCGACACGATCGGGTCGCCCCCTACCGAAACTCCGGCGAGGTGCGAAGGCGAATGGCCATGCGAAGTGAGCCATTCAAAGATCACGTGCGAAAGGTTCAAGAGGCGCTCGCCATGCAGCGTGATGCGTTTGGAATTCACGTAATAATCGGACTTCTGACCACTCGCGAGGACGATGTCCTTGCCGCGAATGAGAGCGTGATTCTTGAGATCTGCGAGGAGGGTTTGGAGATTGGACTGAGAGACTTTTGTCATTGAGAGCACCACTTGAGGAAAGCGTCGTAGACCAATTTCTTTTCGACGTCGTTAAAGATCTCATGCTTCGAGATCGGAAATTCTAGGTACTTTTTATGCGTATTCACGCGATCAAAAAATTCGCGTACCGCATCGGCTTCCACGACGGGATCGTGTTTGGCGACGGCCAGACAAAGAGGCACTTCGATCATACGTGCCCGCGCCATCACGCGATCGGCACCGCGGCGAATGCCCCAGAAAAGGCGCGGCGAGGCGTTGCCGTGCACGAGCGGATCGGCATCGTATTCGGCTCGGTTGGCCGCATCGATGGAAAGAAAGGCCGTGTCGATTTCGTTGCCGATGATGAGATCGGGGGCGATCTTCTCAAGGCCCGTAGCAAGGGCCAGCTTCCATGCAGGCACTTTCATGCGCAAGCGTATCGGCGGCGCCGCCAAGAAGGCCGATTTCCATTCAAAGCCCTCCATGGGGGGATTCTCGGCGCATAGCCAGAGCGCCGAGAGCAGCGCTCCCATGCTGTGTCCGCAGAGGATTTTCGGAGCCTTCAAAAAATAAGAACCTTCGCCGACCTCGGGGGTCTGCAAGAGCTTTGGCATCAGCCCGTTAAAAATCTTCAGAGTTTCATCGGGAGCGAGGAGCTTGGCGTGGGTTTTGAATCCCTTGGTCAGGCCATGACCCGGCTGGTCGGGCGCGAGAACGTCCCAACCAAAGGTGGTCATGAATTCGGCCAGACTTTCGTAACGCCCGGAGTGTTCTCCGAGTCCGTGGTTGATCCACAGATAACCGCGCGGTGGATTTTTGCTGCCGCGAGTGTTCTTCCAAAGCCGAAACGAAATGTCGTCAATTCTAAGAAGCTGGGCTGCCATCAAAATGGCACCTTACTAAAAATCATGCCAAGGTGATACACTGAATACGATGAAGGTTCGCAGACAACACCTTGCGCGACGCTGGCTGACACTTGTCGCTGCGACGCTATGGGGCGCAGCGGCTAGCGCCGCGTCCTCAGGCGGTGGCGGCGGCACCACGCTCGCGAGCTATACGCTCGAAATCGCCCCCCTCATCGGCATCAACCTTCCCTACGACATCTACGGGGCCGATGGCCTGCTCAACACCTACGGCGTACAGGCGGGCCTCGCCCTCGAAGGGCCCAGCTCGGTGACGGTTTCCGCCCTTTACCACAGCAAAGAAGGCGATTGGGCGTGGACGGTCGACGGGGGCTATCGCCACGAGATCAACTCGGCTCTCTTTAACGCCTTCTTCGACGTGGGCCTGCACTATTCGCGCTTCAATCTCGACGTCGACCGCAAAGCCGACGGCACATGCATACCGGCGAGCTGCGCCACCGATTCGGGATCTTATGTAGGCATTTACTTAGGCAGCGGCATCATCGTGCCGCTCGCGCCCTTGACGCTGATGCGTCTGGGTTTTCGCTTTTACAACAACCCGCAGGCCTGGGTGCTCGTGAGCGCAGGCCTGGGTTTCCGTTTTTAATAGGAACCCTCTCTTAAATCCGCGCGGCAATTAACCAACTAAGCCGCGTTTGATGCTGAGGCAGAGCACGAGCACCATCAGGAACATCAGAAAATCTCGCTCACGCAGAATTCCGCGCGTCACCGAAAAGCTCACACCACTGCGGTTCATGCCCGGATAGCGCGAGGGGAACCAGCGACGCACGCGACTGCGGTAGCGCTCAAAACGGTCGCCAAGCGCCCGACGCATCTCTTCTTCGTTGGTGATGGCGATGGTTTCAAAATAAACCAGAGTGCAGCCCAGCACGATGAGTTGCTGCCACCACACAAGAGCCAGGGCGATGCACACCCCCAGGTAAAGCAGCAGGGTGCCGAGTTCCACCGGGTTGCGCACATAACGGTAGGGGCCGTCGACCACAAAACCCTCTTCGCGCACGTAACCGCGCACCCAGATGCGCAGGTAAAGTCCGAGTAAAATCAGCACCGAACCCAGCGGCAGGTAAAAATGGTCAAAGGACATTTGCCCGCCCTCGGGCCTAAAGAAGAGGGCAATCAGGATCGCGGCGGGAATCCCAAAGCCCGGCGAGATCTTTTTCAGCGCCGTCGCAACATTCAACATAAAACTTCTCATGAACTCGCCTTGATGGCCCCCCAAAGATATGAGAATCTCTCGACCCTCAACTAATACCTATAGTTAATCTTAAGGAGTCCCGCATGAGAGTTCAAGTCAACCTGAAATTTGTTGCCGTCAAAGATCTAGAAAAATTGGGCGCTGGCGCCGAAGCCCTCGCGCTCGGCTTCACCAAAGAAAACGGCGACGCCAAAACGGGCGTCTCGCT
>DATLIP010000111.1:0-25318 GCA_035539375.1 Bdellovibrionota bacterium | reverse complement strand
GCTTCTTCTCGGGCACTTACTAGGCTCACGCCGTGGATCGCCTCCTCCTGGAGGGCCATGATCCGGATGAAGTTATTCACAAGTTATCCTCAATGATAAAAAACTCTAATGAGTTGTATAAGTTTGTCAAATACTTGACGCTCTACTTTAAGAAACGCCTAGCCCCGCTGATGTTAGGCCGCGGTGGTCCAAATGTATAGCCCTATTTAGGCGGTAGAGCTTGGCGAGGCCACGCCCGACCCCTAATAGGGGACCTATGAAAGTTTGGATTTTAGCGCTGACACTCGTTACCCAACTCGCCTGGGCCGCGCCCAACGAGGTACATCATCCGGCTCCCAAGCAGCCGATCTTTCTCTCCGAAGTCCTTTATAAAACCATGACTCCGGCGCTCAAGCCTATTCCCAGCGCGGGCAGTCCCGAGCTCATCGCGGATTATGGAGAGCTGATCTATCTCCAAAACACGCGCACCGAGGCCCAGTGCGCGGCGGCTAAAAAGGAAGTCTTGGTGTCGCTCGAGAGCTTTTTCGGGGGCGAGCAAAGCATTCTGAGCCGCGCCGACATACAGCGCCTCGCTCCGTTCTTTGAGCAAGTCCGAAACGACGCCGATTTCTTTATCCAAAAACTCAAAGTGGATTTGCCGAGGCCCCGGCCCTTTAAGTACATTCCCGAACTCAAGCCGTGTGTTCCGCTCGAAGTCACGATGTCTTATCCGAGTGGTCACGCCACGCTGGCGGAACTCTTTTCGCTAATTCTCGCCGACATCTATCCCGCCAAAAAAGAGCAGCTCTTTGCGCGGGCCAAGCAAATTGGCACGAACCGCATTCTGGCCGGCATGCATCACCGATCCGATGTGAGCGCGGGCCAAGAACTCGGCCGATTGCTCTATGCGCATTTCAAGAAGAATCAGGCGTTTAAGGACAGCGTTTCGAAGCTTTAGCACTTCTTCAGATTCGAAAACGGAATATTGACGGTTGATGGCAGGATTGAAACTCGTGCCCAACTTCAGGCTCATGTTATTTTGGAAGAATGCGACGATGGCTTTTTGCGATCAGGGACACGGTTCTTTTGCAACCTCAACCAACGGGAATCATGGTTTCGCCTAACGATAAAACGTTCCTTGTCGATTCTATGCGCTGTCAGAGTATGCTCTGGAGCATCACTAGCGTTTCGCAGCGTCTCTGAGGTCTCATGCGAAAGATTCTATTGAGGGCGTTTCCCCTTTTGGCTCTGCAAAGCGTATATGCACAACCACACGGTGAAAAAGTCAACGAGTCTAAGTCCCTCGAGAGCCGCCCATCCGACTGCGGCTGGAAAAAAACTCCCCGCTGGATGGAGGTGGAAATTCAGCGCGTCCATCGTCATATCGATCAATCGAAGCTCAACCTTCGCAAAATGAAAGCTGCGGAACTCATTGAGGTATTCTGCTCTTACTATCCGTGGCTTTCCGCTCAAGATCGGGCTTCACTCCAGCGCGCGATGTCCGATGAGGACTCCGAAGGGCTAAAACTTGAGTTCCGCGATGCGGGACTCGTTAGCGTTAATTTTGGTAATTATTATGCAAGCATTGCGGATGAAAATGGGGTCATTCTTTATAACCCGAGAAAACTTTGCCAGGGTGGGCAATGCGAAGAACCTCTATTGAAGCCAGGGCAGGGATCGGACTTTCGGCCAGTATTTATCGGTGAACGAAAAACGCTTACCGTGCCTCTATTCCTGAAGGATAGGTATCCAGAGGAGTATAAAGAATACGAGAAAGTTTCGTTCGACGGGCATTTTCTGGTTTCGAAAGAAGAGCTTGCGCAGTTTGTAGATTATTTTTCCGTCACGCGAGATCGCGGTGATGTCGAAAAAAAGCTTCAAAAGCATCTTCTAGATTCCGGACAAGATCAAAAAAGCACGGTTCAGATTCCTCTAAACCTAGTTTTGCCGCTGATGGCTGAAAAACGTGTCAACACGTATCCTACCGAGGAGCTTTTGGATGGAGATGATGGGCCTAACTGTTATGCCTCCGTGCGCGGTTTCTACAAACAAGATGTGGAAAAGCGGGAAGACAATACGAATAGCCGAGAATTGCTGCATGGACTTTTGAGTTCCCATTACCAAGAACTAAGTGACGACAATCGCAGTTATCGATTCGGTGATGTTATTCAGAACAGAACCTTTGGCCACGCTGTAAGGGTCTTGTTTACCGATCGATCTGGTAAGGTGTGGACCATGTCTAAGCAGGATGGAGCAGATACCTCCGCGTGGCAGGTGTTGACGAAAGAGGACGCCTTTCGCATTGGCAAAAAGTTTTCGACCCTCGGGGGTGAGGTGCAGGCGTTAGAATCAGATCTCTTTCATTATCGAAAGATACGCTGACCCGAGTTCGGATTAACGATAGCGACGCTTGATCAGCTCCGACAGCGCTTCTTGCGCCGATAGGGGGCCATAGCCAAAGCGGCTTTGCATGCCGTTGAGCGCGCGGCGAGTGAGGGTTTTGCCCTCACGCTCGGAGCTCGAGCTTCCCTCTAAGTCCAGCAACACGTTTTTGGTTTCGGAGAGGTAATCGCCGATCTTTTGCAGCACCGAGCGACGCTCTTCAAAAAAGTGATTGTGCATTTTGCGCAGCAGATCCGCAAAGATCGTCTCAAAGGGCAGGGGCTGGCCACCGGGGAAACTTGCGTTCTCTAGTTTCCAGGCGCCGAGGCGGCCCATGATGGACTGGCGAAAGTCCGAAGCTTCGGAGTCGGAGACGCCGATGGTCGCCTCGAATCTGCGCAGGGCATCGGTACTCGCCTCTTCGCTCTTGCCGGTGATCTTGTTCTTGATCTTCTCTCCGCGAATCATGTGTGTCACTTGCTGAATGTACTCGCCGATCACGGCGAGGAACTTGTCTTGATCTGAGAGGTCGAGGCAGCTCTTGACGTCCTCGTCCACCCAGGCGAGCCATTCGTTTTCCACGAGGTCGAGGAGGTGCACGTAATCGTGGTAGCCGTGGTTGGGCTCGAGGCGCAGGTAATCATAGTCCTGCTTGCGCTCGATGAGCTTGCGCAGTTCCGAGAATACGGCGAGCGGTGAGAGGCTGGGATACTTGGGGTTTTGCGCGGCGATCTGCAGCGCTACCTTGAGCTCGCGTGCCGAAGCGCCCAGCAGGCCTTCGTAGTGCGCCAAGCGCGAGTGCTCGGCGTAGAGCTCGGGCACATGCGCGCGAAGTTCGGTGCGTTCTTCAGAACTTAAATAAGCGGGGCAAGTGCCGGCGTCGTAGAGGTGTGCCTTTTCGAGCGGCGTGAGCTTTTCTAAAATGCGCACGAGGTTCGAGGATTTGTTCTGCACCAAAGGACGCTTGAGGCGCGTGAGCACGGCCCATAGAGCGACGCTCTTTGTGGTGTGCGGGGCGAGTTCTTTGTGAACAGCGAGGTCTTTGGCGGTTTTGCGGTAGATCTTTTCTTCGTCACTGATTCTCAAGAGATAGGGCACGCGGATGAATTCGATGCGCGCCTTGAAGGAATAAAATTCTGGATGCTGACGAAAGGCTTCGAGCTGCCGGTCATTGGTGGTGGCGAGGAACACGGTGTCGAGAAAGACCAGCACATTGCCGAGGTTGAAGGTCGAAGACTCCGTGGTGCCGAGCAGATACTTAAAGTGCTCGATGGGACGCTTCAGAATGTCATTGTATTCCACAACGCCGCGGTTGCCGTCCACGAGATCGCCTTCGAGCTGGAAAAGGTTCAGGCTGTGCAGGGCGGCCGGCAAATTGGAGAGCGAGCGGTCGAGCGTCACCTGGCGCATGTTCGCGTCGATGCTGAACTGCGGTTCAATAGAGACAAGTCCGCGACGGAAGCGCTTGGAGAAATACAAACGCTCGATGCGCACGTGCTTCATGACCTTGGTAAAGTCGCCGTTGTAGTCGTCGAGCAGGGCTTGGAAAATCAGCTCGTTCTTGTGGCCCAGGGCGCCGTTCAAAAAATACTCCTCGAGCGCGCGCAGCTTTTGCTTTTGCATGGCGCTGAGGTCCGATTTCATCCAGCCTTCGAAGAGCACTTTGCGATCTTCTTTGGGGATCAGGAACAGGGGATTCTCGTGGAGCTCGCTGCGCAAGATGGCGCCGATGCGGTTTTGCTCGAGCTTGGCAAAGGAATCCATCGAGGCTTCGAGCGAGCTGCGCGAGCCGATGCCGAGCGCGCCTTTTTCGAGCAGTTCGTGCGGGAAGATCCACGAAAAGTGAAAGAGCGCACCCTCGTCGCTCTGCGAGTAGGTTTCCACACCCAGGAGTATGGATTTGATGAGCGAGCTCTTGGCCGAGCCGTTGGGTCCGTAGAGAATCACCACTTTGTCGGCCTTGCCCGTGCTCACAAAGCTCGAGAGGATGCTCATGATCTCGCTTTGAGCTTGCTCCTGGCCCTGCACCGAAGTGCCGTTTTGCACGAAGTCTTGGTTGAAGACTTGGTGGCGGGTCTCTTCGCCGTGCGCCAGCAGCGGGGTGCGCCGGGTTTCGGTGCCGAAGTGCGCGATGGCATCGTGCACGTAGGTCGAAGCGTTGCGGCAGACCTGCTCGGGCACCTTGGACACATAGTCGAGAAATTCCCCGAAGCTCATCACCCGATGGGCGTCTTCGAATCGGGTCTTCGTGGACTTTTGAATCTGGCGAAGAAGGCTTTCCGTACTCGTGCTCATGATTTCATTATAGGAGTATTTTTGGCCCCATTTCGGTTAATCCAAAGTTTTTGACCCGTGGCGCTAACCTAAAAAACTCCCCCCGTGTCTATGAATCAGCCCAGAATGGGTTAACAAATTAGGTGGGAGGAGTTTTTGTCATGGGGATATGGGGAAGAGGGACGTCGCGCTCGGCTTGGCTTGGGCTGGGATTTTTAGTCATGGGGGGATCGCTGCAGGCGCAGCAAATGGCCACCTTCAGACCCTACCAAGGGGCTGCCACCAAACACCAGATCGCGACGAGCTTTGCTTCTAAGATTTCCTCGTTTCGACACCAAAACACCACAGTCTCATTTTTTGCGCCCATCTCTGAGAACTTTTCCACCATGCTCGCCAAACGGGCCTGGGTGCAGACTCCCAATTACTGCCGCGGCTACATGGATGCGCGGCTGCCGTCGCCCACCGCGGGTGCTTCTAGCTGTCAGACTCGCGTGGAGCGCCTGAACGATGAGATGAGCTGCCTAGAGCTCGAGTTCCCCGAAAAGCGTTACCGCACGCAGAGCCTCAAGGGTTATGCCGAAACTCAGCTCGATTCCATCGAAGGGATCTTTCAGATGGCCCTTGGGCCTCTCTCGCACCTCGATCTGCCTTCGTACCTAGTGGATCCCGAAGTTTACCGCAGCTTTCAGCTCGCGATGTGGAAACTGCGCTACACGCAAATGCAAAAAGAAAGTTCGGCGCTGCTGGCGGAACTGAGTGAGGTGAAAAGCTGTTACAGCCAGAGCCAAATGGCGAGTGTCGATGCGCTCGTCAAAGCCAAGAGCACCTCGCTTGAGCGTCTGCGCGATTATACGGGCCGGCTTGTGAGCTCTTCGCGCGATTTCAACGTGAGCGACCGCGCGAGCCTTCAGCGCTCGGGCTACTGCCAGAGCGCTTACGCCAATCCCTATCTCACTCGCGACGACAGGGCGCTCTTGAGCGGCCTCGCCGGAGCCCTGGCTTGGCGCATGCGCGGCGAGGGGATTTGGAAGAAATCGAGCACCACGGACGTGCGCGAGAAGTTTGCGGGACGGGCTTTTGTGGCGATCGCACGCTTCAACGCACCCGAGTCTGAGCGGCTCTCCGATCACCTCGGCAGCGCCAACTTGCAGCGGGTAAAGAAGGGCTGGAGCGAATGGTTCGATATGGGCCGCGTATCGGGCACCGAATGGAGCGACCTTGCCGGCATGACCGATCGCGGACTCTACCAAGTGGGCGTGGGGTCTTCTCTCACTGCCGGCAAGTCGGGCACTTCGGGCTTGCAGTCCTCGGGCTACGATTCCACCCTCTATAAGATCGGCGGCCTGCAGATGGGTGCTTGCTACTATGTCGCCCAGTACGGGCTCAACACCAAGGAGTGGAACTTCGGCCTGGAGTGGCGTCCGCCGCTCGTCTCCTTCACGCACACGGCGATCACCTGGGGCGAGCTCTGCGCCGGGGCCGCCATGGGCATGGGCCTCAGCTACTCGCTCAGCACGGGCCCGCGCTGTGGCTCACGCGGGGATCTGCGTACGGCCAAGATCACTTCGGTACGGAAGTGATAGGAATCTGAGGGGATTAGGGAGGTCCTAGCTTTCCGAGCAGGTGGGGTATGTGATCCCTTTTGCAGGGTTCTTTCGAAGTGAAATGCTAAGCCATATGCAAAGAACAACTAGGGCCGAGTAAGTTCCTCTTCCTCCTTCAAGAACTTCTTGGGGGATCTGAAAAACTTCGACAGAGAGTGAAGCTAGAACGTTCCAGAGGTAGTGGGCGAGAATTGCCGCCATCAACCCATGCCGTAAGAAAATGAGGGATAGAAAGAGGCCCGCTAGGGTCGTTCCGAGGATGTAATTCCATTGGATCTGGTCTCCTGAGGCAAAATTCAGGAGGTGCAGAAGGCCGAAGGGGATCGCCCCCATGGTGAGTGCCGCTGATTTCCCCCAGAAAGCATACGCGAATAACAGCAACCCATAGCGAAACCCCAACTCTTCGATAAGAGCGGGGCGGATCTGAAAAAGAACCTGATCCCATATCTGGCCAAAGCCAACGGTTTGAGAATGGCAGCCGTGTGAGATGAAGGCGAAACTTAGCGAAACTTAGCGAAATCGAAAAAGCGAAAACGGCATAGAGAACTCCGAAGTGGGCGTTGTGCGGTGCAAATACGCGGGGATAGCGGACGGAAAGGATCTTCTGAGTCCCCGAGATGGCAAGATAAAGAAAAAGGCCAAAGGCGGTCCCCGTTAGTACGGCCAGGAACGATCTCCATTCCGGGACAGCTCTCTCAACTTTGTTGGCCAGAATAAGGCTTAAGACGGTCACTGCGAAGCAGCTGATGAGTATGAAAAACTGTAAAAGTTTTCGCACCGATTTCGTTTACTAGCAAAGGAGTCGGGGTGCCAGGTATAGGTTCCAGGAACCTTTTTGGGCATAAAAAAACCCCGCGCTCCGGTTAGGGAACGCGGGGTTACCGTTTTTTGGTGGTCTACTCTTCGGCGAGAGGAGCAATCAAGCCGATCGAACGAGCTCGCTTGATGTGCTTAGTGAGTTCACGCTGATACTTGGCCGAAACGCCCGAAACGTGACGAGGAACAATTTTGCCTGTCTCAGTGATAAAACGCTGAATCATGCGGATGTTTTTGTAATCCAGCACGATGGTCTTATCAGCTAGGAAAGGGCAAACTTTGCGGCGGAAGCCGCGACCGCGTGGTTCGCGATCTTTGCCGCCAGAGGGGGCACCGCCACCTTGAGGAGGGCGGCCCGATTGATTTTCGTCTCGAGTATCTTGGTTTCGTTCTTCAGACATGAATGTTTTCTAGCCTTCTACAGTGTTTAGGATTTGGCCTTCGTGCGTGCTGCTTTAGCTCGTGCTTTTTTAGCGGCTTGGCCGCGACGTTGGCGTACTTTTTTTGTTTTGCGATTATCTCCGCGACCCATATGTGGCGTATCGTCTTACACTGCTACTATTTGAGTAGCAATACATTCTTCAAAAGAATCCCCTCAGAGAGAGAATCATTTTTGTTAGCGCCCTTGAGGCGGTATTTGAGCTCCATGCCCATCACATCGTTCAAGGGTTCTTGCTTCTTGGGGTCCTTGGGCGAGGCCATGCCCAGGCGGTAGATCTCGACTTCGAGGTCATCTATCTGATTTAACGAGTGTTTCTCGATCTTGATTTTGATCTTCGAGAGCGGGTTTTTGGGGGCGCGCACGGTGCGTTCGCCTTCGGCAATCACCTGCTCATGCTTGGCCTTGCAGAGGTCCACGAGGCGAAATTTCACAGTGAGTAGGCGCACGCTCGTGCCGTCCACGTTGGTCAGGCTCGAATACTGGGGGGTGATCACCGCGGAGATACCGGCCTTTTGGTAGAGCCAGACGCCCAGGAGTCCGGGCCAGGGCGAAACGCCATCGAAAGTGGGGCGTATGGACCGTGCATAGACGCTGAGCTCGTCGATGCGCGGTTGGAGATCGCATTCCGGTGTGGGAAGGATCAGCGTATGGCCGTCGTGGTTTTTTTCAAAATCTCTGGGCGAAGCCATCAGCGGCAGCAGCTCGCTGGGCGTGGGGGTAACTTGGTCTTCACCTTTTCCGATAGAGGGGCCGGTGATCTTTTCGGCCTCTTGTTTGCGTTCTATGGCTTTGCGCGAACGGTCAGCCTGAGCTTGAACCTCATCCTTGGAGCATGCGGCTAGTGCCAGCGCGCCCACCATAGTCAACATTGCGCTTTTGATTGTTCCTGATGTGTTCATGTATTCTCCTCTGAAATGGACTCACCAGGGCGCAGCTATGCACCCTGGCCCCCAAAACATGCTGTATTAAAGACCAAGCTCGGAGCTTTTGCTAGGCACGATGCCCTGAAGTCTCGGGGAGACGTCCGAAATCTTGGTCGAGATGTTCACCTTCATCGCAGGATTGAAATAATATCCACGGGCGCCGTTCATAACGTAACGGCTCTCGCGCGGATTGGGCTCAATCAGCTTACGCAGGCGGTTGATGTTGATGTAGATGTTGTTGTCTTGGCGCAGCGGGTTGTACTCTTGCTCCCAGATCTCCAGGGCGAGTTGCTCCTTGGAGTACTCTTTGCCCGGAGTTTCGGCGAGCAGTAGCAAAATACGCATGAGCGTGAACTTGTTGTGGAAGGGGATCTCGCCCAGGTGCTTTTCGCGCACATAGTGCGAGTTGCGGTCGATCTCGAGATCGATCGATTGCGAGGGGATAAAGTGCAAGTCCTCAAAGAACTCGTTCACATAGCGCTGGGCATGTGGATTGAGGTAACGCAATTGGGACGCCCACACTTCGTAGGAATCTGATTGGAAACGCTCAAGGATCACGCGCTCGGCCTGACCGTTGATCTTGTCGATGTACGGGCGGAGCTTGGCGAACTCGTCGGCGTTGATGCTCTCACCGAGTTTGCGTTTCAAGACAAGCTTGGCAAGTTCGGCGCGCAGGTAGAATCGCTCAAACGAAGAAGCGACGGAGATGTCGATCAGTTGTTGCACTTTTTTGAGCGCGTCGCCGGGGAACCCGGAACGCGAGTCGAGGCGTGCGAGGAGTTCAAGGCACACCGATTGGTGGCGCTTCACGCCGCGCTCTTGGTAGTGCGCCAGGGCTTCTTGCAACATGGCGCGAGCTTCGTCGTGCTGTACGGCTTCACCGGTACGCAGCAGGACTTCAGCTTTTAAGAGGCGCAGTCGCATGAGGTCGCGATCTTTGTGTTCTTTGACGGCTTGCACGACAAGCTCGTCGATCATGGTGTTAGCGCTTTCGAACTCACCTTTTTTGATCTTGAGCAGCGCTTGGCCGCGTACGGCGCGTTTGCCGAAATAATTGCTGTCGTCGTTGCCGACGAGTTCCATGATCTCTTTGTAGAAGGACTCTGCGGCTTCGTATTCACCCAGCACGGTGTACATTTCGGCGAGCGACATCTTGGAGAGGATGTTCACGCGACGGAATTGCGGCTGTGAGTTGTGTTCGTTGGAAGCTAGGTCGAGGTAGATCTCGGCCTGGGCGCGGTTTTCGATGGCCGCGTACGAGGTGCCGAGGGCCCACAGAGTGTGGTGGTAGTAGTAGGTGTTACGGTTGGCCTTGAAGACTTCGCGCGCCTTTTCGAGGGCGGCAATGGCTTCGGAGTACATTCCCTTTTTGCGGTACACGTTGCCCTCGAGCGAGTGCACGAGGCCGCGGTTGTGCGGGTGTCCGGTAAGGTCGGCGAGAGTACGAAGTTCGGGGATCATGCGCAGGGCATCGTCAAAGCGGCCTTTGTCGCGATCGTGGTAAGCGAGGTGGTATTTGGTGCAGAAAATCAGTTCGGTGGATTTTTCTTTTTCACCGATCTCGAGCGCGCGTTTGAAGTACTCGACGCACTTGGCCGAGTCTTCTCCGCGGTAGAGCCACACAAGACCTGTGGTGTAGAGGCAGTAACCGAATTTGATGCGGTCATCGGAAGTTTTGAGAGGGATTTTTTTAACAGCTTCGATGTAGCGAACAACTTTGTCTTGCTCATCGAGCTCCGTGGCGACGCGAATCAAGTGGGAGTATGACTCGAGAAGCTCGGCGGAACTCACCTGGTCTTCGTCGGGACCGCTGACAAAAGCTTCGAGCACTTCTTGCGCCTTAATGAACTCCGAATTGCGCAAGAGTTCTCGTGCGCTGGCTAATGAAACTTTTAGGCTGCCGTCCGTAGAGGTATTGGTCATTGCAACTCCCTTGGTCCTCGAGAAATGTGGTTCACCGGTGATACCCAAAATGGAACCTCAACTCAAGAGGAAATGCAGCGTTATAAAACGAAGCTCTTTCTAAGAATTCGATTTTCTAGGAGTTTTTTTGAGGGGTTTTTTGCCGCATTGCGCAAGACTTGGGGGTAAATGCCGCAAGTTGTCGAAATTTGAGGGGGTTTTTTTACGCTCCGCGGCCGCCCGACACAAAAGCATGATTTGTGTCAGGCCGGTCGCATTGCGTTTGGAGCCTTATAAATCTTTGCAGGCGTCGCGAGAACCGAGCCATTTTTTGCTTTGGTCGGGTTTGTAGAGGTAGCCCGCCGCGCAGGCGTAGTCGCCGCGAATCACGACATCTTTGCAGGCGTCGCGAGAACCGAGCCAATCCTTTTTGATCTCTTTGTTGCCGTAATAGAGGTAACCCCCGGCGCAGGAGTAGTTGCGGCCGATGACCGTATCGGCACAGCCGTCATAGGCGCCAAGCCAATCTTTTTTGAGGGGGCTGTCGTAGTAATAGGTGCCTCGGGCGCAGGCCGAATCGTGACCGATCACGATGGGGGTTTTAGCGCAGGCATCACGGGAACCGAGCCAGTCCTGAAGCTTGTCGGGGCCAAAGAAGTAGCCGCCTGCGCAGGCAAAGTTGCGGCCGAGCACGGCGTCTTTGCAGCCATCGTAGGAGCCGAGCCAAACCTCGGTACCGTCGGCCGTGTAGAGGGTGCCCTTAACGCAAACGAAGGTGGGGCGAGGGGGGCGGATCGTTTCGGCTTGCGCAAATTGCGCGGCCAAAGAACAAAGGGCAAGGGATAGTGTGAATAGTTTTGATTTCATGAGTCCTCCAAACCTGAGTAGTGGAGTTAAAGCAGCCTTTCCGGGGCGTCAACGCGGGCACGGCTCTGCTTAGAGGATTTAAGTTTGTCCTAGAAAAACCAGCCCAGAGAGAGGGCTTGAACCCCAAGGTCGAGGGTGGAGTCCGTTCGGAGCTGCAGGTACACCGAAGGTTGATAGACAAGCGAGTCGGTGAGGGCAAAACGTCGCCCGCCGCTGAAGAGGACTTCTCCGAAGACGCCAGCTTCGTCGTCCTCTCCTTGCTGCGTGACACCTGCCCCCAGGGCGGCGCCCGCGAAGTAGCTGCGCGCGAGATCGGCACTAAAATTATAAACGTAATCGAGGCGAAACCCGAAGTTCGCCGTGCCATCGCGCTGGTCTGCGTGAATGGCAGCGCCAGCTTGGTGCTGCTCAGCGAGGCGATAGTGGTAAGCCAAAGAGTAGCCGAAATAGAAGCCTTTCGAATTGTTGGAACCCTTCATGTAGGAGACAGGGCCGCGGAGATCTAAGGAGACGGCGTGATTTTGAGCTAAAGCCGAAAAGCCCACGAGAGCGAAAAGGTTTAACCAGCGAAAGGGACTCATGCTGAGGGCTCCGTAGGGGTGGTGTCGCTTGTGTCGCTGAGTTCGACGTACGATTTGGTGACGTCGTCACCCAGCACCTGAGCGAGCTGTTCGGCCGATTGTTTGGCGAGGCTGAGGAACATCTTGTCATCATTCCTGACTTTATATTGTTCCTCAAGTCCGAGTTCGTCGTGTCGTTTGAACTTGGTGACGATCTGCTGCGCACGCTTCTTGTCGAAGCCCATCTCTTTGAGCAAATCGCCCACGAAGGACACCGCGGAGTCGAGCGTTTCGCGTTTGATCTCTCGAATGCCGAGGTCCTTGAGATCAAAGGCGTGACCGCGGTTGCGGGCACGGGCAAAGATTTTTAAATGCGGAAAGCGCTCGCTCACCGTTTTCGCAGTTTGCAGCGAGATGTCCACGTCGTCGATGGCGAGCACAAAGAACTTGGCGCGCGCGGCACCGGCCGATTCTAAAAGGTCTTCGCGCGAGGCATCTCCGTAGTAAATTTTGGTGCCGAACTTGCGCACGAGCTCCACGTGCGCAGGATCGTGGTCGATGCCTACAAAGGGAATGTCTTGCGCCTTGAGAATACGGCCGAAGATTTGGCCGAAGCGGCCGTAGCCTGCGATGATCACCTGCGGGGTTTCTCCGTCGATGTTGTCGTAGTCGCGGGGGTCGATGGGCTTTTGGTGTCGCAGTCGCCACTGGTCGCTAGCGAGGTTTAGCAAGGGGCTGATCGCCATTGAGATGGTGATCAGCACGGTGAGCAGGCCCACATGTTCGGGAGGTGCCATGCCGAACTGCAGGGCCATGCCGAGAATCACGAAGGCGAATTCACCGCCCTGACAAATGGTGAGCGCCATGAGTTTGGACTTTTCGTGGTGAGCGCCCATAAGGCGTCCGGCGTAGTAAATCACTGCGCCTTTGATGACGAGGTAGCCGAGCGCGAGGCCGAGTACCAGGGTGGGGCGTGAGAGCAGGAGCTCCACATTGACGCCCATGCCGACGGCCATAAAGAAGAGGCCCATGAGGAGGCTCTTAAAGGGTTCGATGTTGGTTTCGATCTCGTGTCGGTATTCCGAATCGGCAAGCAGCACACCGGCGATGAAGGCGCCGAGCGCGGCGGAGAGGCCAATCTGTTGCATAAGCACCGCCACACCGAGCACGATGAAGAGTCCCGCCGCTGTGAAGATCTCACGCATGCGCGAGGCCGCGATCAGGCGGAACGCGGGGCGGATGAGATAGCGGCCCGCCACGAAGAGCGCAAAGATGACGCCAATGGCGAGGCCCACGGCGCTCCAGTCGAGCCCGGCGGCTCGTCCCGCGCTATGGGCGGCCGCAAGGGGAATGAGCGCGAGAGCGGGGATGGCGACAAGGTCTTGTGAGAGCAGCACCGCAAAGCTCGAACGGCCGAAGTCGGTGTTGAATTCACCGCGTTCCATGAGCGTCTGCAGGGCATAAGCGGTGGAGGAGAGCGAGAGCGCGAAGCCAATGACGAGGGCCGTTGCGGTGGGCACTTCAAAACGCGCAACGATGAAGGTGAAGATTGCGGTGCAAAGACCGATCTGCAAACCCCCAAGTCCCACAAGCTCACGGCGCATGGCCCAGAGTTTTTTGGGCTGGATCTCCAGGCCGATCACAAAGAGCAGAAAGACCACGCCGAGTTCGGCGAAGTGGAGCACGCTATGAGGGTCTTTGATAAATCCCAGTGCGCCGGGCCCCACAATGAGACCCGCCAGCAGATAACCGAGCACAGAGCCGAAACGCAGGCGCTGGAAGATCGGCACCATCACAAGGGCGGAGGCGATGAAGACGAGGGTTTGTCCGACCAGGGAATCCATGGATCACCCGACACTCGTGCCGAATAAGGATCCCACGAGAGAGGTGAAGGCCATGGCGAGCGCGCTCCAGAAGGTGACCCGCAAGGCGCCCCGAAAGGGCGAAGCCCCGCCGGCGCTCGCTGCGAGCCAGCCTAAGATGAACAAAAAGGCCAAGCAGCTGCCCGCGACACTCCAGATGACGTTCGACACGGGAACGAGCCAGGCCACGCTGAGTGGTAGGGCGGCGCCGAGGGCAAAGGTCAGGGCCGAAGTGAGCGCCGCTTGAGTGGGGTTAGCAGAACTCATCTCCGAGATGCCGAGCTCGTCGCGCGCGTGGGCGGCGAGGGCATCGCGAGACATCAGTTGTTTGGCGACCTGAGCGGCGAGATCCGGATCGAGGCCCCTGCCGACGTAAATGTCGGCGAGTTCCTTGGTTTCGGCCTCGGGATGTTTTTTGATCTCTTCGAGTTCCATCGCGAGATCGGCCTTTTCGGTGTCGGCTTGGGAGCTCACCGAGACGTATTCCCCTGCAGCCATGGACATGGCGCCCGCTACGAGGCCGGCGACACCCGCCACCACGATGTCATGGTGGCTTGCGTGCGAGGCGGCCACACCGGCCACGATGCTCGCCGTTGAGACGATGCCGTCGTTGGCGCCCATGACGGCGGCACGAAGCCATCCGACTCTGGCGATGCGGTGATGTTCGGCGACAGCGTGTGGCAGCATGCTCATCACCCCGGATTGATCATGTCTTCGGGGCGCACCCACTTGTCGAAATCACTCGAAGAGAGGTAGCCGAGCTCGAGCGCCGCTTCGCGCAGCGTTTTGTGCTCTTTGTGCGCCTTCTTGGCGATGGCGGCCGCTTTGTCGTAGCCGATGTGCTGATTGAGTGCGGTGACGAGCATCAAAGTGTTTTCTAGATGCTTTTTGATGTTCGCTTCGATGGGCTGCGCTTCGGCAAGGCAGCGGTCGACAAAGTTTGAAGCCGAATCGCCGAGCAGTTTCACCGAATGGAGGAAGTTATGAATCATGAGCGGTTTGAAGACGTTCAGCTCAAAGTGGCCCTGCGAGCCGCCCACGTTGATCGCCACATCGTTGCCGAGCACTTGGCAGCAGACCATGGTCATCGATTCGCACTGCGTGGGGTTCACCTTGCCGGGCATGATCGAGGAGCCGGGTTCGTTTTCGGGAAGCGAGAGCTCGGCGATGCCGCAGCGAGGACCTGAGCCCATAAGGCGCACGTCGCTGGCGAGTTTCATCAGCGAGCAGGCCACGGTTTTGAGCGCGCCGTGAGCAAAGACAATCGCGTCGTGCGCAGCGAGAGCTTCGAACTTGTTTGGAGCGGTGACGAATTTCGAACCCGAAATTTCGGTGATCGTCTCGGCCACGGTGACCGCAAATTTGGGGTGCGTGTTGAGACCGGTGCCCACCGCTGTGCCGCCCTGGGCGAGCTCGCGCAGCGAACCGAGCGAGTATTCCACGCGCTTGATGCCGTTCTCGAGTTGCACGCGGTATCCAGAGAATTCCTGACCGAGGGTGAGTGGGGTGGCGTCCATAAGGTGGGTGCGACCCACTTTGATGATGTGACCCCAAGCCTTTTCTTTTTCGGCGAGGCACTTGTGTAGTTTTTTGAGGCCGGGGATCAGATGACGCTCGACTTCTTCGACCGCGGCGATGTGCATGGCCGTTGGGAAGACATCGTTCGACGACTGGCTCATGTTCACGTGGTCGTTGGGATGCACAGGCGTTTTGGAGCCGATCTCACCGCCCATGATTTCGATGGCGCGGTTGGAGATGACTTCGTTGGCGTTCATGTTGGTTTGCGTTCCCGAACCCGTCTGCCAGACCACGAGGGGAAACTGGTCGTCGAGTTTGCCTGCGATGACTTCGTCGGCGGCTTTGCAGATGGCTTCGGTCTTTTGGGCGTCGAGTTTTCCGAGGCGCTGGTTCGCGAGTGCGGCGCCTTTTTTGAGAATGCCCAGGGCGCGAATCACCGCGCGTGGCATCTTGTCGTCGCCCACGGGGAAGTTGATGAGCGAGCGCTGTGTTTGTGCGCCCCAGTACTTGTCGGCGGGCACTTCCACTTTGCCCATGGTGTCGGATTCGGTTCGGAATTTGGTGCTCATGATTTTGTGATCCTCTTTTATTGCCCGCGTTTTTTGAGATGCAAACGCAGGGTGTTTTCCATAAGAGCCGCGACGGTCATGGGGCCCACGCCGCCCGGTACGGGCGAGTAGGCGGCCACACTGGTGTAGGCCTCGGGCGACAAGTCACCGCGAAGTTTCTTGTCGACCACTGTAGTGCCCACGTCAATCACGGTTTGCGTGCCATTGAAATGTTTTGCGGTGAGTAGTCCTGGGTAGCCCGCGGCCGAAACCACGAGCGAAGAATTTTTGGTGTAATGGGCGAGGTCCTTGGTCTGCGAATGGCAAACGCTCACCGTAGCTCCGCGATGCATGAGGAGCATCGCCAGCGGCATGCCCACGAGTCGCGACTTGCCGATGATGGTGACGTTCTCGCCCTTGAGCGGCACGCCGTAATGATCGAGCATGCGCACCACGCCCATCGCGGTGGCCGGAATCGGCGAAGTCCAGCGATCGGCGGTGGATTCGGCGCTCGCCACTCGGCCCAGGTTCATGGGGTGCAGGCCATCGGCGTCCGCCTCGGGCTTGATGCCGGCGAGCAGATCCGCCACGGCATCGGCTGAAGTGGCTTCGCTGCGATCGAGTGGCAATTGCAGAATGACGCCGTCGAAGTTCTTTTGCACGATGGCGAGTTGCGCGGCGACTTCGGAGATCGAAATGTCCGACGAAAGTTTTTTGTGTTCAAAGCGAAAGCCCCATTCGAGGGCGTTCTTTTGCTTTTGTCGAATGTAGGAATCCGAGGCTGGGTTCGCGCCCACCTGCATCACGCACAGCGAGGGCGCCTCTTTGCACCCCGCGATGCTGGCCGCGAGGCTTTCTTTGAGGGCGGCGGCGGCAAGGGGTCCACTGAGAATGCGGGGGGAGGATTTTGTCGTCTCGGATGCCATCTCTAAGGGGGAAACTACCGAAGGATTTGACGGGGTGTCAAAGCGTTGCCGACAAAAATGGCACACGGGTTGCATCAAGGTCCTGGGAGGGGGGCCAAAGAAATGGAAGCGGGACTTATTAGCGCAGTTTCGGGAGCCCTGGCTCAGTCGAGACGGGTCGAAATTGCCGCCAACAATTTGGCGAACGCCGACACCGTGGGCTTTAAGGCCGACGGAGCCACCTTTGAAGAGTATATCCAGGGCGCCCAACGCAGCGACGAGCGCGAGGGCGAATCCATGGAGGTCTCCAGCGATATCAGCCAGTTGTCCGACCCCCAAAAAGAAAAACGCGTCGTGCTATACGGCGAAGAGTTCGCCTACCTCAAGTCCGGCGCGCTGCAGTCCACCAACAATCCCCTGGATCTGGCGATCGAGGGCAACGGCTTTTTTGAAGTGGCCACCCCCGACGGCATTCGGCTGACGCGTGCAGGAAACCTGTCGCTCGACCGTCAAGGAAGACTCGTCACGCGCGACGGTTTTTTGGTGATGGCCGACGGAAATCCGAATGGCGCTCCAGAGCAGCGAGCCATCACCATTGGCAATCAAAAGCCCGTTGTGGATAAAGACGGCGGTATCTACGTGGTGCAAGCCGGCCAAATGCAGCCTGTGGGCCGCATCGGCATCGTGCAGGTGGGCAATCCCTCGGGCCTCAAAAAAGAGGGCAACGGATTCTTTTCGGCTGGCGATGACGCCGATCTTCGCCGTGCGGGTCAAGGTGCCGGCCGGGCTCCGGCTGGGGAAATGGCCGCGAACAATCCCCTGGGCCCTATCAACGTTCCCGCCCAGGTTCACCAGGGCTTTCTCGAGTCTTCGAACGTGAACCCCATTCAAGAGATGACCCAAATGATCGAGGCCCACCGCCTCTTCGAACAAAACGCGAAACTCATGCAGAGCTTTGGCAACCTCAACCAACAGAGCTCGGAGCTAGGCAAATTTTAGGAAATCCTAAAGGAGCGAATGACATATGCTTAAATCTCTCTCGACCGCCGCCACCGGAATGACCGCCCAAGAGCGTCAGCTCGAAGTCATCTCCAACAACCTCGCCAACGCCGCGACGACGGGTTTCAAGAAGTCTCGCTCCGAATTCCAAGACCTCATGTACCAAACGCACACCGCTCCCGGAGCGGCAACCTCGGCCACGACTCAAAACCCCACCGGTGTTCAAGTCGGTACGGGCGCTAAGGTGGTGGCCACCACGAAGGAATTCGAACAAGGCTCGCCCCAGGTGACGAGCCGCGATCTCGATTTCATGGTGGCGGGCGAAGGTTTCTTTTCGGTGCAAAAGCCCAACGGCGACGTGATGTTCACGCGCAACGGTTCGTTCCGCCTCGATAACGAAGGCCGCGTGGTGACTTCGCAGGGCTATCTGCTGCTGCCCGAAGTGAGCGTGCCTCCCGGTGCCAAGACTCTTTCGATCTCGCCCGACGGCCAGATCACCGCACAACTGGGTAACAACGAAGTTCAAAACATCGGCCAAGTGCAGCTCACCCGCTTCATCAACCCCTCGGGTCTGGATTCCGTAGGGGAGTCGCTCTACACGGTGTCGGTCGCCAGCGGCGAGCCGGTTCCGGGCAACCCCAGTGACGAAGGATTCGGCAGCGTGCAACAGGGCATGCTCGAAGCCTCCAACGTGTCGCCGATGGAAGAGATGACGAGCATGATCCGCGCTCAGCGCACTTACGAAATGAACTCTAAGGTCATCTCGACGTCCGACCAAATGCTCCAAACCCTGAGTGGTCTGAGGTAATCGGCGATGCGAATGATGGGATACCTTTTGGCCTTAACGCTCGTACCGATGGCGCATGCCGTGTCGGCCGTGAAACCTAACCTTGAAGCCGAAGTGGGCCAGAAGATCGAGGGCGCCTACCGTGCCGAGATCCTGTCCAAAACCGACGCGCAGAACGAAGAGGTTCGCGTGCACGTGTCGGCGCTTCAGCTGCGACCCATGCTCGATGTGCGCGAGTGGAAAGACGTTCAAGTCTTTGGCGTGGGTCTCTCGCAGGGCGGTATGGAAGGCATCTTTT
This sequence comes from Bdellovibrionota bacterium, assembly GCA_035539375.1. Taxonomy (GTDB): domain Bacteria; phylum Bdellovibrionota; class UBA2428; order UBA2428; family UBA2428; genus DATLIP01. The sequence goes on along the minus strand of DATLIP010000111.1, from coordinate 6,652 downwards.
CGCTGCCTGTACAAATCACGACCGCTGACGGTCGCTATTACACGGCCAATGCCTACGGCACCGTAGAGGTCATTGCCCCTGTATACCTGGCCGCCCAGGAAATTCGTGCCAACGAAATCATCGAGGCCACCTCGCTGCGCCGCCAAGTGATGCCTTGGAAAATGCTGAACCCTGGCTTTGACCCTCTCAAAAGGGAGCAGATCCTGGGCCGTCGCGCCAAAGCACGCCTTGTCATGGGCTCAGCGCTCTTCTCGCAAGTGCTCGATGAGCCACTCGCCGTGAAAAGCGGTGAAACCGTCGCGTTAACCCTGATCTCGGGTCCCGGTGTCCTAATTAGGTCCCGCGCTGTGGCCAAGGCCAGTGGCCGGATCGGTGACCGTATTAAAGTGCTCAACCCGCAAACCCAGAAGCAAATGGATGTGCTGGTCACGGCAGATAAAGAGGTTGAACTAAGTCTATGAAGCGGCACTGCAAATCGTGGACAGCGCTCTTGGTGCTGATGAGTTTTACGGGTTGTTCGTCTTTTATGGGCGACATGCGTTCGGCAATGCTGGGCGAAGAGAGCGTTGCTGAGCCTCAGGTGGACCGCGCTCCGGCCTCTACCGGCAACAATCGCGTGGAGATCGACAATCGCACCGGTGCGGATTACTCGGTGCCGGCGCCTGGTCCCCGTGGCCCGACCCTCGGCAACAACGATTTTGCCCATTTCTCGTCGCAGCAGAACGCCAAATCAACTCAGGGCTTTCGCTCGGGCGCCAATCCTTGGGGTGGCGTGGGAACGGCCAATGAGGGCTCTCTCTGGCGCGACGACACGCAAGACAATTTTTATTTTGCCCGCAACGTGATCTACAGCGTGGGCGATCTTTTTGTTGTGAATATCGACACCGAAATCAACGATGCCCTCAACCTGCGCATTGCGCAGATCTTGGGTCGCACTTCGGTTCAGCAAGTGGTGGCCGATGAGGCCGGCAAAACGGTGGGCAACGAAGCCGAGAAACAAGTTCAAAAGGTCATCGGCAACGACCGTGTGGCCGAAGCCGTGGGTCGCGATCTCGAGCAGCGGACTATCGCGTCGATCGACTCCAAGCCCCGATACGTGGACGTCGACAACGTCACTGTGCGCATCACGGAGCTGCTCAATCGCGGATCCTATCGCATCGAGGGCACCAAGCGAGTTTTCGTGAAGGACGCTCCTTACAACGTGAAATTCTCGGGCATCGTACGTGACGAGGACATCGGCGCGAACAAGATGATTGCTTCGAAATCGGTGCTCGAAAGCAAAGTGGAGCTGACGAAATGAAAAAACTTCTGGGATTGATGCTGCTTTCGGGAGGCGCCTTTGCGTCTTCGCGCGTAAAAGACCTCGTGAGCATCAAAGGTGTGCGCGAAAACCAACTCATCGGTTACGGCATGGTGGTGGGACTCAAGGGAACGGGCGACTCGAAGCTCGAGTTCACCGGTCTCTCCATGTCGCAAATGCTCAAGCAGATGGGTATCGACATCGCCCAAAAGCAAATCACAACCAAAAACATCGCGGCCGTCGTGGTGACAGCCAATTTGCCTCCCTTTGCACGTGCCGGCGCTAAGCTGGACGTGCAGGTGAGCAGCATCGGCGACGCCAAGTCGCTCGAAGGCGGAACATTGCTCATTACTCCACTGCGCGGTGCGGACAAGCAAGTCTATGTCGTCACGCAGGGGCCGCTCAGCGTGGGTGGAACTGCGGCTGGTGGAGGTGGTTCCTCGAGTGTTAAGAACCATCCGACCGTGGGGATGATCCCCAACGGCGGCATCGTGGAACGCGAAGTGATGAACGACTTCGAAAACCGCAATGCGATTCGCCTCGCTCTTCATAATCCCGACTTCACGACCGCCGCTCGGCTGTCGCGCACTATCAACTTAGAGCTCGGCGGTGTTTATGCCCGCGCGAGGGACTCCGCTACGGTGGACGTCATGGTGCCCTACGATTACGAGGGTGGGGTGGTGGATCTCGTCGCAACCATCGAGCGCTTGCCGCTAGAGCCCGACAACCGCGCTCGCGTGATCATCAACGAGCGCACGGGCACGATCGTTGTGGGGTCTTCGGTACGACTCTCTTCGGTGGCAATTGCCCACGGAAATTTGACACTCGAAGTGCGTGAGGTTGAAAAAACCACCGAAACTCCTGTGGCGGTAGAAGGCGCGGCTATGCCGACAGCGCTCACTGGCACCAAGGCCGAGACCGTCAAAGAAACTGTAGTTTCGATTAATGAACCTGGTGATAAACTGATATCTGTAGCGGCAACTGCCACGCTCGGCGACGTCGTCAAGGGCCTCAACGCCCTCGGTGTGACGCCTCGAGATTTGATTGGCATATTGCAGGCATTAAAGGCTCAAGGCGCTTTGCAAGCTGAGTTGGAGATTCTGTGATGAATATTCCACTTGGGCCATTACTAGGGCTTGATCGCATCTTTGATGCGCGCGAGAAGGATCGGGGGGTTCTTGGATCTATAGACTCTAGGATGGAGTCTGAAAAAAGGTCTGAGAATAGTTTGAATTCCTCCCAGGGAAAAACCAAACCAGGGCCGGAAACGGTCACCGGGCTCAGTGAGTGCAAGATGCACAGAATTACCGAGAGCTCCTCGATCCGATTTTTAATCTACACATTGATCTTCCTCTCTGCGATGGCCTTTCTCTCGGTGCGATCGCACGCCGCGCGTTCCATGCCGACGCGCGAGCAAATTGAAGCTCAGTACGATCAGGTCGGCACCGGATTTGAAGCCATGATGTTAAATAACCTGTACAGCCAGATGCGTGCGTCAAGCGAGCTTGTGAAGATGGGTGATGACAATCCCTTCGCTCCCTCTAACGCCGAGAAAATATTCAGATCTATGCGCGAGCAAGAGATGATCGAATCGCTCGCAAAGACAGGCCCGCTCGGTGTCAAAAAGATGGTGGTTGATAGACTCAAAGGTCGTGGTGGAATCGAGCAGGGCAGGGTGATAGAATAACTATATAACGGCAATGGAATTGCCGGGAGGACAGACGATGGAAATTAAAAAATCAAATGCGAATCAAGTGGGTGCGGCTCAGATTTCTGAGCAATCCAAATTGCAAAAGAAATCCGTCGACGCCAACGCTACCTCCAGCACCAAGCAAGCGGTATCGAGTTCGGGTGATCGCGTAGAGATTTCTTCGGACGCTACCGTGATGGCGCAGGGACTTGATCAAATCAAGAACACACCTGACGTGCGCGCCGATCGTGTGGCTGAACTTAAGAAAGCCATTCAGTCGGGCACCTACAAAGTGGATGCCCGCAAGATCGCGGACAAGATGGTGGACTCGTCGCTTGAAGAAGCGATCCTACTGGGTCGCAAGAACAGCTAAAGCAATTTAGCGTTCGAGTCAGAGAAAGGGGGAGGGGATGAAAGAAAAAATTAGCGCAATCATCGCGATTCTTGAGCGCATGGAACCCCTCTACCTTCGCGTACACAATTTGCTGCACTCCGAACGCGAAGCCCTGATTCAGCTCGACTACGAAAAGATTTACGAGATTCTCGTAGAAAAAGACGAGATTACCTCGGTGCTGCGCTCGCTCGACGGCGAACGTCTGCGTCTGCAGGATCAAATCAACATCATGCTCGGCCTGCCCAACTCGGATATCAATCTGCGTGACATCGCCGAGCGCAACCAAAAAAGCTTTCCCGAGCTCGCTTTGCGCTTGCTTGATTTGCGCACCCGCGTGAACCATAGCATCAGCCAAGTGATCGAACGCATTACAGTGAACCGATCACTCATCGAGAAGAGTGTGAAGAACCTTCAGGACATCGCCAAGAACTTCAGCCGCGCGCTGCGCGGCCCGGAAGACGGCGAAAGCGAAGGCGCCAAACAGCAGCACGGAACCTACGACGGCAAAGCCAAGTATAGCGGACCCAAGGCGGGATCCGGCTCACTCATTCGCAAGCAACTCTAAGAAAGGAGACCCCGCGGGATGTCGAATATCAACAACATCATGGACCAGGGCAAGATGGCCCTCGCCGCGAACCAAATGGGTCTCGCTACGACTTCGCACAACATTTCGAACAAGGACACCAAGGGCTATTCGCGCCAACGTGTGGACTTTGAAAGCGCCGACCCTATCAACAAGGGCGGACACCGCGTCGGTGGCGGCGTGCGCGTGGGGGCGGTGAGACGCTCACATAGCGATTTCGTCGCACGCCGTATTGAGCAAGAAAAAGCCAACTTCGGCAAGTTTGAATCCACGAGCGAGATTCTTCAGCAGCTCGAGGGCATCTTTGCCGACGACGCCAAGCTGGGTGTGACGGCTGCCGTGTCGCAATTCTTTAACAACATCCGTACCCTGTCGTCGCAGCCCGAATCCGTGTCTCTACGGGCCGCGGTTCGCGAGAGCGCCGACGCGATTGTATCGCGCTTCCACAATATCAAAGGCGCGATCTCTGAGGTCGTAGACGACGCTGATCGCCGTATCGAAGGTGGTATCGTTGACGTCAACGCCACGCTGACCCGTATTGCCACGCTCAACAAGCGCATCATGAACATCGAAGCCGACAAGAAGTCCTTCGCCAACGACGAGCGCGATTCGCGCGACCTCGCTTTGCAAGACCTCTCTAAGCATTTCAACATCCGCGTTGCCGATATCGAAAACGGTGGCGTTAACGTATTCGTCGACGGTATTGGTCCTGTGGTGAACGGCGTTGAAACGCTGAGTTTTGAAACCTTCCGCGGCAACGACGCTACCAACGTGGGCTCGATGAAAGTCTTCGTGCGTGACCCGACCACAAACCGCATTGTTGACCGCACAGATAAGATCAAAGGTGGTCAAATCGGTGGTCTTATCGAAGTTCGCGACAATTCGATCGTGGAGCTCAAGGGTAAAATCGACCAGCTCGCTTACGCCCTCGGCAATTCGGTGAACGGCGTGCACAGCCAGGCGTTCACGCACGATGGTTCGACGGGTATCAACTTTTTTTCGGGAATTGATTCGGTCGAAGGCGCCGCAGATGCGCTTCAGCTTTCGGGCGACATCAAAGGGAATCTTAAAAACATCGCCACAGGCTTCAATGCCAACGCTGCGGGTGATAACCGAGCCCTGCTCGGCATTGCCGATCTGCAGGAATCGAAGATTCTCGACGGCGGTAACGCAAGCTTTACGGAATTCTCTTCGGGCGCTATCGGTGCCCTTGGTGTGGAGGCGCGCACTGCTTACCAAGGTCTCGATACCCAGCAAGGGGTGATGGACCAGCTCGGCGTCTTGCGCGAGCAAGCTTCGGGTGTCTCGCTCGACGAAGAAGCCATGAACATGCTCAAGTTTCAAAAAGGCTTCGACGCCAGTGCGAAGCTGATCCAAGTGGCCGACTCCATGATGGAGACGGTTCTTAATCTGAAGAGGTTTTAACCATGACGACTCGGGTTACCGACGGAATGATGCACGATAAATCGCAGACCGCGATCAATCGCTCGCGTCGCACGATGGTGGAAAACCAAGAAAAGGCCGTGAGCGGCAAACGCGTTGTGCGTCCTTCGGACGATCCGATGGCCACCGTGCGCTCTCTCGAACTCAAACAAGACACCGATCGCGTGGAGACTGTGCTCAAGAACATGACCATCGCCAAGTCGATGGTGGACCTCACCGATTCCGTGCTCGGAGAACTTTCGGACGTGATCGTGCGTTCCAAGGAACTTGCGATTCAGGGCGCCTCTTATACAAACCAATCGCCCGAAGCTTTGTCTGCGATCTCTAAAGAGGTAGAGCAGCTGTACCTGCGCGCGGTGCAAATTGGCAACTCGCGCCTGGGTGACCGTTATATTTTTGGCGGTTATCAAACCGACCGAGCTCCTTTCGACGCTCAGGGTAACTATTACGGCGACGAGGGTGTGATGGAACTAGAAATGGACAAGGGCCAGCGCATGCCGATCAACGTTCCCGGCTCGCGCGTTTTCCTTGGTATCGAAAACCTTTCGCCAGAGGCCAAAGATCTTCGACAAGATCCGGCGCAAGATCCTCAGCCCACGCCTACCGATTGGCCGCGCTCGCTAGCGATGGATGAAAAATCCGAGCCAGCGCCCGTTTCTCCCCGCGAATCTTCGCCTAGGGTAAACGTCTTTACGGTGCTCAAATCTTTCGACGAAGGCCTGAAGTCCGGAACTTCTAGCCAAATTCAAGAAGCCGTTGCGGGACTGGATGACGCTTTTAAACAAATCCTCGAATATCGAGCCACCCTGGGGGCCCGTCAAAATGTTGCCGAAATGGGTGTGGGTGGTCTTGAGGCGACGAGCGCGCGCAACCAAGGTCTCATTTCGACCCTTGAAGATGCCGACGCGTTTGAGACCTTTTCGAATCTAGCTCGCAATGAAAGCAGTCTCGAGGCCGCATTAAAGAGTAGTGAAAAAATCGTTTCGCGATCACTTCTAGATTTTCTCAAATAAGAACGATTTTCGTCTTGGCCTGATTTTACAGCTCCGTGGTTGCGCGATTTTGCGAGGCGTGGGATTATGTATTGAGGGGAGGGGGAATGGATCGTTCAGGATCAAACTTGGTCGAAAAACAGATAGATTCTCAAGACTCAGAACTTTCTGTTTCCAGCACTACCATCAGTGGTTCACTTTTACTCAAAACGGAGAGCGTCGAAGAGCTTGCGGTAGCCGCAGCTTTGGC
>DATLIP010000110.1:0-31471 GCA_035539375.1 Bdellovibrionota bacterium | reverse complement strand
CCGATGCTCGACCTCATGCGTACGGGTCTCGATGGGCTATTACAGGTATTGAGATAATCACATGCAATCGATGCTCGTTGCTTCACCGCTGTTACTGTTGACCTTCGGGTCGCTCTTCGTCTTGATGGTCGGTCTGTGGGTTCAGAACAACGGCTTCTTGCTCGGCACTTCCCTCGTGGCGCTTGTCGGTTCGTGCTTGATGTACCTCGGGCTCGACGCTTCGATCGCTCAGGAAGCCTTTTCGGGTCTGATTGCGTATGACGCTTTCGGCAAGTTCTTTGCGATCTTCTCGATCATCGCCACGGGCCTTGCGCTCGTTGCGGGTGCCGAGTCCAAACAGATTCGCAAAGACCGCCGTCCCGAGTTCTACGCGATCATGCTTGCGCTCGCCACGGGCCTTGTATTCATGGGCGTCGCCAACCACCTGCTGATGATCTACCTGTCGATCGAAACCGTTTCGATCCTCAGCTTCACGCTCGTGGGCTTCAACCGCGAAAAAACCGCCTCCATCGAGGCTTCGATGAAGTACGTGGTTTACGGCGCGATGGCCTCGGCCTTGATGGTCTTCGGCATGAGCCTCGTTTTCGGCGTGACCGGTCAGATGCAACTCACCGGACTGCGTGAGTTCTTTGCGACCACGCCGGCCGATCAGATTCCGATGATCCTTTGGGTGGGGGCGCTCCTCACCTTCGCGGGTATTGGTTACAAAATTTCCGCCGCGCCCATGCACATGTGGACGCCCGACGTTTACGAAGGCGCTCCGACGCCCGTCTCCGCGTTTCTTTCGGTAGCGCCCAAGGCCGCGGGCCTGGCGCTACTCGTACGTTTCTTCGTGGTGGGCTTTTCGTTGCCTCTCGAAGGCAGCACCGCTGCCATTGTGAGCGGTGGCGCTTCGTCGCTCGGGTTCCACATCGTGAAACCCTTCGACTGGCCGAAGTTCCTGATGATCTCGTCCGTGTTCACGATGTTCATGGGCAACCTCGCAGCCCTCCAGCAGACTTCGGTGAAGCGTATCCTCGCATACTCCTCGATCGCGCACGCCGGCTACATGCTCATGGGTATGGTCGCGCAAAACGAGCTCGGCATCGCGGCGATCCTTTTCTACGCGGTTCTCTATTGCACCATGAACTTGGGCGCTTTTTGGGTGGCCGGCATGGTGGAAGACGCCAAGGGCACCGATTCGCTCGGCGCCTTCCGTGGGCTTGGCAAGCAGAAGACAGTGATCGCGGTGCTGATGGCCGTCTTCCTCTTCTCGCTCGTGGGTCTGCCCCCCTTCGCCGGATTTCTCGGCAAGCTCTACCTCTTCTCGGCCGTTTTGGGCCGCGAGATGTATGGCTTCGCGGTGATCGCCGCCATCAACTCGGCGATCTCGCTCTACTATTACGCTAAAATCGCCAAGGCGATGTTCCTCGAAGAAGCCGAAACGCCGCTCAGCGAAACCAAGACGTTATCGATTCATTCGAAGCCTGCGATGTGGATTCTGGGTCTCCTGGCCCTGCCCAACGTCGTGCTCATCGTTTATTGGGAACCGGTAATGGAGTTGGCCAAAGGCGCCATCTCGCTCTTTACCGGCGCGAAGTGATGCTAACGCCCGTGGGCTTAGACCCTCGGGCGATGAACGTTTTTTTGAGGTGAATGAATGGAACCCGGTATTGGAATCATTCCTATTTTAGTGATGCTCGGATTTGCGTGCGTCGTGGGTGCGGGCGCACTGCTGCTCGGTCGCGTTTTGGGCCCCCGCCGCTACGATCAGGTCAAGTACGAAACCTATGAGTGCGGTATCAAGCCCCTCGAAGACGCCAATCGCAAGATCAGCGTGAAGTACTACCTGGTTGCGATTCTCTTTTTGCTCTTCGACCTCGAAGTGGCGTTTCTTTTGCCCGTGGCGCTCGCTTGGAACGACCTCAAAGGGGTCGGTCCCATCGTGCTCGTTCTGATGGGCTTTTTCTTTGTCTTCTTCCTCGTGGGATTGTGGTACGAGTTCCGAGTCCGCGCGCTTGAGTGGGAAAGGTAGTCATGTCGGCTTGGTTAGAAACGTTCCGTACCAAATTTAAGGATGTTATTTTGCGAGACCGCGAGTCGGCTCCCGGCGAAGCCGAGTTGATGGTAAAACCCGAAGCCATCCTCGACGTGCTCACCTTTTTGAAATCCGCGGACGGAGGGGACTTCAATCACCTCGCCGATCTCACTAGCTATGACGAGACCGCTTCGACACCGCGTTTTCACGTGGTCTACGAACTCGTCTCCATGTCGGGCAAGCAGCGCTGTGCGGTGATCGCGCAGCTCCCCGACGACAACAATCCCCACATTGCGTCGGTCGTGCCCCTCTGGTCGGGCGCCAACTGGCTCGAGCGCGAAGTCTACGACTTGATGGGCGTCCACTTTGACGATCACCCCGACCACCGCCGCATTTTGTTGCCGCCGTCGTTCAAAGGTCACCCTCTGCAAAAAGACTTTTTGGTGGATTACCGCCAAAGCTACAAAGGCAGCGAATCGGATCAAAACCTTTTCGATCCCTTCAGCACCTCGATCATCAAAGGAAACCGAGATTAGTTATGGCGTCTTATAAATTTTCTCCCGCCGTTGAAGAAAAATTTCAATGGCTTCTCAGCCGCTATCCCAAAAAGGATGCTGTGCTCCTGCCGATCCTGCATCTCGCTCAAGACGAGGCCGGATACGTGAGCCCCGCGGTGATGGAATACGTGGCTTCGCGCCTCGATCTCTCTCCTGCGCGCGTGCGTGAAGTGGCCTCGTTCTACACCATGTTCAAAATGAACCCTTCGGGCAAGTATGTGCTGCAGTTTTGCCACACGCTCTCGTGCTATCTGCGCGGCGCCGAAGACGTGATCAAAAGGGTCAAAGATGTGCTCGGCATTGAAGAGGGTGAGACGACCCCGGACGGTCTCTTTACGATCGAACGCGTGGAGTGTCTCGCTTCGTGCGGCACCGCTCCTGTGATGCAAGTGAACACTTGGGATTTCCACGAAGAGTTGAATCCCGAGAAGATCGAAAAAATCGTTCAGTCCCTGCGCAAAGATCAGTGCGCACACGCCAGCTACGACGATCGCGTCGCCGAGGGAGGTATCGCGTGAGTCAAAAAATTCAACCCAAGCACCCGCTTGAGAATCATATCTTGCTCGAAGGTTATGGCGAGCCCGACTCGTGGACCATCGACGTGTACGAAAAGAAATTTGGTGGCTACAAGGGCGCTAAAAAAGCTGCCAAGATGAAGCCCGAAGAGATCATCGCCGCTGTCAAAGACTCTGGTCTGCGCGGCCTCGGCGGTGCGGGTTTCCCGGCCGGTGTGAAGTGGGGATTCCTTCCTAAGGACACCACGAAGCCCATCTACCTCGTTTGCAATGCGGACGAGGGAGAGCCCGGCACTTTCAAAGATCGTCAGATCATGGAACACGTTCCGCATCGCCTCGTGGAAGGCATGATTTGCGCCGCGCTCGCAATCAAATCTGAAACCACTTACATCTACGTGCGCGGTGAGCTGCGCCTCGCGATTGAACGTCTGAACCTCGCCATCATGGAAGCCTACGAAAAGGGCTATCTCGGAGAGGACGCCATGGGCTCGGGCCGCCGGGTGGACATGACCGTGCATCCCGGTGCTGGTGCTTATATCTGCGGTGAAGAGACGGGACTCCTGTCTTCGCTCGAAGGGGATCGCGGCGAACCCAAAATCAAACCTCCGTTTCCGGCCGTCGAAGGCCTCTTCCGCTGCCCAACGATCGTGAACAACGTGGCCACCTTGGCGCACGTGCCTCGCATTTTGCTTGACGGTGCCGAATGGTTCCAGAAGCAGGGCAATGGCACTCCCCGTGGTGCGGGCACGATGATCTTCAGCGTGTCGGGCGACATCAAAAACCCCGGCTTCTACGAATTGCCTTTGGGCATTCCGCTCAAGACGGTGCTCTTCGACATTTGCGGTGGCCCTCTGGAAGGTCGCAAGATCAAGGCCGTGTATCCCGGCGGATCTTCGTCGCCGCTCTTGAAGCCCGAAGACTTCGATGTGCCCCTCGACTTTGACAACCTCGCCTCCAAGAAAACTATGATGGGCTCGGGCGCGATCATCGTGCTCGACGACACGCGTTCGATTCCTGAGCTGGCCATGATGACGGCGCGCTTTTACGCGCACGAATCCTGCGGCCAGTGTGTTCCGTGCCGCGAAGGTACCAAGTGGGTCTACAAAATGCTCGGACGCCTGTGCGAGCACGGCGGTAGCGGCAAAGACATCCAAAACGTGCTCGACGCTTGCGGCAACATGGCCGGTAAGACGATCTGCGTGCTCTCGGACGCCTGCGCGATGCCTGTGACTTCGATGATTCATAAATTCCGCGAGGAGTTCGAAGCCCTCGCGCGTAGCGAAGAAGAAATCTCTCCCGTCCTGCCTAAGGTTTCGGGTCAGATGAGCTCGCTCTTAAAGCTCGTGCGTGAAAGGCAGCAGCGATGATTGCGTTTTGGTTTCCCATAGTGCTGGCGCCGGTGCTCGGCGTGGCGATTTTGTCGGCCGTACCCGTGATCCTTACCATCGAGCGTCGCGGTGCCGCCTGGATTCAGCGCCGTTCGGGTCCGAACCGCGTAGGTCCCTGGGGCTTGCTGCAAGCTCTAGCTGATGCGTTGAAGTTTGTTTTTAAAGAAGAGGGCATCCCGGCCAAGGCCAACAAGGCGCTCTTTATCCTTGCCCCCGTGCTCGCGGTGGTGCCTCCGTTCCTCGCCTTCGCGGCGATTCCACTCGGGGGATATATCCACTGGGATGGCCAAGAAATTCCTCTTCAGGTGGCCAACTTCAACGTGGGCCTCATCTTCCTCATGGCGATCACGAGCCTGCACGTCTTTTCGGTGCTCATCGCTGGATGGGCCTCCAACAACAAATTCTCGCTGCTGGGGGCGCTGCGCGCCTCTTCGCAGATGATCTCCTACGAGATCGCCATTGGCATCTCTGTCGTGTCGCTCGTGATGCTTTACGGTACTGTAGATCTGCGCGAGATCGTGAAACTCCAAGAGGCTGGCTCTTCGCTGCCGCTCTGGGGCGCGGCCCTACAACCACTCTGCTTTTTGATCATGTGGGTTTGCGTCTTTGCGGAAACCAACCGCTTGCCTTTTGACTTGCCCGAAGGGGAGTCCGAACTTGTGGCTGGTTATCACACCGAATACGCAGGACTGATGTTCGCACTCTTCTTTCTTGGCGAGTACGCGGCGATGTTCCTCGCTTCGGCCTTCATGGCGACGCTCTTTTTGGGTGGCTACAATGTACCCTTCATCAGCGAAGCGGGACTTCGCGAGTTCTTTATGTCGCACGGACACGATCTCACCATGGCTTCGCTCCTCACTGTGGGCGCGCAGGCTGCGGCGCTGATCGCTAAGATTTTCTTTTTTATGTGGGTCTTTGTTTGGGTGCGCTGGACACTGCCGCGCTTCCGTTACGACCAGCTGATGGATCTCGGCTGGAAGACTCTCTTACCCCTGGGTGTGCTCAACGTGATCGTCACCATGGTGGTAACTTTTTGGTTAAGGACTTGAGGTGAGGAAACGATGGAAACCCTAACGAATTTAGAAATTGTGATCGGCGCGCTAGCTCTGTTGAGTTCGCTTATGGTGGTGCTCTCGTCGAACCCCATCGTTTCGGCCATCGGCCTGCTCGGCTCGCTCTTTCTCACCGGTGGTTTGTATTTTGCGATGGGTGCGTACTTCATCGGTGCGGCGCAAATCCTCATCTACGCAGGTGCGATCGCGGTTCTCTTTGTATTTATCGTGATGCTTCTCGACGTCAAACCCCTCACCACACGCATTCCAGGGCGCACGGCGATCATCGCGCTCGGCTGTCTCGCGGGCGTCTTCTTTGTGGCGGCGGCTGTGGTTGCGACGGTAAAATCGGGTGGTTCGATCACGGTAGGCTCCAACGATCCGGTGGCGGTGGCTTCGCTCTCGCCCATCGAGATCGCACGTCTCTTTGTTTCGAAATACATGGTGGCGTTCCAAATGACGGGTTTTCTCATCCTCGCGGCCATCATCGGCGCGATCCTTCTCGGTCGTCCCGAGAAGACGAGCCAGTACGGATAAGGCGGTAGACGATCATGAATCCTACAGAATTTTATTCCATCCTTGGGCTCTTGCTCTTTGGCATTGGCGTTACGGGCTTTCTCTTCAAACGCAGCGGTATCGTGGCGCTCATGTGCGTAGAGCTCATGCTCAACGGAGTGAACCTATGCCTCGTGGCTTTCTCGCGATCGCACGGCAATCCGCAAGGTTCGTCCCTCGTGCTTTTCATCGTACTCGTCGCGGCGGCCGAAGCGGCCATCGCGCTATCACTTCTCGTGACCTTGTTCCGCCGTGTCGGATCGGTGTCGCTCGATGATTTCAGAGGTTTAAAAGGTTGATATGATCGCACTACGCTGGATCTTGCTCGCTCCGGTCATCGGAGCCATTTTGAACGGACTCATTCTGCGCAATAAGAGCGCCAAGGTTTCGGGCATCGTGGGCACGCTCGCCTCGCTCTCGGCCTTTGCTTTTGCGCTTATCAACGTGCTCGGCGAACATGGCGGTTGGCTGCTCGATCCCTGGTTCGACTGGATTGTGGTGGGCTCGACCCGCATTCCCTTCCACCTCGAAGTGACGCCTGTGACCTCGATCATGCTTATGGTGATCACGGGTATCGGCACGCTCATTCACCTCTACTCGGTGTCGTACATCTCGCACGACGATAGCCCCTGGCGTTTTTTCGCCTACCTGAACCTCTTCCTCGCTGCGATGCTCACGCTCGTCATGAGCTCGAACCTCGTGGGCGTTTTCCTCGGCTGGGAAGGCGTGGGTCTCTGCTCGTACCTGCTCATCGGGTATTGGTACAAACACCTGCCGAATGCCGACGCGGGCATGAAGGCCTTCGTCACAAACCGTATCGGGGATCTTGGCTTTTTCTTTGCCCTGATGGTGCTTCTGGCGACCATCGGCACGACCGAAATTCGTGAGATTCTAAAATTCGTACAAGACGGCGCTCTCTCGCCGTGGATCTTAATGCTTGTTGCTGGTGGTCTCTTTTGGGCTTCCACCGGTAAGTCTGCACAGGTGCCTCTCTACGTTTGGCTTCCGGACGCGATGGCTGGCCCCACGCCGGTATCGGCTCTCATCCACGCCGCCACGATGGTGACTTCGGGTGTGGTGGTCACGACCCGTCTCTGGCCGCTATTTGCGGGCGCTCCCGAAGTGCTCGAGTTCATGTTCTGGGGCGGCATGGCCACGGCCTGGCTCGGCGCCCTGATCGCAGTCTCACAGAACGACATCAAAAAGGTCATGGCCTACTCCACAGTGTCGCAACTGGGCTTCATGTTCGTCGCCCTCGGCGCTGGATCGCCAACCGCGGCTCTCTTCCACGTTGTCACGCACGCCTGCTTCAAGGCGCTGCTCTTCCTCGGGTCGGGCTCCGTGATTCACGGCATGCACGAAGACCAAGACATGATGAATATGGGTGGCTTGCGCCACCACATGCCGGCCACGCACTGGACCTTTCTTGCGGGCACGCTCGCAATCATCGGTTTCCCTTTCACTTCGGGCTTCTTCTCCAAGGACATGATCCTGGCCAAGGTTTTCGAATCTGCGGGCTGGACCGGTTATCTTGGACTCTTGGGAGCCGCTGTGCTCACCGCGTTCTACATGTTCCGCGCCTTCACACTGACCTTCTGGGGCGAAGCGCGCTCCGACAAAGCCAAGCACGCGCACGAGTCGGACAAGCTCATGCTGATCCCCCTCGCCGTGCTCGCCGTTGGCTCGCTCTTTGTGGGCTGGCTCGAGACGCCAGTTGTGATCGGTGGCATTCACCAGTTTGAAACTTGGGTTTCGAGCTCGTGGTACGGTGTCGAGCCGATGGCTCTTGGGCATCACCACTTGTCGCACGCGATGGAGTGGACGCTCATGGGTATTACCACGGCGCTTTCGCTCGGGTCGGCTTATCTCGCCTTCAAGCGATTCCAAAATCCGGCGAAGATTCGCTGGACTTCGAACGCTTTCATCCGCGCTTCCGAAAAGAAATTCTGCGTGGACGAAATCTACAACGCTCTCGTATTGAAGCCTCTCTCGTGCCTGGCGAACCTGCTCACCAAGTGGGTCGATATCCGCGGCATCAATGGTTTCTTGCACGGGCTCCGTGACTTTTCGAAAAACGGTGGTGCAGTGCTCGCGTTATTCCATACCGGTAACGTACAAACGTACGCTTGGTATATCGCAATGGGCGCCGCGCTGATGATGGGAATGGCGGTACTATGGCTAATTTGACCTTATCTCTTATTTTGTGGCCGCTCGTTTCGGGTCTCGTACTCTTCACTCTCGGCAAGGCACGCACCGCTGCGCAGTGGTTCTTCCTAGTGTCGTCGCTCGTATGGATGGTGCTTGTGGTTCTCGCGTGGTCGGGTGCTAGCCATAGCGAAGCCTCCAGCTCAGTGTTCCCGCTCTTTTACAACTGGAACTGGCTTCCAGCCCTCAAGAGCCGTTTTCTCTTGGGTCTCGACGGACTCAACCTGCCGCTGATCGGTCTCAACGCGTTTCTCAGCCTTTGCCTTTCGTTTTATTACATCGGCAAAGAGAAGATCAATTCTACTTATCTCGGTCTCTTTTCGATTTTGAACGTCGGTAGCGTGGGCTCGCTCATGGCCGCCGATGCGCTCACCTTTTACGTGTTCTGGGAATTCATGCTCATTCCGATGTTCTTTCTCATCGGCAAATGGGGTTCTAAGAATCGCGTCTACGCGGCGCTCAAGTTCTTTGCTTTCACCATGGGCGGATCGCTCTTGATGCTGCTTTCGATCATCGCGCTCGTGCACCATCAGGGTGTGCCGAGTCTCGGCTGGCATGACCTTGCCACGTACCGCATTCCCTTTGACGGCATCTGGTCGACCCAGGGGCTCGTGTTTCTGGGCTTCCTCGTGGCCTTCCTCGTGAAGATCCCCGTGTGGCCACTCCACACATGGCTCCCCGACGCGCACACCGAAGCCCCCACGGGCGGCTCGGTAATCCTGGCCGGTGTGCTCTTGAAGCTTGGCGTTTACGGCATCGCTCGCTGGTGCTTGCCGCTCTTCCCCGAATCCGCGCACGCCGTGGCTCCGGTGGTGATGGCCCTCGGCGCGATCGGAATCGTGCTCGGCTCCTTTGCTGCTTGGAAACAAACCGACATCAAACGCTGCATCGCCTACTCTTCGGTAGCTCACCTTGGCTTCATGGCGATTGGCGTTTTCTCTTTTGTGCAAGAATCTTTCGAGGGCGCGATGTTCCAGAACATTGCTCACGGACTCAGCACGGGTCTTCTCTTCCTCGTTTTTGGTATCATTTACGACCGCACCCACAGCCGCGAACTTTCGGAGTACGGTGGCATGGCCTCTAAGAACCCCTGGCTCGTGACAGTATTCGTGCTCGCTTCGATGGCGAGCGTGGGTCTGCCCGGCTTGCCGGGTTTCGTGGGTGAGTTCCTCGTGCTCACGGGCACTTACAAAGTTTCGGTCTGGGTTTCGCTCGTGGCTCTTAGCGGCGTGCTGCTCGGTTCGATTTACACTTTGAATTTGGTCAAGAAAATGAATTTTGGTCAGACCTCGGAACTCGTGGCTCACCATCCCGTCGTGCCCACCAAACTCGAGTGGGCGGCGATCATTCCCTTCGTTGTGGCGATGCTCGTGCTGGGCATGCGCCCCGGACTCATCCTCGGCCAGGCCCACCAAGCGCTCGAGCAGGTTTTCTTACAATTGAAGTAATTGAGGTAATATAGGCAAATATGGAATCCACCAACTTTATCGCCGAAGCGCTCCACATCAATGCCAAGCAGGCAATGGCGTTGTTGCCGTACTTGATCCTTTCTTGCGGAATTTTGGTTTCGGTCATCGCGGCCGGATTCCGTTCCTCGCGCGGCGTGCTGCGCGTGGTGACCTTTCTCACGATGGTGCCTTTCGTGGGCATCTTGCTCTACGAACTGCGCATGCCAGTGGTGTCGCTCTTCGGAGGCGCACTTTCGATTGATCCCATGACCCGCCTCGTGGGTGCCGTGATCGGCGCCCTGGCGCTCGTTGTTTCGCTCTTCACACGCACTTACTCTTCGGATCACGAGAACTCGGAGTGGCTCAGCTTTCTGCTCATCTCAACCCTGGGGCTTGCGCTGCTTCCGGCTTGCTCGGATTTTGTGACCTTCTTCGTGCTCCTCGAAACCGCTTCGATCTCGGGCTATTTGCTCGCGGCTTCGGATCGCAAGCGCGTGCTCAGCCTTGAGGCCGGACTCAAGTATCTGCTCACGGGCGCTTTTGCCTCGGGCATTCTTCTCATGGGCGTGGCGCAAATTTACGGATATGTGGGCTCGCTGGATTACGCTGCCGTAAGCAAATTCCTTGAGACTGCCGGACCGAACGTTCCCCTCATGATGCACGTGGCGAGCATTCTCGTTATGGTGGCCTTTGCCTACAAAGTGGGTCTCGCGCCTTTCCACATGTGGTCGCCCGACGTTTACCAAGGCGGCCCGACGGCCCTTTCGGCTTATCTCGCCACTGCCACCAAGGTGGCTCTCTTTTCGTCGTTCGCCGTGGTGCTCTACTCCACGGGTCTGATCAAACTTACCTATGTTCAGCAGGGTCTCTACGCGCTCGGACTCATCTCCGTGATTGTGGGCTCGCTGATGGCACTCATCCAAAGCCAGCTCAAGCGCATGCTCGCCTACTCGGGCGTGGCCAATGCCGGCTATGCCACGTTCGCGCTGATCTCGGGCACAGCGGCGCTCGGCCCCATGTTTTCTTTTCTCTCGCTCTACGCGCTTGCGCTGATCATCGGCTTTGCCTTTGCTCAAGAAGCGACGCTCAAAGAGGGCGCCCAGTCGCATGCGGACGTGGAAATCACAGGTCTCGATGCCAAGGCACCTCGACTCTCTACCGCATCCAAGGCGCTCTTCACGGTCGCCATGTTTTCGCTCGCAGGCATACCGCCCTTTCCGGGCTTCCTTGCCAAGTACCAAATCCTCTCGCAGGTTTGGTCGGCCGGCTTTGTTTGGGGCGCGGCTTTGATCCTCGTCGGATCGATTCTCGGCATCGGTTATTACCTGCGCACGCTCGTGCCGCTCTTCATGAAGAACCTCGAAGAGGGCGTGGACGCTCAGGCGCGTTTCTTTGGAGCGCCCACCTTTGTTGCGGCGGTGGCCACCGTGATGCTTCTCGCAGTGCTGCTCGGCTTCTCCCGCGTGAACCAGTGGGTTGATTACGTAGCGTTCTTCGCCCGCTAGTGATCGACCCGGCTCGCCTTTACGTTTGTGGGGGAATGAGTTCTAATAGTGGGTATGGCCCGCGGTGACGATCGTACCTCGATTCAGGATCTCAAAATTCAAATTCGGCGCAAAGATGGCAAGATTTTTGGGCCCTATTCACGCCGCGAAATTCTCGGTTTCATTTTCGCAAAAAAACTCGACGGTTCCGAGTCGATTCTCTTTGAGGGAAGCGACCGCTGGAAGCCCATCAACGCGGACACGGAATTTTTTGATGCCCTTCAGGAAGTCCTCTTTGGTGTGAAGCCCTCGGCGGCCAAGCGTGCCGATCCGCGTACGCAAACCAAGGGGGAGACCATCATCGGCGGCGAGCCCACGCGCGCGCGCCGCGAAGACTTGAACGATGCGACCCGTGTGAGCGATCCAACTCGGGTGAGCGATCAAAGCGGCGATGACGGAGACGATTTGGCTCCGGCCGCGCGCGGAGCAGCGGCGGGTTTTCCTCGAGAAAAAACCAAATTCGAAATGCCCATCGACAATAGCTTCGTGGCAGCGCAGCCCGCACCACAGCCCACCGAAGCCCCGGAGGGGAACCGCTTTGGCGCCTCGTCGCCGGATGTGATCGAAACCGCAAAGGTGGCGCCAACTAGGGCTACTCCGGCCCGCAAGTCCAAAGCCGTGCCTCTGCTCGTGGCTCTGCTTGTGATTGCCGGTGTCTATCTTGTGCAAAAACCTGGCTCGGAGAAGGGCGCCCCTACGGAAATCACCTCACAGACCATTGCGCAAGCGCCGGCGTATTTTCGTCCGCTGCTGCTAAGGTTTTCTTCGATCTCTCCGCTCAACGTCCCCGTCATGCCTGCCACACTGAAGGCATCCACGGAGTATGCCCTGCCGCAGGGTTTTGGGGCGCAGAGTTTTACTGACGAGATCAAGCGTTTCGTGGCCACAGAACCCGATCACCGGCTCGAGTCCGGCCCCTGGATACGTTTCGTGTGGAGCCTCAAATGGCTCAGCGAAATCATGCTCGTTTACAGCGAGGACCTGGGCAAAAAACTTGCCGCCGACGCGGAACGCGTGCACAAAGATCTCGCCGCACGCACCAAGCTGCCCTCAGAATTTGAAAAGCTCTACGGACAAATCGAAAACGTGGCTCGCGGCAAGCTCGCCGATGCTCAGAGCGAACTCGAGCCCGCAACCGACGAATATTCGCGCTGGTTAAAATCCGAGATTGCTTGGCTCCGCTACTGGAAGGGCGAAATCCCAGCCGAAACGTGGATGGCCTCGTTCAAAGACGAAGCCTTCTCCTCGACCTCGCTCGAATCCACGCACCAGGTAAAAAAGCTATTCCTCGAAAAATCGCCCGACACGGTATTTTGGCTCGATCAGATAGCTGTGGAAGACCCTGAGTCGTTTTCGCTGTGGTTTGTTTCGGCCGAATATTTTTGGCGGGTGCAGTCGGCTTTTCTGCAGAAATCGTATTTGTTTTGGGTTTCGGGCCTCGGCGCGATTTCGCTTTATCCCCCGTCGTACCAGACACTTTACCTCGACCAGATGTCGACGCTCATCAAGCTCTTCGGCCGTCAGGAGCCCGCCCGCCAGATCGCCGAAAACTCGAAGCAAATTCCCGAGGGCAATATCGCGGGGCGTGTAAAAAGTTGGCATCCCATCTTCGGCGAGGCGATCGACACCGACCAGCTCACCGACGAGATTCTCGACTCGGGCGCTTCGCAGCGTCTGGCTCCCATTCGTTTGGCTTCGCTGCAGAACCTCGCCTTTACTGTGTCTCGGCGCGGTGGTCGCAAATTATTGCAGGTGGGGTATTACTGGATCTTTGAAAAGAATTACCGCCGCGCTTTCGATACTTTTGAAAACGCAGCCACTTTCGAGGATGCCAAGCTCGAGGCCTGGGGCGCCAAAGTTTGGCTCTATGCGGAGAGGTTTCAGTTCGACAAAGCGCTAGAGGCCCTCGCCAAAGTGAATGGATACTCTCAGGGCTCCAGCGAAAACAATCTCTACGAAGCCATCCTGCACTACTTCGCACGTGATTACGATTTTGCCCGAACCAAGATCGAAGGATTTCTGAAAGTCGCGCCGGGCTCGGGACTTGGGCATTACTTTTACGCACGTATTCTCGAAACCCAGGGCAAGAACGTGGATTGCGCAAATGCGGCATTCCTTGGCGGCTCTAACGGCGTTGGTGAGATTGGATTCCGATCGCGCCTGCTCTTTTTCCGCTGCCGAGTTCTTGCAGGACTTCAGGTTTCGGGCGCGCTCGCGGATCTCGAAAAGATGTACCAAGCCGATCCCAGCAACACAGCGGCGGTGGTGGAATACATTCGCTCCCTATCGGCGGCGCAGCTCACGGACCGCGCAATCCTTGTGGGTCGTGAAGCGGTAGAGAAATTTCCGCGTTCCTACGAACTGCGCCTCGCTCTGGGCGACGCGTATCTTAAGGCGCGCGAATACGACAAGGCGCTTGCGTTTTACAACAACGCGCGACGCTTTAGGCCGGATGCGGCCGAAGCCTTTATCAAGATCGGAGACCTGCTCACTTCGCAAGACCGGCACGATCAGGCCGCTGCGAACTACCGTGTGGCGGCTCAGCTGAACCCCGAATACCCCGAGATTTGGCTCAAGGCCGCGCAGGCCTATCGCGAAGTTGGCAAAAAAGACGACGCTCTTTTTGCTTACAGCAAGGAGCTCGAGGCTCGCCCCGCGGTGATGCAAACCTTCCTTGACGTGGCCGAGTACATGCTCGAGCTCTCCTCGCCTCAGTCGGTGATCGATTTGTTCCAAAAGTATCGCTCCTCGATGGGCGAGGATCCGCGTGTGGCGCTGCGCCTCGCTCAGGCGTACTTTGGCCTGCAAAACTACGAAAAGGCGCGCGAGCGGGCCGCTTACGCCCAGAACCAGCTCACCACGCACCCCGAGCCCTACCGCATCCTTGGCGTGATCGCTGACATCGAGGGCAATTACCCCTCGGCCAAGCGTTACCTGGAGCAGTACTTAAAACTCTTACCCCAGGCGCCGGACGCCGATATGATTCGCAAAAAGCTCTCGCAGCCCCCATATTCCGATTGAAAACCGGAGGAGCGCTCATTAGCTTTGAGTCCAGGAGACCACCGTAATGTTAGATTGGCGCGAAATTCATGATAATCCCGAAGTCTTTAAAACCGCTCTGCAGAAGCGCGGCTTCGCGGAGTCCGAGATCCAGTCGACCCTTGCGGAAATTCTCACCACGGCCAAGGACCGCGCCGAAGTTCAGCGCGCCCTGAACCTTGCCCAAGAAGAGCGCAACCGCAGCTCCGGCGAAGTGGCCCAGCTCATGCGCTCGGGTAAAAAAGAAGAAGCCCAGGCGCTCATCGCTCAAGGCAAAAAGATCGGTGAAGAGATCGACGCCAAAAACGCCGAACTCGAAAAGGTCGAGATCAAATTCCGCTCGATCCTTGAGATGATCCCGAACCTTCCCAATGAGAGCGTGCCCTTTGGCAAGTCTTCGGACGACAACAAAGAAGTGCGCAAGTGGGGCACAGCCCGCAAATTTGATTTCGAGCCGCTGCCGCACGATGAGCTCGCGCACAAGTACGGTTACATTGATTTCGACCGCGCAGGGAAAATCTCCGGTTCGCGATTCGCCTTTTTGATGGGCGCCGTGGCCCAGCTCGAACACGCGCTCGGTTCCTTCATGCTCGATGAGCATCGCAAACGCGGTTACCTGCAGGTTTCGCCTCCGTACCTAGTCTCGGCCGAAACCATGTACGGCATTGGTCAGTTCCCCAAGTTTAAAGAAGACGTCTTTAAGATCGACGATCAGGACAAGTACCTGATTCCCACCGCTGAAGTTTCGCTCACCAGCTATTTCCGCGATGAGATCCTTTCGGATGCGGAGCTGCCTGTGAAGTTTACGGCTTTCACTCCATCGTTTCGTTCGGAGGCGGGCTCTTACGGCAAAGACACCAAGGGTCTCATTCGTCAGCATCAGTTCCTAAAAGTAGAACTCGTGAAATTCTCCGCCCCCGAAACCTCCTTCGACGAACTCGAGGCGATGGTGGGGGATGCCGAGAACATTTTGCAAAAACTCGAGATCCCCTACCGCACGATGTTGCTGTGTTCGGGTGATATGGGCTTCTCGTCGCGCAAGACTTACGACATCGAAGTCTGGCTACCGGGCTCGGTATTCGGTGCCGACAATAAAAAAGGCTGCTACCGCGAAATCTCTAGCTGCTCGGACTGCGGTCCCTTCCAGGCTCGCCGCTCGGCGATTCGCTACAAGGGCAAAGACTTCAAAGGCACACGTTTTGTGCACACTCTCAATGGTTCGGGCCTCGCGGTTGGGCGTACGCTTGTGGCGGTGCTCGAGAACTACCAAAACAAAGATGGCTCGATCACCGTACCTGCCGTACTGCGTCCCTACATGGGTGGACTCGAGCGCATTGAGCCCGTTTCGCGCAAAGGTTAAGTCGGATGCGTCAAAAGAAGTCTCTCGATCGCGATTGGACCCCTTATATGGAGCGGGCCCTAGTGTTGGCGCGCGAAGCTGAGGCCTGCGGGGACGTGCCCGTGGGCGCCCTCGTGGTGGACATCGACGGCAATGTCATTTCCGAAGCCAAAAACGAACGCGAACTCCTGAAGGACCCCACCGCCCACGCCGAGATCATCGCGATCCGGCGCGCCTCGGAGGCCCTGAAGTCCTGGCGCCTTACCGGCTGCACGCTGGTGGTGACTTTGGAGCCTTGCGTAATGTGTGCTGGTGCCCTCTCGCTGTCTCGTATTGATCGCATCGTCTTTGGCGCTTATGACCCTAGAGCGGGGGCAACATCATCCATTTATGAGATCCACAATGACCGGCGGCTCAACCACGTCATGCTCACGGTTCCGGCCGTGCTCGAAGCGCAATGTCGCGAAACTTTGGTTAATTTTTTCCGCTCTAAACGTCAGTAATTCGCTCTGGGCCTGGGGTTCTCCCCGGCCGCAAAGTCAGACGCCTCAGCAATATCCCCTCTACAACCTTTCGATCCTCCTACCCAAACCCCAGCGCCAGCTCAGCGAAGCTTGGGGCCTGGCGGCCGACTCCTGCGGAGGCGCCCCGCTACTGGCGCAACATCTCTTTGCCGACATTCCCGCACTCCTGCGCGTGCCTTATTCGGTAAAGGAGCAATACGATGAGATGCGCCTCGTGGGCGTGCGTTTTGATCCGCAGCAGAGCGAAACCCGGCTCGTGTTTCAGCCGCTCATTTGGGCGGAGTGGGGCCGCGACGAAAAGGGTTTTTGGGGAGAAGACGCCGCGATTCACCTTTTCTTTAAAACCTCGCCCGAGCAGATCGTCGCTTGGCAAAACCAAATGAAAAAAGATTTTGGTCGACTCAATCCGCAGCTCTTGGGCGTGCACCCCTTCTTCAAGCGCGGCGGCAACATGTGGAAGCTGAACTTTGTGATGTGTGAGCTGGCTCGTGCGGGCGCTTTTAAGGTGACCTACATGAACGTGCGCGGCGCACGCGTGCTGTGGAATTTCGGAGGCTTCGCATTAAAGCGCGAGGGCGATGAGCTCGTGCGTGGTGACGACGTGGGGATTCCCAATGCCGAAGGCATTTTTCTCGACGACGAAAACACCGGTCGCAGTGTGCAGCGCGTGGCCCGCTTCGCGGGCTCCCCACGTGCGGGACTCCTGCCAAAGCCGGTGCGCGGCGATCACCTGATGGAACTCTTCTTAACGGATACGGTGGGCAATATCGAAAGCCCTGTGCGCGTGCGCACGGTGGTGGACCGCATCGAAAACCCCACGCTCAACTCACCGCAAACGGTGGATTGCGTGAGTTGTCATGCGGCCGAATCGAGCCGCCGCTGGCTCGAGTTGAAACACGACTCGAGCGCGACGGACCAGGCTTATCGCTACGAGGGTCAATATGGACTCGATGCGAGCGTCTCGGACTTTGCTTCGCGCAACACGGCAAATTTTAGGATCTTTGGATATCTCGACAACGAAGCGGTGATCGCGCGGCGTGCGCTCAACGAAACGGTGCAAATTCAACACTTTTTGTGGAAGCCCTAAATTCTGTTATTCTGCATAAATCATGGATAACTTTTTCAGCACACTTTTCGCGTCGATCGTCACACTCACGCCGGGAACGCTGCCGAACCCCAAGATTGCCACGCTCACTTACGATTCGCCGCAGACTCATTGTTTTGCCCGAGAGCTGCGTCGCCAGGCGCCCGAAAACCTTCTTGCCGCCAGCGGTGATATCTACGTGATGGGCCCTAGCGAGCGACGTGACGTGGTGCCCGCCGGATCGGTGATCGAGCTTTTCGGAACGGCTCCCAATGGCAAGCCCAAGCCCACATACCTCAGCCTCAGTGTGTGGTTCGAAACTCCCGACGGAGCGGCATGGAAGCGTCGCACTCGCGACGATGGCGCGCTCGAATACTCTGCGGATGCGGTGATGAACCCCGCCAAGGTTTTTGATCGTGTGCAGTACCGTTATCTTTTTGACTTCGACCTCAGCGAATGTCTCAAATTGTCCAAGTAGTCGAGACCTGAACAAGTTTGCTTAACAACTTTGACTCTCTCGGAGAATTTCCTCAAACTAGAGGATGTCTTGGAGGTGGATCCGGAGATGAAAAAGATCTTTTCGATATTACTAATCGCAGCGTCCGTCTTGGGCTTTATCCATACCTGGGACGAAGTGCAGGTGATGCTCCGCTCCCCTGAAGGTCTTGCTTGGAGCGCGCAGGTGATGGCAGTTTTCATTCTGAGCCTCACCTCGCTCCTCAGCGGTATCTATCTGTTTCGTCATCGCCATCCCAGGCAGTTGCTCGACTAAACTTAGTGAGCGTGGGTTGCGGCCGCGCTTTCACGCGTTTCGAGGATTTCGATTTCGGGAGCCACGGGTCGACCGTCTTTCACGTAGGGGCGATGGTCGTTGCTATAGAGCCCAACCTTGAGCCACGATTTGCCCTTGGGCAGATTCAAGTGAAACCACGAACCGTAAAGACGCATTTGCTTTTCGCCGTTCACGTAAACGTGCGCGTGTCCTTCGCCAAAACGGTGCGCTAAGCCGGCGTGTTCTGGGCTAAAACGAAAATCATTCGTTTTGACGTAAACGTTCCAGCCGCCGTGTTTGTCTTGGATGACGGTGATTTCGGCTTGTGGGGATCGAGCATCGGCGGGAGCGGCAATGCCATCGGGAACGGCGGCGTTACGCTGAGCCACCATACGCGCATGCACGTCACTGGCCATCTTTTGGTAGGGGTAGGCCATCGCAAAAAACAAAAGCACAAAATTCACGATCGCAAAGAGCGAACGCATGAATGGGGAGCGGTGAAATTTGATGGGCGCCTGGTAATAGTGGCCCGGTCCGGCCACGATAAACACAAGCAGTGCGCCGTGTAGCATGGTGTGCCCCATGACTTCGGTTTTGCCAAAGAAGCTCGTGGTGATGATGAAGACGACGGTGATCACCACGGCTAGCGGACGTTGCAGCAAGCAGATGATGAGCAGGTAACCAAGTGTGAACTCCACAAAGGCCGCGCCCTCTAAAAAGAAGTCTTTAGCAAAGCCCATGGTGAGGGCCGGAGCCTGCTCGAGCACCGAGATTCCCCAGTAAGGGTAAATGAGCTTTTCGAAGGCTACCCAGCACAGCGAAAAACCCAGCCCCGAATAGAGCACAGGCAGACGTAGGTTGCGAACGCGCTCGTTTTTGAAGTGGCTCAGAACAAAGAAGAGGCCCACGGCCGGATAGACCACGTAATCGAGCATGTGGAAAAGGCCGTGGTTTGTGATGCCCATGGCGTAGAAAATGAGGATGCCGAGACCGGAGATGTGCGAGGTCTCGCGGAAGAGCAGCAAGACGGCCAGTAGCAATTCCACCCAGCCCCAGATGGGCGAGGGGATGGCGATTTCAGGGGCGATGATCGAGTCGGCCTGCCAGGACATGAGCAGTACGGCGGCCATGGCCACACGCATGATCAGGTGCGAGTTGGAGGCGTAGCGGTCTAGGAAAAGGTTGAATTTGCGATAGGCCTTCGAATTTTCTGCAAGGCGGTCGAGAAAGACAATGGCCGGTAGGCTGAGCAGCGATAGAGCAAAGAGTGGCCAAAAGTACGGGGAGGCGAATACCGCGCTGAGGCTCAGCGGGGCCTGCTCAAAGCCATAGCTGCTGAACCACTTGATATGGGCGTGCGAAACGAGGGGAAATAGAAGTCCTAAGGCGACAAAGAAAAGCGGCATGGTGTTATTAGCATAACACCACTCGCGAAAAGCTTTAAGCCGCTTTTAGGGTCGGATCGCGAAGTGCCACGGTGTCTTCGCTCTCATCGCTCGTCTTGCCGATGTAAGAGCGCAGGCGCTCAACGGTGTCGTGAAGCTTTTTCGACTCTTCACTGAGCTCCACGGCATCGGTGGCGCTCTCTTGGGCGAGGCCGGTATTGCTACGGTTCACTTGCTCAAGCTCCACGATGGATCGGTTCACGAGGTCAATGCCTTGGGCCTGCTCGTGTGTGGCGGTGGAGATTTCGCTCATGGTGGTAGCCACGAGCTTGGCGCCTTCGGCGATGCGCACAAGGTTCGATTGGCATTCCGCGGCGGTGCTAAGTCCTGCGTTGATCTTTTCTTTGCCCACTTTGGTGATCTGGGCGATACGCTGCGTGGTCTTTTCGACGATCTCATCCACGGTGGTTTTCGAAGACTGCAGTAAGGCATTGATCTCTTGGGCCGAGCTGCCACTCATTTGAGCGAGGCTGCCCACTTCTTGCGCCACCACAGCGAAGCCTTGACCGTGCTCACCGGCGCGGGCGGCTTCGACCGAAGCGTTAAAAGAAAGAAGTTTGGTTTGGAAAACGATTTCGTCGATGACTTTGGTTTTTTGACCGATGTCATTGATGATGCTCACCACTCGCTGAAGTTCTTGGTTGCCAAGCGCCATTTGCGAGAGGATTTCTTGGTTTACGGTATTGATTTCGTTCATGGCATTGACCATGGCCTGAGAAGAGCGCGAACCGGATTGGGCGTCCTGGGCGTTGCGCTCGACTTCGCTAAGAACGCGTGTCACGGCTTCGGCGTTGCGGCTGACCATCGCCGAGATTTCGGTTGCAGAAGACGAAGCCTGCTGCAAGCTGGCGGCTTGTTCGGTGGCTGATGCGCTCAGGCTTTGCGAATTTTCAGCGCTCTTGTGGGAGGCGTTCGAAAGCTTTTTCACCGAGGCGCAGAGATCGTCGATCACGTTCGAAAGCGTGCGAACGATGTCGACATCCTTGAGGACAAAAAACGAAACGAGAGAACCCAGCATGAAGCCCGCGATCACGAGAATACGACTAAGGAGCAAAAACTTGCTGGCGTTGGCTTGACCTTCGGTACGACTTTCGTCGGCGTCGGTTTCGATGCGCGTGCCCAGCACTTCCAGTTTGGCTTCGAGTTTTTCAAAAGACTCCTGGTAATTGGAGATCAGGGTAGGAAGATTTTGCGTCTGCCCATCTGCAACCAGGCCAATGATTTTTTTAGAGCTTTCTACATAGGCGTCTAGTTCGGGGAGCGAGGCCTCAATGGCCGACTTGGTGTCGGGATGCACATCAAGCTTACGGATCTCACCGATGTAATTTTTGATATTCTCTGAAAACTCTCCGAGCTCTGTTCGACATTCCGTAAGTGAGGTTTCATCCTTGATGCTTGCCGCATAGATGGTGCGGTAAACCACGGCGCGCAGGCCGTCATGCATCATGTCCGCGAGGGTCATGTAGCGAACGGCGGGCAGCTGTACGTTTGAAACGTCGACAAGGCTTTTCTCAACGCTGCGAGCTCCAAAATAAGAGAGACCCCCGATCGCAAGCACCAGGGCGAGCAAAAAAGAGGTAAGGCCAAGCAGTTTGGTTTTGATGGACCAATTTTTCATTCCCCCTATATCGGTTTTTTGGCGCTCTAACCTGAGGGGGCTGGAGCATTCTTTAAGTTAAGACTTGGTTAAAGCGCTGCACCGTTTTTGCAACAATGCTGGCTATTTGCCCACGCAAAGCACATCGCCGTCGTTGTCGATGCCTGCGTTGGCATAGGTGATGACTCCGTTGGGGGCCACCACAAATACCATCGCGCGTAGCTTTGAGTGTGGCGAGGGGGTGCTGGTCCAGGGGCTGCGGTGCAGGCGTTTTTCTTTGGGGGCGAGTTCGGTGATTTTCTTGCTCGCGTCTTCGACTTGCTTGAGGGTGGGCAGGCTGAGCCCATAGCGTTTGCAGGCCGCGATGGCTTCTTCTTGAGTCATCAGATCCAAATTCAACTGGTACCACTTGAGCCCGGAGTTGTCGGTGAGGACCAGGGCGTTTTTGAGGTCCATCTTTACGGGCTTAGGCTCTTCGTTCACCTCGTCCTCTCCTGAATCGATGTAGACCTGTTCTACCGGGTGCGGCTGGGCCATGGCGAAGGGAGGGGTCAAAAGCAGAGCGTTGAGCAGGGCCATTGAGGCTTTCATAAGGTCTCCTAACTTAATCGTCTTTGCTTGGAGGTCCAAGCACGTTGCACCTTTAGAACGTCAAGAAGAGGCCAAAGGAGGGCTCGATGTATTTGTACGAAAGCGTGGAGATGTCCGACTTGAGACTTTCTCGGCGGTACGACACTTCGATAACAAAAGTGTAGCGCCTCAAGAGCAATTTGTATCCCAGGTCGGCCGCCCAGCCCGAACGCTTGGAATTCGCGAGCCGGTTGTCCTCTTGGGGAATGTAATAATGACCGAAGACATAAGGACCGAACTCTTTGCCCGACGCCCATCCGAAAGTAGGCCCATAGGAATTCGTGGCGGTGTTGATGCCCGGAGTGGAGCCCCCCGCATTCAAAAAGGAAGCGCCGTAGAACCAGCCCTTGGCGGAAAGGTAGCCGAGATCGATGCGCATGTAGGTTTCGCTATAGCTGGTGGCGTCGGTGGTGGTGCTGCTGTACATGAACATGGGTTTCGCCAGCACAGTGGCACGGGCGGCCTGTGAGGCCAAAGCGAGAAGCGCGGTGGCGAGAAAAGTTTTCATGACTTACAGAATAGCGAAAGAGCGCGACGCGGAACAACGCAGAGGAGGTGGGGTTATTTGACGGGCCGGCTCCGCGGATCGATTTTTGTAATAAATCGGGTATTCTCGATGGAAAGGGGAATCGATGAAAAATCAGATGCTTATCTTGACCGTTCTCATGGCCTTCGGTGCCAGTGCCCAAGTCCCAAGCCACGATAAGGTACCCGAAGCCAAGACCGACGTGGTGCCCGCGGAAGCTGCGACTCCCAACGCCAAAGCCATTCGCTCGCTGATCGACGTGCTGAAAAAGAACGGCGTCGACGCTCTGGAAGCCAAAGCCGAACACAAAAAAGGTGGCGACCAAGCCGCGCTGGCTTACATCAACTCCAAGGTGGCAGCCGAAGACAAAGGCAAAGTGATGATGGGAGGCCTAACGATCACCCCGTGGGTGAACAAGTCCTTCAAGCCCTCGCTCAAAAAGTACGAGGCGATGGACGATGCTGCGCTCCTGGCAGAGTCGAAACTTTTGCAAGACAACAAAGTAAACTCGGATGATCACCTGGCTTCGCTGATGAGCCTTCAGGTAGCAATCACCAAAGTCATTTTCAAGCGTGAAGCCAATGGTTTGAAAGATTTGCTCACCACGCAGTTGCAAGAACAAAAAACGCAGCTCGGCAAAGCGATCACCGATCGCTATCAGGTTGACGCCGATTATTTCATCGCGACCGTGATCAAATAAAGCCGCCTCGGGTCTTGCGATTCTTTACCCTCCCTTTAACCTATATCCATTAGGGCCTGGGAGGGACCCCCTATGAAATCACTTTGTGTACTTGCGGCACTTGCCGCGATGGCGCCGGCGCTCGCCGAAGCCAAAGACAGTGTTTGCCAATTTTCGTGCGACATTACCACTCGTCACCGCAACCGCAGCGAAGCTGAACTTAACGTCTCGGGTACCAAAGGCCGCTGCCGCGGTCAGGTGCTTGTGTCGTCGATTGGCCCCGATGCGCAGATCTTTGCCGAGCGCTATTACGTGAGCGAGTACGTTCGCGAAGGCCGTACCAAGCGCGTGCTAAGGCTCGGAATTCCTTTTTCCACGGACAGCTGTCGCGTGGAATTCTCGCAAGAATTCTAATTGTGAGGCGTTAAGCAGGCGGTTCTCGGGGTCTAAGGGCCCTCGGCCGCCTTTTATTTTCTTACATTGGGGTGAGTGCAGCGCAACAAGCGAGACGACCACGAGGACTTGGTGCTAGATGCGATAGGCATCATGAAAGCTTTTTTCACTCTTTCGCTATTCGTAGCCACTTCAGGTTTTGCTTATACCAAAGGCGAAACCTATAAAATCACGGTGCTTCACACGAACGACCATCACGGGGCGTTTTGGAAAAACGGTGATGACGAGTATGGCATGGCCGCCCGGGCGACACTCATCAAAAAACTTCGCGGAGAGATTGAGTCTGCGGGTGGTTACGTTTTGCTTCTCGACGGTGGTGATGTGAATACTGGCACGCCCGAATCCGAAATGGCTGATGCGGAGCCGGATTTTCTCGGTATGAGCCAGATGGGTTACGACGCCATGGCTGTGGGCAATCATGAATTCGACAAGCCCTTTGACGTGCTCTTAAAGCAACGCAAAGAATGGGCAAAGTTTCCGATGCTCTCTGCGAATATCTACGACAAAAAAACGAAAAAGCGTTTTTTTGAGGCGTCCAAACTTTTTAAATTTAAAGATCTTAAGATCGCGCTCTTTGGACTCACCACGGAGCAGACTCCCATGCAGAGCATTCGTTTTCCCAAAGACCGGCTCGACCTGCGAAATCCCGTAGCAGAGGCAGCAAAGCTGGTGCCCGAGTTGCGCAATAAGGCAGATGTCGTCTTTGCCGTGACTCACATGGGCCACTATCCCAATGAGCAGCATGGTTCTCGTGCCCCCGGTGATGTGACCCTTGCGCGCAAGGTCGACGGCATAGACCTTATCATCGGCGGACACACGCAGCTGCCGCTCTTTACGGCGGACTATGAAAACGGAACCTACATCGTGCAGGCTGGTGAGTGGGGTAAGCACCTGGGCCGAGTGGACCTTGAGTTCAAAGACGGTGTGCTGCAGATGAAAAAATATGAATTGATTCCGGTAAACCTCAAAGCTTCGCTCACCAAGGCCAATAAAATTGGCGAAGACGATGCAATGCTCAAGCTCTTAAAGCCCTTCCGCGACCGCGCGCTCGAAGAGACGGGGAAGGTGGTCGGTAAGGCTGTGGGCAAATTCGAAGGTCATCGTTCGGTGATCCGAAAGCAGGAAACGAACCTTGGAAATTTCGTGACCTTTTTGATGGCCAAGAGCACCGATGCGGACATCGCCATTACCGACTCGGGCGTGATACGCAATAGTCTGGAATCGGGTGAGGTGCGATACGGAGACATCCTCTCAGTGCATCCCATGGCCTTTGCTCTGAAATTTGCCACAGTAGAGCTGACAGGTGCAGAGCTGCGCGAGTACTTGAAAAAAGTGAGCGTACTCACCGACGGCTCCTATCCGCAATTTTACGGCATCAAGGTGCGGCTCAAGGGCGCCGATCTGGTGGATGTGCAAATCAAGGAAAAAGCCTCTGGTAGCTTTCGTCCCCTCGAGAGCGGCAAAAGATACCGGTTGGCCATTACGGACTTTATTGCCTCGGGCGGCGACTCCTATCCCGAACTGAGCAAGCACAAGACTTATCAAGAAAGTGAGCTGACGGACGCCGCGGTGATGCGAAAGTACTTTGAAGTGCACAAAGAGGTGAAAGCCTCGGATTTTGCGCCGATCGGGAATCTGATCAAAGAATCATGAGGCGATAAGGCTCTGGACTTCTGAGAGCAGGTGATGGAGGTCCACCGGTTTGCGCAGGAAGGGGAATCCCTTGGGAACGTTCTCGGCAGCGGCCGAAAACACAAGGAGTGGAATTTCGTTCAGCTCCGGCAATTGCTTGCGAGATTCGATAAATTCTTGTCCCGACATAACTGGCATCATCAGATCGAGTAGGATCAAGTCCGGTGCAGAGGCTTCTTTTAAAAGATTGAGCGCTTCTAAGCCATTGGGAGCGCTTTCCACACGAAAGCCCTCCGACTCCAGAGCGATTTCCATCAACATACGCAGTTCTTCGTTATCCTCAACGACTAGAATTTTTTTCACCATACCCTCAACCCTCAGCCTAAGAAGCCCATTAAATCAGATTCCCCCCACTTCACAAATTAATAAAACTTGACCGCTACAGGGGCTTGCTTTTGCCATAAGGCCTTTACCCACTGGGTAAAATGTATTTAAAAAATAGACCTTTTCGTATGGACAATTGGACAGAGTTTTTTGATCAAACTTCATTCATGCCTCATGGCCATTGTTATCTTTGGAAGCCCCCTCTTGTTTTATTGCACGTGGCAAGCGATTTTTTTATTGGTGCCGCCTACGTTGCGATTTCCCTGACCCTTTACGCTCTCGTCAAAAAGATCAAGCTTCCCTTTTCTCCGGTTTTTGTGGCTTTTGGCGTGTTTATCGGGGCCTGTGGGCTGACGCACTTTATGGAAATCCTCACCCTGTGGAACCCGGTCTACTGGGTCTCTGGGCTTGTGAAGTTCATCACGGCAATCGCTTCGGTAGCGACGGGCGTAGCGCTTTTTAAAATCATGCCGCACATCGTGTCTTTTGCCGAAACTGCCAAGCTCTCCGAGGAGCGCAAGGCCAAGTTGGAGTCCGCCCACGCTGAGCTCGAGGTGCTCTACGCTCGAGTGAAAGAGATGGACGTGTTGAAGACGGAATTCTTCGCTAATGTCAGCCACGAACTGCGCACCCCTATCGCCCTCATCTTGGGTCCGGCTGAGGAATTGCGGGCCAAGTGCGATGACAAGTCGTCGAAAAGTCGTCTCGATGTGATCACCCGCAACGCCAAAATGCTGCTAAAGCACGTCAACGATTTGCTCGATGTCGCCAAGCTTGAGGCGGGCCTCTTGCACCCACATTATGTGCGAACGGATCTGGTAAAACTCTTTCGTTTTGTGGTGGCGCACTTTGAAACCATCATGCAGTCGCGGGGGATTTTCTTTTCGCTACACGCACCTGGAGAAGTCATCGCTGAAGTAGATCCGGAAAAGTTGCAGCGAATCTTTATGAATTTGCTTTCCAATGCTGTGAAATTTTGCCCAGACGGTGGACGCATTCGCGCACACCTAAAGAGCGAAGGAGAGTTCTTTGAGTTTTTGATCGAAGACAACGGTCCTGGTGTACCTGTGGAAGCTCGGGACATCATCTTCGAGCGTTTCCGTCAGGCCGACGCCGGGGCTAACCGCAAGTTTGGTGGAACGGGCCTTGGACTTGCCATCGTGAAAGATTTTACCGAACTGCACGGCGGCACCGTTTCTTTGCTCAACGGAGATTTTTCGGGAGCAAGGTTTTTGGTGAAAATTCCATTGGTCGCTGCCCAAGCCTTTGTGGTTCGTGAAGAGGCCGCAGGCGATGCGGATTTTTTGATACCCGGTGTGCTCGGAGGAGCGATCAGCGAACTTAAGTTTGCTGAAAATACCAACATCGGAACCACCGACTTTAGGGTTGATGTGCCGACGGTTTTGATTTGCGAAGACAATCCCGACATGAATCGCTTTATTGCCGATGTTCTCGCTAAGGACTTCAATGTGGTATCTGCAATGGATGGCCGCGAAGGGCTAAATCAAGTGCTAGCACGTCCGCCGGACATGGTGGTGAGTGACATCATGATGCCCAACTTTGGCGGGGAGCCCTTGATAGAGGCCCTCAAACAAGACGAGCAAACAAAGCATATTCCTATACTCCTGCTTTCCGCACGCGCTGACGACGCTTTGCGTGTGGAACTCTTGCAAAAGGGCGCCAACGATTACCTTGTGAAACCCTTCACCGCCGAGGAGCTGCTCGCGCGGGTGCACAATTTGGTACAGACCAAAGTGGCCAGGGACGTGCTGCAAGCTGAGAACCGGATGAAAAGCGCGAACATCGTGGAGCTCGCTAAAGAAACCGCGAGCCGCAAGCGCGAAGCCGAGCTTGCTCTCGATGTGGCTCAGGCGGCGCGCTTCGAGGCCGAAAAGGCCAGTCTCGCCAAAGGGATGTTTCTTAACATGGTTTCGCATGAGCTGAACACACCGGTGACGGCAATGATGCTCGGAGTTCAGCTGCTCAGCAAAAACGACCGAGAAACGTTAACCGAGAGGCAGCGAAAGATCGTAGATGGTATCCACGGTTCCTTCGGGATGCTCAAGCGTCTGGTTGATAGCCTTTTGCAGTACGTGCGCACGGGCAATGAGAGAGTCGCGCTCGAAAACGCAAATCTCTGCGAAATCACCAAGCAGGCGATCGGCGAATTTTTGCCGATGATTCATCAAAAGGGCTTGGAACTTGTCACAGACATCGAACCTGATTGTTCCTATGTCACCGACGTCAACAAGTACCGTATCATCTTTAACAACCTCTTGATGAACGCCATCAAGTTTACCCAAGCCGGTAAGATCGTGGTTCGCCTCAAGCGTGCGGGCGAAGGCTTGGAGCTTAGCGTTCAGGACTCTGGCATCGGCATTTCGGAGCCCGATCGCGAGCGCATATTTCTTCCCTTCGAACGCGTCGAAGCTCTCGAACACAAGAGCATCGACGGTGTTGGCCTAGGGCTCGCCCTTGTGCGCAATCTGGTGCAGGACCTGGGCGGCCGGATCGAGCTGGAGTCTGAGCTTCACAAGGGTAGCAAATTTATCGTGCGATTCGCTAGTCCTTGAGTTCGGCTAAGGCTTCGGCGACGTCTTCGTAAACGTCATACTTGTCGGCCTTCAAACCCAAAAAATAAGTCGAAGCTTCGAGAGCTTCGGGGGAATAGGGTTTGTCTAAAGTGTACGAGAGATCCGCGACATTCAGCGTTTTAACGTGCTGGGGACTCACAGCGTTGCCTTTTTTGAGCGCAAAGTAATAAATCTGGTGTTCGTCACCGTGTTCGATCATGAGCCCTGCGAAATCCGCTTCGGCCGCCACTTTTAGGTTCACGTCATTGGCGCCTAGCAATTTGAGAACGACTCCGAGGCCTTTGACGTTGGAGCTCGCCAGGCCGTCGTTGAGTTCTTCGAAGGATGGAGCGGCTTCGGCGTACGATTCTATGCAAGCTCGGGCCGATTTCAAATTGGTGATATCGCACGTCACTTTGGAAGCCGCGAACGCGACAGGACATAGTAGGGCACTGAACATGATAAGTGTTTTCATTTTGGTCTCCTCTTCCTTGGAGCCCTTTTATTACGAATTTTCGAGAGTAGGCAACTCGGCCACGTCGATTGGTCGGCGGGGAGCGTTACCGCAATGGGTGCGATCTCGAGGGCGTGACGCTTGTATCGGGAGCGCCGTCGTAGCGACAAGGAGTGCTGTCAACTTGGCCACTGGCGATCAGATTGCGGCGCGCTTCAAAATTGTGCAGCGGATGTTCGGAAAGTTTTGAGCTGTGAAAGATGGTCATCGCACCGAAATGTGTGGGAAGCAGAGTTTCGGTGATGCTTTTAGGAATCTGCACGGGCCCTTTTTTCATGGCCGCGTCTAGCTCCATGGGATCCATAAAGGGCGTCAGCTCGAGGCCGAGGGGGCCAAAGGGTTGAGCGGGCGGAGAGCCCGGGATCGTAGTGCTGTTCACAAGAAACCACGTGCCTTCGGACTTGATCAAAACGAAGACGTGGCCCGAGAGCCCATCATTTGCGGCAGCCCGCGCCGCTTTGCCTCGCTGTCCCCGGCAAAGACGATCCAGTGAGGAGTTGTTCACGGCACTCACAATGCGAATGTCCCCGTCGGGGATGCCGCTTTGGATCAGTTCGTAGGCAATGGCCTTGGCGATGGTGTTGCACTGGCCGCCGAGCCCGGCGCTCAGAGCTTCGGCAGGACTGCGGGTCGCGTCGAAATCGTAAGTTGGATTCGAAGCTTGGCCTGCGGTGTTGCGGAAGAGCTTTTGGTATGTGCTGCGACTGACCTGCGAAAAGATGTCTAGGTTTGTGCGTTCGCGAGCCCCAAGAGGCGCGACGAACCCAAGGGCCATGAGCATGAGTAGGGTGAACCTCCACATGAATACAGGTTAGCATCATTATTTCATAGGATCTCTTATGCTACGCTAAAGGTATGAGAATCTTTAATTCCATTTTTGTTGCGGTGTTTCTGATTAGCGTTTCTTCCTCAGCTCAATCCAAGTCCACGCCAAACCCTGTGGCGGTATTTTTAGAAGAGGCCGAGGGTCTTGGTTTTGAAGACCTTGATGAAGCTTGCGGCGACTGCGTGTCTCCGGAATATTTGCTCGAAAATTATACGAAGTTGATGAAAAAAGTTAAACCAAGTGAGCAAGTCCAGCTGACCAAGGGCTTTAAGGAGATCATCGAAAAGCAAAGGGCCTATCTGAAGGGTATCGTGGGCCAGTCTAAGCTCATCAAAATTACGCCCCAAGGCGTCGATCAAGTGATTGCGAAGTACCTAAAGAAAGTGGATGGCGTAAAGCCCTGAACTACGGCTTGGCTCTGATCCCCCTCGAGAGGAACGATTTTGTTTGAGTGGTATGGCTTAGCTCATTAATCTGCGCCCATGACAGAAACCATTTTTGGCGTGCTCATGGCGACCGTCTTCTCGGTGATATTTCTTCGGATGGCTAAAGTTTCCTTCTGGGGCTTGGTCGCCGTGCTCTTGGCTGCGTTTGTGCAGGGCCGGGTGGGGGCGGTGGGGCTTTTTGCCGTGGTCGCTCTCATGGGAGCTGGTTATGGGTATTACCTTCGCGCTCAAACCAAGGGGATGAAAATGTTCTGTGCCCTGGTTTTTGTTCTCATCAGTGTAGCGCTTAGTGCCCGCCTTTTTCCGTTGTTTCAAAACTGGCAAATTGTGGCTCCCTTCAGATTGTCAGATATCAGTGTACCCTACGCGCTCTGGTGGAATTTTGAAAAGCCCATTCTCGCCATTGTGATCGGTGGTTTTGCCATTGCCTCACATAGGGACACGCTCGTGTCTACGAATCCCGTACGTGTGGCTTTGGTGGGGGTCTTGGGCATCGCCGTGACGATCTCCTTGGCCTACGCATGGGGTTACATTGCGTGGGAACCGAAGGCGCCCGCGATTTTTTGGCTTTGGGCGCTTACCAATCTTTTGATCACTTGCGCCGGCGAAGAAGCCTTCTTCCGAGGATTCATATTGAAGGAGCTAGATCGGGCGCTTTCGACTACGGCACTCCAGCGAGCGGTT
Organism: Bdellovibrionota bacterium; assembly: GCA_035539375.1. Classification (GTDB taxonomy): domain Bacteria; phylum Bdellovibrionota; class UBA2428; order UBA2428; family UBA2428; genus DATLIP01. The sequence goes on along the minus strand of DATLIP010000110.1, from coordinate 1,043 downwards.
CCCCTTTTGGTCTCATCACTACTCTTTGGACTCGCGCACTATGCGGGCGGGTTGAAATATATGATCCTCGCCTCGGTGGCTGGAATTTTTTATGGCCTCGTTTATCGGATGACAGGGCGCCTTTGGGTGTCGGTCGTTTTGCATTTGCTGCTCAACGCCACTCACTTTTTGCTCTTTACCTATCCGGCCATTCAGCAGACTTAATCCAAAATTTCGGAGACGCGAGCCATTGGTCGCTTCAACTCATAAAAAACGTGATCGAGGTGCAGCCCGCCGCTTTCGGCAAATTTCGGCATCAAAAGCGACTGCGCCGAGGGCACTTCTTTTTGCGTCCGGGAGTCGTGGTGAAAGTAAGTAAAAAAAAGTCGCATCGCGGGCAGCTCAACCCCGCTGGCACTCTTAAAGGTTTCGGGTTTTAGGCCCGTGATATCGATACGATTTTTGCCGATATCTTCTCCAATGATGGATTTGCCGGGCTTGCCGATCCAAGGCGCTGCGAGCACGAAGCGGATGAAATTGTGAGTGCGAAAAGACTCAGGCGTGATTCGAAACCATTCGCGATTCTCGCTAAGGTTAAAGACGGTCACCGAATCTTTTTTGCAATCACGAATTTGGATACGGGATTCTTTGATCGAAGGGTCGCAGACTTCCGAGCAGGAAAAGGGTTCGCAAAAGCGCGCACATTTGTTGAATTGGTAAATGAGGGTACGGCCACAGGGGAAGGCTTTGTCGAAAGCGGGCTGATCCATGAAGGCGTCGAGCTTAGTGAGCAGATGTTTGGGATCCTTGATGTGCTCGTAGGCCAAGCTCGCCGTGGAGCTTAAGGACAATGCCAACGCTGCCGCATACAAAATAGCCTTCATGGATATACCGTTTTAGCCTAAAGATTCCTCGACCTATACCACTCACGGTGGTTTTTGAGGAGAAATTGACTATTTTCTAGGACCTCCTAAGATAAACCTACCAACGGGAATCTCGAGGAGGGTTTAATGAAAAAGTATGCTTTGTTTCTAGCTTTGGCTCTTTTGCCGATGCTCGCCAGC
>DATLIP010000109.1:0-36418 GCA_035539375.1 Bdellovibrionota bacterium | reverse complement strand
GCGTCAAGTATTTGACAAACTTATACAACTCATTAGAGTTTTTTATCATTGAGGATAACTTGTGAATAACTTCATCCGGATCATGGCCCTCCAGGAGGAGGCGATCCACGGCGTGAGCCTAGTAAGTGCCCGAGAAGAAGCCGGAATCAACACCATTTACGATCCCGGGAGCGACCGGGAACTCTACCAAGTCTTTATCCACAGTCGCTTTCCCTTTGAAAATACCGATTCTCAGCTCTTCGATAGCTTCGCTGAGGCCCGCTCCTACGCCGCCCGCACCTTTAACGAGGGCTGGGAAGTGCTCAGCTGGAACTTCAAAACCGAGCGCCCCTGCGAAAAAGAGGGGGTCGAATGCGGCTCTCGCTCCTGCGACACCTGCAAATCCATGGCCGCCGAGGGTGGCAAAAGCGCCTGCTCGGGCTGCGGCGTGCTCGACGACTAGCCGAATCACCCAAAAAAAGCGCCGCACCCCCGCTTGTCGCGAAGACACGGCGCTCACTCATCACAGCAATTACCAGCGCGAAGTGACTTCGAAGGTGCCGCGGCAGCCATAAGCTACCCAAACATCTCCGTAGCGCGTCAGTCCAAAGGACCTACCGCGATCGCAGCGGGCCGAACCCGGAGCGTAGCCGTAGAGTCGGATGTTGACCGCACGACCGCGGTTCATCACTGGACACTCGCGAAGTTCCCCGCGCATGCTGTAGCAGCGCACGAGTTGGGAATTGTAGGCGGGTGGACGCGGACGGGGTACCGGACGCGGACGGGGTACCGGACGTGGACGTGGGGGCGGCGGGGTCGGACGGGGTCGCGGACGCGGCCTCGGCGGATGACCTGGGCGCGGCGGATTACCGGGACGACCAGGGCGTGGGGGATTTCCCGGACGGCCGGGGCGACCCGGACGCGGGCGCTCCACATTTTCATTCGAATTTACCAACAGCGTATCGGCAGCATTTGCCGGCGCGATCGTCCCCACCGAGAGCAACGTGCTCGCGGCAAGCGACAACAACCAAAACTTTTTCATTAGGGTGGTCCTCCTCAAGACTCTATTTGGTTTATCACAGAATTTTCGCAGTGGTGGTTCAAGATTTCTTCATAGTGTTTGGCATGCCGCCACTAGTTATAAAGTAGCTAACCTTGCCTATGTTTTTAGAGATGGATAGACTTTGCTCCATGTCCAAATCCGTGGTCGTTGAGAACTATGACGCAGCGTGGGCCAAGCATTTTGTCGAGCTGAAAGCGTTGCTGTGGCCCGCCGTGCAAGACTTTGCCATCTCAATAGAGCACGTTGGAAGCACTTCGGTGCCTGGGCTCGCCGCCAAACCCGTGATCGACATCGATATCGTCATTCCGGACATGTCGTCTCTGAACCTCGCGATACAAAAATTGAGTGCGCTGGGCTACGAACACCGGGGTGACTTAGGAATCAAAGACCGAGAAGCGTTCAGAACAAGGTCGCCACTCCACGCGCACCATTTGTACGTGTGTCCGCAAAACAGCATCGCCCTCAAGAATCACCTATGTCTACGCGAAGCTCTCAAAGGCGATACTAAACTAAGAGATGAGTACGCATCGCTAAAGTTTGATTTGGCCACGAGGTTTCCAACCTCTATCGATGATTACATCGAAGGCAAGACGGCATTCATTTTGAAGATCCTCCAAAGCCATGGCTACGGCCCCGACAGCCTCGAAGCCATCCGCATTGCCAACCTCGCGCCAGCCAGCCGGAACCTTTAAAAACGCGAGTGATTATTCCGCGCAGGGCTCGAGGACTTTGTCTTTTTTGAAGTTGCAATAAACCACCGCATTCGCGGCGGGCAAGGTCTTCGCAAAGGCCGTCCATTCTTTTTTGCCGCGCACTGTGGTGGTCGGAAACGAACGCGGTTCGTTGCTGGCAACGGAATCGCTTTGCAGCGACATGGAAGAGACCACAATGGCCGCGCCCGGCTCATTCGCCCAACCCGCTTTGGGATAGCCCACCGAGATCAGAGAACCTACCCCACCTTTGCTCAGCGTGATATTGGGCTCCGGAAAAAGAGCTAACGAAGCGAGGTGCATCGGCACACTCGACTCGTTCACCCGGTACACTTGGTAAACCCCGCCCGCATTGCCTACGTCGGTAACAAGCGAGGCCACGGCAAAACCCTTGGCCCCATCGAGCGCCATTCGTACCCCCACCTTCACAAAACCATCGACACTCTCAGAGATCAACGCGCCCGCCGCCTTACGGTAATCGTAGGTCGCCTGTGCGACGCGGGCGGGAATGGTTTTGGGGGTGGCCCACGCAAATGCGGAAGCGAGAAGAGTCGTAGAGATAAAGAATTTTCTGAAGCCGTTCATGACTCCGAGATTAGCATTCGGAATGCAAAATTTGCCACGAAGTTAAGGAAACTTTGCGCACATCTCGTGCCCTACTTGATGGCTAGACCTTGATGACATGGCCCTTATGAAAACGCGTGCACCTGCCATAGAGCGACATCTTGTCTTCGTCGACCACGAGGCCACCGCCGTCGGGCGTGGCGATCAGCGTGCGTCCGGACTTTTTGGAATAGCCGCTGAGCTCCTTGCGGTAGCGTTCGCTGTTGGAATAATGCGGAAAGAAATCAAAATTGCAGATGCCCAGCGCATCGAGGCGCTTGATCTTGACGTGGTTCTCATCGCGATCCCAGCTGGGAAACGACGCGGTCTGGATGCTCGGTGTGAGCAGGATCCCACCGGCCGAGAGGCCCGACATCACGGTCCCATTTTTGGCGCGGTCGCGTAGAGCGGTGATCAGCTTTTGCCTGCGAAGGTCGCGCAAAAAACCATAGGTATTGCCCCCTGAGAGAAAGATCACTTCCGAGGCCATGGCTTCGCGCATGAGGCGGGGAGTGACCGTTCGGTCCACGGGAAAATAAAGAAACGAGCATTTGCCAACCTTGCGAAAGGAGTTCACAAAGTCCGGAAAGTCCACCATGCCGTAGTCCGAAGCAGAGGGGATATAGGTGATGCGGGGCTTCTTGGTTTCGCTAAGGCGCACGAGTTCGCGATGCAAATCCACGTTATCCTCGTAATAGCCACCGCCATAAAAAACCGCTCTCATAATTGCGTCTTTAGATCTCTTCTCGATTGGCTTCAACTAGGTGCACCAGGCGACGCATCGCCTTGCTCTGCACCACTGCGGCGCCGCGGTTCATCACGCCATCGCGCGACTGCTGCGCGATAAAGGCTTCCGCGATCGCCTGGATTTCTGTTGTTTTGCTGAGAGGAAACTGGTTGCACAGGTAGCCCGTGACTTCGAGAATCCCGTTTCCGGTGATTTGGTCAAAACGGTTCAGCACCGAAGAGCGCATCACCATTTCGAGAAGCATTTTGGACCTATCGATGCCCTTGGCTTTGGCGAAGGCGTCGACGAGCTTTTGGTACGTGCGCTGCAACTCGCGCGTTTTGACGTTCCAGCTCGTGCGCGGGCTAGCGTCGGAACCGGTGGCGTAGGAGGACTTCATCAGCGCGAGCAGTTCCTTTTGCGAGAGCAGATCCCACTTGGCGAGATACTCCTTCGGGATCTCGCGCATGAAGTCGCGCATGCAAAACACGGCGTCGCTCGTGATGCCGTCGGGCACTTCGTGGATGCCCTGAGCGGATTGGATGCGTTCGAAAAACTCAAAGGAGCGCTCGAAGATCGAAACCACTTGTTTGTGTTTTTTGAGGACTTCGCTAATTTGCGCCTTGGGAAATCCGCACTGCTCAAGCAGATAAGACTTTTTGTTGTATTCAAAAACCTCGTCATAGATCTTAGCGGCTTCGCCCTTGGCGAACTTGCGCACGGGTTTCATCACGCCGGTTTCGACGAAGTCGATCATTTGTTCGATGGTCTGCACGATGTAGCGCGCCTTGGTGCGCTGCTCGAGCAGGTTTGTCGACCAGCGATCGGTGTCGTCGTAACGGTATTCTTTATGGAAGAGGCCAAACTGGCGTACCGAACCGTAATCGAGAATGCCGGCGTCTTTGGCGAGGATGTTGTCGCCGTCCCACTCAAACCAGCAAAAGACGTACTTGCGCTCGTAGAGCGCGGCGCTGCGACCAAAGCCGCGGGCGAGGTACTTCTTGAGGGCTTGGTACTTGTTCTTGCCGTCGCTGAGTTCGGGGTTTTTGTTTTTGATCTCGCGATCGATAAAGTAATCGCAGAGCTTTCTGAGATTCGTGCGGTCGCCGAGTTTGAGGTAGCGAAACATGTGCGCGGGGCGTAGCAGGTTCGAAGCGACACGCACGTTGATGCTCTTGCCGCCCTCAAAACGCAGCACCGCGAGCGTGCGCTCGGTAGGGATGCCATTCTTGTGGAAGATCTCGCTCATCAGCACGCCAGCAAGGCCGTCGTAAAAGTCGCCATAACCGCAGCCGTAACAAACGTCTTTGTCACCCGTCTTGATGGGTCGCCCTAGCTCGGCTGCCGCGGGCGAGAGAATCGTCGCACCGGTACCGCAGCTCGAGATGTCCCAAACTCGGCCCTTGCTTGTGAACTGTCCGTTCCAGATGCTTCGGCCGTCGCCCGAGTTCTTACCCTGCTTGTTGGCGTGCTGCAGCTGCAGGTAACGCGTGGCCATGCGTGGGTATTCGCGGATGTCTTTGGGATCGAATTTGATTTTGTTCTCGATGTCGTACTCGTTGATGATCTGCAGCGAGAAGGCTTCGAGCACGAGCTTTTCGAGCTTCGCAGGAGTCGGCAGCGTATCGCGCGAATCGATGAGGCCCATGTCGATGGCGAGATCCACGTTGAAGTACGCGAGCTTAGCGCCTTTGCGATAACGAACTTTGTAGGGAACGTGAAAATCGCCCACCGCGGTTTGGAGCGGATGACGACCATCGATCTTGGCGAGTCGCTCGGCGAGCACCGTTTCGTTTTTACGAACGGTTTTCGGAGCCGACTGCTGAGTCTTTAACTTTTGCGCTGCCATGCAAGACGCTATCGGCAGCGCAAAAGCTTTCGTTTAACTTCTGAGGACTTAAATCGTGTATGCGACGCGCCAAAACGTCAAAAAGGCGCCAAGGCACTTTTTGCTAAGCAAAAAGTGCCTTGGCGCCCTTTCGTCCTTAGTGGGTCGCGGGAGTGCCCGATTCCGAAATCACTTCGCCGGATTGGCAGTCCACGGGAACGCGCTTCGTGACTTCCTTAGCGCCCTCGACAATCTTGCGAACCTCAATGTGATAGGAGTCGCGACGGGCGCCCTTGCCTTGGTAGCCGGCGGACCACAGTTTCCCGTCACGCGTTTGGATGCTGCTCGTGGGACTCTCGTGCATCAGCAGTTTGGTAGACGGGTTGAAGCTCAGGTACTCACCGCCGTCGACATTGCGAATGGACCACTCATTGTCGCGCACCGGCGAGCGCAGCAGCAGCTTGCCGTCGCGCAAAACGATCGGCAAGTGGCGACCGTTGGTATGAACAAAATTGAAAGTGTCGCCCTCGCGCGTGGCGATGCCGATTCCGTTGTGATTCAGCATGATCGCGCGTCCATCGTTCAACATCTGCAAGCCGCCTTGGTTCGAAAAGGAAGTGTCGAACGAGGGAACGGAACGGACGGGGTACGACTCTTTCACGTCACCCGAAGTCGAAATGCGTTGAATCTTGAGCTTATCGTAGGGACCGGCGGCCACGGCGATCGTTCCGTCATTCATGCTCACCGGGCTCGAGTACCATTCGGCCTGGGTCACACTCTTGCGTAGTGATCCGTCGGGATTCATCAGCAGCATTGTCGCGCGCTGCCCGTTGTCATTACGTCCGAGGGCGAAAAGCGTTCCGTCACTAGCCTGGCCAAGTTTGCTGTACATGCCGGCGGGTGCTTCGACTTTACGCAAGAGCTTGCCACTGCGATCGTAGGTATCGATGCGCGGGCCGTATTCGTGTCCTTCGCCGTGGCTTACGATGAGTTCCCCCTTGGGCGACTCAAAGATTTGGTCCGGGGGTCTAGGCAGGTCAAACGCGGCGGTTTGAGTGCCGTCCGATTTCGAAATGTAAACTTTAGATTCGCCCCGGATGGTATCGCCATTCTTATCGCGAATGGTCTCGAAAACAGTCAAGGCGACACCGCCATCCTTGAGTGCCAGCACGTGGATTTCATCGGGCTGTCCGTGAAGGGTGATCGTTTTTTTCTCGTAGCCCTTCGCCGGATTCACGAAAGTGATCACGCTGCCCCCACCGTTGTTATTGATTTGCGGTATGACCACTGTGCCGTCCTTCAGCTCAGTGACGTCACCGATGAAATCATAAAACTCACCGACGCCAAGCTTCGGCAGCGAAATCAGCTGTTCGAGCTGCGCGTCGGGCACCTTGACCTTGACGTCTTTAAAGCAGCGCTGATCTTGCGCGCGGGCGCCGGCGACAAGACTCAAGCTCAGAGTGATAGCAGATAGCGATAGGTAAACGGATTGGATTTGCACAGCCATCAGAATAGCCTAGCAGCGCCTCATGAGGAGGCCGTCAAAACGTTTTGTTACGACAACCTTTCGCCCGCACAACGCGTGCGCAAAAACCGTCAACGCATTGACATTACAAGAGCTAGTGATTGGTCGTTTCGACGCCGCGATCTTGTTCAAAATCCAGGTACATGCGCGAGGCCTGAATGCCCTGGTTGTTTTGGTACTTGCCCGACTTGTACTCGGTTAGTTCGCCGTGCACCTGGTGGTAAAAGATCTGACAGATGGGCACGTTGGGGTAGATGCGAATCGGATGCACGCAGTGCAGTTCTAAAGTCCAGAATCCGGCAAAGCCCACGTCGCCAAATCCTGCGGTGACGTGAATATAAAGACCGAGACGACCCACCGAAGAGCGGCCCTCGAGCATGGGCACGAGGTTTTTGGTTTTGGTAAATTCGTGCGTGCGCCCGAGATAGAGGGTTCCGGGCTGCATCACGTAGCCTTCTTCAGGAATCACGATCTGTTCAATGGGATTGTCTTTTTTCATGTCGAGCGGCATCTGCGTGTAAACGAGCAACTCGTTGTGCAAGGTCAGATTGTAGGAGTTCGGATTGAGACGCTTCGGCTCGTAAGGAGTGATTTCGATATCCGTGCCGAGTCGTCGTTCGATTTCTTTACCGCTGAGGATCATAAGGGTTTTCTTCTAGATAGACGCCGGATTCTGGTCAACCGTTCTCTCAGGGACGCTTTTGAAAGGCAAGCATCACCCACTCTTCGTCGCGAGACTCGAGCCCCGACTCCCGCGAGAGGTGCAAATGCTCGCGCCACTTGGTGCGACGCTCAAGTAGCTGAAAGAAAAGCCCCGAGTCGCGAATCAGCTGGCGCTCGCGCTTGCCCTCGAGAATGCCACTCGCCACCCACACGCCGCCCGGCTTCAAGACCGTCTCGATCTTGTCCATTAGCTGCAGCAGGACTTCGGCGTAGATGTTCGACACGACGAGATCAAAACCCTCGGCGTTCTCAGCGAAGACCTCGTTTTGCTCGTGATCGCCAAAGGCCATGCGCCACTGGTCGGTCTTCACGCCACTGAGTTCGGCGGTTTGCACGGTGACCGCTCGGCACGCAGGATCGTTGTCCGAGACTGTGAGCTCGGCCGCGGGCCAAAAGACCTGCGCGCCGGTGGCGAGCACGCCCGAACCCGTGCCCAGGTCGTAGATGCGCGCAAAATTCTGCGTGCGGTTTTGCTCCATCCACTCAAGAATCAGCTGCGTGGTGGGATGATCTCCGGTACCAAAGGCCAGGCCCGGCTCCACCACAAGTCGGCGGCGACCTTCGTTCGATGAGGCCCAGGGCGGGCCCACCCACAGAGTTTCGCCCACGTCGTAACCCCTAACCGAATCGCGGTAAGCCTGGAGATAGTCTTTTTCTTCGAGCGTTTCGGTGCCCTCCACGCTCGCTCGATATTTTTTGAGGGTCTCTTCCACCCCGCTAAGCTGATCGGCCGTGATCGCGGCGTCGAGGTAGACATGCAGAAAAGTGTGCGCGGCGAGAGGGCGCTGGTGAATGTATTCCGCCCACTTCTTAGCCGCGCGCGAGCCGAACTCGAGCACTTCAAAGTCCTCGGGCACGCGGTGCAGGTCTTCGCCACTGGCGTCGGCCTCCACAATGCCCTGCATGCCCGGGCAATCCCAAAGTGCGGCCATCAGATGTTCAACAGATTTGGGCGTGCATTTGACGATCCACTTTTGGCTCATGAGATGGCCCTAGACCTAGCTAAGATAACTCATTGCATCAACGTCCAAATTGTGCCAATCACGAGTCATGCGACGAGCCTTTCTAGCCGCCCTCTTCGTCCTCTCCCCCAACCTTTTTGCCCAAACGCTCTCCCAGAGCTTTCACCTGCCCTGGTATTTGGCGAATCGTTACGGCAACGTGGGCATCGTAGAGATCCCCTCGCCCACCAAATCCCTCGTTTACGACGACGGCTGGCGCACGGGCGGTATGGCGGGACGCGAATTCACCTACGGCCGCGGCAACGTCGTCGTGCTCAACACCCCGGCTTCCGCCACAGCCGCCGAGCGCAAGCTCTACCTCGCCGAGAACCTCCTCGACGCGCTTCGCTCGCAAGATGAGCAAATTGAGAACGCCCTCGCCGACCTCGAAAACATTCGTGTCGGCGATCCAGCCAAGAACGAACGCAGCGCAAACCTCGCCCGGCGCGTACGCAAAACCTTTGCGCAAAAACTCATCACCGGCAAGTATGGCAGCGATAAGATTGCAAACCTCTGGTACCGACTCAAATTCGAGTCGCGCGATCCTTTTACCTACGAACACGAAATCCAGCGCGGCGAACCCGTGCTGATTCTCCTGCACCAGAGCGGTTATTACGTGAAAAGCGGCAACATCGCGCTCGACCTGTTGAGCCGCATCGACTTTGGCCATTCCGCCCTCGGCATTCGCTACTACGGCATGGGCCCTGAGCGAGATCTGCTGATCAACCCTGGATCCAAAAATCGCCAGTTCTTTGAAGTGGGCCTTCCCTACTCTGCCAACCCCGACGTGCTGAACCTTGTGGACGTAGACAACCTCTGGGACTGGACCGAAACACAAATCCGCCTGCGCTACATGAAAGTCAAAATGCGTTTCTTGCCGCTCACTCCCGAGCAAGTGGAAGCGCTCAAGGTGCTGATCCCCACCGTGCGTGGCGTGAACTTTGGCCCCGCTGTGGCCACCACCAACAACTGCGCCGACGGTGCCACCACGCTTGTGAATTTTTTGATGCCGATACATCGCACGGTTTCGTCCAAGCTGGCGCTGGGGCCCGCGATTCCCGCGCGTCTCTTGCGCCGAGCGAGCCGCCGGGTGGCTGGCAGCGCGACTTACGAGTTTCCTAACCTCTACGGCAAAGCTCCTGGCGGACAAACGCCCGGGGTCTCGTACAAAGATCAGGATTTCGACGAGTCGGAGCTCACGACCTTCCGCGATTACCTCCGCTTCGAATCGATGCGATAGCAACCTCTTGGCTCCCCGACCACACGCCCAAAGCACAGACACACTTTGTGCGGCATGCCGTAATTTTTGACTCCGCTCAGATTAACTTTTTTACGGCTTCTTCCCGAAAAAAGGGCATGGGAAATCGGAGCCCCCTACTAACGTCGAAGAGGAGCTTTGCATCGCTATTTTTATTGATGCTGGCAATAAACCTCAGGACTAGTGCCCACGCACAAATCGCGCTTGAAAAAAACTGCCCCCTACTTCTGCACGCAACGACTAAGGTCACACCGACCCCGAACACAGCACTGGGCTTCGCCCTTCGTCCGGTATCCTCAAATCTGCTTCAACCCTTCGGCAGCTTAAGCCTTAAAGACAAATCTGATCTGTTTCACTATGTTCACGATATCCCAAAATCTCCAAAACTTTTCTCTAAGCGCTTGCGCAACATCCTCGTCAATCAGCACAACCTAAGTCCTAAACAAAAATTTGTATTAGCGAAAAATCTTAGCCTCGTTCATAGTTCGCTAGGGCCCGGAGGCTTTCATGTCGTCACCAAGATTCGAGCCTCCAAAAACGGTGACGAATTTCTACTTGCCCCATCGGGAACTTATATTTTGGTACTGGCGACCGACGGAAAGATCTACTCCGGAAGCCTGACTGCCGATCCGACACAGTCTACGGGTGTTATCAATATCGAAAACAGATTCAACCCAGACCATTGGGAATCCGAGATTTTTCATCTCCGAGAAGTCAAAGCCGAGTGGTAACCAGCTACTACAGAGTTCACCTCAGGGAATTTGCTTTAGCAGTTCTTGCAGCGGTGCCTTGGCCGCACGCAAATTGATGCGCGAAATCCCCTCGCGCGCCAGGCGTTTGGCCTCGCCCCAGTCACCGCGCGACCACGCGATACGTGCGCCCACCTCGTAGAGATCCGAGATCGTAGTCTTGAACTTCGCGCCTGAGCGCTTGGAATCGTTGATGGCCGGCACGATGGCGAACTCGGCTTTGGAATAAACCTTTTTCAGGTAATAGACCTTGGCGTTCAGGTAACCCACATCCACACTGCCGGGCTCGGCAAAGGCAAGTTGCGCGGCAAGGGTTTCGGCGCGGTTGATAAGATTTGCTTTGTCGAGGCGCGGACCGTCTTCGAACTGCTTGATGTAGACTTTCGCCAGCGCGTATTTGATGAGCGTCGACTCGGGGCTGAGCCTTAGTGCAGCCTCCAAATCTTCGAGAGGATTCAGCGGATCCACGCCGCCCTTGTCGATGGCCTCGTCAAAGTGCGCCAGCAATTCGGCGTCGCTGGGTTCCGCGGGCAAAAGCTCGCTCAGCAGCGTACGCACCTCGCGCCAGGCGCCGAGACCCACGAGCGAGCGCAAGTAGAGACGCTGGTACTGGAGCCTCTTTTTGGGCGCCACGCTCGCTTCCGATAGTAGCGATTTATAGATAAGCGAGGCGTCGTTGTACTTGCCTTCGGCGATGAGGATCTCCGCGCGAAGAGCGGGCTCCGAGGTGTCCGTGGCGCCGAGGTCCATCGCTTTGAGTTTTTCGAGCGTCGCGTTTGCGTCTTTATATTCCCCCGCATCGAGGGCCGCATGAAAGTGCACCAGTTGCACGTCGACCTCGGTGGGATAGAGCTTCGACCAACGCTCGGAGAGGTCGAGCAGCGGGCGGCCCGAGAGCCGACCGCGCAGGAGCATCATTGCCCGGCGGCGCACGGTCACATCAAAGGGTTCGGCGTCCGACGATATCGAAGCGCGCCCGAGGGCGTCGTTGATATCGCGCACTTGCGAGTAGCGCAGCGAGAGCGAGCGGTAGTATTCGGCCACCGCGGCCGGGTTTTTCGCGTAGCGAATGGCCTCTTGCGCGGCCGCGAGGGCGGCAGATTTGTTAGCTTCGGTGTGAAAAAGAAATCCCGCGCGAAAGGCCCACTGCTCAGCGCTCGGTCGCTCTTTGCGTGCAGCGAGCCAAGCCCCCACCTGGGTTTTGAGGTTCTCAAAGCAGGCCTGCTGCTCCGGGGTCCGACCTTTTTGTACCGTAGCGCGCTCCATGGCGTCGAGATCGGCGAGGATGGGCCACATCACCTTCTTGTCGAAGGTGGCGGGAAGCTCAATGGTGGCAGAAGCGCAACGCGAGGGCAGAAAATCCGCATTGATGGGCGACGCAGCCCGTGTTGTGATGGGAAGCGAAACGAGCGCAACATGAAAGACAAATCCAGCTTGGCGGCGCTTCGCGCCCAGATACTCTCTAAAACTCGTCATTTTTTTGAATCGCGCGGCTTTGTCGAAATCCAGACCCCCGTAATGGTCAAGAACCCCGGCCTCGAGCCCCATCTCCTCTATTTCGAAACTCAGTTTAACCCCTCAATGGGCGGCGGGCAAAAAGAGACCTGGTTTCTGCCCACCTCGCCCGAATACCACCTCAAAAAGGCGCTAGCCTGGGGACTGCCGAAGATTTTTGAGATCTGCAAATCCTTTCGCAACGGCGAGAAGTCCGAAGAGCACGAACCGGAGTTTTTGATGCTCGAGTGGTACCGCTCGCCTGGGGACTACCAGCAGATCGCGCGCGATACCGAGGAGCTGATCCTCGCTCTCGGCCAGCACTTTCATCCCTCCAAATCCTGGGGGCCCGCCAAGCACATCACCGTGGCCGAGGCCTTTCATAAGTTCTGCAATTTGAACCTCGACGAGGCCCTGCGGCCGGGGGGTCGCTCTCTCACCCAACAGGCCCGCGCGGCCGGCTATAAGTCGATCGGGACGATAGACACTTTTGAAGACGCCTTTAACAAGCTGCTGGTGGAGTACATCGAACCACAGCTCGGCAATCACGGACCGGAGTTTTTGTGGGATTACCCGGCGGCCTTCGCGGCGCTCTCCCGCCCCCACCCCGAACGCCCCCACTACTGTGAGCGTTTTGAAGTTTACGTGGACGGCATCGAACTAGCCAATGCCTTCGGGGAGCTGATGGATCCGGCCGCCCTGCGCGGGGTCTGCCTCAAGGACCAAGCGCAGCGCATGCGCCTTTACGGCAAGAGCCCCCCGCTGGACGAGGAATTCCTGGACGCCGTCGGCGCCAGCCCCCACAAAAACGTGGGAGGCATCGCCCTCGGGCTCGACCGCCTGATCCAGGTCCTCATCGACGCCGACACCCTCCAAGACGCCATGCTCTTTCCCAAGTGGACCACAAAGTAGGCCATACCCGTCCCTAAAGTTCCAGCTACCAAGGGGACGGGTATGACTGACGTGGTAGCTGGAAGTCTCTGGACATGGACTGGCGAAAAATGGTACTTAAGTCAGCCTATGGTCACCGCTTACGTCGCCCCGGCTGTTATGGAAGAGTATCGTCAGTCGATTCTTCTCTTTGCCAAAGGGTCCCCTTCGCTCAAGTGCATCCGCTCGCACTACTTTCCTGAGCGCAATGCGAAGTGTGATTTGACCGGTTTCAAAGAGTGCGACGAGATCTTCGTGCTCGCCAACCGTGCGGGAGCCACCATCAAAGTTTCGCCCAAAGCGCTGCAGATCATTGCGAACTTCGTGGACGTCGAAGACCTCGAAGAGTGGTACCAAAAACTCAAAGAAATGAAGCGCGCGCACCGCCAAAAAGAGAAAGAAGCCCTCGAAGCTCGCCAACAAAATGCCACTAAAGTTGTTGTGCGCCGCAAAAGAGATGGCGCTTTAGAGCGAAAACCTTAAAATTCAGGTAGCTTAGCTTTAAATTTCTGGCAATTCAGTTAGCATGGTGTTTAGGAGGGTTTTCTTTCTATGACACTCACTAAAGTGGATATCGTCGAGAAAACTGCAGAAACTTGTGGATTTTCAAAACTCGAAGCGGCGGACCTCGTTGAGGCGGTCTTTGAGGCCATCAAAGCGGCACTCGAGAACGGTGAAAACGTAAAAATTTCCGGTTTCGGCAACTTCGTGCTTCGCGACAAACGTTCGCGCGTGGGTCGCAACCCCCAAACCGGCAAAGCGATGGAAATCTCCGCTCGCCGCGTGATGAGCTTCAAAGTGAGCCAAGTGCTCAAAGAAGCCATCAACTCGGGAACGCTCTCCGCAGCTCTCGCATCGCGCGAAGAAGATTGATTCCCGCACTGTAGTTCAAAGCGTGCACAAGCAAGTGCCGGGCGGACCTTCCGCTCGGCACTTTTTTTATGCGCAAATCTTTAGCCCTTGATGGCTTTGAGTTTTTCGTAGAATCGCGATTTGGAAATCTTGAGCACTTCGATCGCTCCGGGTGTGCCGTGTCGGCGCGAAGCCTCGAGCATGAGGTGCTTCTCGAGAGCCCCGACGTTTTCATCAAGTCCCAGCGACCAATCCACGCGGAACGCCGCCGCATTGCCGTCGGCTGCCGTCGCCGCGTTCACTGCTGGCGCAATATTCTGAGACCAAGCCTGCTCGTCGCTATTGAGACGCAACTTGATTTCTTCTTCGTCGAAAATTGGAATTGGCGAGCGCAGGCACAGCGCCTGCACCAAACCTCGCACCTGTCGCACGTTGCCCGGCCAATCATAAGTGTCGGCCAGATACGAAAGTGCGGTCTTGGAGAATTTCTTGGTACCCGAAGGATCGTATTGCTTTAAGAAAAGCTTCAAAAGTTCGGGAATGTCCTCACGACGCGAGCGCAGAGGAGGCAATTCGAGGCGCAGCGGAGCGAGACGGAAATAAAGATCCTCGCGAAAACCCCCGCGACGAATCTTTTCGCGCAAGTTTTCGTTCGCTGCCGAGATCACTCGAGCACCAAAGGGTATCAACTTCTGCGAGCCGACGCGCATGAAATTCCTCTCTTCGAGCACGCGCAGGAGCTTGGCCTGGTGCGCACCCGAGAGCGACTGCACTTCGTCGAGAAAGAGGGTGCCGCCGCCGGCAGACTCCAGATAGCCAACTTTCGTTTGATGGGCGCCCGAGAAGGAACCCTTTTCATGACCAAAAAATTCCGATTCAAAAAGCTCCGGCGGAATCGCCGAGCAGTTTACCGCAATAAAAGGGTCGGTGAGGTGGAGCGCCTTGGCGCAAACTTCTTTGCCCGTACCGGTTTCGCCTTCGATCAGCACGTCTACCGAATCCGAACGCAGCAATAGCACGTCTCGGCGCAGTCGCTGCATCATCGATGACACGCCCACCAGGGCGCTTTCCACGGCCGCGCGGGATTTTTGCAAGTTGCTTACGCGCTCGAGCAGCATGGGCACCTCGAGAGCGATGGAGTCTTTTAGCAGATAGCGATCCGCGCCAGCCTTGATCGCCGACTTCATAAGGTCCAGATCATCCATGCCCGATTGAATGCAGACATACGCAGTGGGGTGCGCCTGTTTGAAGAGCGGAATCTTGGCGATGGTTTCGGTGCCTTTGCGATCGCCCGGGTGGCAGAGATCGAGGATCAGCGCCTGCACACCGTCGAGATCATCACTCGCGAGAGCATCAGCGAGGTTTGTAAAATACTTCGTGTCGTGTTCGCCTTCGAGAATCATTTTGAACGAAGAGATCATCAACGGATCATCTTCCACCACTACGAGTTTCAATCTGGATATGCTCATGTATTGTCCTTACGGGGATCGAAGATCATTTCGAGAAGGTTGTTATCGAGATCCCTAAAATAAAATGAAGATGTTCCGTCACGATGCAAATCAATGGATTCAGTTTTCACACCCGTGGCCTTTACCCGCGCGTGCATCGTGTGCAAGTCGCCTAAAGAAGCCACGTAAAAACCCAAATGCGGCGGGTGCACGGCACCCTTTTTTTTGACGAGACTGAGGTCATCGCCACCGAGCTCAAAGTTTGACCAATCTTGATCGCCTTCCCACACGGGATTCAGATCGAGCACGTCTTTGTAGAATTTTGAAGCGCGCGGTATGTCCTCTACAAAGAGGGCCGCGTGGCCCATGGCTTTGACGAGTTTGTTAGCGCTCTTCATCAGGTCACTCCACCGTCACCGACTTGGCGAGGTTGCGAGGTTTGTCGATCTCGCGGCCAAGTTTGTGCGCCAAGCCGTAAGCCAAGAGCTGCATCACCACAACGTAGACCATCGGAGCCACCACGGTGCTGCACTTGGGCAGGCCTACAAAAACGTCACAGAGGGATTTGAGGTCGCGATTGTCTTCGTCGCCAATCCCCACCACCGTACAGCCACGCGTTTTGATCTCTTCGAGATTCGAGAGTGTCTTGCGCATGACTTCGTTGGTAGGTGCGAGCACAATGGCTGCAAGGTTCGCGTCCACCATGGCAATCGGTCCGTGCTTTAGCTCGCCGGCGGCATAGCCTTCGGCGTGAATGTAGGAGATCTCTTTGACTTTGAGGGCGCCCTCGAGCGAGATGGGGTACATCGCGCCGCGACCCAGGTACATCAGGGTTTTCTTATTGCTGAGCGAAGCGCCGAGCTCTTCAAATTCTTTGGCCCGGGCCAAAACGCGTTCCATATCGTGCGGCAAACGCGCGAGCGATTGCATCTGCTCGTACAGATCTTCAACATGTTCCTTGGGTGTGCCGCGCAGGTGCGCAACGTCGAGCGCTAGCGCCGAGAGGATAGTGAGTTGCGCGGTAAATGCCTTGGTCGAAGCCACACCGATCTCGGGGCCCGCCTTGGTGGAATACTCAAATGCCGCTTCGCGCAGAATCGAAGAACCGGGCACGTTGCAAATCGAGAAGGTCGTTAGCCCCATCTCGTTCACCATACGCAGAGCCGCGAGCGTGTCTGCCGTTTCTCCCGACTGGGAGATGAAGCCCACCACGGTGCCGGCTTCGAGCACGGGTGTGCGGTAGCGAAATTCCGAGGCAAGATCCACCTCAACAGAAATGCGCGCCCAGCGCTCGAATTGATACTTGGCGACCATGGCGGCGTAATACGAGGTACCGCAGGCCACGAGCACCACACGCTTGGCGTTTTTCCACAGGGCTTCGTGGGCCTTGGGATTGTCCCAAATAAAAGAGCCCGTGTCTTCAAGTGGCAAGCGTCCCGAGAGCGTGTCCGCGACGACCATCGGCTGCTGATGAATTTCCTTCAGCATGAAATGCTCGTAACCGTCTTTTTCAACCTTGTCCTGGTTCCACTCGATGCGTGTGGCTTTGACCGTCATCGGCTCCATCTTGGCCACCGAGTAAGTGTTCACCTTGCCATCACCCAAATGCAGCACGGTGCCGGGATTGAGGAAGAGCACTTCTTTTTCGTAAGGCAAAATCGCCTGCAGATCCGAAGCCACCAGGAGCCCGTCTTTGGCCTTGGCGGCCACAAGCGGCGCGCCATTTTGAATACCAAAGAGATCTCCCTCGAGTCCAAGCACGATGAAAATCGCCGAATAGTGGCCCGAAGTTTTTCCGATGGCAGTGTGAAAGGCTTCAAAGACGACTTCACGCTTTTGAGCTGTGGTCGCCGAGTTGAAATCCACACCTCGTTTTTGGGCCACCGCTTTGCGGTAAAACTCGATGAGCTGCGCAAAAACTTCGGTGTCGGTCTGCGACTCAAAGCGCACACCATGCGTTTTGAGATCTTCACGCAATTCGGCGTAGTTCTCAATGATGCCATTGTGCACGAGCACCAATTGGCCCGCGCGGTGCGGGTGCGCGTTGATCTCGGTGGGCACGCCGTGCGTAGCCCAACGCGTATGAGCGATGCCTTGCGTTTCGCTTTCGCCAACGCCTTGAGTGATTTCCACGAGGCCCGCCACGGGACCCACACTTCGTTTCACCAAAAAATCTTTGTGATCGCGGGTGAGCAGGGCAACGCCAGCCGAATCGTAGCCGCGATATTCCAGGGCGCGAAGGCCCTCGAGCAAAATCGGCTTGGCCGGTTTGTTACCGATGAATCCAACAATTCCACACATAGTTCTTTATTCCTCGGGCCCCAGGGGCCACGGTTACTTTTTGCTTTTCATTCCGAGAAGACGTTTGGCGTACCCCTCTTTGACTTCCATCCGTGCGCGGCCGATGGCCAGCGCGTCGGCGGGAACGTCCCTGGTCACCGTTGTGCCAGTGGCCACGTAGGCTCCGTCAGCGATCTTCACGGGAGCCACGATTTGCGAATCGGACCCCACAAAAACCCGTTTCCCTATTAGCGTTTTATGTTTGTTAACGCCATCGTAATTGCATGTGATGGTCCCGCAACCGATGTTGCTCTCTTCGCCCACTTCGGCATCGCCTAAGTAGCTTAAATGAGATGCCTTTGACCCGCGGTGCATGACGGTCTTCTTGGTCTCCACAAAATTGCCGACTTTCACGTCTTCTTTGAGCTCGGTCTCAGGACGCAAATGGGCCATAGGACCTACGCTCGCGCGCGCGCCCACAAGGCTGTCGGTGATCACCGAACCCCACTTGATCTGGGCCGCTTCGGCGAGTTTCGAGTTCAGTACCCGAGCCTGGCCTTCGATCACCACGCCGCGAGAAATCTCGCTGCGACCACCGAGAAAGGTTCCAGGGCCAATCTTGGCCGCCCCTGTAAAGCGCACAGAACGCTCCACATAAGAAGAATCCGCCGCCACAAAAAGCACGCCAAAGGATTCACAAAGCGCGCGTTTCCATCGGGCCTGATCGATTTGGTCGGCTCGCGCGAGCTCCCAAGTGGAGTTCGCGCCAATGAGATCTTCCGTGTCTTCGCCAGTGATCACGAGCGCATCGGTGGCGCGACGCTTGTCGCGCGCGATGCCGATAAGATCGGTCAGATAAAATTCATTTTGCTTGTTCTCTGAGCGCAGCTCCGCGAGCCCGCTCTTTAAAAATTCCATATTGAACGCATAGATGCCCGAGTTGACTTCTTTGATGGTCTTGAGATCAGCTGTCGCATCGGCCTCTTCACAGATGCGCTCCACCACGCCACGCGCATCACGCACGATGCGGCCGAGACCCGAGGGGTCCATGACAAGCGACGAAAGGCACAGCGAATGCAGCTTGCGCGTCTCGAGTTCTTGCACCATTTTCTTTACGATGCCAGCACGCACAAGCGGCAAGTCGCCGTTCAGCACCACTACACTCGACTCTTTCGCGCTCCCCAGCTCGGCCATCGCCACACGCACCGCATCGCCAGTGCCTCGCTGTTCTTTTTGCAGCACAAAGTGCAGCTTTTCGCGGGCCAGCTCGGAACCAAATTCGCTCGCAAAAACTTCGCGAAGTTCCGCTTCCACGCGCTCGGCCTGGTAACCCACGACCACCACGATTTTTTGGCAAATATCCCCAAGGGCACGGAGCGGAGCGGCGGCCATCGGCGCACCCCCGATCGGAAAGAGCACCTTAGGATCTTCAGATTTCATTCGGGTGCCTCGACCCGCCGCTAGCAGTATCCCAATCATATTTGTGGTAATTTACGACTGATGAGAGCTGTCGTCGACATCGGAAGCAATTCGATCAAATACACTCTAGAGCGAAGCCGGGGCGATGCGTCATCCTGCCTCAGTGACTCACGTGTCATCGCCCTAGGCAAGGGACTCAAAGCCGGCTCCCCACTCTCGGCCGAAGCCCTCGCTCGACTAGACACCGCGCTCAAATCCTTTGCCCCCGCACTCGCCCCCTGCGCCGGAGAACTCGTCGTCGTCGGCACTGCCGCTCTGCGCAGCTGCTCGAATCCCGAAGCCGCGCGCGAGCTCGTGCAGCGACACCTCGGTGCTCCCCTGCACATCATCCCCGGCGAGCGCGAAGCGGAATTGTCGTTTTTGGGTGCGAGCCTCGACTCGCCCTTTCAAAACCCTCTCTGTGTAGACGTGGGTGGCGCCTCCACCGAAGTCGGTCTCACGCGCGGCGGAAAGCTCACCTCGGTACCCTGGGGCGCGCTGCGTGTGCACGAAAACATTTTGCGCAGCGAGGTGCCCGTCACGCCGGCCGTCTGGCGTAACGCCCAAACACAGCTCGACCAAATCTTCGCCGCCGAAATGCACCAACTCAGCGGCATCGATGGCAAAGCGATCGACGGCGTGCTCGCCATCGGCGGCTCGCTGATGATGTGCGCCAAGTCTCTGTACCCCGAACAGAGAGCCTCCAAAACCGTCGCTGTGAGCCGCGCACGATTGCGCGAATTCCAAGACAAAGTTGCCACCACTGCCCTCTCGCCACGCATCTCTGAGATGGGCTTTAGCGCCGACCGCGCCGACATCGCCTGTGCGGGACTCATGTGTCTTTTTGCCGCAATTCATAGCCACGCGGCGCTCGATCGCATGGTGATCACCGAAGGCGGACTTCGCAATGGCATCTTCCAACGCTGGTCTGACTTCGCTGTCTAAAACCGTCAAAATTTTGAATTCTTAACATCACCTTGATCGAATTCCGGCACGCGCGCTCTAATCTGAGTCTGTGGAGAGGGCATGAGTGGAGGAGGACTGAGATATGGTGAAAGGGAAAGAACAGCAGCTGGTTATGAAATCGTTGAAACGAACTTTGATCAATTTGACGATTACCACGGCTATCATCTGGAGTGGATTGACCATGCTCGCTGGACCTTAAGGCAGGAAGTGCCCCATGAAAAAAGGCAACAAAGCGGTCTTCGCAATTTTTAAAAACCAAGCCGACGCGGAACTCGCGGTAGACGCGCTGAAGCTCGAAGGCTTTCGGAATTCTGACATTTCAACTCTGATGCAGTCGCTGGAATCGACTCAAGAATTTGCTCACGAACGATCTAGCAAAGCGCCCGAAGGCGCGGCTGCGGGCGCCGTGTGCGGTGCCCTCATCGGCGCCGTCTTGGGCTGGCTCGCCGGCATCGGCTCGCTGGCCATCCCGGGCGTGGAAGCTTTCTTGGTAGCAGGTCCCGTGATCGCCGCCCTCGCGAGCGCCGGACTCGGAGGCATGATCGGCGGATTCTCGGGAGCCTTTATCGGTATGGGGATTCCCGAATACGAAGTGAAGCTTTACGAAAGTTGGATGCGTGTGGGCGGCACTCTGCTCTCCGTGCACGTCGACGACGACCTTTGGAGACGCAAGGCCAAGAACATTTTGGAACAATTTGACGCCAAGGACATCTCGAGCCGAAACGAGTTGGCCTCGGACACGAAGATGACCAGGCGCCCGGCGTGGGGAGAAACAGGAACCCATGCTGCGACACATCGCTAAATTTCCGGAGCTTCGAATCGATACTCCGGGATCCATGCGCCACGAGCGGAACTGCCGAGTATTCGTTCGTGGCGCGTTCTATTGCCTTTTTAAGGATTCTTAACCGCGGCTTGATTCCGAGCGAGCAGGCTCGCCCTTAAACTGAATTCTACGAAAGCATTTTAAGAGAATTTGGAGGACTCCCGTGAGAACCGCATTTCAAAAATCCCCCCTTCGCATCGCCACCTTTTTTTTGCCAGCCATCATGGCCACAGGCCACATCTCCTACGCGGGGATATGGTCCACGGGTGAAGGTCAAATTCTGATCGCCAAAACGCTGGGCTCCTCTGACGGAGAGCGGATCTCAGCTGCCAGCGGCGCGGCGCAAACGATCGGCGATTGCTAAGCCAAGGCCTTCGTTCGAGGGCGCAAAGGCGAAGAGCGTTGCGTAGCGCGCGTCGGCATCGAAGGCACGCAACGTGCGAAAGAGTACGGAGGCGGCCTCTGTCGAATTTGCTCCCAATACCACGTGTGGCTGCGTGGAGCTGAGCCCGCACTCGCGCGCCGTGCGGAGATCTCCCTCGTCAACAAAAAGGCACAAGTCCTGCGAGGTCATCTCTGACCAAGCTCGGCTTGTCCACTCGCGATCTACGTAGCGCACGGGCTTGGTTGGCGAATAATGCTTGGCGAGTTGTCCCGGGGCGTGCTGCATGGATCGCTCGTCGAGCACCGACGAGACGTGCTCAAGCGCAAGGCCGCGAGTGGCGGCAAAATCGCGCAGTGACTCGAGCGGCAATGCGCCCGGGCGCAGCACCTGAAGACTATTCCCTGAGACACGCACCACGGTGGATTCGATGCCAAGTCGGCAATCCCCCCCATCGACGACAGCGTCGAGTCCATGCGGGCCGAGTTCTTGCAGCACGTGACGATAAGCCGTGGGAGAAATCCCCTGAAAACGATTTGCCGAAGGCGCCGCAAGCGGTTCGCCAAGTTCCGCGATGATCGAAGCAAAAACCTCATGCGCAGGCGCACGCAGCGCCACAAGGGGAGACCCCGCAGTGCAGAGCTCACTCACGCGTGCAGATTTCTGGCAGAGTATGGTCAATGGGCCGGGCCAGAACGCGCGCATCAGCGCCTCTTCGATGCCGTCGAGAGCGGTGCAGAGCGGACGTGCCATCTCGATACCCGAGACGTGGGCAATGAGCGGATCAAAATGCGGACGTGCTTTGAGAGCAAAGATGCGGCTCAGCGCAAGATCCGAAAATACGCGGCCCGCTAGGCCATAAACAGTTTCGGTGGGTAGCGCCACCGGACGATCGGCGCGCAAAAAATCAAGTGCCCACTGGCGCTGAGCGGATTGCTGCGGATCAACGACCAGCGCCATGTTCGAGATCTTCTTTGAGGAGACGGTTCAAAAACTTTTCGGCCTCGCCGCGTCCACGCAAGAGGTAAACCCGGCGTTTCTTGGGATCTTTGATCAGCTCCGCGGTGTAGGGGTACGACGAAGACTGCGTGTAGAGCAGCCCGCGCGTGGTCATCTCAGCCAAAGTCTCCTTGGATTTGTCGCTGCGAAATTTTTGCTGCACGCCGGTGAGAGCCTTGCCGGCGCGGTATCCGCGCAGCACGATCCAGGTGTACGAAGATTCGTTGCGACCAGCTTCCATGGCGGCAAAGCGCAGGGCGCCGGCATCGGGCCACGCAAAGTTGTAACCCGAGTGAAGTTTGGTCTCTGCTTCTTCTTTTTGTGCGCGCTCGCGACCGATGAGCGGTTCGATTTGCATTTGGCGCCAAAGGGCGGTTTCGACCTTGTCTTCGCTCGAAGACTTGTAGAGGTAGAGGCCATTTTGCTCTTCGAGGTACACGCAATCGGCGGGCACGCGCAGCGAACGCAAGTTTTGCGAAGGCAGGATTTTTTTGAGCTCTTCGGCGAATTCGGCTTCACCGTTGCGGCCGCGCAAACGGTTCAAGAGTGAGGTGCTGTTGAGCGAGTGCCAGTTGTCCCACTTAAAGCTTTGCCATTCGGCGCGGTTTGCCGAGCCGTCGATGGCCCACGAAAGCGCTACCCAACAGCCAAAGCCCGTGCCCACAACCAGAGCGGGTTCGATGCCGGCTTTCTCGAGAGTCTGCAAAAATCCGAGCGATTCGATGGCGTCGTAACCAGCGCCGTCGATCCACACCGCAACTGGGGAGCGTTTGAGTTGTTCGATACGCGAGAGCTTGGATTCCTCCAGCTCGTGTGCTTCGATCGCGGGCGGGAGCAGCAGCGGGTCCACTTCTCCCGACGAAGGGCTATCGCCGCCGGCGTAGGGTCGAGCCGTGCGCGGACGCGTAGTGGTACAAGCCATCACCGTTGAGAGGCATAAAAGTAGCGCTAATTTTTGGTGACCCATAACAAGTACTCCGTATTTCCTTCGGCTCCTTGCGTACGGCAATCTTCACTGGCGTTCACACGGGCGAGCGGACAATTTAAGATGCAGGCGACCACCTTATCAAGCGCTTCTTTGCGATGTTTGGGATCTTTGACAATGCCCCGAGGCACCTTGGAGGGCTCGAGTTCAAATTGGGGTTTGACGAGCATCACCCAGTGGCCACCGTCGCGCAGCCAAGCCCAGGCGTGGGGAATGATTTTGGTGAGCGAGATGAACGACAAATCCGACACGATGATGTCAAAGCTTGGCTCAATGCCCACCTCGCGCCAACGCGCCTCGTCCATCTTCAGCACGTGCTGCTTTTCGAGGGAGAGCACTCCAGCGTGGGAGCGCAGCTTTTCGTGCAACTGATTGGTGCCCACATCTAAGGCGACAACATGCGTCGCACCGCGCTCGAGAAGCACTTGCGTAAAACCACCGGTGCTCGAGCCAATGTCGAGACATCGGGCCCCAGAGCTGGGAATCTGCGGCCAGGATTCCAGCGCCTGCAAAAGTTTGTAGGCGCCGCGACCCACGTACTTGTCTTCTTCGCCCACCAGACGCAGAGCGGCCGTTTCGCTAATTTGCTGGCCGGCCTTTTCTACCGCTTTCCAGCTAGCAGCGCGTTCGTCGTAGTATTCCACTTTGCCACGCATGATCAGGGCCTGCGCCTTGTTGCGCGATTCCACGAGGGCGAGGTGCACCAGGCGCTCGTCGGCTCTCACTTTGCTGGCTTTGACGCTCATTAGTTGGTCCAGAGGAGCGATTCAAAGCGCTCGAGAATTTCGTCGGCCGACCAGCCCAGGGCCCGCGCGCGGTCGCGCAGCGATTCCATGCGGTGATTGATCTCGCTGCGCACGTTTTGCACGTCCAAGAGCTTGGTGACGCCGTCGCGATCCTGAAAGTCGTCGATGAGTTGGTAGAGAATGCCAAAGTCGCGACCCCAATTGCGGAACTCGTCGACTTGAGAGGCGAGATTCTTGGTGCCCACGCAGAGCGCGGCCATCGCCGCCACGGCTCCAAAGAGCGCGCCGGTTTTGAGCACATGCGTGTGCAGAATCTCATTTACGGAATTTTGGTGGATGGGGCCCTGCAAATCGCGCACCTGACCGGCGATGAGCTGCGAGCCGCCAGCGGCAAACGAAAGCTCCTGTATCAACGCAAGTCGCCGCTCGGCACTCAAGGTCTCTGCGCGTGAAAGCAAGTGAAAAGCCGCCGTCAGCAGCGCATCGCCCACAAGCAGCGCCTGCGCCTCATCGGCGAGTCGATGCAAGGTCGGCTTTCCGCGACGAAAATCGTCGTCGTCCATACAGGGCAGGTCGTCGTGAATCAGCGAGTAGGTATGAATCCACTCGATGCTCAGTGCGACGTCGTAATAAGTCGGTGTCCATATCGAATGCGCGTCGTAGGACGCCAGGATGAGAAAGAAAAGTTGGGGGCGTAAAAACTTGCCCCCTTCGAGCGCGTGGGCCGCAAGCCCTGCGGTGGGCTCCACCCACTTTTGCTCGCCAAGGCGACGCATTTGATGCTGCGCCAGCGAATCAAAAAAGTGCCCAGGCAAGGAGACCTTGGGCAGATGGGGCTCGTGGTTCAATTCACGTCACCTTCGGAGAAAGCACCGTCTTTTTCGAGAATTTCTTTAACCCGAAGCTCAGCCTTTTGAAGTTTGTTTTGGCATTCTTTGACGAGCTCGATGCCCTGTTTGAACGAGTCCAGCGCCTCTTCGAGGTTCAGCGAGCCGGATTCCATCTTCTTGGCAATGTCGTCGAGTTTCTTGATATCGTCATCGATCATGGCCCCATGGTTTAGCATAATTTCGGGGCCATGAACAAAAGAACCTGGGTCCCCTTAGAGGCGAGGCTGAACAAAAGAACCTAGTTCCTTAACCCCGTACCTTACGGAGTACGGGGTTAAGGAACTAGGTTCTTTTTAGAGGCGAGGGGACCACGCGGGCTGCTTGCAATTGCCCAGATTCTTAGGCGAAAGCACGCGGATGTTCGTGCCCAGATTGCTCATCACGTAGATGCGGTACTGACCGTCGATGTTCGAGGAGAAGGCCAGGAAACGTCCGTCGGGACTCCACACCGGGTTCTCGCTCGAATGCGCACCGGCCGTGAGACGCACCAGGTTGGTACCCGTCACGTCCACGCGGAAGATGTTAAAGTTGTTGAGCTTGTTCTCCTGACCCGAAAACGCGATCACTTTGCCATCGGGCGAGAACTTGGGCGAGGAGTTGTAGACCCCCGCGAAGGTCAAACGACGAGCCTGCGCCGCCTTGGTGGGCGGGCCTACATAGATGTGCGGCGAGCCGGTGCGCGACGACGAATAGGTCATCATCGTGCCGTCGGGCGACCAGTCCGGTTCCACAGTAAAGAACTGCGTGTCGGTCACTTTGGTGCGCGTGTTGGAGTCCAGGTCGAGCACCCAAATCTCGGGGCGGCCGTTTTGCGAAAAGGTGTAAGCGATCTTGTTCTCGCGCGGATGGAAGACCCCACCCGTGTTCAGACCCTTAGCAGCGCTGAGCGTGCTGCGCTTGTTCGCCGCGAGGTCGAGCAGATACAAGTTCGGATTCACGAAGGCGCCCTTCGCGGCCGGCTTGTAGCTCGTGAAAAGTACGCGGTGGCCATCGGGAGCCCACGAGGGCGAGAGCGCAAAGTTGCCGTCCTTGGTGAGTTTGTTCACATTGGCGCCATCGAAATCCATGATGTAGATTTCTTTGGTTCGGTTGCCGCAGCTCATGAGGATGCGCGTACGGAAAATGCCATCTTCACCAGTGAGGGTTTTCATGACGTCGTTGGCGGTGAAGTGCGCGAGCTCTCGCCCCGCCGAACCTTCTTTGGAAACGAAAGGGTAGAGACGACCGAGAATCTGCACGCCGCGGTTCACATCGTAGAGACGCACTTCGGCTTCGACCTTGCCAGCGTTGCTGCGCAGCTCGGATTTTACAAGGAACTCCACGCCGAGCGCTTTGAAGGCGTTAAAGGAAAACGATCCGATGGTGAGGCCGCCCGTGTTCGAGGGCAGCTTCTGCGCCGGCAGCATCTCAAAATAACCCGTGTACTCGAGATCTTCGACAAGGGTCTTAAAGAACTCCTCCGTCGCAGGATGGTTTTTGATAGTAGGCTCAACGGCGATAAGAACTTTTTTAAAATTCGGATCTCCTACCGAAACGTAGATACGATTTTGAGCGCGCACGGGCGAAGACGCGAGCATAGCGCCGAGTCCAAGGGCTCCGAGCCCAAAGAATTTTTTCATCATTCCGGAAATCCGCATACAATTCCATCCTCCATCACGTTCCTAACCAAATCCGCCGGGGGCTTTGGAAAGGGGCTCGCATCCGCCACGGCTTTCGCCGCAAGGGTATCGTATTCGCTCGAACCACTACGCACAAGAAACTCTTGCGACAACACGCGTCCATCGGGCGCAATGCGCACGAGGATGCGGGCCGAAAACTTGCCCGAGGCTTTCATCCAGCCCGGAGCAGACCAAAACTTATTAAAGTGTGTACGCACGTGGGCCTGAAAGGCGTCGCGCTGAGTGGCGATGTCGCCCGTCGTGGAATAACCTTCGGACTTGATATTGCCAGCGAGCACGGCGCGACCATCTTCACCCGTCGGGGTTTCTTTAAGCGACTCGTCTTTGAGATAATTTTGCGAGAGGCTCTTTTGCAAATCCTCGAGCTGTTTCAACTCGTCGGCGTCTGCTTTGTCTTTTTTAGCTTTCTTCTTTTGCTCGGCGAGCTTCTTGGCATCTTCTGCCTTTTTCTTGGCCGCTTCTTTTTGCTCGAGCACCATTTGGTCTTTTTTCGCCTGGGCTTCGGCTTCGGCCTTGGCGGTGTCTTCTTTGGGTTTTTCGGGAGCTACCTTGGCCTCTTTGGTAAGGTCCACCTTGGCGAGTTCGTTAAGCTTGAGCGTGGGCAAGTCGACAACATCCACGCGAATGCTCTTTTTGTTGAGCTCGGCGGAGATGTCTTTTTTATTCATAAAGAACGACGGAATTTGCACACCCAGGTACTGCATCCCAATAGACAGGCCGTAGATCGCCACGAGCGAGCCGTGCAATACAAGTGATCGTTTGATGCCGAGCTTTAAATAATTGGGACGTTTACGGCGCAGGAGCACACGCACCTCGGTCTCAACCGGAGGTTGCGACTGAGACTTGCGGTACTCAAGCTCACGCGTAAACTGTGGATCCACCATCGATAACCCCTCACTCGGGCTGTGTGACGAGACCTACTTTTTCGATGCCCGCGGCCTGCACAAGGGCCATGATTTCGGCCACGGAACCGTAGGGCACGTCTTTGTCGGCGCGCACGAAAATCTCGCGCTGTTGTCGACCTTTGTAAATTTCTGCGAGACGAGCGGGCAAATCCTTACGCGCCACTGGTTTCTCGCGCAGACGAATCACGCGGTCTTTGCCCACGAAGAGCGTCACCGGTTCGTCGGAGACGTCTTTGCGCAGACTCGCGCCTCCGGCTACGGGCAGCCGTACGTCCACGCCTTGTTCCATAAAGGGCGAAGTGATCATCGTGATGATCAGGAGAACGAGCATGACATCCACGAGCGGAACCACGTTGATTTCCGCCATTGGACGATCGTACTCGTCACCACCACCATTGCCTGCCGAAAATGCCATCGATTACCCCAAGTAGTTTCGTTTGAGTATGTTCACAAAATCCGACGAGAAGTTGTCCATGTCGGCTCGGAAGTGTCGCATGCGCACCGAAGCTTGGTTGTAAGCCATCAGCGCGGGAATCGCCGCGAAGAGACCCACGGCAGTTGCCATGAGGGCTTCGGAAATGCCTGGGCCTACCACCTGAATCGAAGCGGCACCAGTGTTGCTCGAGAGCGCAGAGAAGGCGTCCATGATGCCGATCACCGTTCCAAAGAGTCCGATGAAGGGCGCCACCGAAGCGATCGATGCGAGGAAAGGCACGAGGCGTTCGAGGCGGATGACTTCCGCAAGGCTCGATCGGCGCAGCGAGCGCTCCACGTTTTCGACGCCATTCAAAAGCAGGTCCGAAGCGGCCGCGCCCTCTTTGCCCTTGACCTTGGAAGAGACCTTTTGGAATTCGAGGAATCCCGCGCGGAAGATGTTACACACGGGGGAATTCGAATAGTCCTTAGAGGCGTTGAAAATGGAATCCAGGGATTTGGCGTTCCAAAAGAGATCGAGAAACTTTTGGGTTTCTTTGCGGGCCTGCTTGAAGGCGACCCATTTGGCGAAAATGATGGTCCAAGAAGCCACCGAAGCCAAAACCAAAAGCCACAAAACGATGTTGACGATGAGCCCGACGCCCAAGTGACTGGTTACTGCAGAATTCTCCATAGATTTCTAGAATATAACGAAGCTGGGATGGGTACTAGTTTTGCCGTGAGAAGCGCTGGAGCACTGCAATATTTGCCGAGGCGAAGGCCACGGTGCCCAGCGCCAGGGCGATGGTTGGGTATTGGAACTTGGCCACAAAAAAGGACCAGCCCGAGGACCAAGGCGAAACCACCAGCGAAACGCCGATGCCGAAGACGAGAAAGGCGCCGAGTCCCCAACCGAGTCGCGACCAAAAACCACCGCCGCGACTGGAGACCAGGGATTCGTAGGTTCTCAATCCCATCCAAAGAACCGCCAGTATCAAGGGCAGAAGCTTTTCCACATCGAATCCCAGGCCCAGATACTCGGCCCACACCCACACTTCCACGGCCAGAGAGACCACGAGTGCCATGACACTCGCATAGCGGGAGCTGCGGGCGTGCGCAAAGAGATCCGTGCGGATCACGTCGAGCACAACAAAGAGCAGCACAAAAGAAGCCAGAGGATCGGTGAGCAGGTGGAACTCCCGCAAGAGAAAGATCGGCTCCACACCGGGATTCTCTATGGAGAGCAGGCCGATTTGACGCGCGAGCCCCAGCCACAGGAGCGAAAACGAGATCGCAAACCACAGCGCACGTTTGAAATGTTTCCAGGCCACAGTGCGCGCCGCGCGCGGCCAGCGACGGTAGCGCGCCAAGAATTTCGGCCAGCGCGAAAAGCCCAGATAAAAGGAGCTGGTGAGCAGCCACCCGAGGAGCACAAACCACGCAGCATCGGCGCTCAGAATCGAACGCAGCGTGAGACCAATCTCCGAGGATTCGATGGCCGAAGGGGGAATCGAGACCGCCACAAGCCAGTACGACACCACCGCAAAAAACAGCGTGCCGAGCACCAGGGCCCAGGCCCGCTCTTCGCCACGGCTGGATATGTGGGATCGAGGTGTCATGGAGCCCCTCACCATGCTCCAGAGCCGCAGAATTATCAATTCAATTTACCTATAGGGCAAAATCCACTACATAGAAGCCCCCATGGCCGGCGCGAACCTTACAAATTCGATCAAATCCTTTAGTCCTTCGGTCATCATCGTCGGTGGCGGTCTCGCCGGCTCGGAATGCGCCTGGCAGCTCGCGCTCGCCGGCCACAAAGTTGTCATCATCGAACAACGTCCCGTGAGCAGCACCGAGGCCCACAAAACCGATCGCCTCGGCGAGCTCGTCTGCTCCAACTCCCTCAAATCCACGGATCCGCTCTCGGCGCCAGGCCTGCTCAAAGACGAACTGACGCGCATGAAGTCGCTCATCCTCGAGGCCGCCATGGCTTCGCAAGTTCCGGCCGGCCAAGCGCTCGCCGTAGATCGCGACGCCTTTGCCGCCTACATCACAAGCAAGATCGACAAGCATCCGCGTATCGAGGTCATCCGCGCCGAAGTGAAGCATTACGAAGAGTTGATGATCACCGGTGCAAAAGGCTTGATCCCCGTCGTGCTCGCCACCGGCCCCCTCAGCGGCCGTTCGCTCATGGAGAGCCTGGAACCGCTCGTGGGCAAGTCTCTCTACTTTTACGATGCCATCGCTCCGATCATCGCGGGCGAGTCGATCAACCGCGACGTGGCCTTTCTGCAGAACCGTCACTTCAAGGGCCAGGGCGGAGAGGTGCAAAAGGACGAAGAAGGGGATTACCTCAACTGTCCTTTTAGCGAAGAAGAGTACAACAACTTCATCTCGGCGCTCAAAACCGCTGAGCGTGTGCCGAGCAAGGATTTTGAGAAACTGATTTATTTCCAAGGCTGCCAGCCCGTCGAAGCCCTGCTCGAAAAGGGCGACCGCACTTTAGCTTTTGGGCCCATGAAACCCGTAGGACTCAGCGACCCGCGCACCGGCAATCGTCCCTACGCCGCGATTCAGCTGCGCAAAGAAGACTCCGAAGGCCGCGCCTGGAACATGGTCGGCTTCCAAACCAAGCTCAAATACCCCGAGCAGCAGCGCGTGTTCCGCCTCATCCCGGGACTAGAGAACGCGGAGTTCTACCGCCTGGGCTCGCTCCACCGCAACACCTACGTCAACTCACCTACCCTGCTCGATGCGCAGTTTCGATTGAAGACCATGCCGATGCTGCACTTCGCAGGACAGGTGACGGGCGTCGAAGGCTACCTCGAGAGCACCGCCATCGGCGCGCTCGTGGGACGCCTGCTGCATTTGCGTTTTTCGGGCTCCATCGCCGAGCCACCTCTGCCTCCCGCCACCACGGCGCTAGGCGCCCTCGCTCACGCGATTGTTTTTGGCAAAGCCAAGGACTTCCAGCCGATGAACATCAACTGGGGTTTGGTTCCCCTCGATGGCATCGGTGAGCGCGACCACGAGAAAAAAGAAAAGCTCTGCTCACGCGCTCGCAGGCAGTTCGGCCACTGGCTTTCGCTCTTCGGGTTTTAAGATTCACTTCCGTTTGCGTAGCGCCGTGACGATGGCGGATCCCGTAAAGCCACCAAAGGCGGCGGCCATCGCCACAACAATCAGCGCAATGGGCCAAAAGCTGGCACCACCGCCTTTGTGAGGCATGACGAACTCTTGAATGAGAATGTCCAAAGAAAAAATCACCACCGGCACCATCACACTGAACCTAGGCTTGCCTTTCCATAACATCAGGCCGAGACCTAGAGCTGCGGAAATGAGGAAAATCAGATTCACGTCCAAGTGTTGAACAAACATCTCATGAGCAGAATAACGTCACCCAGAAATCTTGCCTAGCGATCCCATCTGCTGCAGCAACGATGCAACAATAAAGCGAAACTAAAGCAGGTAATGCCAAGCGTAGACCGTCACGAGCGAGAGCGGAATGCCAACGCCCACCATAAGGCTTGCGATTTCGGCGTTGAGGCCACTCTCCTCGGCCACTACCGAAGCGGTGATCATCGGCGCCATGGCCGCCTCAAGCACGGTGATCTTGGCGAGATGCGGATCAGCGCCCACAAGCCGGTAAAGAACGACAAAAAAGAGAGGCGCGAGGGCGAGTTTGAAACCCAGACCCCACGCCAGCTGTCCCGCGCGGCGACGCAGTACCGCAGAGGAGACCTTGAGCTGAAACCCCACAGCGACAAGCGCGAGCGGCACGAGGGTTTGCGAAAACCTCTCGAGCACCACGTGCAGCGTGCCGCCCGTGGGATAGGTGCCGCTCAGCGACCAGACGATTGCCACAAGGAGCGTCACGAAGGGCGGAAATTTTAAAATGTTCATCGCAATGGCGCGTGCCTCGAGACGCCGGCCCACGACGGGGCTGTAGATCGAGGCCACCACAAGTCCGAGTGTCGAGAGCACCAAAAAAGTGCCCGGCTGATCCACGAGCACGCCCACGCGCAATCCCTCGGGTCCATAGAGAGACTCAAGAATGGGAAACCCCACAAAAGAGGTGTTCCCCAATCCCCCAGTCAGCGTGAGCGCACCGATCTCCGGACGACTCCACTTCAGCGCGCGGCCCAGCAAATAGAAGAAGGTGCACGAGAGGAGAAACAAAATCCAAGCCATGGTCACGGGCACGAGCATCTGAGCGTCGACATGCACGCTCTGGAGAAGTGCGGGAATTTGGATCAAAATCACCGCGGGAAGCGAAACCCAAATCACAAAAGCGTTGAAAGCCTTGGGAGCCGTAGTGGGAAACTTGCCCGTGGTGCGCAGGATTCCCCCCACCACGAGGCAGACAAAAATTAAGACAAAATTAGGATTCATGCCGGGCGCGGTTCCGATCAGAGCTCAAGTCGCAATCCCATGGCGCCCGAGAGCGCGGTCGTGGAATTGTGGCCTGTGTATCCGTAAGTGCGGTAACCGCCCTCGATGAGCCAGGTCACCGCGTCGGTCACGAGCACACCCACGTGTCCTTTAAAGCGCAAGTACGATTGTTCGGTGCCCGCTCCCGAGAGGCGCGAAGGGTAACCGTAATCGGCACGCAGCTGAATGTGCCAGCGTTTGGCAAAATACTGCGCAAACGAAAGACCGAGGTTCACGCCGCGATGGTTGGTTTCGTAAGGTGCGAGACTGACCACATCAGTGCCTTGATCCGCCAGATGCTGAAAGAAATCCATGTGCAAACGGAAGACGAGACCTTGGGCTACCGAGAAAACCTTTTGGTAGTACATGCCCGCCATCCATTCGGAAACCAGCACGTCTTGGAACTCCACACCGCCGAGGCTCGCCAGGGCCTGGAGCATGTGCAGCTCAAAGCCCACGCCAGCGAGGGCGCTGGGTTGCCACTCGCCGCGAGCTTCGACCACCGGCGCCAGGAGCAGCTTCGATTTGGCAGTTCCCGAAGAGTTGCCAAGGTTCAAATTCCACGCGCCGCCCACCACATCGAGCAAGATATCGGTCGACTGCGAAGCCGCAGGAGCGTGCACGACGAACTCTTGGCCCATGTACACGTTCGATTGCGGTTTTAAAAAGAGGTAGGGAACGAGCACTCCTGCGCCCGCCTCGCCGGCCCCCGGCGACCAGACAAGGTTCGTGCTTGCGCGACAATCTTTATCGAAGTGCAGCTCTAAGCTGTCTTTGCGTTCGGCGGGATCCACCTGCACAGCGATCCAGCCCCCCGCGGCTGTGAGCACTTCCGAGTTGGCGTCTTTGAGCTTGGCTTCGGTGATGGCTGAGTTCGTCGCCTTTTCGCAGGCGGGTGATTGAAATTTGAGTTTGGAGCGCTCACCGCTCAGCCACTCCACGGTTCCCGCGCGCACTTGCCCAAGCAAATACCAACGCGAAGCGCTCCAGGAGAGGTTCGATTGAAATTCTACTTTTGTGGCCGCACCGGCCGCAAGCGAAAGGCTCAGTCCGAGCCCGAATAAATAGCGTTTCATTTCCCGCGTCCTCCATGTCCGCCGACAAGTATCAGCGAGAGATTGATCAAGTGCGAGGTCTCGTAAAGCTTACCGAGCTGAGTTTGGCCCGCGGTGTCCGAGAAATCCACCCCGAGTCGCGCCCATCGGTAACCCACGCCGATCGCCCATTTGGGCGAGACTTTATAGTTGATCGAGCCTCCGGCTCGCATTTCTCCAAGCGCTTTGGCGCCCTCGGCGCTGCGAAAGCCATAACGACCCGTAAGCGAGAAGCCCCATGGCGTGCGGCCAATCCAATCGTCGTAATCAACGCCCACACCCACGCCAGGCGAAGACCGCACCACAAAGGGCTTCACGTCGCCGAGCTGGTACCAGTTGCGGCCGCGAACTTCACCAACGATGGCGAGCACGCGGCGCGGAGACGGCATGCCAATCACAAAACGAGCGTCAAAGGCGAATTCCGAAAACTGAAACTTCACATCGTCGTCGGGCAAGAAGTTCGACAAGTTTTGCGAAAGCGAAAAGCCAAGTTGCACCATCGGCACCCAGGGAACGGGCACGGTGATAAGTCCCGACATCACAGGGAAGACCCCGCGAGTGCGCTGATCGGCCGAGGCTGTCACGTTGGTAGTTTGGAACTTGCCATAACCGAGGTCGAATTTGGTTTGAGAGTTCTGAAAGAACTTAAAGAAACCCACCTGCTCGGGCTGCGACACGAGCGCTTCAAAGATGAGCTGATCGCTAAAGCCGGGGCCAGAAATCAAATAGGATACCGAAGGTGGAAACACGCGAAAGCGGAAGGTACGAATGGAACCCTCGCCCTCGGTGAACTCGAGCGACTGACCATCAGCGAAAGTCAGCGGGCAATCGCCCTCTACACGGGCTTCAACTTCGATTTGCACAAAGGGCTTGCCCTCTTCGAATTCGATGCGGGGGTTCTTGTTGACAAGGTCTCGCCACTGCACGCAGCGCTTGGCGCTTTCGCGTTGGGTGACATATTCAAATCCCACTGATTCTAGGTAATAACGCTGAAGGGACATTTGGGCTTGAGCAACGGGAACCACTCCCAGCACGAGCCACAACCATGACGAAGCCTTGATGCGCATAGCACCGAGACTAACGCAGAAAGTTCAAAATATGAAGGTGCGTTGGATTAGCGTGCGTTTTTACAACGGCCGCTCGCGAGACGCGTCGACCACTGCGTACCCCAACCTTGGGCTACGCGATTGCTTTTGTACTGACCGAGCACGTTGGAGAGCGTCTCGCGCGCCTGAGCGCAGCGACGGTTCATTTCGTAGGATTCTAAGATGCCATCCAGCGCGATCTGCACGCTGGGGTTGAAATCTTCGCCCACACCATAAAGTGGCGATGCCAGGGCCGATGCGAAAGATCGTGTGGCCGCCGCGTTTTGTCCGCGCTTGGCTTGGTAAATACCTTTGGCGACTTCGGTAGCGGGCGCTTCTTTGCCTGTGCCCACGAGCTTGTCGTCGAATTTGCGACGGGTGATCTTTTGCGGAATCTCAATCGAATGAGCGATCTCGACCTTCGAGGCCGGTGCACGTACGGGTTCGTCGACTTGATTCAATACGAAATCTTGCTGGGCATCGGCTTTCGCCTTGGCCGTGGCCAATTCCTGAGCGCGCAGGGCCTCCGCACGTAGCGTCTCGGCCTTCAGCGCTTCTTCGCGCATCAGTTTTTCGTGTTCCAGTTTCTGCAGATCCTGCGAAGCAAAAGACTCTCGCAATTCAGAAATGTTGCTCGTCAACTCACCCACGTAGCCCTTGCCATCAGCCACCACGGCCACGCCCTTGAGATCGACCACTTTGCTCATACCGCTGGGGGCCACAACGCGCACCTTTTTAACAGCGTTAGGTTTGGCCTGAGCGACGGCAGCACCACCGATAACCCGAATCACTGGACCTTCGTTCAGTCCATCAACGGGCGGTTCGATCACGATCAGAGAGTTGGCTTCGAGCTGAACCTGAACGCCTACGGCCACCTCGATTGTCGCGCCGGTTTGGAATCCGGAAGCGATCATCGTTTTGCCGTAAAAGCGCTGGCCGCCGCGGGCTGGATAAAAGACAAAGTCCGCGTCGGATTTGTATTTGAGTTCGCCTTGAGAATTAACGAGGTGTCCGCTGTAGGCGCCGTGTCGACCTTGCACCAGCCAGGTGTCGAGCGTTGGTACCACCCCTTGGGTGAACCACTCTTGCTGCGCAAGTGGCGAGTGGGCGGGGTAAAAGTACGAAAACCCGAGCGCAAAGAACGCCAGAAACGTCAAAACCCCTATATAGGCAACAGACCTCATACAGGGGTTTTCGGCAGAACGGGCTTAGAGCTTGAGCCCGGTCTTGCCCGTATACTGGCCGCGGGGCCGATAAATACGGTTTTTGGAGTACTGTTCCATGGCGTGGGCACACCAGCCCGAAATACGACTCACCGCAAAAATCGGGGTGAAGATGTCACCCGGGATGCCCATCGAGTCGTAAACCGTCGCTGAGTAGAAATCCACGTTCGGCATGAGACCCTTCTTATCGAACATTGTCTGGTCGATGAGCGTGCTCATTTCGTAGAGTTCGGGATGGCCAACCTCTTTGGTGAGCTGCTGGCTCATTTTTTTGAGGATTTTCGCGCGGGGGTCACCGTTCTTATAAACGCGGTGGCCAATGCCCATCACCTTCTGCTTGCCTTCGAGTGCACCAACAACAAATTGCTGCGCCTTTTCGATGGTGCCAATTTCGTGCAGCATTTTCATCACGGCCGTGTTCGCGCCGCCGTGCAGAGGGCCCTTGAGAGTGCCGATTGCCGAAACGATGTCCGAGTGCAAGTCGCTGAGACTCGACGCGGTCACACGCGTGGAAAAAGCAGAGCAGTTGAGTTCATGGTCGGCGTGCAAAATCAGAGCGATGTCGAAAATCTTCACCCACTCGGCCTTGGGCTCCTTGCCCTGCAGCTGGTACATGAAGTTGTATGCGATCGACTTGTCGGTTTTGGGCTCAAGAATGTCTTTGCCTTCGCGAAGACGCTGGAAAGCCGCAACGATGGGTCCCATCTTGGCGATCAGGCGCACCGATTTGCGAAAGTTCGCGTCAGGTTCGTTGGAGGCCACGTCGGCATCAAAAAACGAAAGCGTGGAAACCGCCGTGCGCAAAAAGTCCATCGGGTGACCGTTTTTGGGGAACACCGAATAGAGCGACCCCAGCTGCGCTTTGAAAGCCGCATCGAGGGTCATTTCTTTTTGCAATTGTTTGGTGAACGCGGCGAGCTCATCTTTAGACGGCATCACTCCCTTGATCAGCAAGTACGAAACTTCTTCGAAGGTGGACTTCTCCGCAAGGTCTTCGATTGTGTAACCGCGGTAGGTGAGGGTCGAGTCTTGAATGCTTGAAATTTCGGTAGTGCAAGCCACCACTCCTTCAAGTCCTTTGTCTACTGCGTCTTTGTATTCTTGCACGGGTGTGGCCATCTCTCTAAGATCTCACTTTCTTCTACGAGTTGTGTAGGTGTCTTGT
This sequence comes from Bdellovibrionota bacterium, assembly GCA_035539375.1. Taxonomy (GTDB): domain Bacteria; phylum Bdellovibrionota; class UBA2428; order UBA2428; family UBA2428; genus DATLIP01. The sequence continues at coordinate 3 of DATLIP010000109.1, read as the reverse complement.
CAG
>DATLIP010000108.1:0-3928 GCA_035539375.1 Bdellovibrionota bacterium | reverse complement strand
AAATGGCGGAGCGGACGGGACTCGAACCCGCGGCCTCCTGCGTGACAGGCAGGCGTTATAACCGACTTAACTACCGCTCCGCGCGGTCAAAAGGGTTCTAGTGTTGGGCGCGGGGCAAATCAAGCGCTGGGGGGAGATTTTTTTGCCCTCGTGCTATACCAAATAGCTATGGCAGCGAAGAAGGGCACCCCGACCAGCAAAAAATCGCGAAAAAAGGCTTCCGATGTGGAGCAGGTGGGCCTCTTTTCCTTTGCCGAGACCGATTTGGGGGGCTTGGGGGCTGATACTCAGCTCTTGGCCGTCACCAAGGCCTCCGAACCCGTCGTCGTTCAGGTGGCTCCTGAGCCCGAACCGGAGCCCGAAGTCGAGGCCCCGGGCGAGATCATCTACTCTGTTACCGACCTCGCGCACCGTTTTCGCGATCACTTGCGTGAGCACTTCTCTTCGATCGTCGTACAGGGCGAGATCGCCGACTTCAAAGGCATTCACCGCAGCGGACACCTCTACTTCGCGCTCAAAGACGACTCCTCGCAAATTCGCGCCGTGATGTGGAAAGGCGCCCTCAACCGCGTGCCCTTTAAAATCGAGCAGGGCCTTGAGGTCATCGTTCGCGGCAAGCTCGATTTCTACGGCGGCTCGGGCTCCACGCAAATCGTGGTCGAGCATATGGAGCCAGTGGGCATCGGCGCGCTCCAATTAAAATTCGAACAGCTCAAAGAAAAGCTGCGCGCCGAGGGTCTCTTCGATGCCACTCGCAAACGCGTGCTGCCGCCCATCGCCTGGCGCATCGGCGTTGTCACCGGAAAATCCACTGCCGCCTTTCAGGACATGCAAAAGGTGCTGCGCCACCGTTTTCCCTTGGCGGAAGTTTATCTTTTTCACGCTGCTGTTCAGGGCACCACGGCTCCCGGAGAAATCGTCTCCGCCATTCGCCGCGCCAACGCGTGGAGCGAGCGCCAAGCCAAGCCGCTGGATGTTCTCATCGTTGGGCGGGGTGGAGGGTCGTATGAAGACCTCTTTTGCTTTAACGAAGAGAGCGTCGCGCGCGCCATTGTGGGCTCCAAGCTTCCTGTCGTCACCGGCATCGGCCACGAGATCGACACCACGATCGCCGATTTTGTCGCCGACTACCGCGCGGCCACGCCCTCGCACGCCGTCTCCTCGGTGGTGCCCGAGATCCTGGATTGGCAAAACCGCCTTGAGTATCTCGCCGAACGCATGACCCGCCGAGTGAGCGATCTCCTCGCCGACTTGGCGCAAAAGATCGACCACCTCCAGGTGCGGCTCTTCAACGCCGCTCCCCACAAGCAGCTCGCTGCGTGCCGCGACCTGCTCACCCGCATGCAAGATCGTCTGCGCCTGTCGATGCTCGCCGTGCTCGAGGCGCGCCAGACCCGAGTCAAATCCTTGGCGCTCGTGCTCGATGCGCTCTCGCCGCTCAAGGTGCTCGACCGCGGCTATTCGCTGGTGAAAACCTCCGAAGGAACGCTCGTGCGCTCGGCCGCTCAGCTCAGTTCTGGCGATGAAATTTCGGTGGAGTGGGCCAAGGATAAAATCAAAGCGCGGGTTATCTGACACCTCCCTTTTTGTGCCTTTTCATGAGGTACAATCAGAGGGATGAGCCTGCCAACCTTTGTCGTTCTCGAAGGACTTCAAGACGATTACGATCAGATCCAGAAGATGGCGATCGGTGGCATGGCCGAAATCTTTCGCGGACGTCAGCGCAGCCTCGATCGTCCCGTGGCGATCAAGCGCATTCGTCCCGAGATCAAAGGCAATCAAGAAATCCTCGCACGCTTTCGCCGTGAAGCCCGCATCTCGGCCGCGCTCCTGCACCAAAACCTAGCGCACGTGTACGACTACCGCGAAGTCGCGGGCGAAGCCTACATCATCATGGAGTACATCGACGGCTTTGATCTGGCGCAGATTCTTGAGAAGCAGCGCCAATTGCCTATCGACGTGGCCACCGTGGTGGCGCTCAAAATTCTGCTCGGCCTTGCGCAGGTGCACGCGCACGGCATGGTCCACCGCGACCTCAAGCCCGACAACGTGCGCATCTCCACCAAAGGCGAAGTTAAAGTCATGGACTTTGGCATCACCTACGATCCGGCGGAGTCGAACCTCACCATGCCCGGCGTTCTCATCGGCTCTCCGCACTATCTCTCGCCCGAACAAATCGTGGGCGCCAAGCTTGACGCCCGCGCCGACCTCTTTGCCTTTGGTATCAGCTTTTACGAAATGATCACGGGCCAAAAGCCCTTTATGGAAACTCGTGACGAGACCGTCTACCAGGTCATTCAAAAGGGCAAGTACGTGCCTATCATGCACCTGCGCGCCGACACGCCGCCCTTCATTGCAAACCTCATCGATTCTTGCCTCGCCACTCAGGTGGGCCGTCGCCCGAACTCCGCAAACCGTCTCGCCGTCACGCTGCAAGAGTACGCCACACGCCACTTCGCACTGGCGCACGAAGCGCGCATCAAGCAGTTCCTGATGCAAACCCACATGCTAGCTGGCATGGCCGACATGGTAGAGGTCGAAGAACGCACCATGGACCCTTCGGTGACCCACCGGATTCGCGAAAAGTGGAACGTGTGGAAGGGCGCCTTCTTTGCGATGGCCGCTGTGGCCGCCATGCTCGCTGCAGTGAATTTCTTTCCACGCCTCTTTAACATGAAAGAAGTGCAGACGGTTGAGGTCGACACCCGCTCGCCCGACTCCAAACTTGCGCCCGAATCTCGCACAAAGCCGAGCTCCAAGGCCGCGCGTCGCGAAAAGAATCGTCGCTAGCGCTCTTTAAGTTTTTGTATTTTTTTTGATCTCGGTAAACACGGCCGACTGCGATTCGTCGTAGCCCTTGGCGGCGTTGCCATCGAATACCGTCACGCGGTTCTTGCCCGAATGTTTGGAGCTGTAGAGCGCAACGTCGGCGTCGCGGATGAGATCTTTGTAATGTTGGTGCCGTTTGGCATCGTAGCTGGCAAGTCCAATGCTCGCCGTCACCTGCACCTTGGCTTCTTCGATGGTGGCGGCCGCGATGCGCTCGCGCAGACGCTCTGCCACGATGAGCGCGCCTTTGGCGTGCGTGTGGGGCAGGGCGATGATGTACTCGTCACCGCCGTAGCGGGCCTTGAGGTCGATATCCCTCAGGGTGTCTTTGATGATTTCGCCCACGGCTTTGATCATGGCCGAGCCGGCGAGGTGGTTGTTCTTGTCGTTGACCTGCTTAAAGGAATCGAGGTCGATCATCATCAGCGCAAAGTCGCTGACATTGCGCTTTTGCGCCGAAAAGGACTCCTCGAGACGACGAGTCATGTAGCGCATGTTCGAGAGGCCAGTGAGCTCGTCGGTGATCGTCATGTCTTCGAGCTTCTTGTTGATGTCCACAAGCTTGCGGTTGAGCTGCGAGAGCTTCCTGGCCGCTTCGTCGAGCTCGAGCTGCAGCATGCGGTTGCGCGCGATGATGTCCAGCTTGTACCAAAGGTCGCGCCAGGTAAAAGGGCGAATCAGAAAGTCATCCACGCCCGCGCGGAAGGCCTCTTCGCGAAGGTCTCGCGATTCAGAATTCGTATAGGAAAAGATCTTGGGGGGTGGCGACACGGGTACCATGCGCACTTCTTTGGCCGCAAGGGCGAGGCTCGCTGCGGTGCCCACGTTGGGGTCGATGTCCAGATTCAGCACCACGATGTCGGGGCCAGACTTGAGCACAATGTCCGCAAGTTCGTGGCGCGTAGACGAGTCCATGCGCTTGCCTTCGAGCAACCAAGTGCGATCGCCGCACGAGGCAACGATGCCGTCGATGAAGTCCTGATCCGGATCAAGAATCAGAACTTTTAATTTCGCTAGCTCTAAGGTGCTCAAGTCTCAATTGTACCGAGACTGAGTTACGAAAGCGATTGATTTCTGGACGCACGAGAGCGTCGATATT
>DATLIP010000107.1:0-15444 GCA_035539375.1 Bdellovibrionota bacterium | reverse complement strand
GCCACGGCAGGTTCTGCGTGCCGCAGCCGCCGGGGAGCAGCCCCACCGCGGGCTCCGGCAGCGCCATCTGCGCGTGCTCCTCGGCGATGCGGATGTCGCAGGCGAGGGCGCATTCCAGGCCCCCGCCCATGGCGTAGCCGTTGATCGCGGCGATCGAAACGCCGCGAAACTTGGCGAGCGCTTCAAAGGCCTGGCCGAACTTGGTGGCCATGTCGCGAGCGACACCTTTGTCGCCGCTTTGGAAAAGTTTGAGATCCGCACCGGCCGAGAAAAACTTCTCGCCGTCGCCATGGATCACGAGCGCATAAACGTCTTTGTTGCGGTTCAGTTCCTCAATGAAGGCCGGTACGGCCCCGAGGATCTCCTGAGTGAAGGTGTGCGCTGGCGGATTGAAAAGCGTCCAAATCGCCGTGTGGCCTTCGATGCGGTATTTCAGTGTCATAACAAACTCCTTTGGGTGGTTCCTGGAACCTATACCTGGCACCTAACGTTAGGTGCCAGGTATAGGTTCCAGGAACCCTCTTAACGTAATATCTCGGTGGCGCCGTCTTCGAAGATCTTGCGGCTCACGATGAGGCGCATGATTTCGTTCGTGCCCTCGAGGATCTGGTGCACGCGGGCGTCGCGGAAATGGCGCTCTACGGGGTACTCTTGCGTGTAGCCGTAACCGCCAAAGAGCTGAATCGCTTCGTTGCACACGCGCGAGCCCACGTCGGTGGCAAATTGCTTGGCCATCGCGCAGTATACGGTGGCGCTCGGATCTTTGGCGTCGAGCTTGGCGGCGGCGAGGCGAATCATCTGGCGCGAGGCGATGGTCTCGGCGAGCATGTCGGCCATTTTAAAGGCCAGCGCTTGAAACTGCGAAATGGGTTTGCCGAAAGCCTTGCGCTCGTTCATGTACTTCGCGGAGGCGTTGATCGCTGCCTGAGCGGTGCCCACCGAGCAGGTGCCGATGTTGATGCGGCCGCCGTCGAGGCCCTTCATGGCGATCTTAAAGCCTTCGCCCTCTTTGCCGAGCAGGTAATGCGCGGGAATTTCCACGTTTTCGAAGGAGATCTCGCAGGTGGGTTGCGCGTTCCAACCCATCTTCTTCTCGTTCTCTCCGTAGCTGACGCCCGGAGCTTTGGCCGGAACCACGAAAGCCGAAATTCCCTTAGGGGTATCATCGCCGGTGCGGGCCATCACCACGAGCACGTCGGTTTGACCGCCGCCCGAAACGAAGGACTTCACACCGTTCAAAATGTACTTATCGCCACGCTTCTCGGCCTTAGTTCGCAGCGCGGCCGCATCGGAGCCCGAATTGGGCTCGGTGAGGCAGTAGGAACCGAGGGCTTCGGCCGTGACCATCTTAGGAATCCATTCGGAGCGGGTGTCGGCGTTGCCGTACTCGTCGATCATCCAAGTCGTCATGTTGTGAATGGTGATGTAGGTGGTGGTGGCGGTGCAGCCCATGGCGAGCTCTTCGAAAATGATCGCAGCGTCCAAGCGGGAGAGTCCCGCGCCGCCGAATTCGTCTTTGGTGTAAAGGCCGCAGAAACCCAGCTCCGCTGCTTTGCGGATGACGTCTTTGGGAAAGTGTTTTTTGCGGTCCCACTCGCCAGCGTTGGGCGCGAGCTCTTTGGTGGCAAAGGTGCGCGCGGCTTCTTGGTAGGCGAGTTGGTCTTCGGTGAGGTTAAAATCCATATTCTAAAAAACTCCTGCTCTAAAAAAAATCGCTCTTACTTGAGCTGAATGGTCATGTTCTTCTCGGCGACGGCCGAATCTTCGAACCAGCGCGCGGTGATGGTCTTGGTGCGCGTGTAAAAACGCACGGCCTGTTTTCCGTAAGCGTGTTGGTCGCCGAAGAAGGAGCCGCGCCATCCGGTGAACGAGAAGAAGGGCAGAGGTACGGGGATGGGAATGTTGATGCCCACCTGGCCGACGTCGATCTCGTGCTGGAAGCGACGGGCGGCGTAACCGCTCGAGGTGAAGATCGAGGTGCCGTTGCCGTAGGGGTTGTTGTTGATGATCGCGATGGCGTCTTCGAGAGTTTTGGCGCGCAGGCAGAGCAGCACAGGGCCGAAGATCTCTTCGCGGTAAATGCTCATCTCGGTGGTCACTTTGTCGAACATCGAGGGGCCAATGAAATTGCCTTTCTCAAAGCCGGCCACTTTAGCGCCACGACCATCGATCAGCAGATCTGCGCCCTCGGCTTTGCCTTTGGCGATGAGGCCTTCGACGCGTTCTTTGGCTTGCGGCGAGATGAGGGGACCGAGGTCCGCATGCGGATCGTTCCAGGGACCGACGCGCAGTTTTTTGAGCGATTCTTTGACTTCGGGAATCCAGTCTTGGCTTTCACCTACGAAGACGGCGACCGAGATGGCCATGCAGCGCTGACCGGCAGCACCGCAGCTCGCGCCTGTGAGATTCGCGATGACTTGGTCTTTGGGAGCGTCGGGCATGACGATCATATGGTTCTTGGCGCCGGCAAAAGCCTGCACGCGCTTGAGGTTGGCGCAGCCGGTTTTGTAAACGTGCTGAGCGACGGGCACCGAGCCCACGAAGGAAATGGCTTTGATCGCGGGGTTATCGAGCACAAAGTTCACCGCGTCTTTGGCGCCGTGAATGACGTTGAGGAGACCTTTAGGCGCACCAGCTTCGATGAAAAGTTCCGCAAGACGCATCGGCGTCAGGGGATCTTGCTCGGAGGGTTTCAGCACGAAGGTGTTGCCGCAGGCAATCGCCATGGGGAACATCCAGAGCGGGATCATCGCCGGAAAGTTAAAGGGCGTGATACCGCCACAAACGCCGATCGGTTGCTGGTACGAATAGGTGTCGATGGCGCGCGCGACGTTCTCCACGGTTTCGCCCATCATGAGCGTTGCGATGTTCGCGGCGTGCTCGACAACTTCGATGCCGCGCCACACGTCGCCCTTGCCGTCGACCAGGGTCTTGCCGTTTTCACGACAGAGCAGTTCGGCAATTTCGTCTTGGTGTTTTTTCAGAAGGTCTTGGTAGCGCAAAAAGAGCCTTGCGCGTTCGGGCACCGGCACGTTTTTCCAGGTTTCGAAGGCCGCTTCCGCGGCGCGCACCGCCGCGTTCATTTCGTCTTGAGTGGCTTCGGGAACGCGCGCGATGATTTCTTGTGTAGAGGGGTCGGTGACGTCGATCCATTTGGTCGTTTTGGACTGAACCATTTCGCCGCCGATGAGAAGTGGTACGTTTTTAATGTTTGCCATAGTGGGATAAGTCCCCTTTCGGCCCTCTATAAAATACCATTTTCATAGGGGTCACAAGGCAGTCTAGGCGCCCGAATCCCCACATGCCGGCACTGCGTTAAAAAGCCATTACTTACAAAGTCTTTCGGAGGGTGGGGGAGTGTCGACGGAGAAAGATGGACCATGATAGCGCCGTAGATCGAATGCACACCAAAAGCTTTGCGTGGGGTTTCTTTTGCCTCTCTTTGATCGGATCTGTGGCCGCTCAGGCCGAGGTCGAAATCGAAGGGGATGGCCCCTTGTACATTCGCGGGGGCGTGGATGCGGACGAAGAGAAGCCCATGAGCTTGCCCAAATTCGAGAACCCCTTTGAGGCGGACACGGACGAGGTCATTGCGACCAAAGTCACCGTCTTGCCGGTCCAAGACACGAACCTGCACCTCTCCAAGGAGATTCCCGTGGAGCGCAGCCTTGTGCCACTTCCCGAAGGTGTCGACGTGGAGATCCTCCTGCCGCGCAACCGCTGTGAACTGGGCACGCTGCGCTGGGGCTCTCGCGAAGAGGGCGTCTATGAGTGCCGTGTGCTGGGCCGCGGGCAATCGGTATTTGGCTCGCTCAAATTGCTCGCAGGGCTCCAGGCCACGCAAAAGGCCTACAAAAAATGGACGATTGGCACGCTCCCCCGCGCACTGACGGCCAAGGCGATCAAAAAGAAAGAGCACTTCGGCACGGAGGCGGAGTACACGCACTGCATGTTCTCCCCCGAGTCGGTGACCAATGGTTCCACCATCACCGAGCGACCCCATTCCAAGATCGGCCACTACCTGCTCGACACCGGCAAGCGCTTGCATCCGGGCAAGGAGAAGTGGGGGCATCGTCTTGATGCCAAAGGCTATCTCGTGCCGGTACGCATGAACAAGGTCGACGATCCCGGCAACAAGGCTTACGCCAACGAAGGGATTCTTTTGCAGCGCTACGATTTTTGGCTGCACTCGCACGAGAATGGCAAAGACGAATTCCCCCTTGAGGCTCACTCAACTTGGGGCTGTCCGCGTCTCACGCGCAGCTGTGTGACCGAGGTGCAGGCCTGGGTCGCCAAGCAAAACGAAGCCGGCAAGAAGCCCATGCTCGTTGTGCGAGAAGCCCCGGCCGCCACATCGCCCGAAGCGATCACGACGACCGAAATCAAAAAGTGATCAGTGTAGGTTGAAGAGCTCGTCGAGCACGTTGGACCTCACGCATACCGAATGTTTGGTGGACTCAAGTTTGCGGCTCCCGTCATTCGCTCGGATCCATCCCTTCATTTCCTGACAGATTTCCACCTTAAGTTTTCCTTTGAAAGTGTTTTCGTTTTCCAAAATCTCTTCGATCCAAGCCAGCCCTTCGTCGCTCAAGTAGAGGACCGGTTCGAGGGCCAAATGGGGAAGGTGGCGAGTGAAATCCAGCTCCATCACATTCTCGGGTTGGTTGTAAAACACGGGCGCGGGGGCACCGATCGCCGTAAAACGAAGAGTGCGCTTGCGGGCATCGCGGAGCTGGTATTCTTCGTTGCGCAGGAGCACCTTGATTTCGAAAGAGGCGACCAGATTCGCGCTAAAACTTAGGCTCGCCGGCATGTCCGTATCAGAAGTCTCCGCGTTGAGAGAGATCATTGGTTCTCTGGTCGAAGCCTTGCGGCGAAGCTCCAACGTGTCGGGGTACGCAATTCGGCGTCCTTTGCCGCGCACCGATGCGAAGACGGTGGGGAAAGCGTCCATGGATTCATCGAGAAGGGCGTCGTCGGAGTGGACGAGGCCGCCTGAGAGCACGACCGGACGCTTCACGGGGAGCTGGTCTAGCGCCGTGCCCACGAGCGCATCGGGATCGGCGTTGAGGCAAGCTTGGCTCAGAAGCAAGAGGAGGAACGGAGTGCTGAGACGGAGGGCGCGGTTCATGGGAATCCTTTTCTTTTTTTAAAGCGCCGGAGCTCCGTGGTGAGGGCTCCGGTGCGTTGAGTGGAGTGGTGCTTAATCGTTCCCGTCGATTTCGATGACGACGTCGCTGTCGTGGCGGTATTCGACCAAGGTTTCTAAGACATTGCTAGCGACGCAGAGGTCGACGCCTTTCCAAGCCCGGCGACCATCCGCCCCCAGGTCCCCGTAGCCCGAAACCCGCGTGCAGGATTCGACCTTGAGTTTCGTGGAGAGGTCTCGATTGCGGTAGAGCAGGTCTTTGAACCACTCGATGCCCTCTTTGGTGAATTCCACCTGCACGGGAAGCGAGGAGTCCGCATGGTATTGGCTCACATCCACTTCGTGAACGGCACCCTGCTGGTCTTTGAAAACCTTGAGATCCGTGTCGAGCACATGGAAGCGGACGCTGCGAATGCGCGGAGAGCGGAAGGCGTGCTTTTCTTTGGCCACGGCGGCTCGGAGTTCGGAGCTATAACGTGGTTGCGCGCGGAAGGAGAAAAAAGAATCGGCTTTGGCGCGTTTGTCGAAGAGAACGAGCGACATGGCGGGCGTTTTGCCGTCGGGACGGCTCTCGACACCCATAAAATCAGAGTAGACCAGCCATTTGGCGGAATCTTGGGCGGAGGGGAAAACGGTCGGCAAGCCTTCGACGGCTTCGGTCACGACGGGATCGTCCGTGTGAAAGACCCCGGGTTTGCGGGTCGCGGGTTTAGGCGTTTGGGAGGTCTCGGAGGTTCCCGACTTTTGCGAAAGATCAACTTCGCAAGCTTGAGTGAGGACGACAAGGAGGGCGACGAGGGCAACGGTGGATTTCATGGAATTCCTTTTCTGAGGCTCCCTTCGAGAGACGCTTCGGAAATATCCATTCGCAAGTCTCATGCCAACGTGAGCGCAGGCCGGAAGGCCAGGTCTCACGCGCGCGCGTGCGCCAGAGCGGAAAAGACTTCCGCTGCAAAGGAAATTCGTAGGGAGTTTAGGAATGAGCCGGCAGCGAGTAGTTCCCGCTGCGCAGGTTTTCGTCGGTGAGCCCAAGCGCTTCGGCCGTGGCTTTGGCGCGTCCCCCACCTTCGTGCAACGAGAACCAGCAGCCGCAATAATCCTGGCGGTAGATGTCGTAATCGCGGGTGTACTCGACGGACTTCTTGAAGCCCTCGTCCTGCATAAAATTCTTGTGGTAGTAGGGCACGCCGTACTTTTTCTCGTTCAGCTCGCCAAACTTGATGAGCTTTTGCTGCACCTTGTGCGGGGAGATGGCCAGGGTTGTGGCGTAAGTATCGAAGCCGAGCTTTTTGGCTTCCAGTGCCGAGCGGTCGAGCCGCAGGTCGTAGCAGATGGAACACTTGGCGCCCGTCTCGGGGCTCGCCTCGAGTCCGCGGATGCGCTCCAGGAAGTGATTCACGTCGTACTCGCCCTCGATGAAGGGCACGTTCTCGATCTCGGCGACCTTCTTGAAGGCCTCGAGGCGCAGATCGTACTCTTCGCGCGGCTGGATGTTGGGGTCGTACCAAAAACAGGTCACGTCGTAGTCGCGCTTGAGCTGGCCGATGACGCCCGCGGCGTCGGGCCCACAGCAAATGTGCAGGAGCAGTCGGGGCTTTTGCTGGGATTTCTCGTAGAGCGACTTGATGCGCGGGTCTTTGAAATCAAAGAACTGATGCAGGTGGGGCAGTTTGAGTGCCGCGATCACGGCCTCGTCGTTGCCGAGGTTCTTCCAGGGAAACTCGGGGTACTGGGACGCTAGATCCTGCGACATCTCCGAAACGCAGCGGTCCGAAAAACGCTGCGCTCGGGAAACTTCAGAATCGTTGTGGTGGTCGGGCACACACACGAGCTTGCCCTTGTGCGGGGAGCGGATGCAGGTCAGGCACTCGATCGAAGAACCCCAGAAATAGGCCTCGTAGCCGAGATTGTGCAGGCGCTGTTTGAAGGCCACCAGCGAGGCTTCGAGTTGGGAGCCGCTCTGCGGGCCGAGGCACTGAAAGCACACCGGCTCGTCGTGGTGGTGGCCCCAGGCAGAGACCACCCACTTGTCCAGTCGCGTGCCGTCGCTAAAGAGCTCCGAGCGCTGCACCCATACTTTTAATCTCGCACTTGTGGCCATAAACGTTATCTCTGTGCGAGTCCCTTCACCGGTCGCTGAGCGTGGCCGGTGTATTTGGTGAGAGGGCGGATGATGCGGTTCGCGGCGGCTTGTTCAAAGACGTGCGCCGACCAGCCGGCCGTGCGCGCCATCACGAAGATCGGCGTGAACATGTCGATCTCAAAGCCCATCAAATAATAGGCAGGACCGGCGGGGAAATCGAGGTTCGGGTGAATGTTCTTCTCGCGAACCATGACGTCTTTGAGTTTGTCGGAGATCTCGTGCCACTTGGTTTCGCCTTTGAGCTTGGCAACCATGCGGCCGTACTTGTCCATGGTGGGAACGCGCGAATCGCCGCTCTTATAAACGCGGTGACCAAAGCCCATGACCTTGCGCTTGTTCTTGAGCGCGTCGATCATCCACTGCTCCGCGACGGCGGGGTCGTTCACTTCTTTGAGCATGTGCATGACTTGCTCGTTGGCGCCACCGTGCAGAGGACCCTTGAGGGCGCCGATGCCGGCCACGGTGCACGAGAAGATGTCGCTCATCGTCGAGGCGACAACGCGCGAGGTGAAGGTCGAAGCGTTGAAGCCGTGCTCAGCGTAGAGCGTGAGCGAGGCGTCGAAGGCTTTGACGATTTCTTTGGCGGGAACTTCGCCAAAGCACATGTGGAAAAAGTTTTCCGACATCGAAAGGTCCGTCTTCGGTTCGATGGGCTCCAGGCCCTTGCGGCAGCGGTAGTCGGCGGCGATGATGGTGGGAATCTTGGCGAGCATGTACAGAGCTTTGTCGTAGTTCGAGGGCTTGCCCGCGTGAGGATCTTTGGGCGACCAGGTTTCTTCGTCTTTAGAGCAAAGTTCCATACCCAGGTACGACACGCCCGTGCGGATGGTGTCCATGGGGTGAGCGGTTTTGGGGTAGAGGCGAATAGAGTTCAGCAGGCCCGTAGAGATCTGGCGCAGCGAACGCTCCTTTTGCGTGAAGGCTTCGAGTTGCGACTTGGTGGGCAGCTCGGAGTTCCACAGGAGGTAGGCAACTTCTTCGAAGTTGCAGTTGTCGGCGAGGTCCTGCACGGCGTAGCCGCGGTAGGTGAGCGAGTTCGACTCGGGCATCACTTTGGAAACGGCGGACTCGTCGACGATGACGCCTTCGAGACCTTTTTTAACTTCGACGTTGGTAGCTGGGGTTGTCATTGTGTGTATCCTCCGTGGTGACGGCGCTAGCCGCCATGATTCTTCTGAGAAAAGTTAAAGATGCTCTGATCGAAAGCATTGTAATCTTCGTAGGAAATGATTTCGTAGAGTCGCTTGCGCGTTTGCATGCGATCGACGACGCCTTCCTGAGTGCCTGCGCTGAAGATCTCGCGGTAACCGGCTTCCACGGCGCCCATGGCGAGGCGAAAGCTCGTCATCGGGTAGATCACCATGTTGTAGCCAAGGTCCGTGAGTTCCTTGGTCGTGAAAAGGCGCGACTTGCCGAACTCGGTCATGTTCGCGAGCAGCGGCACCTTGATCGCCTTGCGAAATGCGGCGAAATCTTTTTCGTCGCGCATGGCTTCGGGGAAAATGGCGTCCGCACCGGCGTCCACGTAGGCCTTGGCGCGCTCAATGGCGGCCTCCAGGCCTTCGCTTGCGGCCGCGTCGGTACGGGCCATGATCACAAAGTTTTTATCTTTTTTGGCGTTCGCAGCCGCGCGCACCTTGGTCACCATGTCCTGAACGGAAACGATGCCTTTGTTGTCGAGATGCCCGCAGCGCTTGGGGTTGATTTGATCCTCGAGATGGCAGCCCGCAAGGCCCAGCTCTTCGAGCTCGCCCACGGTACGTGCCACGCTCATCGCCTCGCCGAAACCCGTATCGATGTCGATGAGGGCCGGTAAGGAAGTGGCGCGTGCGATCTGGCGACCGCGCGTGGCAACTTCGGTGAGCGTTGTGATGCCGATATCCGGATATCCGAGATCATTGGCGATGCCGGCGCCGGAGATGTAGACCCCGTCAAAACCGATCTGCTCAATGATCTGCGCGATGTGCGGCGAAAAGGCGCCCGGAAAGCGCAGAAGTTTGCCGGATTTGAGGCCTTCGGCAAAACGCTTGCGCTTGGCGGCCGCGTCGGGAGCTCCGAGGATCGCGGTCATCTAGAAAATTCCTCGCGAGTCGCGAACGGCGTGCGTGAGCTTGGAGAGCTCGATCACGGGGTTCAGCGTGAGCACTTCTTCGGGGCTGAGGCTTTCGAGTTTTTCGATGAGGCCCAGGAAGCGCGAAACTTCCGCAGAGCTCACCACACCTTCGGTGAGGGTTTTGAATTTTTGCACGTATTGTGGGCGTTCGAAGGGGCGAGCACCGGCGGGGTGCGCGTTGGCGCGTGCCAGTTCGTCTTCGATCACGGTGCCGTCGTTCAGAGTGATCACGAGCTTGCCGCCGAAGGCTTTCTTGTTGGGATCCTTGTCGTGGTAGAGGGCCGTCCACTTGGGATCTTCCACCGTCGAGATCTTGTGCCAGAGGGCCACGGTCTCGGGGCGCTGCGCGCGCTCGGGGGTGTAGGAATCCACGTGGTGCCAGCTGCCGTCTTGCAGGGCCACCGCGAGGATGTACATGATCGAGTGGTCGAGCGTTTCGCGCGAAGCTTTGGGATCCATCTTTTGCGGATCGCCGGCGCCGGTGCCGATCACGTAGTGCGTGTGGTGCGAGGTGTGCAGCACGATGGACTTCACGTCGTTAAAGTTTTTGATCTTTTTGCCCACGCGGAAGGCGAGGTCGATGAGCGCCTGCGCTTGGTATTCGGCGCTGTGCTCTTTGGTGTAGGTTTCGAGAATGGCGCGCTTGGCCTCGCCCTTTTCGGGGAGGGGAACTTTGTAAGCGCCGTCTTTGCCGTCGAGCATGTAGGCGATCACGGAGTCTTCACCTTCGTAAATCGGGGAGGGGGATTTCTCGCCGCGCATGGCGCGATCGACCGCTTCGACGGCGATCTTGCCGGCCCATGCGGGAGCGTAGGCTTTCCAAGAGGAGATCTCGCCCTTGCGCGATTGGCGCGTGGAGAAGGACAAATGCAGCGCCTGCTGCACGGCTTGGTAAATGGTGTCGGTGTCGAGCTTCAGCATGGTGCCGATGCCCGCAGCGGCGGCGGGAGCGAGGTGAGCGATGTGGTCTTTTTTGTGCTCATGCAGGCATATGCCCTTTACAAGGTTCACGTGAACTTCGTAGGCAGTGGCGGCACCGCGCACGAGGTCTTTGCCTCCGATGCCCTTTTGCTGAGCGACGGCGATGAGAGCGGGAAGGTTGTCGCCGGGGTGCGAGTAGTCAGCGGCGAGGAAAGTGTCGTGGAAGTCGAGTTCACGAACGGCAGTGCCGTTGGCCCAGGTGGCCCATTCGCAATCGAAGCGTTGGCTGGTGGGCATGCCAAAGAGCGTGGCGCCCGTGGAGCGTGGATGCGCGAGCGCTTGTGTGCGCGCGTTGGCGACGGGGGTACGGTTGATAGCGGCGATCGCTACGGAAGCGTTGTCGATGATGCGGTTGCCGATCATCTCTGTAACTTTGGATTCAACGGCGACCGGATCGGAAGCCATGGCGGCGATTTTGTAGGCGAGCTGGTCGGCCTTCGCGAGGGGAACTTTGGACGGGTAGACTTTAACTAAGTGTTCTTTCATGGGCCCTAGATCTAGCATGAAGCTAGGGGCCGGACTAGACCATCATAAAGATCAGAGCGACGAGCATGAACACGAGACAGAGGGCGAGTTGGTTGAGTTGAGTTAAGGCCATAAAATTTGCTGTGGACCTCTTTTCTAGCCGGGGCGGGGGCTTGAGGTCAACCGAGATGTCGCGCTAGGATTGGGGAGTGTTTCGCAAGATCTTTCTCTATCCAGGCCCCTTGTGGCGCCTTACCGCAACCTTCTCCTGGCTCTCCGCCACCCTGGCGGTGCTCGTGGTGGCTCCCCTCTTTTTGTTGGCGACTTTATTGGGCTTTCCGCTGCATTGGCAGACGGCCATTATCCGCTTCTGGTTCCGCTGGGTCTGCGCCACCTGTTTCTTTAAGTTTGAGGTGATCCACCGGGGGGACTACGACCCCGCTTCGGCCTGCCTCGTGGTCTCCAACCACCAGTCCCTTTTCGACATCCCGGCCGCCTTCTTTGCCTTTTCGGGGAACCTGCGGATGGTCGCCAAGCGGGAGCTCTTTTGGATCCCGCTCTTTGGTCAGGCCATGCGGGCGGGCGGCTTCATTCCGCACTTTCGGAGCAGCCGGGCCTCGTCCGCCAAGGTGCTGCGGCAGATTGAAAGGCGCTTCAAAGGTGGGATGCAGATTTGGGTGGCTCCCGAGGGCACGCGTTCCGAGGACGGTCGGCTGGGGGATTACCGCTGGGGTTCTTTTGGGCTGGCGATTTCGGCCCAAATTCCCATTCAGCCCATCGTCGTACTGAATTCGCGCGAAGCGCTCCCGCGATCGGCGTTCCTGCCACGCGTGGGCACGACCATCTATGTGGTGGCCCTGCCGCAAATTTCTACCGCGGGACTCAAATCATCGGACCGGGGGACGGTTGCGAAGCGGGTGCACCAGCTTAGCGCTGAGGTATTGGCCCACGCGCGATAAGAGCGACGAACAGCGCACCATGCTTTGGGTCAAGAGATCCACACGTGTCATGTCGTGAATGCGCTGAGGCTTGGCCGTGGGGCTCAGGTAGGGGTCTTTTCTCGAGTGACGAATCACCGCCCGCTGCAAATAGGGATAGAGTTCGTGCTTCAGCTCCATATAATTTTCGGGGTCCGGGCTATCGTCGCCGCCCAAGATGCGGCGCACGTCGACTTTGGGGTGCGGAGCAAACCAGTCTATGGCGCCGGCGCGGATGGAGGTCATGAGCGTTGAACCGTGGGCCTGATCGCGCACGCGGAACGAGGTCACAGGCCGGTCTTTCGACAAGATGTGAAAATGTTTCGTTGAGGGCGAGATGAACACCGGAAAGCCTTTTTCCTGTACCGAACCTACCACGACTTCGTGGGGAAGGTGGTTCTCGCGCAGAAAGCGCGAAAATTCGCGGGCCAGAAAGCGCAAGGTGGCGCCGCTGTTGGACCAATCAACAAGCACGATGCGTTTTTTGGTGGTGTTCCAGCGGCGATACACTTCCCAAAAGTACTGATCGAGATTTTTGCTTTCATCCGGGGTGAGACCGTTGAAAATTTTTTGCGGCGAGAGCGAGGCCACGTATGAGATGGGCAGGTAGTCGACATCCAAGTCGTGCTTTTCACGCAAAAACTCGATGAAAATGATTGGGGAGCGGCCCACACCGATCACAAGAGTGTCGTGGTCGCCCACCGTGCGGTAGATCTTGTCGGCGACTTCGGCGCCCTGTTCGAGGTTTTCCTGAGTGAGTGTGGTGGCGATGATCTGTTCGTCGTCAAAGGCAAGTGTCGGAGCGGCCGCGGCGACTTCGGCGCCTTGCTCGGGGTTCTCTTGGGTGAGTGTTGGATCGGCTGCGGCGGCACCGGCGAAGAGGGTCAGTATAAAGAAAGCGAGCGAGGCGCGGCGAAAGGAATTCGAGATACGCGCCTCCTGAAGATTTACATCAACGGTTTGCCGAGCACGCGCAGGATACTACGGCAGCTAAACTGCGTGGTGTGTACTGGTGTGGCGTGCGAGGCTCGTTTTTGGTTGT
This sequence comes from Bdellovibrionota bacterium, assembly GCA_035539375.1. Taxonomy (GTDB): domain Bacteria; phylum Bdellovibrionota; class UBA2428; order UBA2428; family UBA2428; genus DATLIP01. The sequence goes on along the minus strand of DATLIP010000107.1, from coordinate 2,574 downwards.
AACTCCAGAAATTCTCCGGTGGGGGGATCGGCGATGTGGTACCCGGGGTCCAGCGGGTCGTGAAGTGAGCTTGGTAATCTCGAAGGGCGGTGAAGGCGATGAGTTCGTCGCGGAACGTGCCGAGCGTACGCTCGGTGATTTCTTTGTCACCCACTGTGTTGGTGAGCTTGAAGTTGATGCGGCGACGGAGTTCGCGGTACAGCGAGAGCACTTCGTTGAGTTCTTGCTGGTAGGTAGCGCCCGGGCTGACGTAGCGGTTGTCGCGCTCGTAGCGGGCCCAGTTTTCAAAATCTCCGAAATTGCGATCGCGCAGTAGGGTTACGAACTCTTCGCGAAGTTTGGGTGAGATCTGGGCAACCGTGCTGAGGCGGAAGCTGTGAGTGTAAAGGTAGCGCCACATGGTAACGCGGCCGTTGAAATGCTCTACCGCTTTGCCGGCGTTGATGCCGAAGGCTTCGGAGAGTTTGTTGTCGAAAAGGCTACGGCTGAGGTGTGGGGCGGTGGTTTCGAAGCTGTTCACCAAATCGTTCGCAACACCAACGAGCTTGGCGACGTCTTCGTCGCTGAGATGCTTCTCGTTTTTAGGGTCATTCAACTTGCGGGCCATCGTTTCGAGGGTCTGGCTCACAAAATCGGCATATTCATGAATGGCGTCCGTTTGCTTGGTGTTCGCGTTCCAGGCGTAGCGGAAGGCAATCTTCTCGCGAATCGCGCGGCGGTGGCTGGCGGCGAAAGTCTTTTTGAAATGGGCGACCTGTTCGGGAGTTGCGGAGGGCGTGGCGAATTCGTGTGCTTTTACCGAGAGGATCGACATGTCGACCATGTCTTCGATAAAGGCGGCGCGGTAGAGATCAAGTTCTTCTTCGGGGATGAGGTTGCTTTCTTCGAGACGGTAGAGGTAGGCCGTCTTGGCGTTCAGCCAAGATTTGAAGAGTTGCTGCACTTTTTTGTGTTTGATGTCGTCGACGCGCTGGCCGCTAAAGAAGCTGATGATGTGTCCAGGGCTATTGCGAACGGCGGCGATGCGTTCTTGAAAGCGCTTGCGTAGCAGAGCCGCGCGCTTGAGGGCGGCGCTGACGTCGATTTGCTGGTTGAAGTTAGGATCCACTTTGGCTTTGGCGGCGAGACCTTCGGCCATGCGCAGGCTGATCCAGTCGGCCATGCCGGCCAGCACGAGGTACGAGGTTTTGATCACGATGCGGGCGGCGACGTTTCCGGACGCACTTCCGGCGGATTTGGCTGTGAAGGATTCGGCGATGAGGTGCAGAAGGCGGATGTTGTTGGCGTAAACCGAGTAGTACCACTGACGTTTCCACTTGGCTTGCTCGCGCGTGTAACGGCCCACTTCGATTTGGCCAGTGTTGTGGTTGTCCATGGCGCCGCGGAGCATGTTGCTCGCGAAGGCGTTGCCGAGGATCCAGGCCCAGGGTTCCCAATGGGCAAGGTGGTCAAAGCCGTGGGCCCAGGCGGTTAGGGCTACAGCAAAGCTCACACTGGTGGCGGTAAAGTTAAAGGCGAATCGCTTGATACGGCTACCTTCACCGTTGAGCACCAGGTAAGTGTCGATAACGTAGTTGATCGAAGAGCTGTAAATCACGTTGAGCACAACCGGGATGTACCAGTCTACGGTGCTCAAGTTGAGGTAGCTGCTGACGCCGCAAACCACGATGGCGCCGGCGCATTGCATGGCGGTATTCTTTCGACCTTCTTTATTGAAGATGTTTTTGAAGCTGGGTTTGTGGAAGGTCGCCTTCATCCAGGCCTTGAGGTTGAAGCCGCGGGGAAAGAAGAGCGTGCGCTCGGTGTTTTGCAGGGCGGCTACTTGGTGTTCCACCGAACTCATGTCGGTGTCGATGAGCAGCAGCGAACGGCCGAAGTCGGTTTTGGCGACGTCGATGGCTTCGTATTTCATGCGGTGAGCGATGAACTTTTCGAAGATCACGCTCTCGGGGGAAATTTTGTTGAGGTCGGCGAAGATGAAGTCCACAAGCTCGCCACCCGAATTGTTGAGGGTGACGATGGTGAGGTCGCCGAGTTGGCCGTTCTCGAGTTCGAGCTGAATGCGGGTGGCGGTGCCGCCCTCGAGAGTGGTGGTGATGTTCTTTTTCTTAAGGACGTTCTGAAAACCTTCAGGATCGTTTTCGTATTCACGCTCGAGGGCCGAGTTGCGCAGCGAGAGGGATTCGAGCAGGTCTTCAACTTGCATTTGCGAACCGATGTCCGCTTGCCAGTCGACGTTTCCGCGACTGAGTCGAGAGATCTGGAGCTGGGTGAGGGGGGGGAGGTTGCGGCGCGAAGCTTCGACGGCTTCGACAATGCGCGCGGCTTGGGCTTGGAGTTCGGGATCGGGGGTCTCGTCGCCATCTTTGGCGTAGAGCGGAGATGAAAAGGTCGCGAGTGCGAAAAGAGTGATGAAAAGCTGGATGAGTTTCGTGATGCTAAAGCTTGCGCTTCGAATCGAGTACAAGTGTGCCGCCCTTGTCCGTTTTGCGCGTTAGATACACCGTGCAAACCGTTTACCAAATCCCCATTGATTTGATAGCGCGCAAGGTAATGAAGCCCCAAGATTAAGTC
>DATLIP010000106.1:0-37508 GCA_035539375.1 Bdellovibrionota bacterium | reverse complement strand
TCTAAGAACAAAAAATTCATCGACTCCACGCCCAACGCTGCCGGCAGCCAGTGAAAGCCTTCGCCGGTGTCGCCGCGGCCGTGCAGCACAATCATCAAACGCCGCGAAGGCGCCTCGAGCGCGGGCCAAAACTCATAGTCGAGCGGCGACGCGAAGGTCTTGCGTAAGAGTGGCGCAAAGATATCGCTCACCGCCGTCCGTCCTTTCCTACTTGCGCTTGTTCAGCTCGGCGAGAGCCGCAAAAGGGTTTGAGCCGAACTTGGGCTGTGACGAGCCCGGGCGAGAACCGCTTCCACCACCGCCACCACGCTGAGGCGCGGACGACGAGGGGCGTTGGCCCTGAGGAGCATGTCCACCGGAAGGGCGCGATTCCCGCGGCATTGCCGCACGGCTTGCCGCTGCGGCGGGATCTTTCATCGTGAGGGAGATCTGTTTGCGCACGGGATCCACCGCTTCCACCCACACCACCACCTTTTGACCAGACTTCACAACATCGCGCGGGTCCTTTACAAAAGTGTCCGAGAGCTTGGAGATGTGCACGAGTCCATCTTGGTGCACGCCGATGTCTACAAAGGCTCCAAAGTTGGTGACGTTCGTTACAACTCCAGGGCATTTCATACCGGCTTCGAGATCTTTGATTTCAAAAATGTCATCGCGGAAGGGGCTGAGCTCAAAAGCATCGCGCGGGTCGCGACCGGGTTTTTTGAGCTCTTCGACGACGTCGGCAAAGGTGAATTCGCCGAGGTCGGCTTTGAGCTGCGCATCTTTTTGCAGCTTCGCTACGCCATCGGAGGTCAAGAGGCCCTCAAGCGGTAGCGAAGCGCGCGCGCAAAAGGCTTCGAGGGCGGCGTAGGCTTCGGGGTGAATCCCCGTCTTGTCAAAGGGATGAGTCGCTCCGGCTATGCGCATGAAGCCGGCCGATTGTTCAAAGACCTTGGCCGAAAAGCGTGGCACGCTCAGCAAGTCTTTGCGGTTTTTAAAAGGACCCTTCTCAAGACGGTACTCGACAATCGCCTTGGCGATACCAGGGCCGATGCCCGAGATGTACGAGAGAATGTGCACCGAGGCGGTGTTCAGATCCACGCCCACACGGTTCACGCAGTTGATGACCACCTCGCCAAGCGATTTTTTGAGAGCCGGCTGCGAAACGTCGTGCTGGTATTGGCCCACGCCGATGCTCTTGGGATCGATCTTCACGAGTTCCGAGAGCGGATCCTGCAGACGGCGGCCAATCGAGATCGCGCCACGCACCGTGACATCGAGCTTGGGGAATTCGTCGCGCGCCACGGCGCTCGCGCTGTAAATACTAGCGCCGGATTCGTTCACGAGCACCACGGGAATTTGCTTTTCCATGCCGACGCCCTTGAGCAGCGCCTTGACCGCGATTTCAGTTTCGCGTCCGTGCGTTCCGTTACCTACCGCCACGACTTCCACTTTGAATTTGTCGAGCAGGGCCAAAAAGCGCAGACCGTCTTCGGCCTTGCGATCAAAAAAGAAGACGTCATCGAGCAGATAATCGCCATTAGCGGAGAGCAAGGCGGCCTTGACGCCCGTACGGATGCCGGGATCGAGAGCCATCAATCGCTTCGACCCCAGGGGCGAGGCCATAAGCACCTGGCGCAGATTGTCGGCAAAGACCTGAATCGCTTCGCGATCCGAGACAGTTTTAAGTTCGGTGTGCAGCTCATTGCCGATAGATGGCAGCACATAGGCTTTGAGCGCAAGGCGAGCGGCCTTGCCCTTGGCGGTGTTGAGCGTGCCCACCTTGGCAGTCTTGGCATCGAGTCCGATAACGGATTCAAAATCGGCGAGCCACTTGGTTTCGAGCTCATCGACACCCGCTTCGTTCTTTGCACCACCAATATTCACTGTGAGTTCTTCCTCTGTCCAGCCGCGGCGGATGGCGAGGTAGCGGTGCGAGTTTTTCTCCTGAATCAGCGAGGAAAGCTTTTCGGCGTGCCCAAAATAGCGATCGAATTTCGACGGCTCCTTGGCCTTTTCGCCCTTCTCCACGTAAACGAGGCCGCTGTCCGCGTAGGACTTGCGCACACCGGCGCGCATTTCGGGAATCTCGGAGAGGCGCTCGGTCCAGATGTTCACCAGACCCTCGAGCACCTTCTCAGGGGTCTCGAATCCAGCGTCCTTGTTGAGCGCCGCACTGAGCTTGGCATTGACCTCTTCGTCGGAAACCACGCGGGCTGCGAAGAGTTCTTGCGAGAGCGGCTCCAGGCCTGCCTCTTTGGCAATGGTGGCCTTGGTCTTGCGCTTTTTCTTGAAGGGCAAATAGAGGTCTTCGAGCACGTTCAGATCGAAGGTGGTAAGAATTTTAACCTTGAGGGTGTCGTCGAGCTTGCCCTGGGCTTCGATCTCTTTGGCGATGTAGGCCTGGCGCTTTAAGATCTCTTCGTACTGCGCCGAAGCATCGATGATGGCCTGAATGGCGACCTCGTCGAGGCCACCAGTTTTTTCTTTGCGGTAGCGGGCGATGAAGGGAACGGTGGCACCCTCGGCGGCGAGCTCCACGACCGCGGTGATCATGAGCGGAGACACCTTGAGGGGCGTCTCGGTTTTGAGGGATTTTAACTCTTGGCTGACAAATTCAATGTTATTCATAGTCCGCATATATTTCTATGCGGACATGAATTCTCGTGCAAGCGCCTAGTTCACCGAAGCAGAAATCTTAGAATAAAAACTCGTTGCAAAAATCAAATGTGCGGGCACTCCGGAGCACAGTTCCACGTAACGCGAAAAAGCCCCGTCCATTCTGATCTTGATATCTTGACAATTCGCCTGGGGCTTGAGCAACGGCAACGACTCCAGCACCCAGTTGCGGATGTCATCGTAGCGGGCATCCACACGGGCCACTTCACCCACCTCGCTGATCTTTTGGCTGGAAGCGGCTTTCGTTTTTCTTGCGTAAGAGGTGAGAATCCATTCGTTGCTCTTGCGCTCCAGGCTCACACTTTTCTCCGGCGATTCGATACGAAACCGGGGTGCCGGGATCACTACGGATCTTTCGCTCGCCACTGCGGTAACCGAAAACAACGTTATCAAAATCAAATTTTTCATCTCATCCCCTCTCAGATTCCGCAATAGGGCGCTTCAGCACTCGTCGGACGACACCCCAGCACTGCCCGGATTGACGGGTGTGCACCCATGATGGCATTGATGCGTTTGCGCGGCGACGGGTGCACGCTCTCGCCAAAACGGGTTTCGCTATCGAAAGCTGGTCCCTTACCGCCCAGATGCTCCTCGCAGGCCATCAACATGGCGTCGCTGACCATCATCTTCTGCGCATCCTTGGGCATTTCTTTGAGCGTCGCAGCGAGCACTTCGGTCGCAAACCAATCGGCAAAGCATTCGCCATGCTGATGCGCCAGCGCCCCGACGGAGTTTTGCGACGAAAGGCAATCGAGAACCTTTTGCCAAGCCGGCGGAAAACGCGTTCCCAGCTTGCGAAAGACTTCGGGATCCATGGTGTGGGCGATTTCATGACTCATCGTAAAGAACATCGCGCCGTCGTGATCGCCATAAGCACGTAAAAACCCGGGGTACACGTTCACACCCTCGTACTTACGAAAGCGCGCCAAGAAGCGGTCGCCCGTCATGAAGGCACCAAGTCCGGTGAGCGTCTCGAGGTCATTATCGATGAAAAAGTTATAAAAGGTATCGTCCGCCGTGACCTTTTGAAAATCGATCACACTCAGGCCCGTTCCGGGATCGATCTTGAAGGCATCTTTTTTAAGATTCGGATCGTTCATACTGAGGTTCTCAAATACACGGCGCATCGACTGCACTTCGACGTCATCGCCGAGCGTAGGGGCGAATTCGTCGAGCTTCCTGCGCATGCGATCGAGCACGTTGGCGAAGAGTTCGCGCTGGGCATGCATCTGATCGGCGGGATACATCTTCTCGCGCACCTTCGTCACGACCGCCTCGGAGCGGCGCACCGAGCGCTTGACGCGCTCGTATTCGAAAGCGAGGGCTTCGTTGTCAAAGAGGTCCTGGCGTTTTTCGCAGAGAATGCGGTACTTCACTTCATTGACGTCGCCGGGGTACACGAGGGGGCTGAGTTGGGCGTCGATTTCACTCACGATCTCTTCCGACCCGGCCACCCGACTCACGACCTTGGTAAAATCGGCCTCGCTACGCGCTCCGGCGGCGCCCACAAGGTCAATCAACCGACCGCTCATGTCCCAGTCGTGGTTCACAGCGTCGGCATCACTCTCGCTCGCGCCGCGAAGATTGGCCGCGTAGGCGCGGTAAGCGCGGCGGCGTAAGTCCACCAATTGGCGATCGATGTCGGATTTTGCCTTGGGACTCACCACGGAAATGTCGTCGGTGCTCCAGACGTCGAGAAAATTTCCCGCATCGCATTCGCTCTGTTCGCTGCGCTCGATTTGCTCCCGAGTGACGAAGTTGCAGAGCAGATAATATTCCTGCAGCTTGGGGCGTAGCGTGGCGATGAGGCGCTGCCCACTCGCAACCTGCTCGGCGATGCCGGCGGTATAGGCGTTTACGAAATCTGCGTAGGCCTTGCCGTACTTCTCGACGCTGGCCTGGTTGTCGGCCACATAATCCCCCTGAGCGTTCACAAGGGCGCTTGCGGCGCTCGAAGCCTGCATCGATTTGCGAAACTGCTTCAGGGGAGCGACTTCGTCGGCCGGCCCCGCGCTGAGAATGCTAAAATTCTGTTGCCCTGGAATCATGAGCGAGGCGCCGAGCGCAATGTCGCGAGCCACAGTCGCAATGTCGCCCTTTTGGTCACAGCTTTGTTCTGTGAATCGAAACACCGATTCGGCCTCCTGACCATTTTCTACCATCTTGTAATGCTTTTCGAGATCGGAATCCTTGAGCCCTGCGCGTAAGGGAAAACCGCGATTCCTCAGCGAGGTCAAAAGATGCGGAAAGAGCTTTTTATCGCTCGAGGCGGCTTTCGCGTCTTCGACGATAAGGTCGAGTTGCGGCTTGGTCTCGGCTATACGCACGGCTAGGGGTTTCACGCCGGGAATTTGAGGACAAAATCCGGCCGCCAAATCGCGACAATAGGGCTCTTCTTTTTGCTCATCGTCCGCATCGCGGTGAATCGCGGGATTGCGGTAGGTGTTCTGGGCGCGAGCGCTAAAGGTTGTCCACGTGGTAACGACCGCCGCGGCCGCCATCCACCCAAAGGTGCCGGATTTGAGATTGCGCATAGGTGCCTACCAGTATACCCGGCGCCCTGGGCCCCCACCCCGTCAAGATTCCGCCGCCAAGGCTTTGCAACAAAACCATCCCATCAAAAGGTATCCGTTACCTTAACCCGGTACTTTAACCCGTCCCCACTGGATTGCTACAGACGTTAGGACCAGCTGGGATCTTTCACGCGTGGCACTGGGGAGTGAATTCGCAGAGCGAAGAGAGGGGGCTCGGCCCCCTCTAGGTGCCGCGCGGGGAAGATCCCAGCTGGTCCGAGCTTCGGCTCCAAACCATAGGTGCCAGGTTAAAGTACCGGGTTAAGGTAACGGATACATTTTAGAGCAAGGTGCCCTTGAGAAAGAAGGAAGCGATGGTGAAGTAGATCACCAGGCCCGTGACGTCCACCAGCGTGGCCACGAAAGGGGCCGAAGAGGTGGCAGGGTCCAGGCGCAGCTTGCGCAGCAAAAAGGGCAGCATGGAGCCGATGATCGTGCCCCAGAGCACGACGCCCACAAGCGAGAGCGAAACGACAATCGAGAGACGAACGTAGTGCTCGCCGTAAACACTGGGGTCGATAGACTGCCAGAGCATGATGCGCATGAAGCCCACGGAGCCCAGAATGAGACCGAGCGTCAAGCCCGAGGCCAGCTCCCGGCCCGCCACACGCAGCCAATCGCGCATGCGCACTTCGCCCAGGGCCATCGAACGGATGATGAGTGTGGTGGCCTGCGAGCCCGAGTTGCCGCCGCTCGAGATGATGAGCGGTACAAAAAGTGCGAGCACCACGGCCTTGGCGATTTGGTCTTCGTAATGACCCATGGCAGTGGCGGTGAGCATTTCGCCAAAAAAGAGCATAAGCAGCCAGCCGGCGCGTTTTTTGATCATCTGCCCGAAGGAGATTTTTAAGTAAGGAGCGTCGAGGGCTTCCATACCACCGAGTTTTTGGATGTCCTCAGTGGCCTCTTCTTGCAAAACGTCGACGATGTCGTCGACGGTGACGATACCCTTCACTCGGTGCTCGGCATCCACTACGGGAATCGCAATGAGACCCGTGTCACCAAAGAGACGAGAGATCTTCTCCTGGTCCATCTGCTCGGGCACAGTGACAAGGTCTTCGCTGCTCATGATGTCACTCACAAGGCGATCGGGCCGGGCCACAAAAAGTTCGTTGATCGAGACCACGCCCAGGAGCTTCTGATCGCGCCCCAGCACGTAGGCATAGTAAATGGTTTCCACCTGCTCACGCACCTGCACGCGCAGGTAGCGAATGGCCTCTTCAACCGAAATGTCGGGGCGCAATCTCGCGAAACGCGAATTCATCAGACCGCCGGCCTTGTCTTCGGCGTACGCAAGGAGCGCCAAAACTTCGAGTCTGGTTTGGTGGTCGAGCAGTGCGAGCGCTTCGGCCCGCAGGTCGGTGTCGGGATCGAGTTCTTGGATCAAGTCGGCCGTGTCGTCGGGGGCGAGCAGACGAATCCACGAACGGCGCTGCTTGGGATCGATCTCGATAAAGAGCTCGGCCTGTTCGTGGGAGGTAAGATTCAAAAAGATGTCTTCGGCTTCGGCGCGCGGCAGTTCATGAAAGCGGTCGAGACGTTCCCAATGCGATTGGGCCACGTCTTCTTGGTCCTGAACCTGCTGCTCATCGTTCTGAGGATTTTCGTTTTCTGCCATGACCTTATTTCGCCCCGGGGCACCCCAGTTACACCCGGGGTTTCCCTATGGCAATGATAAAAGCAAAGTGGGAATTATAAAACCTGTGTGAGGTCGAATTTTCCTTTGCCGTCGCGGTAGCGACGCAGCTCGGTTTGCGCCTCGCTCAGCGTGTAGCCGTGACTCTGTTTGGTGTCGCGAAAGCGAGAGGTGCGCAGTGGCGCCTGAGCCTCGTACCACGCTTGCGAGTCTGTTCCCTGCGCGCAGCCCGCGAGTTCCGTGCCCGTGGCGCCCCAGCGCAGCTCGGGGCAGTGGTAGGGGTCAAAGGACATGCGATCAGCACGCTTCATCACGTCCACCAGGCTCAGCGGCACATTCGTACCGCGCGAATTGCGGTAAGAGAGCGTGCAGGCCTGTGATTGACGTTTGAGCTCGGCGCCCATGTCGGCCTTCAGGTTTTTGCCCCGGTAGGTGGTCTCTTCGATCTGATCGGAGCTCATGGAGAGCATTTCGTTCGTGAAGACGATCGTATCATGCATCATCTCGCGCATGTTTGCGTCACGTCCGGGTGTCGAGAAGGTCTGCCACTCGGGATCTCCCCCCGAACCGAAAATGTTCGACGGCAAGCGCTCGGGATGCGCCAACTGCGGCAACCCGCGATCCAGCGCATGATTCACCGAGCTGATACGAGCCTTCACCTGCGCGCAAAGCGCCTCGAGACGCTTGCCCAAATCACCGACGGGATCGCGGCGCCAAGCCTTGGTGCTGAGCTTAGCCGTGACGTAGTCTTCCCAGCCGAGTTTTTGGCCGCGCAAGTCGAATTTTCCGTTCACGCGTCCGTACTGTTCGAGCGAGAGTTTGCCCTGATCGCGCAGCTGATCGTCGCTCATCCCCTCGACGTGGCCACCCAGGTAAACGTTCATTTGCACACCCGGAGGCTGAAAGGTGGTAGCGCCCACGAGTTTGAGCGGACGCCAGTTCTTAAAGCCCGCGCCATGTTCGGTGCGGCTCTGGGGATAAGACGTGTTGTTCAGGCGAATGCGCGAAATGTCGCCTTCAATGCCCGACTGCAGAATGTACACGTTGCCGTTCTCATCCACCCGGTGCACGATGCCCACGTGGCCGTGAGGGGCGTAGACCACCGTGCCGGGGCGAATCTGATCGCGAGTGATCGCGGGCGAGTAAAAGTCCGAAAAGAATTTCGGATCAGGTTTGCGTGGATCGGTACGGTACATCGCCGAAGAGAGAATGTTCTGAGCGTGGTTCCACATCTCGTCTAGGGTAAAGTGGTTGCCACCATTCACGCGTCCCTCTTTGTTGTAAACAATCGGCGTGGTGAAGTCCCTGCGGGCGGCGATGAAGTTGCCACTTTGCGTGTAGCGAATGTCGAAGTCTTTGCCTTCTTCGGGCTTATCCGCAGTGCCCACTCGCGAAGCTACCGAAAAGGGCAGACCGCGTTTCCACGCGAAATAGGCGCGCAGCATGTACGGAAAATCTGCGCAGTCGGTAAAAAAGCTCAAATCGTCGGGGTCGGTATTACGAAAGGGATTCGCTTTGCCCTTAAGGCAATTCTCAAGCGTGCTGCAACCCGAAGCGCCCAGTGCGGCGACAAAGTTCGAGAATTCTTGCTCATCGCTCTCATCCCATTCGGGTTTTACGATGATGTAGTGCTTAGACTGGGTCACCGCACGAGCACGCAGAGGGGCCTCATCCACCGGAACGGCTTTGTGAATGACCGTTTGCGACTGCGACCAAGCTTCCATCGACGCGAGAAGTGAAAACGCTACTAGAAATCCCGTTTTCATCGCTGAGGTCCTTTCGAGTAGTCCACCGAAGCGAAGGTGGGCGCGGCGTCCATAGCACGGTCGTAGCCAGTACAGAGTTCGTTCAGACTACGCGAGGTTTTGGCGTTTCCTTTGCGGATGGGATAGCGCGCGGCCATGCCTCGCAGCGTGAACTTGTGTGCGCCCAGCTCATCGCCGAGCGATTGGTAATAGTCTTTGAGTGGGCCGTGGGTTTCGGTCGAACTCAAGTAAAAAACCACAAGCGGAGCGACTGAGTTGTTGGGGTCCTGCAGCGACTCACCCCAGGCGATCTGAACCAGCTTTTCGCGCGGCGTTTCTCCAAAGTGGATCTGCATCAATTCGCGCTCCACTGGGCCCGCCCAGCGCTCGGCTTGGCAGACAGGTTTGGCAAAAGCATTTGGGGAGAGCGGGGCGCGCGAAGCGGGAATGGAGGTTCCCGCTTGGGCCACTACCGAGAATCCCACCACGAACGACAAGCAAATCCATTTTCGTGTCGGCATAGAACAATTTTAAACTTGGACCGTGGTGACCGCACCTCTAAAAGGCGTCAAAATCCCGTCCCTACTTCAAAAAGACGGGCAGCGTGCCTACAAGGATGAGGATGATAATGATCCACTCGAGCAGTTCCATGCGCCGGGTGGCCTGACGATCGTAGATATCGTCGATAACATCGCGAATCACCTCAAGCTTGCGATTGATCCCGCGAATCATGGACTTCAGAAACATGGCATCCACGCAGAAAACGTGAATGCGCGAAAGGTAAGAATCACGCGAGATCTTAAAGCTTTGCTCTACACGATCAGCGATGATCACCGAGTCGAGGTGAATCGTATTGAGACGTTGTGCCGCAGTGGAGCGCGCACCGTAAAAAAATCCCCAGGCGTTTTTGGGTTCTGCCTCGTAGAGTTCCACAAAAGTCTGCTCAAGACGCGAGTCCAGGTAACTCAGCTCACCCGCCTGCAGGTTGGCGAGCTCAAGCACATCGAGGGCTTCATGTGGGGCTTCGTCGTAAATTAGCGAGAGACGGTCCGATACGATCACCAAATCGCGCTCCGAATAAGTCACGCAGCGTCCGAGAGCGAGGTCGATCTGCGATTGGGCAAGCTTTTCGGGGGTCATCGTCACAAGACCCGCAAGCGTGGCGCGCTGACCGGTCATGAAATCCACTGCCGAACGCGACTCGTAGGGGTTGCGAATAACAAGCACCATTTGCTTGAGACCGGTGCTCGAGAAGGCCGGATTCACGATGGCCTTTTTGATTTTTTCGTAAATCGAACGTGCGATCTCTTCCATGGTGCGACTCAAATCGGGCGAACCGTAGAGACCTTCGATACTAGGCACAAGCGAAGCGAGAGTGCCGTCAAAACGAAAGCTCACATCGAGGCTCAACGCACCGATCGAATAAAAGGTCGCGGTCACACGTCCCGGAGCGCTGAGAAATGAAAAGCCCGGCAGAGTCACCGTCTCGCGCAGCCCGATGCGAAGCAATTCCAGGTTGCGTTTGAGTGAGGGCACGAGAGGACGCACTTTCACATCGTCCGACACCACTTGCGTGATTTCTTGATTGAGCTTGGCAAAATCAAATTCAAAGCCCAAATCAAACGCGATACGGCAACGCAACTCGCCGTCTTTGACTTCAAAACTAGGATGAGGGTTTTCTAAGCTGCCGTCCAACACAGCTTTCAGTATAACCTTCTTTTATTTTGAATAAGTGGCAAAAAGTGGTGACTGGTAAATCTTCGAGAGCCAAGAAAATGTCTTTTTCCAAGCTTTTTCTTGAGCCGCGTTGCATTGGCCCGTCTTGACTTCTCCCCCACCCTTGGGCTTCGTCACCACTTTGGTGGCACAAGTATAAAGGGGATTTGTCGCGGTCGAAGTGGGCGCCTGAACAGCGAACGTCGCCAGCAAGAGTGCCGATGCGGTTTTGAGTTGATCTACTTGTGACTGAGCCGTGGCGCCGTTTGGCAATTTGGATTGACCTACTAGAAGCTTCAGATTGTCCAGGCCACCGAAGAGCCCATCGACAAAGTTCACATTTGCGCGCGAGTAATTGAACTTTTCAAGATTCGTACGCAGTCGCGAAAATTCCGAATTGTAATAACGAGCCTGATTCGATTGCCATATAGGAAGCTGCTTGAGATAGGCGCCAGCCTTGAAGGCCACCTCGGCCATCATCAGCGCCGATTCGATTGAGGTCTCCACCTGCGCACTCGAGCCCGCTGTTCGCGGTGTTGACGAGACGCGAATGCCCACGACATCTGCGGCACGCTTGGTTTCTTTAAAGTCCGAGTCCACCTGAACAAGGTGGTTTTTGAGAATGCTATCGACCACGATCTGCATCAGCCCCAATGCAAGAGCGTGGTACTGATAGGGCAGCACGGCACCGCCCTTTTCGATGGTCTCAAAATCTTCGAACTCTCCGAGTGGAAACCCGGCAGGTGATTTGGCCCACCAATCAGAACCCGGGTTGAAGGCAGTGAGTTGGTGCGAGAGCACGCGCATGAGCGCCAGGTTATCTTCGGCCGTGGCACGCGCAGAAGATTTTCCGAAAGCGATGCGCTCCGAACCCTTGACGTCGTAGAGCTTGGCTTCGCCAGCCGAGCAGCGGCGCAAGGGCTCGATGCGGCCCGAGATTTGAATCGTCTCCCCCGAGCGGGCGTAACCGCCGATTTGTTTTTCGTTGAGCATGAGCCGCGTGCCGTCTTTACGCACAAAAGACCCCGGTGCGGGGCAGGTGCGCAGACGCGTGCCCGAAGGCGTGTCGAGCATCTGCGAAAAGGGCACTTGAAAGTGCGTGTTGCCCGAAGAGTTGGTCGACACCGGCAAACGCGCATAGCCGATGATGCGGATCATCTGCGCAAAGTTTCGGTGCATGAGCGCCATGGCGCAGGCGTGCTGTATCGAATCCGAGCCTTGCAGCGAGCGCACCGAAGCGTTGATGCTCGCCAAGGCGTCGTTGCTAAAATCGCTCCATGAGCTCGTCTGAAAATACGCCATCGGCTTAGAGAGCACCGCTTCGAGTTGCTTCATGACCCCGCGCTTTCGGGATTTCTCCTTCTCAGAGTCGTAGGGCAGGATCAAGAGCGAGGAATAGTTCGGCAAGGCATTCAGCACGAGTGCTAGCGAGAGCGACTCTTCCATCTTAGAGGTTTTGCCATCATAAGTGAACGCTCCAGGAAAGGCCTGATCCACGCGCTCTTCGATGATTTGGTTGCGCATCTCGATGGCGTCTTTGATTCCGAGTTTGATAAGGCTGCGATAGGTTTCAAAGAAAGGCCACATCACCAGGCCGTACTTGGAGCGCTCTTTTTCGACGAGGTTCATGAACTCGTCGCGCGTGGGAAGCTGCACGCTCTGCATGGCGATCTCGTAAAGAGGGTGCGTGCCAATTCCTACCCTTCCCCACACGTCCACCAGGTCTAGGGGCTCTTCTTGGCATAGGCGACAGCGTTCGGATCCCCAGTGACGAGGATTCACGCAGATAAAGGTGCAATCCTTCTTTTTGATGTTGCCGTCGGGCCCAATATTCGGACCCGGGTACACGCTAGCGGATTCGAGAATGCGAAAACGCTCCTGGCTTGTGTTGGCGCGCGGAACCGAATTGAGGCGCTCGCAAGCACTTTGAACCTGCGGCGAGGTGAAAAACAAATTGATCAGTTCTTGAGAGTTGAGCTCACGCCCTTCGAGCTTGATAGGCTTTGTGGTGACCGGACGCGGTTTATCGGCGCGCTTGGCGCCCGGTTTGTACGCGGGAGCACAGGCCACAAAAACCAGCGCCAGGACTACGAATTTAGAATAAAAGCGCAAAGTCCATCCTCCCGTACGGTGTGTACATCGCATGCTTGCCCCGGAAGGGTTGGTACCACGCGAAAACCAATTTTCCCGGTATGGGGAACATTTCTTTCAAAAAGAGCTGAATGCTCGACACTTCAAAAGAATACTCCACGCCGTGTTCTTCGCTTCGAGTGTTCTCAGATAACGACGCGTAGTCAAGCGAGCGATCGCCCGAATAACGATCTTGTGCGTGAAGGGTATAGAGATACGACGCTGCGATCCAAATCACACCATCAAAAAAGGAGCGTGAAATCCCCACGTCGCTCGCCAAGTCAAAACCGCGCTTCTTGCGCAGCATCTCAATCTGCTGAGGGTCATGCAGATCGGGCAAGAGCTGATCGGCACTTTTGCGAACCGCCTTGCGCTCGCGTCCCTCAAAGTTGTGCGTAAAGAAGAGCCCCGAAGAAAGGATCCAGCGCGGGCCAAAGGGACGGAAGTCCTGCAGGAGACCCAGTTTCAAGGCGTAGTGACCGTTGCCGAAGGGACGGTCGAGCAAATTGGTGGGGTCGGCATTGGCCTCGCCGGTAGGGAACTTGAGATTCGCACGCGCCGACATGTTCAGCATCTCCGAACGAAAGTACAAATAGCGGGTCTCGAACTCCACGTCGCCCAGTCCGGACTTATGATAGTTCGTGGGGGTTTGATAACCGTGTTCGGCGAAGATCTTTTCGGTAAAAAGCGCCGTGTTCACGTTTGCATTTTGCAGTTGCTGAGCGGCTTCCTTGAGCGCGGGGATCTGACCCACGAGCTCACGGAGCTTGCGCCCTTGATTCGTGACCTCGGCGTCGAAACTCGCCTCAATGCGACGCTTGGAGATAGGCACCATGGTGCCCAGCGAAAGACGGTCGGTGATTCCCCACAGAAGCGCGGGCACATAACGCTGCTCGTGCACCTTGGCGTCGGCATAAAGATCGGCCTGCAGCAGCTGATTGCCGATATTCTGCGGATAAATAGAGTCGATGACGTTCTTGAGACGATTGAGTTCGGGTTCGAACTCGGCAAGTTCCTCAAAAGTCACCGAACGATTGAGGGGCGAGACCAGCGATTCGAGTTCGCCGTTGGCGTCAAAAGCCGAAGTCACTTCGGGAGCCACGCCGTAGACAAAGGCCGCCGCACGCACTCCGCTTGGCAAGGCATCACTCGACGTGAGCGCGTGAGCACACGGCACGAAGCTCGCGCTTAGGCTCACCGCAACGGTGAGAAGATAACATCTTGCAGATCGGTTCATGTTTCGCTAAGAAAAGAAGTATCAGGGGAGAGGTTCAGTTAAAAATGAAAAAGTCTGACATTTGTCGGTTCTTTGTGTCAGCTTCGGCACTTTTTTGCCTGAGCGCCGCCTTTG
Organism: Bdellovibrionota bacterium; assembly: GCA_035539375.1. Classification (GTDB taxonomy): domain Bacteria; phylum Bdellovibrionota; class UBA2428; order UBA2428; family UBA2428; genus DATLIP01. Next base: position 23,696 of record DATLIP010000106.1, on the reverse strand, counting down.
CCCTACCCTTGAACACCACCGACCTCAGCCCCGGCACCCGTCGCGGCGTCGAAGGCGGAAATCACAAAATCCAGTGCTCCTTTAGCCTTGGGGGCCTTCGTCGCTCGCCTAGCAACAAGCGCTATCGCAGCATGATCTTCTCACACAATGGCAACACGTGGAACCTCATCGACTTTGAACCCCGCGAGCGCATTGCCCTACGGCACTACAATCAGCAGGGCTATTACGGTTACGACGTGTGGGCGCGCAGTTATGGCGACGAGAGCTTTTTTGTGCGGCTTTGGATGAATTACCAAAAATCAAAACGTATCCCCGCCACAGCCCAGCTTTTTGCCGTATCCAAAAAAACGGGCATCACACGCATTCTCGGCGATTGCGCCTACCTCAACTAGCGCGCTTAAAAATTTGAGTAATTGAACGAGAGACTCACGCGGTTATTGGCCGTGAGGTTGGGCTCCACTTCGTGGCGCAGCCACGACTCAAAAAGCACCACGTGTCCCGCGCGGGGTTCGAATTCCACGAAGGTTTGGTTGATGAGTTTGGCGTTTTCTTTGCGGGCCGGTGCGGCCATGAATTTCGACAGCCGAGGGTCTTCGAATTTCAGATTGCCCGAGTTCTTGGGAGTGGCGAGATAAATGGTGCCCGAAATCACCGATTGCGGGTGCAGGTGCATCGAGTGATGGCCGCCGCGGCGAGTGATGTTGATCCAAGACGAATTCATCTGCAGCGTGCGGGGATCGACATTGTATTCGAGCGCGCGGACAAAGCGATAGACGTGCTTGTCGATGAGCTTGCGGAGCGCGATGAAGTCCGTGCTGCGCTCGTGCAAATCAGGAATCGAAGAGTACGAGGTGTAGCCACCGGGATACTGCAACTCCGACCAATCGGAGCCCTCTTCGTCCATGGCCTCGATACGGTAGGCGTCTTTGAGCAGGCGTTTGCCGAGCGAAGCCCACGATTTCTTTGGACAAAGTGGCGCAAAATAAATCGGGGTGGCGAAGAGGTGTTTTACGCTCATAGATTCAGCTGTATAGATATCTTAAGGCGCAAATCGTTGCAACGCATTAATCGCTAGGTTAGCCCCATCGACATGAACATCACCCAACGACTGGTTAGACTCTGCTCCACCTCTGCTCTCACCCTTTCCTTGGCCACCTCCCTTTCGGCTCACGCCCAACACGACCGTCGTGATGGCGTTTGGCGCATCAAACAAGATCGCTGGACGAACGAAGACGAAGCAGGGTACGCAAAATTCATTCAAGCCATTGGCGAGAGCAAATGCTCTACCACCGGACGCTGCCTCACCTCAGATCAGAACCCCTACAAAGCGCAAAACCCAAGTTGGATGAGCTCCGGTTATTCCGACTGTGCGGATCTGCCCTATGTTCTGCGCATGTACTACGCGTATATGAACGACTTGCCCTTTAGCTACCAAAACCAGATGTCCCCGCGCGGCTCGTCGCGCGACATCCGCTACTCCGCCAATGGCAACTCGGTAAAGAGCCGACGCGTGATCTCAAACGGCGAATCGCTCAAAGACACCATGCTGCAAATGCGCAACGCTGTTTCCACCGCGATGTTCCGTGTGCCGCCTGATGCGGACGCCGCCGAGGGCACCACGCTGTTCCCAGACCTCTACCCTGTGAAAATCGATCGGGGCGGCATCAAACCCGGCACCAACATCTACGACCCCAACGGTCACGTGGCCGTGGTGTACAAAGTCGAAGCCGACGGTCGCGTGAAGTTCATGGACGCGCACCCCGACAACTCCATCACACGCGGCACCTACGGCGCGAAATTCATTCGCTCGCGTCCCACTAGCGGTGCGGGATTTAAAACCTGGCGCCCGATCGTGGTCTCCGGTGGCAAAGTCACAGGCACCGTCAACGCCAAGCTGCCGCTCTATTCTACCGAGCAGTATTACGGCAACCACAACGCCTCGAACAAAGTGGACGCCTGGAAGCAAGGTGGATTCGCCAAGGCTGGCACCAAATACGAATACTATGATTACGTGCGCGTAATGCTCGCCGAGGGCAACCTTCGCTACAATCCGCCCGAGGAGTTTAAAAACATGCTCGACGCCCTCTGCGGCGACATCAAAGACCGCGTGATCGCGGTGAACGAAGCCATCTCTGCGGGCATTCAGAACCAGTCGCACCCCGAGCGCCTGCCTACAAACATTTATGGCACCGAAGGTGAGTGGGAAACCTATTCCACGCCTTCGCGCGACGCGCGCCTCAAGGCTTCCTTTGTGGAGATGCAAGAGCGCGTGGAGCAGTTCGTAAAACTCGTGGCTGAGAAATCTCCCCGCGTGCAGTACCAAGGCAGCGTGGCGCAGCTGAAGCAGGACCTGCTCGACGAGCACGTGCGCGCGGTGAACGAGTGTGTGGTGAGCTATAAGAATAGCGCTGGCAAAGACGTGGAAATCAGCCTGGGCGACGTGGAAGAACGCCTATGGGATCTCTCCTTTTCGCCCTACCACTGTATTGAATACCGCTGGGGTGCCCGCGGCCAAGAGCTCGCCAGCTGCCCCGACGGCAAGAACAAACAAGCATGGTACGCGGCCCAGCAGCGTCTGCGCAACCAGATCGAGCGCACCTACGAAGTCCGTATGGATTTCACGATCGACGAGCTGAACGCCAAGAAACCCGGCAGCGGTGTCGACTCCGCGCCGAACGTGGCCCTGCGTGAGTTCCTGACGCGCTAGCTAGGCGCGTCTAGATGAAATTTTAGTAAAGCTGTACGTTGTCGCCGGGTGAGAAGCCGCCGCCGCTTTGGAGCACGCCCACGGCGCCGTCGTCCCCAAAGAACTGGATGATCTTGATGGTACCCTTGATGCGGCCTGGAACGTTGCCCACGAGCTTGCCCGACTGAAAGTCGGCGATCTGCTTAAAGGGCTCAACGACCTTGAGAATATCACCCATGCGAATGCCGGTTTTCTCGCCGGCGTTGAGGAACACGCGCGCGTTCTCGACGCTGAGCACGCGCCCCGTCCAGCCCATGCGCGCCGATGCGGGCAACACCGCATGGTAGATTTTGAGCGCTACCTTTTTGCTCATGGCTTGCAGGCGTTTTTCGATCTCCGGGTATTTGAATTCAAAGCGGAGCACATCCGAGCGCTGCTCTACATGTTTGTCTTCTTCTTGACCGCGAAAAAGAAGGCGACCCGAATAGGCGTCGTAAAGCTCGTAAGCCACACGCAGCACCACGCGAAATTCGTTGGTTTTCACAAGGCCATCAGGAAGCTCCGTGCGCAGCACTTCTGCGGTGACCACTGTGCCCTTGAGATAGCCGTCAGCACCCGAGGCCTGCGCGATGCTCTTTAGGTCTTCGTCAGAATTGTCTGAATTGGCCTGCGAATCGTCGAGGCCCTGGTCAAAGGGCTTGGCAATCAAAAAAGGGCCCTTCGCGTCGGAGAAGATCTGCTTCATGTTCGCGAGGAGAGACTTGGAGAGCTCGGGGTCGGCGCCCTGCTTGGGATCCCAAGCGATGGATTCGGTAAAGGGCACAATCCAAATCCGCTTTTTGAGGTCGGCTTTGTCGTATCCGGGCGGGGTGAGCACCTCGTCGGTTTTGTTCTGATTGCGGCGGATCACAGGTTCCACACAGCCGGACAAAAGACTCAGGGTGAGGAGGGCAAGCACCGAACGCATGAACATGAGTTCAGTATACCGTAGGCTCCCCAAAAGTCATGGGGGTCGACCTTAGAGCACCTTGTCTACCGCAACGCATCCCGGAATCGAAACAATGGAGTTCAGCTCACGCATCAACTCGGCGTGCGGATGCACCTTAAAGCCGTCGCCCAGCTCTAGCGAGGTCTCAAAATAGCCGCCCTTAAAGAGCTGCATCTGCACGGGCACGGGCCCCGCATGCGCCTTGAGGATGCGCGAGATCTCGCCGTAGAGGCGATCCGCACCGTAATGCTGCGTGACCCGGTCGATGTCGACCTTGAGCCGCACGAGCTTGGGCCACTTCTCCTCGAACTCCTCAAGGTACTCAACCCCCAGAGCGCCTTCGACGGTGGCGTCACCGCCAATGAGCTTGGCCTTGTCTTCTTCGAAATCCACTTCGGCTCGCACGAGGAGCGGCCTGCCAGAACGGTAATGAGCGGCAAACTCTTTGAAGTGATCCGGAAAGGAGACCATCTCCACTTGGCCGGACTCATCCTCTAAGCGCAAGATGCCCATCATCTCACCCACGCGGCGGCCGCGCTTGATGCGCACCTCGCGAAATTCCGAGACGATGGCGGCCACGCAGATCTTGGTGCGCGGCGCCTTTTCGCCAAGGTCAAAGATGGAAATCGCGCCGGCCTGTTTGCGTTTTTCTTCGAAACCGTCGAGCGGTGAGCCCGTAATGAAAACGCCGAGATATTGTTTTTCCCAGCCGAGCATCTCAAGTTTGCCCGGTGTGCGGCCGCGGTCGAGCTGCGGTGTCATCACACTTGCTGCTCCTCCAGGCGAGGCCTCGCCAAAGAGCGAGACTTGGCCCGAGGCCTCGTCGCGGTTTTCTTTGGCGGCCCATTCGATGGCCTTCTCTAGCGTCGCCAAAAAGGAGCCGCGCAGTTCAGCGGCGCTCTGCCCTTCGGTGGCCAGGGTGTCAAAAGCTCCGGCCATGATGAGGGCCTCAGCCTGGCGCTTGTTCACGCCGCAGGACTGCGTGCGTTTTAAAAAGTCAAAGAGGTCCTTAAAGGGACCATCTTTTTTGCGGATGCGAATGAACTGCTCCACCGAAGCTTCGCCCACGTTTTTGATGGCCGAGAGTCCGAAGCGGATCACACCTTCTTCGAGGTTGGTGAAGTTCGTGTCCGACTGGTTGACGTCGGGAGAGAGGATTTTGATTTTGTGCAGCTTGGCGTCTTGAATGTAGCGCGCCAGCTTGTCGGTGTTTTCTTTTTCAATCGTGAGCAGCGCGGTGAAGAATTCCGTGGGGTACACAGCCTTCAAGAACGCGGTTTGTACGGCGAGTTTGGCATAGGCCGCGGCGTGTGACTTGTTAAAGCCGTAACCCGCGAACTTGGCGATAAGGTCGAAGAGCTCAGAGGCCTTTTCAGCGGGCTTGCCCGCCGCCACGGCGCCGTCCACAAAGACCTTGCGCTGAGCTTCCATCTCTTCGGGAATCTTTTTACCCATCGCGCGACGCAGAAGATCCGCGCCGCCGAGCGTGTAACCCGCCACCACGCGCGCCAGGTTCTGCACCTGTTCTTGGTACACGATGATCCCGTAGGTTTCATCGAGCACCGGGGCCATCTCTTCGAACATCACCTCGATTTTGGCGCGTCCGAATTTTCGGTTGATGTAGTCGTCCACCATGCCCGTCTCAAGAGGGCCTGGGCGGAAGAGCGCGTTGATCGCCGTGACTTCTTCGAACTTGTCGGGCTTGAGGCGCACACAGAGGTTCTGCATGCCGCCCGATTCGAGCTGGAACATGCCAAGGGTGTCACCGCGCGAGATCATCTCGTAGCCGCGAGGATCGTCGATGGGAATGTTCTGGTAATTGAGCTTTTTCGAGAACTCATCGTCTCGCTGGTTGATCAGCTTGCAAGCGAGATCGAGCAAATCGAGCGTGACGAGTCCAAGGAAGTCGAACTTCACAAGTCCGGCTTCTTCGCTCATCTTCATATCCCACTGAGTGATGAGGTTGCCGTTAACGTCGCGCGAGACGGGAGCGATTTCGTATACCGGGCGCGAGGCGATGATCACGCCCGCAGCGTGCACGCCCGCCTGGCGCAAGGCGCCCTCGATTTTCATGCCCACGTCCACGACTTGCTTCACGCGACCGTCTTGTTCGTAGATCTGCGCAAATTCGGCGACCTCTTTGAGCGTCTCTTCAATGGTATAAGGCTTGGCTTGCACCACCGGAACGAGCTTGGTGAGTCGGTTCGTTTCACCAAAACTGAGGCCGTAGACGCGGCCCACGTCCTTAAGAGCGTTCTTCGATTGCTCTTTGGCAAAGGTCACGATCTGGGTCACCTGATCGCGGCCATACTTTTCAGCCACGTACTTGATCACTTCGTGGCGCCGCGCTTGGCAGAAATCCACGTCGAAGTCGGGCAGCGAGACGCGCTCGGGGTTGAGAAAACGTTCAAAGAGCAGTCCGTACTTGATGGGGTCAAGATCGATGATGTCGAGCACATAGGCCGCGAGCGAACCCGCCCCCGAACCACGACCCGGACCTACCGGAATGCCGTTGCGTTTGGCCCAACGAATGAAGTCCGATACGATCAGGTAGTAGCCCGAGAAACCCATGTTGCGAATCACGCCAATTTCGTATTCGAGGCGATCTTCGTAAGTTTTGCGCAGCTCGGCCGAGAGGTCGACCATCTCGTCGAGGCGTGGCTTCAAACCGTCGCGGCACTCTTTGGCAAAGAGTTCGTCTTCGCTCATGCCTTCGGCCGAAAATGAGGGCAGGTGATAAATGCGTTTGCCCTTGTCGTCTTTGAATTTGAATTTGACGTTGCATCGCTCGGCGATCTCTTGCGTGTTGTCGCAGGCTTCGATGACGTGCGAGAAAGCCTCGCGCATTTCTTCGGGCGACTTGATACAAAAGTCCGCGCATGTGAGCGAGGAGCGCGGGTTCTGGTCTTCGGTAAATTTCTGGCCGACCATCATCCACACTTCTTGTGCCAGGGCGTCTTCGGGCTTCAGATAGTGCGCATCTGTAGTGGCTACTAATGGCAACCCTTCTTCCCTAGCCCAAGTGATCAGCTGTTCGTTGCATTTTTCCTGGGCAGAAATTTGAGACGCTTGCAGTTCGAGAAAGAGGGAACCGGTGGGAAGATTTTTCTTAAGATAAGATAAAACTTCTTTGGCTTTTTCTCTTTGATCCTGAAGCAGATAGGAATTGATCAGTCCTTTGATTCCACCTGTTAAGGTGATGAGTCCTTCAGAATGCTTGACTAGTTCTTCAAGGGGAATCTGAGGACGCAAACCTTCTTTTTCATCAAAGCCATACTTTGTATGAGCCTCAGAAACTAAGAATTTGAGATTTTCAAAACCTTTGTTGTTCTGGGCCAGCAAAACTGTGTGTCTGAGAATGTTGGAATTTGAGTCAGTAACGACGCCTAATTCTGCGCCGTAGACAGGTTTGACATTCGAACCGTCGGTGGTCTTTTTAAGATAGAGCGTGCCGTAGAGGTTGCCCCAGTCGGTGAGCGCCACGGCGCCCATGCCGAGCTCCTGAACGCGAGGCACGAGTTTTTTGACCCGGATGAGACTCGATGAGAGCGAAAATTCAGAGTGAACGTGCAGATGTACAAAGCTCAAGCGTCGGATACCTCGTCGGTACCCCATTTAAACCATGAAGACGCCCGGCAGTCATCACGCCGGACGTCAAAATCTCAACGTAAATTCAGTGACTTAGGCCTAGTTAACCACTGCCGAAATCGCCGAGCCCAGAGTCGATTGAAGTTCTGCGGGCATCTTGAAGGATTTTCTCTCCAAACCACCTGGGCCGATTTTGGTCACCTCGAAGCAGTTGACGGCGGCGACCACGGGATCAGAGGCAATGTTTTTGTCTTCGGGTTCTTTGAGCGTGCGGTAGACGAAGTCGAACTCAGTCATCTCAAGTTCAACAAATTTGATTGTGCGTCCCTTTTCGAAAGTTCCGGCTTTGCCATCAAAAAGATTGAAGGCACAAACCTTGGCGCCCACTTTGGGCTTGTACTTGGTGGGGTCCATGATGAGCTCTCCGTCGACCGTGTAAAACTCGGAGTACTTGTATTTGACGTCTTTGTTAAAACACAGCTGCAAGCCGGTATCGATCGCTTCGAGATCGCGCGTGTCTACGGCACCACGGCTGGGTTTTGGAAAGGGAACCCCGTGACCGCCATTGCCGGCTTGAGCCGCAAGGCTAAGGGAACCCAGGAGGATGGTTAAGGATAGGGACTTGATCGATGTCATGGAGATTTACCTTTCTCGAGCTGGATAAAATTGTGGTACTAGAAAAATGGTACCGCATGGCTAGAAAGCCACAAGCCGACCTACCAAGGTTGCTAAAAAGCAACCGCACGCCGTGTGCTCAGTAGTAAGGCAGGACTTTTAATTAACGACCTTCGCTTTGCCAGAAGCCTTTTTCATCAATGCGAGGCAGGCTTGGTTGATGGAGTAATGAACCACCTGCGTCGCTGCGGCGACGCGTTCGAGGGTTTTGAGTGTCGCTTTGTCAAAGCGATTTGCAGCGATCGCTTCTTGACCGCGTGGCGTTTGCAAAAGTCTTTCGATGAAGAGTGAGAGGCTGGGATTGCCGATGGCAAGACCGGAAAGATTTTTGATCACGGAGTCCGAGTAGACCGCGTTGAGCGCGTCACCGTCAAGTCCGAGGGGCGGGACGAAGTTTGCAAGGCCTGAAAGGTTGCGTCGATCTTCGATCATGCTACGCACCGTGAGGGCAAATTTTTCTCTCGACTTAGGATCCAGGTGCCTGCCATCAAGATTTCCCAAGACCTGCGCGAGGTCTCGAATTTCCTCGTTGCGATTATTGATCACAAATTCGTCTTCCTTGTTGTCCCTCTCAAACGCGTCGGCTTCGCGCGAACTCTCAGTATCCACCCAAGTCTGGCGGAAACCTTGACTGATGCGATTGCCTTCGGACATCTGGCGATTGAGATAGGCCTTGGTGTCTTCGAGGAGCCAGTTGGGCAAGGTCACGTTTGCCCGATTGCTCCGCTCGACAACATCGTGGAAGGCCCGCATCGGAACGCCGCGCAAGCCGTTGCTGCCAGTAGACGCCATCAAATTTCTGCCCTTGAGCACGCTCGCCTGAGCGTCGGGGCCACGAAAACTATGCTCCATGTCACGGGCCAACACGCGATAGGCCTCGTTCAAAATTTCTTTTGCGTGCCAATCGTGTGCTGCATAACCACCAGGCTGAAGGGTAAAATGAGATGCGAGTTTCACGAGCACCCCCTGCTCGGCAGAACTGAGGGGCTTGAAGCTTGGTTCTCGAGCTTGATCCCCCAAATCGCTCAACATCTTCTTGAGCTCTTCGTAACGTTCGTCGTTGTCATAGGTCGCAATGATCGCGTCGGCAGGCATCGCGAGCAGATCCCTCGTAAGTTTCTGATCCGTGTTTTGGGCGAAAGCAAAAATCGAAACCACGGCAAAGGGGAGGATATAGCGAGAGTGAAATGCCATTTCCATATCCTAGCAGCCGGCTCTGGAGTTCCGAGAATTTAGGGCGCCAAAAAACTGCCAGAACCGCGCGTAGTCAGGTTGCAAGTCTGCAATATAAACGAATCACGTTTGCTGATACCATAAATGGGCATGAAGGCTTCACACTCGTTCCTTCTCCTCCTACCCATCTCGATCGTCACCTCGGCTTGGGCTCACGGTCCCGCAGTGCTCACGCCTCCTAGCGAATGTGCCCGTATCCTCAATCACATCCGCGACTATGCCCTGCCCATGTACGCCAAGGCCGACGAAGCCGCACAGCTCCCTATCGGAGGCGTGTCCGCCGCGACGCTAAGCGGAGCGGCTTACTTTGCCGATCACGGCACGGGGCACGTCGAAGACATCGTGCAGCAAGTGCCCAAGGTGATCCGGGTTTTGAACGGCATCGAAAAGATTCCCGAGACCTCGCCACGCGCGAAGTTCCGCCACGGCTTGGGCGAAGCTCAGGCCTACTTGCACGATATCGCGATGGCCGATCCCGCCAACCGCGCCATCCACCCCGAACTCGCGGCCAAAGAAGTTTTCAAGCCCGCCTTCGCGGACAACTTCGACGCTTTCTATCGCGACGCTAAAAAACCAGGCCATGCCTACCACGATCTCTACAAACACAGCCTCGACGTCTACAAAAAATGGAAAGGCACTAGCGTAGGTCACGACCGCTTCCTACGTGAGCTGCTCTCCATGTCCAACGCGCATTCCAAATCCAAAGTTCCTCGAGAACTTTTGAACTCCGATCGCTCCGGAGATTTTCGCGACCTGATGATCAAAACAACTTCCAAAACCGACGAGTACCACCGTCTCGCTGCCGAGATCACCAAGCTCGAAAAAGATCTCAAGAAAAAAGAAGATCCTGCCAAGCGCCGCGCGCTCAGCGCCCTAGAGGCGCAGCTCAACGCACAAACGCGCATCGTGGATGAGAACTTCAAACGTGCTTACCCTTCGCCTGATGAGGCCTATGCATGGCTCAAGCCCTCGGAAATGGAAAAGCACCCCGCCCTCAAAGACTTCTGGCAGGACATCATCGCCGTCGAAAAGGGTCTCAGCATCGCGGATGTTTACCGCCAACGCGATACGCGCCTGCGTACCTCCAACGGCAACCAAATCGTCGCTACCAAGGACGGCGACTCGGTGATCATTCTCGACGATCCTCAGAACCCAGGCTCACCGCTCTACATGCGCTCCAGCGATCCCGTGCACGCGGGCGAGGCGAACATCTCCGAAACCACGCTGCTGCCCAACGGAGATGTGAAGATCGTAGTGACCGATACGGATTTTTCGGACCAGCCCCTACGCCAGGGTGAAGAGAGTCCCAAGGCGAAGGCCCTGCGCGCGGTGTCTATGGTGATTAAAGACATCGGCAACGACGCCATGATCCTGGGCCCCGACCAAAAACTCTACGTCGAGATGCCCCACGGCACCTCCGCGGAATTCCAAAGAGCGCTTCAGCAGGAACTCGCCTCCACCGCCTACGGAAATCGCGTGAAGATTGTCCCTACCTACTCTCCGCGCAAGGGCCGCACTTCGCTAGAATCCCAACTTCTCTCCGGCGACCGGGCCAGGCCGTCTACCAGCTTAAGCCCCGCGGAATTGAGCGCCGCCAAAAAAACGCTCCTCGACAAATGCAAATCCTGTCCCGTGGACGACGTGCTCGCGGGCACCAAGGTTTTGGACCTGCAGCCGGGCGAGATGTTTTTGAAGGAACACGATTCGGCCAACTACGCTTACGTCGTGCTCGGCGATAACGGCGTCGAAGTGACACGCCCCGGATATTCCTCCATCCATTTGCCAGGGGGTTCGCTCCTCGGTGAGGCGGGCATCATCCGTGACAGCGGACGCAACGCCGACGTCAGCGCCGGTCCCCGGGGAACACGGCTCCTCGCCATTCCCAAAGACGTTTACATGAAATACCTCTTTCATCCTCAAGATGCCGCCGCGGTGGCTAGCGAAGTCCGCTCGCGCACGGGAATCCTTGCCAACGTCAACTTGCCGGGTGGTCAGCAGGTACACCTGAAGTTCACGCCGCCCACGACCGTGAGCGACGCCGTCCAAGCCGGACGCCATGTCGTCGCCCTCGATTATCCGCAGGCACGTGGCCCGAGCGACGCAACTCTCCAAGTATATGATCACCACGGCCCCTATCGCGATGCCGAGAACCCTTTCGCGAACACCACAACCAAAATCATCGACGCTTTTGAAACCTCTCAAGCGGACACAAAGGGTCCCGTCGATCGCGAAGCTTTCGTACGTCAGCTCATCGGAGCGCACGACACCACGCAGCCCCTGCCCAAAGACGTCATGCTGAGTTCCGACAATATCTTTGATACCGAAATGGCGATCGCCCTGATTCAAAACCCAGACCTCATGAAAAGTCCCGAGCAGCGCGCGCTTCTTCGTGAAGCCGCCCTGGTTCACGACTTTGCCCACTTCGGAGACTTGCCCAAAGGAGTGGATTCGCGCGCCAACACCCTGAGCAAGGCGCTCTATCAAAACGGCGACCGCTTGATCCAAAAATATCCGGAGCATTTCATGGGAGATCGCCTCAAGGCCGAGACGCCGGCCGAGATTCAGCGACGTATCTTTGATGAACTTCACCAGAGCACGATGGACATTACGGCCCGGGCTCTGCGCGGCGACGATTCTCTGCGCACCGAAGCCGAAGCCTACGAGCAACGCATCACGAGCGAAGCGGCACGCATTCGCAAAGAGGCGATCGTCACTCCCGCGACAGATCCCAATCAGTGGCTCAGCACGATTCCCAGCGCGCGACGCGAGAGCTTTTTAAAGAACCTCGCCATCGTCGATGCGAACAAACTCAATACCGGCACTCCGCACCCAGGGCTGACCTGGGGCGCAAGCAACCTGGCACACGACAAAGACGCCGCGGTACGCATCGAAACGCGTGCAAACGGAACGGCGGGGCTATTCATTGCCGTTCCCTATGGTCGGGAGCGGCCGGCTTTTGTAAATGCGAAATTAGCGGAGGCCCTGCGTGCTTTGCACCGGGCCAATAGTGGTAAGGATCAGCCGGAGCTCGTTGGATACCGCGAAGACGGACTCATCTTTAGCTTCGCGGGTATCCAAGCAACACCCCAGCAGATCCTTAAGGTGATCGAAGAGAACTCTTAGTCTTTGTACTTCACGCCGCAGCCGTAAGGCTTGGTGGCGGAGACCTTGACGGCTTCGCCTTTTTTCACCGACGCGAGAGCTTCGCTCACGTAGGATTTGGCGCCTTTGACGTCTTCTACCTTGGTGCTCGCCTTGTCATCGATCGCGCCATTGTACACGAGCTTACCCGTGCCATCGATCACGTACATGTGCGGGGTGACCTTAGCGCCATAAACTTTGCCCACGGCGCCCGAGGCGTCGAGCAGCACCGCGGTGGCTTTGGATTTTTTCTCAGCCGAAACTTTCTTTGTAGTGACGGCGTCCATGTAGCCTTCTTTTCCGGGGGCCGAAGACGCAATTGAGAGCCAGATCACGCCGTCTTTGGTGGCGCTCTCTTGCAGCTTTTGCATGTTGCCCGAGTCATAATGCTTTTTCACAAAGGGGCACTCGTGGTTCAGCCACTCGAGCACCACGGTCTTGCCCTTGAACGAAGCGAGCGAATGCGCCTTGCCATCGACATCTTTGAGTTCGAAAGCCGGGGCGGCTTCGCCCACCTTGGCTTCGGCCCGCGCCTGGGTGGAAACCACCGCCGCGAACACCATTGCTAATCCAAATAGTTTTTTCATTTCGTTTCTCCTTCTGAGTTGTTGGATGCGGACTGACCCATGAACTTCTGAACCTCATCGCTCAGAAGACTCAAGCTTAAGATCTCGGGGAGCACGGCGTAGGTTTTGCGATCGCGACGGAAGATCGCATAAGTCGGCACGCTGCTGCGGCCTAGCGATTCCAGAACTTTGCTAATTTGAGGGTCCTGATGTGTCCAATCAGCACGCATCGCGGTCACCCCTCGCTCGGCAAAGAATTCCTTGGCGGCGTCGGTATTGAGCACAACCTTTTTGTTGACCTGACAAGTGATGCACCACGAGGCCGTGAAATCCACGAAGACATATTCCGAAGTCGCCAGCGCCTCGTCAAAAGCCTCTGGCGTAAAGGGCTGCCAAAACGAGTTGGATTCGGCTTTGATTTCGCTCCCCGCTTCGCTGATGAGGCGCATCGAATTCCCGAGCCAGAGCCCGCCCGCGAGCGCTAAGAGTCCCAAAATCGCCTTCGTCGTGCGAGCCATCACAGCGCGCGTGAGCCACACCACAAAACTCACTAGGAGCCCCATCATGAGCACATCAATCACGAGATCGGGATTCTGTTTGAGAATCACCCACAAGAGCCACAGTGCGGTAGCGAAGATGGGAAAGGCAAGTAACTGGCGGAAGGTTTCCATCCACGCGCCGGGGCGCGGCAGAAATCTTAGCCACTGCGGAAAATGGCTGAGCAGCACATACGGAAGCGCCATGCCGAAACCGAGCCCCGTAAAGATCAATATCGAACTCAGCGGCGGCAGTGCGAGCGCTGCGCCGAGCGCCACGCCCATAAAGGGCGCGGTGCAGGGCGTGGCCACCACCGTGGCGAGAACGCCGCTCAAAAACGAGGAGACGTAGCCTCCGCGCGTGGCACCCGCTGTGGCGAGGCGTCCACCGGAGAAGTTGAGTTCAAAGAAACCGATGAAGTTGAGGCCGATCAGCAAAAAGAGCACCGCAAGCGCCGACACAAAGAGCGGCGACTGCAGCTGAAAGCCCCACCCTAAGGCGACGCCACTTCCGCGAAGCACGATGAGCAGACCCGCCAGCAGCCAGAACGACACGAGCACCCCTAAGGCAAATACCCAGCCGTGGCGTCGCAAGCGCGAGCGCCCCTGCGCCCCCTCGCCGGCCTCGTGCACAAATCCAAGGATCTTCAGAGAGAGCACGGGAAAGACGCAGGGCATGACGTTCAAAAGGATGCCGCCGAGCAGAGCAAAGAATATCAAGAGAGCCAGCGGCTGATCTGGAGCCCCAACCACCGTTGTGGCGGCGTTTGCGACAATTTCAAAACCCACCCGGTCCGAGGCTTCTTTGCCTTGTGCCATCACAAGGCCCGAAAGGGTCGCAATCTCGGCAGGAGCGTTGGTGTCTTTGACAAGGTGAAGCTTCACACGTCGGTCGCTGAGCTCGAAGGTAGGAATCGGCGCGTGCTGGATGCGCAGCTCATCGCCCGAATAAAAATCCCACAATATCGCCGGTGCATCGAAACCTTCGGGTGCGGTAAATTCGACTTCGTATTCGCTACCGCGATCCACAACCACAGCATCCTTGATGGTGTCTTTGTCCGCATAGGGAACTTTATCAAAAAGGTGTTTGTCCGAGGAGAGTTCGCCCGACGACACGCCATCTCCGCGTTCGATGGGAATTTCGATTTCAAAAGTGCCCTCGGCCGGCAAACATTCCACTCGGCAAATGAGCCAATCAGCACGCGCGGTGATTTTCACCCGGCTCGCGCCGCGATCTTCGGTAGCCCAAGCGCTCGCTCTCTTCCACTCGAGATCAAAGGGAAGTAGCACCTGGCCTTCGTATCCATAGTTGGCAAGGGGACCCACGGGCAGACGTTTGGGTAGCGGCCATCGCTGTGGCAGCGTGTTCAAGCTCGAGGGGATGGACCACTTCACCGAGAGCGGCGTGCCCGAGTCGCCGGGATTACGCCAGTAGATATGCCACTCGGGTTCAATGTTAAAAAGAAATCCGATCTGAAAGGGTTCGCCTTCCACAAGGTGCGAGTGCGAAGCGACAAGTTTGACTTCGGCGTGCGGACTCTTGAGATTTTCAACGCGGTAAGCGGGTGTGGATTCTGTTGTCGCTTCGGCAGCAAGGCTGAAGCTAGCCATTAAGAAAACGTAGGCCCCCAAAAGGTTGGCTATTTTCATAGGCCTACTTTTCCGGGCTTTTGCTCAAACATCAAACGATAATCACGCGAGAGGCAAAAAAAAGCCCGCCCCGAACCGAAGTCCGGGGCGGGCCTGATGAGTCTCTTAGAGGCTAGGCTTGAAGAGCCACGGCCACTCGAAGCTCGCTTCGGAGCCGCCTTGCGGCGACGGGAATGTCCAGCCGCGCAGAGCGTTCACAATGCAAGAGCCGAAAGCCGCGTCGTTGGTGGAGTTCGAACCCACCGAAGCCGCGCTCACTTTGCCACCCGTGACGATGGTCGCGCGCACCATGATACGACCCGACATCGAAGGGCTGCGAGCCAGCGCTTGCTGGTAGCAGAATTCGATTTCGTTTTGGTGCGAGTTGATCACGCGCTCGATCTCTTTACGCGAGAGCGAACCTGCAACCGAGACGCCCGTGGTTTCGGTCGAGATCGCAAATTCCCCTTTGCCGGGGAGCGAACCCACGCCGTCGCCAGTAGCGCCGCCGCCGAAGCCCTTGGTGCCCAGACCACCCACGCCAACGGCCGTACCGCCGCCGCCCTTGCCAGTGCCCTGCAGGCCCGAACCACCCGAACCGATACCGGAGCGGATGGAATCACCACCGACGCCCTGGAAGGCTTTGTCGAGCGGATCATTGCCCGAAGCGCCGCCACCAGGAGAACCTTTGGCAGCGATACGCGAGCCGAGACCAGAGTTCTTGAGCGAGTCGAGTACCGAATCGCTCGAAGCTTTCACGGGGCCGTCTTTCACTTGGTTGCGACGGTTCGGATCGATCTTAGGACGGTTCGTGATACCGGTTTCGTGCTTCGCATTCGGATTGCCGCGCTTGCCTTCGGTGCCGCGTTCACGAGCGCCTTCGCCCTCGTTACCACCCTTTTGACTGACGGCCTTCTCGGCGACCTTCTTAGCGTCAGTAACGCGTTTGTCGGCCTTCTTAGGCAGGGTCTTCGGAGGCGGCTTAGGCGCTTCCATAGGAGGAGGAGGCGGAGCCACAGGAGGCGGCGGAGCGATTTTCTTCTCCTTGTACGCCTCGACGATGATCTTGCGCATTTTCTCAGGAATCTCTTTCACGCGACCTTCGATGGGCGCTTCGAAAATGCTGAGCAAGGTCAACATGAGTATGACAAAAGCGATCACACCAGCAAAGACCGTCCAGAAAAGCGGCTCGCGGGCAACGATCGCACCACCTGCGATGGGCGGCGCCTTGGGCACCGCCATGATGAAGAAGTGCACGTTGCCAACTTGAACCTTGGCGAGGTCGGGGCCGGCGAGCGAAATCACCGAGCGACCCATCTTCGCAAAGTCTTCGTGCGTGTACATCGTGCCCTGGATACGGGCCGAAAGCTTCATCGAGGGGTGAATCGCGATTTCGGTGCTGGCACCGCTGATCTTGAGGAAGTCGTACATCGGAGGCAAACCAACCGAAGGCACGAGGTAATCGCACTTCTCAGTTTCGCCGATCGTAACGGTGTGCGTGCCGGCGTAGTGGTCAACCGCAAGTACGGAATCGAGCCAGTACACGGTGACTTCGGTGGACTCGCCCACGCCCATGGGACGGTCGAGCACTCCGCGGTCTTGTGCGGTGGACTTGAGCGAGCGGATGACCGTCGCTTCTTTGGGCACGTTCACTTCGAAATCGCCCGCCGGAACAGAAACTTCGGGAGCCGCTGCCATGGGAGCCGCGTGAGCCGCTTGCGGAGCTGCACCGATCGAAGGCGAAGATACTGGCGCCGCCGTGCGCTCGGCCTTGACCGATACGGACTGCGGAGCAGGTTTTTCAACCGCGATCGCCGAAGGCGTCATCACGAGGCGAATGTCAGCGATCTTGATCTCGGAGCTCTTGTCGATCTTTTGCTCCAGCACGCGAGCGCCGTTCACGAAAACGCCGTGGCTCGAAGCCAGGTCGGTGATCTTGAACTCGTTCTCGCCCACTTTTTCGATCAGCGCGTGGATGCGCGAAACGCGAGGGTTAGAAATTTTGAAATCGGCCGACAAAATACGTCCGATGACGATCTTGTTCTGCTCGAAGCGCTGCTTGGCGATCAGACGGTCTCCGTCGTACGCCGCTAAATCCACGACAATTTTAAAATCAGCCATAGTTCCCCCAACCCAATTTATCTTTCTTGAAACCCGACAGCGTCGAGTCCTTCACGCCGAAACGAATATCTCTCAGGAATCAACGAACGACGCGTACGCGACGGACGCTTTTGTAGGATCGTCTGTCCCGGCGCAAGTCCTTTGCCCGAGATGTTCGATCCATCGAAAATAAAGATCTGACGTTTGGGGATCTTTACGATGCCCTTGTCGGTCTTCTGAATGATCCAGCCTTCTTGTCGATCGGCACCGTCGCCCTGCGCGAGAGCCACGAGCGACAGGCTCGAAAAACCGAGAACCATCACAGTACGCATTAGTATCTTTTTCATTCACGACTCCAAATGCTGATATAGCGACGCGCCGGGTGCGATCCGGCTGGGCTGGCGATGTCGACGAATTCTTTCATCGACGAGAGTGCCGCGCCCTTGTCGCCCGCGCGGTACTGCGCGAGGGCCATGTTAAAGAGCAGAGCATCTTGATTCGCGCCACGCGAAGAGATCCCACGCTTGTAGGCCGAAGCGGCCGCTTTCGCGTCGCCTGCGCCCATCAGCGCGTAACCGCGAATCCAAGCGACTCCGGGATCCGAATCTTTTAGCGAAGAAGCGACCGAAGCGGCTTCTTCAAAGTCTTCCACCGAAGCGTAAAGAGCAGCAAGGTTTTTGAGAGCAGCATCGCGCAAGCTGCGCGAATCGCCCGAGTCACCGACCTTACGAAGCAGCGTGGAGGCCGTTTGACCGCGACCTTGGTACCACTCGAGAAGGCCCGACATCAAATCGAGCTGACCGCGTTCGAGATCGCTCATACCACCGGGGTTCTTCGCCGCGATCGAAGCCGCAAGCTGGAATTCGCCGTAGCGTTTTTCGCTGAAGGCCTTGATCGCCGTGCGCATCAGGTCTTTTTCTTGCTTAGAGATGTCTTCGGGCAGCCACTGCGGCGTCGGAGCCATCTCGTCGGTCACGGTGACGAGTTGCGGTTTGAACATGCGCAAATCGTTCTTACAAGCTGCGAGACCCGAACCGGTGATCTTGAGTTCTTTGGCCTTGCCCACGCAAGTATCGAGGAATTGAATCCCCTTCTGGCGCAGCGGAGCCGCGAGGGCTTCGAGCTCTTCTTTGGGCGCTGGGCCTTTGACGATCTCGTCGGCAAACTCGCGATAGCCCACCGAGAGACGCTGTAGCGACTTCAGGGCGTGTTCGGGGCTACCGTAGGACACGACGTTCAGGTAACGCTTCTCAATAGACTCAAGGGCGTTGAGCTTTTCTTTGAGGGTCGGTACGAAACGCGATGCCGAAGTCGAAACCTTGCGTCTTTGATAAGCCGCAAATTCGGGTTCCATCAACGCGAAGGCCATATAGCCGAGGGCTTCTTTTTCGAAAACATCGTTGATACGGCTCGACGGGTAGCGCTTGACCACCATCTCAAACTGCTGACGGTTGTTGCTGCGTGCCGCATCGAGGATCTCGGCGGCTTGCAGCGACTCGCGTTCCTTCGCACCGAGCGATGGCAAGCCACGCACCAGTGCGAAATCAGCCGAGGTCGATCCTTTGGACAAGAGGAGCAGATCGATCATGGCGCCGCGGTTTTCGTTACGCGGGAATTCTTTGAGCGTTTGACGAACATCGTTCATCAGATCGCGCGAAGGCGTGCGACTGGGGAAAGTATCCACGAAGACGGCGTCCTCGAGGTGCGAGCGGATATAGATGATATTCCACTGCGCGTTCTCGAAGTCTTTGCCCTTTTGCTTGAAGTTCGTCTGATACTGATTGTACTGAGCGAGAGCTTCGCGGAACTTACCGTCGCGGGCCAGAGCATCAGCTTTTTGCAAATAGAGGTTTTTGGAGTACTGCGAATTCGGGAACGCTGCGAGCATCTGCTCACGCGCGTCTTTCAGTACGCTGTCATCCTTGGACTTCTCGGCGTAAACCACGGCGTTGTTCAGCGCGGTTTCTTTAAGAGAGCCGGCTACCTTCTTGGCGATGTCTATGTAAGCCAGGGATTTCTTCTTGGCTTCGGACTCGCTCGAGTCAGGCATGGCTTCGATACGTTTGAAGACAGCCTTCTCTTGGTACTCCTGGAGTTCCTTTTGGAAGGGTGCCCCACCCGTTTTCACGAGATCTCCATTGGCAAGAAACTTCTGCGCGGCGGCCACAGCAGCCTCGTAGTTGTTTTCTTTTTCGTGAATGAAGAGGATACGCTGAGCGGCTTCTACCCCGCGGGTAGAGTTCGGAAAGCGTGCGACCACTTCTTGAAGGGCCACGAGGGCGTCTTTGTAATCGCCCTTGTTAAAGGTCTCGTAAGCGCTGAGATAGATCATCTCGGCGGCGCGCTCGTCCTTAGGATACTTTGTTAAGAAATCCTTGGTAACCTTCTGCAGGTCGTCGGCGTCGGCTTGCTTTTCTTTGATACCTTCGCGTACGGCGAGGATGCGGTTGTAGTCCGCGGCGCTCGCGTATTTGCCGTTGCCCACCTGAGCGTAAACGTCCGAAGCGCGTTTGTACTCACGCAGTTGATACAGAGTCTCGGCAAAAAAGAAGCGCATTTCGTGCACGTTCTCAGCAGTGTCCGGATTGGGCTTAGGAATGTAGCTGAAGTACACGTCGTAGTATTCGGTGGCGCCGCGGTAGTAGCTATCGCGTTTGGTTTTTTGCGCCAACTGGTGCATGTCTTTGGCTTCTTTACGTACGGTCTGTACGAGCTCTTCGAGATAGAGCTTTTCTTCGTCGGCCTTCATGTCCTGACGCGAGAGCCAGCGCGAGCCTTCACCGTAAGTCTTGAGCAGGTCACCGAGACGACGGGAGTGTTCCGCGTAATTGTTGCGCACGCGGTAGAGGTCGGCAATTTCACCAGCGTAGGTGCGAGCTTCGCGATCGTTGGGCTTGAGCTCGATGAGCTGGTTGTAGCAATACTCGGAGATCTTATAATCGCCGTAATTGCGCGCAGTATTCGCAGTCACACGGTAAAAGTTAAAGAGCATCTCATCGTCGCCGACGCGTTTGAAGTACGCTTCACCGTCGTTGTATTCCTTAGACAGGGCGAAGGCGTAGGCCAAGTCATTGAGAGCTTCTTTTTTAAAGACGAGAGACTTGGCGGATTTGTTCGATTCCGAAAGTTCAACAGTCTTCTTATAAGCGAGTACGGCTTTCTTATACTGGTTCGTGTTGCGATAGCACCAGGCGAGCTTGTACATCGCGTAGCCCTTGATTTCCTGGGCTTCCGAGCCGGCTTTATCGGCGTCCGAAGCTACCTTGAGGTAGTGCGGTAGCGCTTCGGCAAAATCCGAGTTCTCGAAGTAGAGATCCGCGAGGTTCAAACGAGCCGCGAGGGCGCGGGTCGAGCGCGGGTAGCGGCGCGTGAGCTCTTCGTAATGAGAGATCGCGCTCTTGCGCTGACCGAGATCGAGGTAAGTCGACCCCAGGTAAAAAAGCACTTCGTCGCGGCGGATAGACGCCGAGAAAGCGCCGTTGCTGCGGCTTTTGACTTCGAGTTCACGGTAGAGCGAGAGCGATTTTTTGCGGAAGGAGTCCGTGCGCGGCGTTTTGAGCACCGGACGTGCGGTGCGCTGTTTTTTAGCGGAATCGAGACCTTCCCAGCGCTTGAGCTGCTCGGACCAATCTGCCGACTCGCGCTGCGCGAGAATCTGCGACTGGTCGTAGTACATTTCGGCGAGACGCATTTTCACTTCACCCTCGCGCGTGGACGAGGATGGGCGCTTGCTGAGGGCTTCGAGCTGCTTGATCAGCTCAACAGTTTTTTGGTCGATGCGGTAGCGAACGGCGCGCTCGGTGTCGAGATCGCTAAACTCAATGTTTGGTTTGGTGACTTCGATCGTGCGGTTGATCGTCACGCGATCGCGGCGCAAACGCTCGGGTTCTTCGGGCACGGTCATGGTCGACTTGAGCGACGAACGGATACCCCAATCCGAGGGGGGACGTGCGGCCTGGCCGGCGTTCGCCCACAGGAACAAGTAAGCGGTAAAAATGAGTTTATAGCGTGGCTGCATTACAATACCTCATTGTCGGCACATACGTTAGAAGTCGCGAAGGCATAGCCTCCAGTTTCGTCTCGCCAGAACTCTCCTTCGAAAGGCCAGAATTCGTAGCCTTTCTCGAGTTCTTTATCGAAATCAATCTCTTTGCGCACACCGGTCTTGCCCGTCACGAGACGTTCGCGCAGACGAGTGTTCACTTCCACCTCAACCGAGAGCACGCCTTCGAGCGACTCGGCAATCTCTTGCTGCATGCGATTCACACGGTTGCGGGCATAGCCCGCACCAAAGCGCATGAATTCTTGCTTGGCGTCTGAGAACTCACGCTCCGCACGCGAGGCCGAAGCCCCTTCGAGCGAGCGCGAAAGAATTTCTTCGCGGCGGATTTGAGCAAGGCCTTGATCGAGTTCGGAAACTTGCGGTTGACCCAAGATGCCGTCCATCAGCGCCGGCCAATTTTTGCGTTCAAAGCCCGAAGGCACGTCCGTCTTGCCAGCCGAGAATCGCAGTGCCTGGCTGAGGATCGCATCGCCACTCATGTTCTGCAGGCGGCGCACATCGTTCACCATGGGCTGGTACTTCTCGCGCAGCTTCTTGATCGAGCGGCTCGCCGAATCAAAGTAGCAGAGGCGGTAAAGCGTGGCCGCTTCAAGAAGATAAGATTCTGGGCGGAATTTGTTCATGAGGTATGGGTTGTGCACGTTCATGAGTTGGCCGAGCGTCAAGTTGAGGTCGTCCACGTGATAAGCGGCCCAAGCGCCAACAATAGTACCGTCGAACCACGAGGGAGAGGTTTTGGGCAGCATCAGCAGTTCGTCGAGAGCGCTGGAGTAGCGTTTGACATCGAAATAGATGCGCGCGCGCTGCAGATAGATAAACCCCATGTCCTTATTAGGGACTTTGTTGAAGTTCGCACCGAGGATGCTGAGCGCTTGCGACGGACGATTGAGTCCGTAGAGAATGCCCGAGGCTGCGGTAAACGCCTTGAGGCGCACCGAAGGGTCAGCGATTTGCATCAGCTGCTCGCGACGCGGAATCCAGCGAGCAGCGCCCAGAAGGTTTCCAAGACGCAGTTCATGGGCGGCAAGCGCCATACGGAACGAGGCGGGCCAGGTAAGCGAGTTCGCGCCCTTGCCAATCCAGAAGGTGGCAAGTTGCGAGGCCGTCTCGTAACGACCGAGCGCGAGAGCGGAATCACCGATTTCACTCAGTACTTTGTGTGTGCTGCTTTTGTAACCAGCCTCAACGCGCTCAGAGAGCGCGACAAAGTGCAGACCCATACGATCCATAATGGCCGCGCGTGCGAGATGCGCCGCTGCCGAAGAGCTTGCGTTCAGACTATTAACCGCGCCCTTGAGATTGCCCTGACGTACCATCGAGCGAACCTGCGAAGAACCTTGTTTCGCTTGCGAGCGCGAGCGACGCTGGTTCGAACGTTGTGCGAGGGCATCGCCTCCGGAGCTGACGCAGAGACCGATGAGGGTCAAACCTAATGCCGTACGGATGGGGAGTGTTCGTTTCATCTTAGTTGTCTCCAAAGAGCACGCTGGCTCCGGCTAAAATGTTCGCGCGGTGATCACCGTTCGTTGTAAAATCGTAATAGTCGCGTACTTCGAGTCTCAGAACGGCGCGCCTGTTGAGGTACAATCTTGCGCCAGCACCGAACATGGCCATGCCGACGAAAGCTTCTTCGGTACGGGTAGTGCCCCCACCCGCGTGGAAATAAGCTTCCCAGTGGTAGACGTTTTCGAGGGTGGCCGATTTGCCTTTGAAGGGTGCCCACCAAATCGAAGAACCGATTGTCGCTACGGGCTCCACGCGGCCAAAGCCGAGTTCGTCTGCAGTGTTATCGATCGCGTGGGTTGCACTGTTAATGTCCTTCTCAATCGAAGTGCGATAGTTGGTGTGGATCGCAGCGTGCAGGATCTCGATCGAGAAATCTTCGGAGAGGTGATAGGCGAGCGACATGCCGATACCGAGCTGTTTGCGGAAGGAGTCGGCAGGTTGAATGCCGAGCATGATAGGCGCAAGTTCAAAGCGCCCCTCTTTGGTGATGTAGCGGTGTTTGACAACAAGAATATGATCGAAGGGGATCTGCTTGGGGCCTGCGATGGCCTCATCGATCTCTTCGAGTGCCGAATCTTCAACTTCTTTACGCTCTTTTTCGTCGAAGGCGTAATCGCTGCCGCTATTAGAGCTGCCACGATCTTCCTTGGCGAAATCTTCGAGCAGATCACCGGCGGAATCGGACGAATCAAAATTCGCCGACGACGTCGAGGACGTAGCGCTCGAAGGAGGTGGAGTCATTTTTGACGGTGACGAGGGAGCCGGAGCGGCTTCCTCTACCGTCGCCGATGAAGACCCTTCTTCTAGCAACAGCTCTTTTTCAAGATCTGAGAGGTTTTGAGCGCGCAGCGTTGACGACGCACAAAACAGTGCCAAAACAGAAACAAAATGCCGATATTTTTGTCGATTTGCCATGAGCCTTCCCCAATTAAAAGTGTAAAGCACTTTGGGGGACTATGGCATAGTGCGACGCCCCAAAAATCAG
>DATLIP010000105.1:0-5999 GCA_035539375.1 Bdellovibrionota bacterium | reverse complement strand
GTTTTCTTCTTCACGTTAGAGTGAGAAACCGTGTTACCAACGAGAGGTTTTTTACCAGTGATTGTACATACTCGAGACATAGAAGCGGCATCCTGCACCGAAGACCCCTCCCTTAGCAAGTAAAAATCCTCGAAAAGTTGGCTCAGTTCCCGGAGCCCAGAAATGCGGACAGAATCTTTCGGCTGAGGGTGCTGAGGTGCCACTCGGAACTCTCGGGGTCCACCCATCGCCCTGCGGGATTCTCTTGCGCAGAGCCGCCGCCCATCACCCGCACACGGTAACGATGGTGGGTGATGGCGTGGCGCACCTGGCTCCGACACTCCCAATGCGGGGAGCTTGCGTCGATGAGCTCGAGGGGAATCTGCCACTGTCCAAGAAGATTTCCTGGGGCGCCCTTCTCGATGGGCAGCACCCACACGCGCCCGCGCTCGTCGAAGCTGGGACGCGCCACATAATCTAGATAGACAGATTCGCGCCGCGCCTTGGTGCGCGGAATTTGGTCAACGCATTGATTTTGCTCTGCAAAGCACCCTTGTTCGCGAATCGGACAGGCCGCACAGATGGCCGCGGCCTTGGGCCGGCACACGGTGGCGCCGAGATCCATAAAGGCTTGGGCGATGCGGCCGGCTCTCAATGCGGGATCCGCGCGCATCACCGCCTCGAGATCCGCAGCGCGCGCCTCGACCTGGCGCATATCTTCAGTGCGGTTCAAGGGGTCGGAAATTCCGTAAAAGCGCGAAAGCACACGGATAAGATTGCCGTCGAGCGGCAAAACCGGCTCGCCAAAAGCGATCGCAGAAATGGCCTTGGCGGTATAGGGACCGATGCCTGGCAGCGCTCGCCACTCATCCACATTCTGCGGCCAGCCCTCGCCGCGCGCCTGCCTCGCTAGAAGAGCCTCGGCACTTTTGATCACGAGCCGCGCGCGTGAATAATAACCAAGCCCCGCCCAGCGCGCCATCACCTGTGCCTCGTCGGCACGACCCAGAGCCTCGAGATCGGGAAAGCTCTGCATCCATGCGGTGAAATACTTTTTTACCGTTTCGAGCACCGATTGCTGGCTCATCACCTCGGAGATCCAAATTTCGTAAGGGTGCGCGGGTTCACGGCGCCAAGGCAAATGGCGCTGGTGGATGTCGAACCAGCTCTGAAGGGCGTGCAGCATCATCTCTGGGCTCCGCTTTAGAGCAGGCCCGAGCCGACTTCAATTTGCATTCTTCTTGAGATAGCTTTTGAGAGCTTCGGCGTCCTGGGTCTCGTTCGCGGAGATGGCGCGTTTTTCTTCGGGCGTTTTCACGTTCGCACGCAGACACTCTTGCACCTTGGCCCACACACCTTGCTTCCACGAAAGGCTCAGCTTGTCCCACTTGCCGTTCAGCACAAAGCGGCCGAGATCTGGCTCTTGGCGGCTCACAGATTGCCAGCATTCGGCAACCGGTGCGCCGAGACACGACTCCGAAGGAATCCAATAACCCACCACCGCCGATTGCTCGCCGGCGGGAGCTT
This sequence comes from Bdellovibrionota bacterium, assembly GCA_035539375.1. Lineage (GTDB taxonomy): Bacteria > Bdellovibrionota > UBA2428 > UBA2428 > UBA2428 > DATLIP01. Next base: position 4,493 of record DATLIP010000105.1, on the reverse strand, counting down.
TCATCGACCACTGCAAACGCGCACCCTCACCGCTCCAATCGGCATTTTCGACTTTGAGCTGAGCGTCACCCGCAGTCCACGCAGTGAAGTTCCCGCGCCAGGTCGGCGCAAAACACGTGTTTGCGAGGCCGAGCTCACGCTGAACCTCGGCTACCGATGTGCGAACAATCTTGAGAAAGGCGTGGTCGGCATCGCGAAGAGTGCCGTCGAAATTCACTTTGCCGAAATCCTTGTCGTCGTTCATGCCAGAGGATTTTTCTACCGCGTAGGTTTGCGTTCCCGTAAAGCGACCGTGCAAGACTTTCGCATCGCGAACGTCCCAGCGCGAGAGAATCTCGCCGAGTGGGGCTTCGCTCCAGGTCCACGTGCCACTCAGAGGCAATCCGTGACTTGCTCCGCCTCGTGGCATGAGATCCCAGTTGCCGGCACCCTTCACCGTTGAAGACTCGAGCCACTTGGCGCGGTTGACGGCGTAGATCACTTTGCCTTGGCGCGAGGAGAGCGACACGTTCGCATCCTTAAATGTCCAAGCTCCAACTTCAAGTGTCTTCACCTTCCAGCGACTCTCGAGATTCACTTGCTTCACAAAGGGCCATTCGCGCAGGGAGGCAATCTCCTGAGGATCGAGCCACTCGCTAGGAGCGAGCGAGGTTGAGTGCCGCTGATTATCGGCCCTCTTGAGCGCCGGATAGAGAGACTTGAGCAGGCCCGCAACGTGCAACTTGTCGGCGCTGAGTTCGAGATTCGCGTCCCAACGTTTGGCCGAAGCCAAATCGTAGAAGGAAATCTCACCGCGCTGGCCCACGGGATTCATCGCACCACTGAGTGTGAGCTGGTGATTGCCAACTTTAAGACGAGTCTTGTCGGAGTGTATCTTACCTCCGGCAAAACGGAGAGTGCCCGAGCTCTCGTCGACTTCGCTCAGGATGCCACGTAGACCGCGCACGTTCTGAAATTTCATCTCACCGGAGACTCCCACGCGACGCCAATCGATGCCGCCGTCCATCTGATCGGGTGTGGTGAGAAGGCTGAGAAAGAGTTTAGGTTCCACAGTACCTTGGAGCGGCATCTCGGGACGCGCGCGGAAGGAGGCGCGCCACTTGGACAGATCGATGGGTCGCTGCACGCTCAAAGCAATGCGCGAGCGTGCTCCCTGATTGAGCACACCAGAGAAGTCGATGATCGTGTCGAGGAGACTCAATTGAGAGGATTTGAATTCGAGACGGTTCGGCACCGAGGTGATGCCGAGTTTCATGCGACCGGGCACACCGGCAGGCTTGCGAAACTCATCGGCCCACACCAGTTCAGCATCGCTAACGTCGACACTGGCCTGTGCGTTGGAACTTTGTACGAGATAACCACGGCCGCGGCCGCGCACGCTGAGGTCTGCGGCAAGGATGCCATCGAGATAGTAACCCATCTCTTTAGGTTTCCACATTCCGGTATCCATACCAGCGCGGAAATCCAAAAGTGAGAATCGATCCACGCGCCAGGCGAGCTCGCGTGATTCGATTTGCTCGCTCAACGTTTTTTTGCCGATGGTGCCGCTCACCGAGCCTGCAAATTCCAGAATGCCGCTCGGTACAGGATTCTGTCGCAAGAAACTGAGCAGTGGGGCGATACGCGAGATGTCGACCTTGCCCGTGTGGGCTTCAAGCTGATACGCTGACTCCGCGTTGCGCAGCAGGTAATCGCTGATGTTTTCCACTTGGCCCTTGAGGTCGGCACGGAAATCCGCCCATTCAAAGAAGCTCGGCTTCAGTGTGAGCTTGTCGCCAACGATGTCGGCCTGAACTTGCACCTGTGCGCTCTGGCCGGCGGGTTTGGTGAAGGTTTTGTCTTTAGAGATGAGAAGCGCTTTCTCGGCATCGATCTTCATCTGAAATCCGGACGAATGCAGCATGGCTTCTTCGTAACCACCGTCAAAGGCGAGGTTGAAAACAATCACACCTTCGGAGCGCGGGTTGAACTGCTGTGCGAGTTCGATGGCCTTGAGGTTGATGCCGTTGGCGCGCACACTCCACATCGCCGAAAAGTCCCAGGCCTTGCTGAGCGCCACGCGTCCCTCGGCCTGAACGCGTCCGGTGGCAGCGGCCTGGTGAATGATCTGAAAGGGAAGCTTTTCGCGGTTCAGTTGCTGGTTCTCAAGGATCCACTTGAAGGCCGAACCACTGGCGTTCTTTTGGTCACCGTCAAAAGCGAAGTTCAAGTCCGCAAACTTTAATTTGCCACCCTTCACGTCTACCGTGGTAAATTCACCCTCGTCGTTGACAAGAATCTGCACACCAAAATTAGCGACGAGCGGATCATGGGCCGACTTGTAGAGACCCCAACCATCAATGGTGGATTTGGAGAAGTTGATTTCCGCCGCGTCGACAGTCACGCCCACGAGGCTGTGATCGACGTATTGAAAAACCCCACGCCAATCAAGCTCAAGCGTGCCACCGAGTTTTCCGAGCGCCGAAGACTTAGCAAACACGGCATTGGCGTGACCTGAAAAATGACTGCGCAGACCTTCGAGTGAGGCTTCGAGATTGACTCGGTCGAACCACACCACTTCGTTATTTTTAGCAGCCACAGCAATTGAGAGGTCTTCGCCAGCAAAGACCACATCCACACGCTTTTCCCAAAAGGTGGGTTGTTTCATACCGCGAAAGCGTGAGACCACGGGTTTCACCGGACGTCCTGGCGCATCGCGCTCGCCCATCTGCCAAGTGCTCTTGTCAAAATCGAGACGAATCGTGAGTGTGCCGGTGAGCAACTTGAGTGGCGACCAGACCACAAGCAAGCTCGGCACCGCGCCTTCGATTGCGCGAGCTTCGTCGCGATATTCAACGTCTTGCGCGCGCACACCAATCGAAAACGACGACCAGTCGACGGCCCAGCTAAGGCCTTTGATTTTTAATTCATCGACACCCAGACGTTGGCGCAACTCAGTTTCGACTTGGGCACGATACTCACTTATGGGTTTGACACGCGCCCAGATCGAGACCGAAACGATCGCCGCAAGTAATGTGAGCACCACCGCGACGAGAAGATATTTGATGAGGCCCAGATGACGCCAAACCCCGTAAAATCCTTTTTGGATTTTTTGTAGAATTTCTTGCACGCGATTCGGCATCATCCCATTTTAAACCAAAGACTTGCGCAGTGGCGCGGCGTCAGAAGATTGATGAGCGGCGTTATTTTGTCGTCAGGCGGGTGACAAAGAATCCGTCACCGCTAAAGGTGTCGTGACTCGACATCTGTGCGGCGTTCACGCCGAAGTCTTCAGGAGGGATCGTAGAAATTTTGGCGCTCGGAGAGTCCTGGAGCGTGCGTAAAAACGCACTGAGCACAGGCGAATGCGCGAGGGGATCCCGAGCACGGTTTTTTACCTGGCCAAAGTTTTCTGACACCAGCACCGAACAGGTCGCATAAACCACGAGTCCAGAAGGATTCACCAGGCGCAATCCCTGTTCGATGAGTTCACGCTGCAGACCCGCGAGGCGTACAAAATCCTGGCGCGAGGTGCTCGCGAGCAATTGCGGACGACGTCTCAGCGTGCCGAGCGAAGAGCACGGCGCATCGACGAGCACAAGATCGTAGGCCTCAGCCGTGCGCGGAGATTCGCCGAGCGTTTGAATGTTGGTATAACCCCATCGACGTGCTCGCTTTTGCAGTTCCTGCAGCTTTTTGTGTGATGGGTCCCATGCGTGTATCTCACCCTTGCCGCTCAAGAGGTTCGCCAAGTGCAGAGTTTTACCGCCGGCTCCAGCACAGAGGTCAAGAATTTTCATGCCAGGCTGCACTTCGCAAAAGAGCGAGACCATCTGCGAAGATTCGTCCTGAATTTCAAAACGGCCTTCGAGGTACTCTGGACTTTGCGTAGCGGCCCAGCGGGCCGACGTCTTAAGGCAGAGCGGAGAATAAGCGCCAGGAGTGAACTCGAGTTGGGGGTAGAGCTCACGCAGCGCTTCGCTCGTCTCCAAATCACGGCAGCGAATGGTGAGCGGCGCTTCGCGCAGCGAAGCGTGCAGGTAATCATGAAAAGGCAAAAGGTCGGGCTCCGAGAGCTGCGACAAGATGTCGGTGTTCGCTCCGTGCACCACCGCAAGGTGGCGGCGAGGATCATCGGCGAAGGTCGGTCGCATTTTGCTGTGCAGACGATCCCAACGCTCGGGTCCCCAGGCCCAAGTTTCTTCGATGCGATTCACGAGCGCCTGCGTGCCCTTGGGTGAGTCGATCTCGCGTTCGTCGAAGGTCGAAGAAAAAAGCGGCCAGTAGCGACTCCAAGTGTAAAGACGCGACTGAAGTTCGCGACGCTCCGAAGAGCCCATGGCGGAATCTTTAAAAACTCCCGCGACAACACGCTCGAGCGGCACGCGCGACTGAATCCAGTGAATCAAAATCTGCTTGGCCGAGAATTGTAGTTTTGCGCTAACCATGTCCGCTCATGAGCACCGGTTCGGCGTCGCGGCGCAGTTCGGCGTCTTCACCGAGATTTTTAACGT
>DATLIP010000104.1:0-12127 GCA_035539375.1 Bdellovibrionota bacterium | reverse complement strand
GGCGTGGACGGCATTTCCGCCGCTACTGGCGTGGGCGCTGGGGGCGGGGCCTCGATGCGAACCACCCGGGAGGGGGTTTTTTCGGGTTCGGGTTCTTTTTCGAAGGGCTCGATCAAGAACAAGGCAGAGAAAATGACGAGCAGAGGAATGAAGAGGGCGAGGAATAATTTGCGCATCGTGCGGTCTTCGAAGAAAACCTTTTGGATGGGCACAGGCTTGCTCTTGGTCACGAGACGAAAATAGACGTCTTTGTTGTTCAATTTGGCGATGACGATTTGGTAAGGAGCCAGCGAGAGCTTCTGTCTTTGCGGAGGGGGCAGCGGATCGTTGCCGAAGAAAATTTCGCTATCCTTAAGCGATGAGAAGTCAAAATCATGGGCGGCGCGGAAAGCCTTCCATTTGATCGAGACCTGCGGCATTTCGCTGAGGGGACGGAATTTTGAAGCGTATTTGCTTTCGTAGCTGAAGTGTTGGACGGATTCGATGGAGCCGGTGGCCGCGTGAACTTGCGAAACTTCGAGACAGAGTTCTTGGGAGGGATCAGATGCGCCACGGTTGTGGGCTTCGGTCAGACCTCTTTTGTAGTGGCCGCCGATTTCGGGCGCTTGATTCAGGGAGTCCGCATCGAGCGAAAATTCAAAGCCATCAAGGGAGCTCATTTTCGATCCCAGCACGACGCCCCGCTTGTTGTAAGCCTCGTGGTTTTTCTCACCCGTGGATTTGGTAGAAAAGAGGGTCCACTCACCCACCTCCGGATCAAAATCACCCGTGCCAAGCCACTCGGCGATGAAGTGAATCGACAAGACGTCTTTGGCGCGTAGGACCAGGTCGCAGTGAGGAGAGCGCCCGATGAGGTGCGTAGGGCGATGGAGTACGAGGGTCTCTATTTGGCGACCGTTTTTATGGATTTTAAGTACCTTCAAGGTTTGCGTCCTTCCGTATCCCTTTAATCATTCAAAAATGTCCGGATGCTTTGCTTGGTCCAAGCGCAGAAAATCGTTGAAATCCTTTCGGTTCAACAAAAGGGCTTCGAAGTCGATGTTCTCTTTACCGCTTTGGAAGAGCAGGTCCGGAGCTTTTTTATCGCCCACGATCACGTCGGCGTCGAAGTTGTAAATTCGTGGATTGGCGCTCGATCCCGCGACGATATCCTCGGGGTCTTCTTGCGCTATGGCCACACCGCTGAGTCCTACTAAGAGACAAATCGCTAAATATCTCGCCATGATTCAACCACGTCCCCCATTTTTACGGACATCAATTCGTCGAACACGTACTTGCGCATCGCGGGCGAAGCGTTCTGCGAGAGCAAGGCTCCGGCCCAGTAACGGTAGTAAGTATCGTCGTTGATTTTCTTCTGTTCCTTAAGGATCTGTACCAAAAAGTACAATTTCTTAAATTCCTGGGATCGGATCAGCGTTTTGATTCCAGGATAATCGTCGGAGTTCATGAGTTCCGAGGGCCACGGCCAGGTTCCGGATTTGAATGGCGGTGCTTCTTTAGCAGCCCGTGCGACTTGATAGTCTTTTTCTTGTTGCGACAGTTTGTCGATCATCTTTGAATATTCTTCAACCTGATTCAGGTAGCCTTTGGCCGCTTTCGCAATGCCAGCGGAGTAAAGCTTTTGCTGCTTGCCGTCGAGCCCTTCGGGGGACGGCGCTGATTGAATCAGTTCTGACATGCTTTGCTCGGCAGAACGAACCTGGGTGACGATTTCGATGCGTTGAGCAAAGGGGCGATCTTTGAGGTCGGAGGTCAGACCCTTACGAACCTTCTGAATGATTTCATTATTACGGGCGACAATTTCCTCGAGTGGAGCGCCGTCCCCGGCCTTCGCTACAAAACCGCCTAGGGCTTCGGTAGAAGACGATACTAAGAGGCTACGCTTGAACTCGGGCTCCGGGAGCACTTCTTGCAGAGGTCCTTGCCATTCGCGGGGAAGATTCTGAGCGCTCGCTAATTGGGCGAGCTCCAGAGCAAAATAGATTTTCTTTTTTTCGCCGGCGCTATAGCTCTTGCGGGCTCTGTAAGATTGCAAGAAAGCCTTCGGGTCGAGCAAGAGAACGGAGGATTCCACTTGGGCGTACACTTTGTCGTTGTCGACTTTATTCAGGTCGGGACTGCGGCCGACGCCGATTTCCAAAAAGGGTTTGATGCTTTTTAATGCGGAGGAACGGGGCTGGTAAAGAGCGGCGATCTGGAGGCACGAAACAAAGTCTCCGCCGTACACAAAGTCGAGGCACGCTTTTTCGGCGTGGGCGATGATCTGGGGCTCTTTTTGGTAAATCGCGGGGATGGCCAGGAGCTCTCGCTTGGCGACGCTCGTTTCGCGTCGTTGATTCAAATTCGAGAACAAGTTGTCGTAGGCGATCATAGCTTTGGCAACGTTTTCAGAATTTTCTATGAACAGTTTGGTATAGCGAACGAAGGTTTTGACGTCGCCATCGCTTTGGGAGGCTTCCGAAAGTTTGAGCGCCGACTCACGGTAGAGCGATTTGACCCGCGGATCACCGGAGTGCCGAGGCCTGGCGTCGACCGCCGCGATGAGCTCTCGGAAATTGCCGGATTGAAAGCGTACCCATTGGATGGTGTAAAAACCGTCCGCGCTGGGAGATTTTAACTGTCGCAATTCGGCAAACTTTAGGGAGTCCGAAAAATCTTTTTCCCCATTCAGCATTTCAATGAGTCGTTCGATGGCCTGTACCCACGTGCTTTGGATGGGGGGTGCAGCATAGAAAGTCACGAAGAATTCGAGATCTTTTTTGAGCTGCTCACGCCATTTTTCTTTGTCCTTGGTGTGTAGTCTCTCCAACGCGGCAATACGGTCCAGGTATAGGTCACGTTTTTGCTGGGAACCAAGTCGGGAGTCTTTCTGGGAGCGCTCGGCAATGTCGATCAGGCACTGGTCGTTTTTTTGCTTTGCGCAAGTGTAGTTCCATAACGAATACATTTCGGAATAGGCGTTCGTCCCCGGAAAATTGTCGAGGTAGGTAGGAATCGCCCAGTAGAGGGTTTGCGCCAAATCCGTTTTCGCTTCATTGCCGGGGCTTCGCACCTTGTCGGTGAACGTCTCAAAGTAGGCCCGCACGAAAAGTTGTGTTTCGAGGTCGAGGTCCGAAGAAATCTTTGAGGTTTTTTGCTGGCGGGGGGCGATGCTTTCTTCTTCGAGAAACTCGTAGAGTTTGCGCAGCGTTTTTTCATAATCGCGATGGGCGTAGGTTTTGCGCGTGCCCTTGACGGCACTCAGGTAGAGCCGAGCTTTTTCTTGAGGATCGTCTTCAATTTTTAGCAGTTCCAATAGGATTGGGCTCTTGAGCGAGATGGTTTGCTTGGACTCATAAACCCCGTAGGCGATCATCAGGAATTGCTTGTACTCATTTCCGGAAGAGTCGCTGCCGTACAAATTCTTTGCCATCTTGATGATGTCGGGCTCGGCGCGGAAGCGGATCATCAAAAAGGCGAGGTCTTTGAGCGAATCCTTGCCGTACTGGGGATCTTGACTTTGGATGATCTCTTTAAAAACGGACTCCGCTTTGGCGAGTTGATTGAGATTCACCAAAGTCCACGCCAGTTTGTAGCGAGCGATAGGGTGGAAGGGGCTTTGACGATTTTGGTAATGCTTGAGGTAATAACCGTAGGCACGGGAAAAATTTGTGGACTCAAAGTACTCTTCGGCGGCCAGGAGTTCGGCCCAGGGCGCGTACGGCGCGTTTGGATGTAGGGCAATGGCCTTTTCTAAGTTCGGTACGCCTCCGCGGCCGTTGCCACGGATGACCTCGATATAACCCAGCAGGAAGAGGGCCTTGGCCCGCAAGACTTTGGGAATCTCTCTTTGCTTGAGAATCCACAGCGCATCCGCGCGGCCGAGTTCGAGCATCGAGTTGCCCACCTTGTCGACCTTCGTGGAATTGCTTTCGATGAGTCGCGCTCGCGCGGCGTTGGTTTGCGCGACAGCTCGAGCTTCCCGAACTTTGATCATTTCGTAAGGTGATTTGAGACTCTTCAGCGCCAGATCTAAGGATCGGACGATCTCTACGTAATGGCTTGAGTTGTGGTCGGTGGCGTAACGATTGCGGATGGCGGTGGTGCTGCTTCGCTTTTGGTAGTTAAAGTCCGGCAGGGCCGTCCCGGTTGCGGGGGTGGCCTTTCGGATGGCGAGGCTGCTGATCGAAAGCGACTTAGGGGCTCCAATTCCGCTCGTTGCTCCTAGGCAACACACTAGTGCGAGGCCGGGTCTTAGCGAGAGGTGCATTGTGAACTCCCTAAGAATTTCTGAGTTCCGATTTCGTCGGACCATTCTTCGCCCAAATCAAAAGGCCAGACTTCGTAGCCCGACCGGATGATTTCGGCGCGGGATTTGACTTTCTCGATGGGGTTGAGTTGGTCGTTGGTGTTCGAAAGCGCGGCCATGCTCGAAAACGCGAGAACTTTGTCGATGCCCGCGCGTAGCGTCCGCAGTTGTTGGTCGTATTGGCGTTGTAGTTTTTGCTGAATGCCCTTGAGTTCGGCCACTCGTGTTGCGCGGGGGATCCCATTGGTGAATTCCAGATTTTCCGGATTGATCAATCGGAAGAGCACGTAGTGTTCGGTGTCCCAGCGCGCCCATCGCTCGAGGGTGAAGCTCCCGCGGTCGAGTTCGGATTTAAAGGTGCGAAGTTCACGCAGGGCAAACTCTAGCTCCTGGTCGCGGCAAAGGCGTTTGTAGATGTAAATTTGCAGCAGGTAGGCTTCGGGATGCAGATAAGGGCCGTAGAAGGCCGATTTTTGCGAAGCGATGGAGGCCAGGGTGCCCGCGGCGTCGCCCAACTGGTAAAAATTCCACATCCGCTCGAAAAGCACTTGGCGAAAGAAAACGTAGCCAGCGGGAATCCAGGCGTAGACTTTTTTGGCGTCGGCGTAGTTGCCCGAACCGTAGAGCGCGCGGCCCAGGCTATGAAGCAAGTACGGGTAGAGCACGGTGAGGGACGAGCGTACTGGGGAGGTACGGGGTAACTTTAACATGCGGACTTTCACGTTCTCAGTGAGCTCGGTGAGGATCTCGACGCTCTCGCGGAATTTTTTTTCGAGCATGAGGCGATTCGCAGTTTCCCATTTGCGGTTGATCTCTTGGGTGCTGGGGCCCAGTTCCGGAGCCACGAATTTCCAGGCGTAGAGCAAGTCAAAGCCGGCCTGGGGTACCGCATCGACGAGGCCACGCGTGTAGCGCCAACTCTGGACGCTTTTTTTGGGGTAGTTGGCGTAAGATTTTAGAAAAATTCGCAGCCCCAGGTAGTCTCGTTGTTTCACGAGACCCTCGGCATATTCGTCGAAGGCCGGCCGGGCGCTCGCCTGGGCCGCCCAGAACGTCGACGAGAGAACGGTGACTTGAAGGGCAAATAGAATTCGTTTCAATGCCAACTCCCCTATTCAAAGCTTGATACAAATAAAGTGTTCTCGAATCCGGCCTCGCGAAGCAGCGCAACGCTTTGGTAAACGATTTCGTAAGGTGCCTGAGCATCGGCGACTAAATTGACAGGGTTTTCTCCCGTTTTTACCGATTCGGGAACGTTCTGAGAGTATTGCTTGAGGACCCGGATAAAATCGCGTCGCTCGGCCGAGTTGAGGTTCGTGAGGCTGGCAATTGGCAGCGATTGTTGGATAAAGTCGGCATACAACGCTCCGTTGTCGAGGGTAACCTGCGGGGCGACGATGACTTGTTCGTCGTTAACGCTTTTCGGAAGCGTAACGCTCTTAGGTAAGATGACGTCGGCAGCACCGAAAGCTCCCCCTAAGACAAGAAAAATGACGATCATGCAAAAGATGTCGATCATGGGGGCCAGCGGAAGCTCGGGCGGTTCTTGCGGTGGACGATCAGAACCAAATTCTAAGTCATCAAAGTTCATTTTCCGCCTCGATCCAGGTATTGAGAACGATGTCCGGGTAGCTTTTTTTGACCGCATCCATGGTCGTGATCAGGATTTGGTAGGGCGTGTTTCGCCGGAGAGATATCTTTACGGTTTTTTCGGAAGTCCCAATGGTTTTGGCCACCCCGTCGACCGTGGTCTGCAGGTCTTGCGCCAATTGCGCCGCGCTGGCTTGGTCCAGGGGCAGAGCAAAGGTAAAGGCTTTGGTCACTTGGGAGGGCGAGGCACCCCGCCAGGACAAACGTACTTTATAGACGTTGGGGGACGACAATTCCCCGCTGAGCCGGAGGTTGAGAGCGGGTGGGTGTTTCTCAACGGACGAAGTAGAAACGGCGGTGGGGGGCAGGGTCTGCTTGGTGAACTGAACGAAGGAGGAGGAGAGCAATAAAAAGAAAATGATCGTGGTGATCATGTCCACGATTGGCATGAGGTTTAGCGACTTCGGGTTGGTAGTACCGGATGGATCTTCGAAATCGTCCAGCATCTTAGGACCTCTCGGATTTTTCTATCCAGTTGATCACTTTGAGGCCGACGTTGCGGGCGTGGGAGCGAATGGAGTTGGCTTTGCTCGAGAAAAGGGTGTGGATCACCAACGCGGCGATACCAACCACCAGGCCGGCCGCGGTGGAGTACATGGCCTCAGAAATGCCGACGCCGAGCATTTCGGATTTCTTAGCAGGGTCAACATTGGCGATCGCGGCGAAGGTTTTCACGAGGCCAGTGATGGTCCCCAGCAGTCCCAGAAGCGTACCGACACTGGCGATGAGGGCCAGCATGGGAAGGCGTTTCTCGGTTTTTTCGCTGAGCTCGATGAGCGAAGAGCCCAGGGCCGATCGCATGGCTTCGCGTCCGCTCTCCACGTCCATGAGGGCCGTTTTGGCGACCATCAAGCTCGGAGAGGTTTCCTTTTGGTTGCAGATCTGTAGGGCCTGCGCGTACTCACGCTTGAGGACGCATTCCTTGATTTCTTGGATCGCGTGGCTGGTGTCGAAGCTCATGGTTCCATATAAAACACCGAAGCGTTCGATCGTAATGAGGACCAACAAAATCCCGCAAAGGAAGATGAAGTAGGTGGGAATCCCACCGTTGGTGAGTGCAGTTTGAATGGCTTCCATGAAAAAATCCCCCTTGGCGTGCGCTTAAAAGTAAAAATTAGTGCCGACTTCCACGGCACCTAGAAACGAGTAGCTCTTCTTTTGGTCGATGATCGTCTGCGTGTAATTGGCGACCAGGGCTGCACGAAAACCGAGCGCCTTGGTGATGAAATAAGTTTTGCCAAACCCGAGATGAAAGCGGGATCCCGATTCCCCAGTGTAAAAGACCTTGGAGTAGCCCGCCTTCAAAAAGGTGTCGCTGCGAACCAAGTGCCGAAATCCGAGGGCGTCTTTGCCGTAAAGCGGGGCCCAGATCACCTCAAAGCCCATCATAAACTTGGGTTTGTTGTACTCGATCGTAGCACGCTCATTGTTGGCCAGGGTGAGAGATTCGATCTTGCTGACGATGGAGCGGGGGTTCGAGATGAAGAGTGGGCCGGAGGTGAGGTAGACTTCCCAGAAATCGTTGATGGCGTAGCCCGGGTTCACCTGCACGACATAATTGGTGTAGGGACCGTCCGAAAAGTCGGCCGAAAAGTTCGTCGATAGCAGGAAGCGCTCACCCTTTTGCATGGCGATGCGCTGCACGACGCCCACGTCTTTAAAGATCGAGGATTGGTATTCGAGGACTTCTTCGGGGGGAGCGAGCTTATCGATACGGCTGGCGGCGTGGGCACTAGCCCCTGCCAGCGCCAAGCCGAGCGAGACTCCCAAACGTGTAAGCGGACGTAAAACGTCGTTGAATCTCGGCCCCACGGTAAAATTGTATGTCAAAAATCCGTGATAGCAAGCCGTTTAATGGCCTTGGATCTTAATTTTGAGAAAGCGGCGTTTGCCGACTTTCATCAGAGCTTCGCCCGCTTGCTTGAACTGCGCGTGAATGTCGCCCACCTTTTCGCCGTTGATCGTCACTGCGCCCTGCGAGATCAGGCGGCGCGCTTCGGTCATCGATGGCGCAAGACCGTTGTCCACGATCACCTGCACCACAGAGGTGGCCTTGGACTCGAGTGTGATCTCGGCGGTGTCTTCGGGGATCTGGCCCTTGGCGAATACCGATTCAAAATCCTCGGCCGCCTTGTCAGCAGCTTCCGCACCGTGGAATCGCTCCACGAGGATCTTGGCGAGCTTCACTTTGGCGGCTTTGGGATGCATCGCCGCCACGTCGTCCATATTCTCTTGGGTTAATAAGACGTAATAACGGGCCATGAGCTGGTCGGAGATGCTCATCACCTTGCCGAAGATCGTGCCGGCGTCTTCGGTGACGCCGATATAGTTGTCGTAGGATTTAGACATCTTGAGCTTGCCGTCGAGACCTTCGAGGATCGGCATCATGATGACCACTTGCGGGTCTTGGCCCGCTACTTTTTGGTAATCGCGCCCTAGGAGCACATTGAACTTTTGGTCGGTGCCGCCGAGTTCCACGTCCGAGCGCAATTGCACGGAGTCGTAGGCCTGCATGATGGGATAGAGAAACTCGTGCAGGGCGATGGGCTCCTTGGCGCCGTAGCGCTTGGAGAAATCATCGCGCTCGATCATGCGCGCCACGGTCATCTGCGAGGAGAGCTTGATGACGTCGGTGATGCTGAGCTTGTCGCACCACTGTGAGTTGAAAACGATTTGAGTTTTGGAAGGATTGAGGATCTTCAGCGCCTGGTCGGCGTAGGTCTTGGCGTTGACCTTGATTTCATCCTTGGAGAGCGGCTTGCGCGTTTCGCTGCGGCCGCTGGGGTCGCCGATCTGCGCGGTGAAGTCTCCAATGAGAAAGATCACCTGGTGACCGCAGTCCTGAAAGTCCTTGAGCTTTTGCATGACCACGGTGTGGCCAAGGTGCAAGTCAGGGCGAGTGGGATCCACGCCGAGCTTCACGCGCAGAGGTTTGGCCGTGGAGAGCGACTTGCAAAGTTTTTCGAAAAGTTCGGCCTCGGGAATGATCTCCTCGACGCCACGCCGAATGATCTCGAGCTGCTTTTTGGCCTGCGCGAGCACTTCGGCGGAGTAGGTCGGGGTGGAGGATTCAGACGTTTCGTTCTTTGCCATAATTCTTTTCTTTCGCCGTTCAAACTTCGGCGTTGAGTCCTTCGTAGCGCAGGCGTTCGATCGAGAGGGCGTGGCCGGTGGCGGGGTCGATTTCAACAACCGCTCCGCAGAACCACGGATCATTGGTAGCCACTTCAAAGCGGGCGCCGCGTTTGTAGAGAAAGCGGTTCACAATGATCTCTTTTTTCACGCCGATCACCGAGTCGTAAGGACCAGTCATGCCCGAGTCGGTGAGGAAAGCGGTGCCGTGGTGGAGGATGCGTTCGTCGGCCGTCTGTACGTGCGTGTGGGTGCCCACCACGAAGGAGACTTTTCCGTCGAGGTGCCAGCCCATAGCCATCTTCTCGGAGCTCGCCTCAGCATGGAAATCCACGAGGATGCACTTGGTGTGCGCGTGAAGCTTGTCGACGAGCTCGGTGGCGCGGCGAAAAGGGCAGTCGAGCGGATCCATGAAAGTGCGGCCCATGATGTTGATCACGCCGAGCTTTTGACCGCGCGAGTTGGAGTAGAGGCACCAACCCTTGCCGGGTTGCTCGGGAGGGTAGTTGTCCGGGCGCAGCAGGTAAGGTTCGTCCTGCAGCAGCGGATAAGCTTCTTTTTTGTCGAAGGAGTGGTTGCCGCCGGTCATGACATCCACGCCGGCTTGCATCACTTCTTGGTACGAATCGGGCGTCACGCCAAAGCCGCCTGCCATGTTCTCACCGTTGGCGACGGTGATGTCGATGGCGTACTTGGCTTTGATCTTAGGCAGCAGCGCGCGGACGATTTCGCGTCCGCTCGAGCCTACGATGTCGCCGATGAATAGAACTCTCATCGTTATTTCGCCAGCGCCGTTGCGCGGGTTTCGCGGATGACGGTAACCTTGATCTGTCCGGGGTACACCATGTCGTTTTCAATCGCTTTGGCGATGTCGCGCGAGAGCATGATGGCTTTTTCGTCGTTGATCTTGGAGTTCTCCACGAGGACGCGCACTTCGCGACCGGCAGCCACGGCGAAGCTACGCTCCACGCCGGGGAACTGGTTCGCGATGCGCTCGAGGTCTTCGAGACGCTTGACGTAGTTGTCGAGTTGTTCGCGGCGGGCACCCGGGCGCGCGCCCGAGATGGCGTCGGCACCGATCACGAGGAAATCGAGCCACGATTCGGGTTTGACGTCTTCGTGGTGGGCGCGGATCGCGTAAACGATCTCCGGCGATTCACCGTACTTTTTGCAAAGATCTGCACCGATCACGGCGTGCGAGCCGTCGACTTCGTGCGTGAGCGCTTTGCCGATGTCATGCAGGAGACCCGCGCGGCGGGCCTGTTTGATGTCGAGGCCGAGCTCAGAGGCCATCAGGCCGCAGAGGTGACCCACTTCGATGACGTGGTGGTACTGGTTTTGGCTATAAGAGAAACGGTACTGCAGCTGGCCGATGACTTTCATCAGTTCGGGGTGCATGCCCAGGATGCCGAGCTCCACGCAGGCCTTTTCGCCGGCTTCTTTGATTTGCTTATCGACGTTCTTGGTGACCTTGTCCACGATCTCTTCGATGCGCGAGGGGTGCACGCGGCCGTCGTTGATGAGGGTCTCGAGCACCGTCTTGCCGATGTGGCGGCGAACAGGATCAAAGCAGCTCACGATCACGGTCTCAGGGGTGTCGTCGATGATCAGGTCGCAGCCCGTGGCGGCTTCGATGGCGCGGATGTTACGGCCTTCGCGACCGATGAGGCGGCCCTTCATTTCGTCGCTAGGTAGCGATACCGAAGAGGTGGTGCGCTCGGGGATATAGTCCGACGAGTAGCGCGAGATCGCCACCGAGATCACGCGCTTGGCGAGCTTCTCGGATTCGTCTTTGGTGTTCTCTTCGATGGCGCGAATCAGTTTGGCCGAGTTGAGCTTGGCGTCTTCTTCGATGGTTTTCATCAAAGTTTCACGAGCTTCTTTTTGGGTCATCGAGGCGACCTTCTCGAGCTCTTTTTTGAGAACTTCGAGTTGCTCATTGAAGTGCAATTCGGACTTTTGCGTGCTGGCGGAGAGGCGCTGGTACTCTTGCTCGGCCTTTTCGGCGCGCTCGCGAATGCGTTCCGCCTTTTCTTTGGTTTCGTTCAGTTCCGAACGTTCACGTTCGGCATTGCGCTCGAGGTCCTTGGCGCGCTGTTCGGCCCGGCGGGCTTCTTCTTGCTTTTCGCGCACGGAATCTTCGAACTTGCGGCGGGCTTCGTCGACGGCGTCGCGCGCTTTGCGTTCGGCATCGCGTTTGATGTCGTCGGCTTTGGAGCGGGCCTCACGGGTGATGTGCTGCGATTTGGACTGGGCCGAGGCGATGACCTGTTTTCGCTGGATGCGGAACAGGATGATGCCGATCGAGGCGCCCACGAACAGGGCAACGATTGCGGTGATAATAAGGGTTGTGGTCATTTCTTTGTAGCTCCTTCGGTATGGAAGTATTGAGATTGGGTAAGGACGAACGCCACGGGATGATCGTGCGCTTGAACCCACTCGGGTTCAAAGGCGCTGTACAGGCAGCTGTCGTCGATCACGCCAATGGCGATGGCTTCGGGGTTTTGGTTGAGGTAGCGGTCGTAATAACCGCCACCCTTGCCGATGCGTTGACCTTGGCGGTCGCACGCAGTGGCGGGGGCAAAGATCACTTCGGGGTGCACTTCACGGGTGGCTTCGCCGGCGGGCTCTTTGAGCTCGGGGAACTCTCGGTTCGCCGTGAGCTCCGAAGAACTCGCAAGGTAAAACTTCATCTCCCCGGCGGCGATCTTCGGGAAGGCGCAGCGGCCGGCGAATTCGTTTTCTAAAAAGAGCATGGAGATCTCTTTCCAGCGCGAGAGCGGATAGTAAATGCCGAGGGTAGATTCGGGGCCGTGCGCGCGTAAGTCTTCAATAAGGCGCGTTTTGACCGGCTCGCTGAGTACAGCGGATTCCGGAATGGAGGCAAGACTGCGTCGCAGCTCCTTGCGGATGTCATTCATGGCTTCAACGGAAATCCCGATTGGAGTGCCGGAGCGCTCCGTCGGGAATTCCCTCCCGTAAAATAAAAAAACTAACAGGGTTATGTTTTAATATCCCTGATCAGTAGGGGAGCGCGTATTGCTAAGCGTCCTGTCC
>DATLIP010000103.1:0-5055 GCA_035539375.1 Bdellovibrionota bacterium | reverse complement strand
CTCAGTATCTACAAGTCAAACGCGAGTTTTCCTTAATAATCTTTAACTTTGAAAGCTGCGCTGTGTTTAAAATCGAAGACCTCTTTGGTGGCGTCCGGCCACACTTCCACCCGTACCCATTTTAGTTCCGAAATGGGTGAGTTTGCCGGGTACGACCACAAGGTCGCGCGCGCCGGAATCGTGGAGAGGCCCTGACCCTGAAGGTCTTTGAAAACGATACGATAGGAATGACGCTCGGTCTGTTCGGAGCCCAGGTCAGGCAAGAAGGCTTCGTAGCGCTGCCACTCAACTGGTGCCAAAGTGGTTGGATCCACCGAAAGAATCGTCCCGCCCTTGGAGCGCGCATCGGCGAGCCTCAACTCGTAAACGTTTTTTTCGGCCTGGTAGCGACACGCGAGCATCTTGGCGCCCACAGCGAGTGGACTCTGCGTGGTAACGGCCGCCACTAGCAAATCGGGCGGCAGCGGAACCACGATCGCCGAAAGAAAGCGATCGGCGCGCAGGGTTTTGCGGTCGAGTTCTGATTTAGGAATCTGCATGATGAGCTTCTCGCGCGGCACCACAAAGCGTACCCACTCGGGATTCATCACGAGCAGCCCCACCTTGACGCCCAAGGGACCGGCAACCTCCACACGCAACTCGTCGGGAGAACGCGCAGCGATGTCGGCATCAAAGGACATTTGATCGCCGCGAATGGTTGCCGAGCCGCGCACCGCCTGAAAGGTGCGGTCGCGCTGGATCAGCTCCCTAGAGATGTCGGAACAATCGAGAATCTTAATGGGTCTCGGACGCGGGCGTTCGCGGGTCGCGCACGACGCGGCAAGCAGTGTCAGGGCCGCCGTTAGCGCAGAGAGCGCGAACTTGGCTCGAGAGGTTGTCGTGCTTGATGCGCAACCGAGCTTGGTCGGAAGCCTTTTTGTGCCCTTTTTGCAGTGCCTTGGCATAGAGATCCGTAGCTTCCTGCAAAGAGCCCAACTTTACAAGACAATCCGCGAGGTGCTCGAGAATCACCACTTCTTCGGGGGCCTCTTTGTGCGCTTTGCGCAACCAGGTCTCGGCGCCACGGAAATCGCCGCGCTTGAAAAGCACCCAGCCCAGCGAATCGGCGATAAAAGGATCCTCGGGACGAATCTTTTGCGCCTGGCGAATGTATTGCTCCGCCTTGGGCAACGAAACGCCCTCGTCGGCAAAAACGTAGCCGACGAAGTTTAGAATCGCCGGGTTCTTGGTCTTCTTCTTTTCAATGAGGAACTCGATGTCGCGCGCGGCCTGAACCGGCTCGCCCTTGGCTTCGCGCGCCAGGGCGCGGTGATAGTGCAGAGTTTCGCTATCGGGGAACTTCTTGATGCCCTCGTCGGCAAATTTCAGCGCCTCGTTGGTGCGCTCGTTTTTGGCGAGAAAGCCCACCATCTCCACGAGCAGCTTTTCGGGATCCACTTTGCTCACCTTGGGGTCTTGGCGGTAAACCTTTTCAAAGAGCTTCCAGCCGGAGTCGACCTCTTTGATCTCGGCGTAAATGCGCGCCATCGCCTTGACCGTGTCGAGCGAAACCGAAGATCCGCTCTGCACCTTTTGGAGCCATTCGAGAGCTTCTTTGTACTGCTTTTTTTCTTCGAGAAGCACGCCCACAAAATAATAGGCCGAGGCGAACTCGGGCTTCAGCTCGGTGATGCGGCGAAAATGCTTTTCTGCTGCCTGATAATCTTTGGCTTCGAGTTCCAAAAACGCGAGACGAAGCATGACCTCAGCGTCGTCTCCATCAACTTCGAGGTAAGAGGCAAAGGCGCGACGAGCCGCTTCGGGTTCTTTGCGCTCGCTGCGAATCTCGCCGATACGCTTGAGAAACGACGCGCCCTGCGCGTATTCCGAGGCCGCCTCAAAAAGCGTGAGCGCTTCGTCGCCACGGTTCTGACTTTCGTAGATCTGACCCAAATAGGCCGTCGCACGCACAAAATCGGGGCGCAGCTCGAGGGATTTTTTGTAATTCCGTTCGGCCTGAGCGAAGTTGCCCAGATCCTGCTCGAGCGTACCGAGATAAAAATAACCCAAGTGCGAGTCGGGCTTGCGCGCGATGAAGCTCGTGAGCGACTTGCGCGCCTTGCGGTATTCCTTGCTAGCCATCTCGAGCACCACGAGGCCAAGAGCGGCTTCGTCGGCATCCGGATCAATTTTGGCGGCGCGGGTAAAGAGCTCGTGCACTTCGGCGAGCGAGCCATTGCCTTTGATGAGCTGAGCGAGGTCGAGCAGAGCCGAAAAGTGGTTCGGATTGAGTTCTAGCGTACGGCGAAGCAGCGCTTCGGCCTCTTCGACCTTGCCGATTTGCAGATAAACTCCGGAGAGCGAGAAATAAATTTCCGGCTCGCCTTCGTCGAAAGTGCGAGCGCGCTCAAGCGCTTTGAGCGCGCCGCTCAGATCGCGTTTGCGCGCGAGGTATTCGCCGAGCACATAGTAGTACTTGGCGTTGAGGCGCAGCGCTTTGTCGCGATACTCTTCGTTGACTTTGGATTGGCCGGGCAAAGGGCTGAGGATGCGGTCAAAGGCGCCGTAAGTGCCGCGCTCGGGAGTTTTGGTGCAGGCAAGGCTCCCCAAAAGGAGGGAGAATGTTACCGCAAACCGAGGGAATCGCGCCACTATCGACATGACTCACGGATCGACAAAAAGGCGCGAAATCTTAAGCCGATTTTGCTCAGGTTTTAGCGGGTAGCGGCAGCCCCCGATGGAAGGTCAGCCCTAGTGGTTATGATCTAGTGCGTCGATCAGCTCGGCGCGGTCCACCGTGGCCGCTCCAGCCTTGGCCACCACGAGACCAGCCCCCAGATTTGCCAGGTAAGTAGCTGTAATCAGGTCGGCACCCCAGGCTCGGGCGGCGGCAAGGACCGCTACAACCGTGTCGCCGGCACCCGTCACGTCGAAGACCTCTTTGGCGCGGGCAGCGAAGTGAGCCACCTGGCCCGTGGCGTCCACAAGGGTCATCCCGTGTGCGGAACGCTTGAGAACCACGTTTTTGATCTGAAATTTGGACTGAATCTCACGGGCCGCAGCCTCGGTGACCTCGTCCGAGGCGCCCTTTTGCAGCGAACGCCCGAGCAAGATCTCCGCTTCGAGGATGTTCGGGGTGATGAGATCGGCGCCCGCATAGGCGCGAGGATCGGTGTTGCGGTTGGGATCGACCATGGTCATCACGCCATGTTCACGCGCCCAGGCAAAAAGATCGGCGAGCATAGCGGGCTGCAAGAGCCCCTTGCCGTAGTCTTCGATCACGAGCACCGAATAGGGATGCGGAGCGTGTTTGATTTTGTTTTTGAGATCTTCTACGAGGCTCGCCTTCACCGAAGCCGAAGATTCCACGTCGCAGCGGAGCAGCTGATGGTGCGAACCCGCAATGAAGCGCGTTTTCACGATGGTGGGGCGTGAGGCGTCGCGCAGGATCACCATATCGTCGATGTCGCCGAGGGCTTCGATCTGTGCGGTCATGGCGTCGGCGTTCGCATCGTCGCCCGAAATTCCGTAAACACCTAGCTTGAGGTGCGTTTCGCTCCCCAGAGCGGCGAGGTTGCGAAGCACGTTGGCAGCGCAGCCCAGGCGGAACTCTTCGCGTTCGGCGTGCAGCACGAGCACCGGCGCTTCGGGCGACACGCGCTCCACGGCACCGAAAACGTACTTGTCGAGACCCAAATCCCCCAGCACGGCAATAGCACCGCGGGCGGGCGGATTTGTGAGTAGCGACCTAACTTGACCGACCAGTTCCTGCGTCATAGATTTTAACTTAAGTCATGATCAGTGGTTTCTCAATCATTCGCAACGGCGACAAGCTCGGATATCCCTACATCGAAGCCCTGAAGTCGCTCGCCCCTGTGGTAGACGAGCTCGTGATCGCCGTGGGCGACAACGACGACTCCACTTACGAATCCCTGCGCGCGCTGGCGCCGCAACTGCCTTGCCCCGTGAAATTCGTCGACTCCCCCTGGGACCCGAAAAGCATGAAGGGCGGCCTCGAATTGAGCCGACAAACCAACGTCGCGCTAGACCACTGCCAATATGACGTGTGTTTTTATATCCAGGCCGACGAGGGTCTCGACGAGCGCGAATACGACACGATTCGCCGCGATCTCCAGCGCTTCGCCGAAGACCCATCGGTCGACGCGCTTTCTTTTCATTGGCGACACTTCTACGGAAACTTCACCTACGTGATCGCCAACCGCAAGTGGTACCGCAAGGAAGCTCGCGTTATCAAAAAATCCTCCGGGCTCCGTTCCTACGGAGACGCCCAGGGCTTTCGCATTCCGCAGGTGAACGGCACTTGGCGCAAGGGACGCGCGGCGCTCTCCAGCGCACACGTCAACCATTACGGCTGGGTGCGCCCCATCGCGACGATGATCGCAAAGACAAACTCTTTCAATCGTCTCTGGCATGGGGATACCGCGAAGAAGGTCACCGATCAGGATCTGCTCTACGTCAAACAATTTGGCGTGCGTAAGTTCCGGGGCGAGCTGCCGTCGCTGATCCGCGAGCGCGCGAAGCAACTGGAAGGCTACGACCCCTTTGCCGCACAGAAAATCACCGATTGGGCGCAGTATCTGTCGCTGTGGTCAGCAGACCTGGTGGAACGTCTCACCGGTTGGCGCATCGGCGAGTACTCGAGCTATAAGTACGTAAAGAAATACCCATAAAAAAACCCCACCGTCTCGCGACGGCGGGGTTTTTTATTCGTGGAGCGTTGACACTCCTTATTCAGCTTCAACTTCGGGGTCGTCGACGAACTCGGCCTTATAAAACTCCATCGTTTCGACTTCTTTCATCTCTTTGTCGTGCTGTTTACGCATCATGGGCCCAAAAAGATTGTTCATCTTGTATTGCTCAGCCATCGCGTTGGTGAGTTTGAGAGTTTCGGTTAACTTGCTCTTCTCGTTTGACCTCATCTTCTCATTGATCTCCGCGTTGTGAGCTTGAAGGTTTTCAATGACTTTATCGGTATCAAAGTCGAGCTCGGGCATATGCATGCCTAAAGACATGCTCATCAGAGATGCACGTCCGGCGGACATCTTTTCTTTTTTC
>DATLIP010000102.1:0-22899 GCA_035539375.1 Bdellovibrionota bacterium | reverse complement strand
GGGCTACGATATTTAATTTCATTATGACAATGCCTTCTCTACGATAGTTTCTTGTTCGTGAACGTGTTTCTTATACGAGCCGACGGCCGGAGCGGCTCCGACCTCGCGACCGATGTAGCGGATCTCTTTGCCGTGCATGTGCTTGTCGCCGAAGCTCTCAATGGCGCCGCTCCACATCGACCAGACATAAGTCCAGGCGCCCATGTTGCGTGGCTCTTCTTGCACCCAGAAC
Organism: Bdellovibrionota bacterium; assembly: GCA_035539375.1. Classification (GTDB taxonomy): domain Bacteria; phylum Bdellovibrionota; class UBA2428; order UBA2428; family UBA2428; genus DATLIP01. The sequence continues at coordinate 22,667 of DATLIP010000102.1, read as the reverse complement.
AGCTGCGAATCTTTGCTGTACTGATTCAGGATGGCAGCGAGTTTGGCTTCGGGCCAAGGGTAGAGCTGCTCGAGACGGATGATGACCACGTTCTTGAGGTCTTTCTCTTCGGCCTTGGCGAGCAGGTCGTAATAAATTTTGCCCGAGCAGATGAGGATCTTGCGACCGCTCTCTTTGACGGGACGGTGATCGTCGATGACCTCTTGAAACGAACCCTTAGAGAGGTCGTCGAGCGTTGACACTGCGAGCGGATGACGCAGCAGCGACTTGGGCGTGGCCACCACGAGCGGGCGGCGGAAGTCGCGCAGCATTTGGCGGCGCAGGGCATGGAAGAGGTTTGCGGGCGTGGTGAAGTTGCCCACCGACATGTTGTCGTTGGCACAAGATTGCAAGAAACGTTCGATGCGGGCGCTCGAGTGCTCGGGGCCCTGGCCTTCGTAGCCGTGGGGCAAGAGCATCACAAGACCGCTCGCGCGGCGCCACTTGGATTCGCCTGATGAGATGAACTGGTCGATGATCACTTGGGCGCCGTTGAAGAAGTCTCCGAACTGCGCTTCCCAGATCACCAGTGACATCGGTGTGGCGAGTGACCAACCGTATTCAAAGCCCAGCACGCCGGCCTCCGAAAGGGTCGAGTTGATGACGTGAAACTTGGCGTCTTCGCCGAGGTTCTGCAGGGGAGCGTAGCGGTTGCCGTACTCAACGTCGTTCCACACCGAGTGACGGTGCGAGAAGGTGCCGCGCTCGGCGTCCTGGCCCGAGAGGCGCACGCCGTAGCCGTCTTTTAGCAGCGAAGCAAAGGTGAGGGCTTCTACCGTGCCCCAGTCGAGGCCGTGCCCTTGCTCCACGGCTTTGCCGCGGGCTTCGAAGAGACGCTGCAGCTTGGGGTGCAGGTGGAAGCCTTCGGGCACTTGGTTCAGCTTTTGTGAAAGCTCGAGGAGCGTTTCGCTCTTCACGCGCGTGTCGACTTCTTTGAACATGTCGCTCACTTCGTCGAGCGAACGGAACTTTTTCCAGTTCTTGTTCTGATACGACGACACGAAGGGCTGCGGTTTTTCGGCGCGCGTGGTGTCGAGCGCCAGTTGCATCTTTTGCGTGAGGGTGTCGATCATCGCCTGAACTTCTTCGGCCGTGATCACACCTTCGGCCACCAGGCGATCGGCGTAGAGTTCGCGCACGCTCTTGCGCGTGCGGATGTTCTTATACATCAGCGGCTGAGTGAACGCGGGCTCGTCGGACTCGTTGTGGCCGTATTTGCGGTAACAGATCAGGTCGATGAACACATCGCACTTGAAGTTTTGACGGTACTCGGTGGCGAGGCGCGCGGCGTAGTAGAGCGCTTCGGGATCGTCGCCGTTCACGTGGAAGATGGGCGCCGCGAGCATCTTGGCCACGTCCGTGGAGTAGGGCGTGGAGCGGGTTTCGTTGGAAGTGGCGGTGAAAGCCACCTGGTTGTCGATCACGATGTGCACCGTGCCACCCGTCCAGTAGCCCGCCACTTGCGAGAAGTTCAGAGTTTCAAAAACAACGCCCTGACCGGCAAAGGCCGCGTCGCCGTGGATGAGGATCGGAATCACTTTGCCACGGTTCACGTCGTTCTGTTCATTTTGCTTGGCGCGCGCAATGCCCTCGACCACCGGGTTCACGAACTCGAGGTGGCTGGGGTTGTTGGCGAGCGAGAGGTGCATCGACTCACCGTTCTCGGTGATGATGTCGGCTGAGTAGCCCATGTGGTACTTCACGTCGCCTTCGGTGCGGTTGAACTTGAGTTCGTAGGACTGTTCGAACTCGGTGAAGATGTATTCGTAGTTCTTGCCGAAAAAGTTGGCGAGCACGTTGAGGCGACCGCGGTGGGCCATGCCCATCACGATGTTGTTGGCGCCCGTGTTAGAGGCGACGTTGACGATGCGGTCGAGCGCGGGGATCAGCGCCTCTCCGCCTTCGATCGAAAAGCGTTTCTGCGCGACGAAGCGCGAGTTCAGGAAATTCTCAAAAACTTCCGAATCCGTGAGGCGCTGCAAGATTTTTTTGCGCACTTCTTTGCTCAGAGGTTCACGGTTGCCACTCGATTCCATGTGTTGCTGGAGCCACTCCACGCGTTCGGCCTGCTGAATGTGTTTGTATTCGACGGCAATGGTGTTGGCGTAAGTTTGCTCGAGCCGCGCGATGATGTCGCGCAAGGAAGCTTTGCCGAGACCGATCAGCGTACCGGCGGTGAACGTCTCGCCGAGATCCGCTTCGCTGAGGCCGAATTTTTTGAGTTCGAAACGCTCTTGCGGCGGTTTCATGCCGAGAGGATCGAGCTTGGCGAGGAATCTTCCGCGCGAACGGTAAAAGTTGATGACTTCGGTGACCTTGGCTTCTTTGTTGAGGTCAGCCGATTCGATGGCGCGCGGAGCATTCGCGGAGGTGCCACCGCCACTCATTTCGGCGCCGAGTTCCATGCCTTCAAAAAACGAACGCCAAGTGTCTTCAACGCTCGTGGGATCTTTACGGTATTGTTCAAAGAGGTCGTCGATGTAGGCGGCATTCGCCCCCTGAAAGTAAGTCCATTTAGACACGGATATTTTATTTCCTTTTCGGTCCGAAATTTAGAGCTCAGGACCTATACTAATGTGACTAAATCCATAGGGAAAGTGATTCAACCATTACATTGGGGCGGGTGTGATTCACGGGGCTGCTTTACGCGCCGCATTGGTGGAAGGCGTCGACGTTGTGAAAGTCGGGTTTGGACGAGGTGTGGCCGAGGGCCCAATACGAGGGGACGTCGCTTTTGACCTTCATCACCCAGCAAATTTGGATCTTTTGGATTTCGTAGGGAAGGGGGACGGCGACGCGCACGTCGAGGCTCTCACCGGTGATCTTCCAGTCGATTTTGGCGTCGGTTGCGAGGGGCGCCGGGCTGCCCTCCAAGCGTTCGCGATAGGCCGAAAAACGGTAGCGTTGGTAGTCGCCTCCGGGTGAGTAGTTCCACTCCACATATTCGGTGCTGTTGCGCTTCAGGGCGAAGAATTCGAAGCAGGTTTTTTTCCAAAGCTCATCCTTGGCCTCGGGCGCGCTGCTGCGGTCGTAATCGAGGAAATGCACTGGGCCTGTCACCGTAGAATGTAGGTGCAGCACGTTGTCGTCGGTGAGGTGCCACTCGGCCCGAACTTCGAAGAGCTTCGTGGTCGAAGAATGCTCGAAGGGGTGCAGTTCAAGTTCCATAAAAATGTTATAAGCAAGCTTGTGAAGACTGTGAAGGACGAACGCTGGCTCTGGGCTTTTTTCATGATCCTCACAGTGTTTTTTGGACGTTTTGCGGCACAGGGCCTCGCCTCAGACGCCGCCATGTACGCGGGCCTCGCGAAGTCGATTCTGGTGAACGGCCACCCCTGGGCTCCGCTTGGCAAGGTCATGTTCCCGGTTTTCTTTGAACATCCGCCCTACACCTTTCAGTGGGGTGCCGGGGTGCTCTCCGTGCTCGGCACGAGCGACGGCGCGGCGCGCGCCATCGGGGCGATTCCGGGCGCTTTGGCCCTGCTCATTCTCTTCACCTGGCTCTGGCGCCGGCACTCATGGCCGGTGGCCGCCTGGACGCTTGCCTTGCTTTTGACCTTTGGTCATTACACTAAATACGCCGCCACGAGCATGCTCGAAGCGCCTTTGAGTCTGGGTGCGATCCTCTTTGCGATCGGCACTTTTGAATTCTTTTTTGGGCTCGAACTGCGATGGCGCTGGCTCGTACTCGCCGCGCTTGGCGCCGCCATTTCTACGGCTGCCAAGGGCGTGGTGGGGCTGCTCTTTTGCGCCGCCTTTACGCCTTACGTGCTTTTTGCCATCAAGCAAGACGCCCACTGGCTGCGGCGCAAGGGTCTGTGGTTTTTGGTCTGCGGCGTGGCGGCCATGACGCCTCTTCTTTTGTGGGGGGTGATGAGCTGGGACCCCGCCGCGGGCACCTCGCTCCTCGGTCGCTATATCAAAGAACAAGTTTTTCGCTCTTATGTCACCGATCGAGGCCGGCCCGAGCTTTACCAGGATTCTTGGTCGTGGTGGGCTTATCCTTCGGTGATCTTGCGCTATGGTTGGCCATGGTGGTGGACGGTTCCCGTGGGCGCCTACTGGATACACAAGCGCCCGGCCTTTGCCGAAGCCTTTTTGCGATCGTGGTCGAAGCTGGCGCTGATCTTTTTTGCCGTGCTCATCGTGGCCTTTTCCACGAGCCATGTGCGTTTGCCGCATTACCTGCATCCGACTTATTTGCTGCTCGCCCCGCTCGGAGGCTACGCCGCTTGGGAGATCGTGCAGCGCTTTGTGAGCCTTTCTGCGCTCATGGCCCAGCGCCTTCGCTGGTCGGTGCTAGCCCTCGCGGTGATGGGGATGCTCTTTGCCTACCGGGGTACGAGCGCGACCGGTGATCGCGGCCAGCGTTTTGCCCAGCTCGGCGCGCAGATCAACGCCCTGCCCGAACGCTGCGAAGTTTACGTGGCCGAGCCCGAGAGCCAGCTCTACCGTATGGAATCGTACTTCGTGTGGTATCTCAATCGCCGGGGCTTTCACTTGGTCTCGCCCGAAGAGTTTGACGCGACCCGCGCGGCCTTCCGCGAGCCGCGCATCTGGTGGAACTCGCAAACGGGCGAAACGCTCGTACATCCGGATTGCCGCTGAGCGCCGCCCTTTTCCCGACATTAACGAAAATTGATTTGTGCATTTTCAAAAGCAGCAGTTAAATTTTCTTCAGTTTTAGAGGACGGGGGTCCACTAAAGACCGCAGCGCTTCAAGCGGGGCGGTGTTCGGAAAATGAGGAGGAATCAAGATGAAACGCAATGTGATGCACGCACTCGCCCTGGCGGCGGGACTTTCGGCCATGAACGCCGTGGCGGCCAACCAGTACAACCAATACGAAACGGGCTATCAAATCGCCCGCAGCGGCGGCAATTTTAGAAACGACTATTACACCTTTAGCTGCGTGGCCACGGCTCTCGTGCACCGCGGTCAAGAGGTCTTCACTCACACCATCAACGTCGATGGCGAGATCGATGCCAACCGCCGCACCCTAGCGGGCGAGCCGGTGCATGTGGCCGTCAATGGCCGCGCTTTTGCCAAGTTCCTGCTGCCGCAGCACACGATCTGGATCAAAGACGGCGAACTGCTCTCGCTCTCCCTGAGCGGCATCAGCACCAAGGGCGGCGAAGAGATGCGCTTTTTCTACGGCGGCGAGGGGAACCTGAGCCAGAACCGCGTGGAGCTCAGCCGCGGCCGCCGTTCGCTGCGCACCGGCGATATCAGCTGCAAGATCAGCCGCGCCGACTGGTAAAAGGAAGGTCAAGGACTGGGGCGGCCTATAAAAACTTCGCGTGGTGTCGGACGTGCGACTCGATGAAGGTCGCCACAAAGTAATAGCTGTGGTCGTAGCCTTCGCGGTAGTGGATCTCGAGCGGCTGCTTTAATTTTTGGCACGCGCTTTCAAAGTTCCGCGTGAGCAGCCCCGTTTCGAGAAACTCATCCGCCAGGCCTTGGTCGATGAGAATCGGGTTTGGATGCCTATGGGCATCGTAGATCAAAGAGGTGGCGTCGTGGGTTTCCCACAGCTCTCGATCCTCGCCGAAGTAGCCGCGAAAGGCGCGCTGAGCCCGCACGTTTTTGGTGGGATTGGCGAGAGGGGCGAAGGCCGAGAGGCTCGTATATTTGAAGGCGTGCTTGAGGCCGATGGTGAGCGCGCCGTGGCCTCCCATCGAGTAACCCGAGATGCCGATCTTCTTGACGCCGAAGTGATTTTGCAAGATGCCGTAAATCTCATCGTTCACATAATCGTACATGCGGTAGTGGTCGCGGTAGCCGGGCGTCGTGGCGTTCACGTAGTAGCTCGCGCCCTCGCCGAAGATCTCCTCATCGCGCACGCCGGGCAAGTCCAGATCGCGCGGCGAGGTGTCGGGACAGATCGCCATCATGCCGTGCTCGGCGAGGTAGCGCTGCGCGCCCGCCTTGGTGATGAAATTGGTTTCGTTGGAATCGCGCCCCCGGCCCGAGAGCCAGATCAGCGCTCCGCGCACCGTACCTGCGGGCACGAAGGTGGCAAAGCGCATGCGGCTGCGGGTGCAGCGCGACTCGTGCTCCCAGAACTGCGTATGGCCTTCGAAGCTGCGGTGCGAGCTGGTGACTTGCATGGGCCTTTTTCTACTACGGATGAGTGATTCGGGCCACGAGCTCGGTGCAGCGGCTTCCGATGCCGGCGGAGACGGCTTTGATTTCCTCGAGAGTCGGAGGAATCGCCTCGAGCTTCTCTAAGATCAAGTCGCGAATGAAGTCGTCGGTTTCGGGTCGATCGTCGATCACCAGGGTGCGGAAATACGCTACGGTGTGAAACTCAGTGCCGAGGGCCATAAAGGTATTGCTGCTGGGGCCGCCAACGCGCACGGGGGCCTTCGATTCCGCAGAGATCTGGATTTTGACCTCGATATCCTGGGCGCCACTCGTTTTGAGCTCGGGGCTCATCACCGGGTCTTTGTACACGTGCGACTCCACAATGAGGTGCATGCCGTTTTGGGTGAGATGGTGAATGAGTTGGACGATGTCGTGTTGGCCGAAGATGTCGCGCTTGCGGCGACGTACCGGACCGTCTCCGGAGAGGGAGGTGTGCCGCTCCACAAATTCCCAGGCGAGTTGGGGCGAGGCCCGTAGGTTGTCGAGATTTGCGATGAGGTCGACTTGGTTCTGCATATGGAACTGGGCGAAGTGGCCGCGCAGGGCGATCTCGCGTGGGTTGACGTGGTAATGAAGCGCGAGGTTGAAAACCTCGGTGATGCCAGTGAGCACATAACTGAGCACCTTGGCGTCGGCCGGCAGGCTGACGCGCTCTTCTTTGGGGGGAGCAATGACCTCGGCGGCGTGCAGTAGCCGCTCCGACTGGGCTACAAAAAGTTCGCGCAAGTCGCTCGAGTGGCTGAGATCGCGGAGCCAGCTCTTGTAGGTTTCGAGCGCTTCGTAAGTACCGTTGCGCGTTTCAAAAGCTGCGATGCTAAGAGGTACCGGTTGCAAGTGAGAGCGCATCCACAAATCGCGGTTGGTGCGCGGCACGCGCACGTGAAAGCTGAGTTCATGAAAGAAAGCCTCCGTGAAGCGGTTGGGGATGGCGACGCTGTCGAAGACCTTGAAGTATTGGTGCCAGGGTCTTGCCTTTTGGGCGCCCTTCAGGACAATGCTGTGCAGCGACTCGAAACTTTCGCGGAGCATGGTGGCCTCATCGACGAAAGGCGTGCTCGCAGGGGGCTCCGAGATCAGCCGGTTACGCATGTCGAGCGCCGTGGCGTAGAGCCGCGCCAGGGAACCGGCCATGTCTTGCATTTCGCGCTGAGAATGAAAATGACTGTTGTGTTGAGGGTAGATGGCGATGAGGCGAGCCCACTCGGACTCCACTTCGGGATAGCGCTCCGCAAGCTCCTCCGTTTTTTCGATGCGGAAGAAGATCGAGGGTTTCAAAAAAGGGCTGCCCGGATCTCGGGCCGTTGCGAGGGAGCTTACGCAGAGGGCCATCAAAACGAGGAGAATTTGGCTCATTCGTTGAAACATGCCCCTAACGCATAGCGTTTGGAGTCCCCAGGGTCCAGTCAATTTCCCCCAGGGGATGACAATTCTTATTTAGCAAAGTGTGAGTCTTTGCCAATGATATGACGAGGTCTAGGTTTTGGGCGCAAAGCGCATTACGCTGATAGACAAATGTCGAATTTGATTAGCAAAACCTCTTTCGTTCTCATCACGACGCTCCTCTTCTCGGCTTGCGGCACCAAGGGTGGCGGCTCCACGAAGTCGCTCAAAAACCCTTCGGTCGCCACCAGCGCCGAAGACTACTTCAAAGTGCGCCCGCAAAAAGAGCTCACGGCCAAAGACTTTGTCGCGGCCTCGCAGAGTGAATACGCGGGCAAACTCGCCGCCGAAGCTTACGAGAAATCCAAAAACCTCATCGACGCTTTCGTGGTGATGTCCTTTGCCCTTGCAGTAGAGCGGCCTCAATCGACGGGTCTCGCGGGTGGAGGATTCCTACTCTTGCGTCACGGGCAGAGTGGTCAGGTGATGGCCATCGACTTCCGCGAAATGGCGCCCCGCAAAGCCACCGCGAAGATGTACTTCGACGGTGAAACGCTCAAAGAAATCGACTCGCGCGAAGGCGTGCGCGCCGCGGGCGTGCCGGGCTTTGTGGCCGGCGTGCTGCAGGCCCACATGCTCTTTGGCCGCACTCCGGTAAAGGAACTGCTCGCGCCGGTGGTGAAACTGGCACGCGAAGGTTTTCCGGTTTACGCGGAACTCGCCTACGCGCTGGAGATTTCTAAAGACATGCTCCTCAAAGATTCTCAGGCTGCGGAGATCTTTTTTAAAAATGGCAAAGCGCTCCGAGCGGGCGATCTCTTGGTGCAAGAAAACCTCGCCAAAACCATTGAAGCCATCGGCAAGTCTGGCCGCAACGGATTTTATCGCGGTGATGTGGCCAAGGCGATCGTCGAGCAGCAGAAGGCCGGCGGCGGTATCATCGAACAATCTGATCTGAACGGCTACCAAGTAAAAATGCGCACGGATCCTGTGCGCACGGTGATCGGCGACTACCAAATTTTCTCGATGCCCCCTCCGAGCTCGGGCGGCACTGCAGTGGTGGAAATTTTGAACACGCTCGAAGCTCTGAACATCAAAGACGTGCCCGCCGCTTCGAGCGCGCATTACCACCTTTTCGCTTCGGCATCGCAAAAGGCCTTTGCCGATCGCGCCAAGTTCATGGGCGATCCAGACTATGTGCCGGTGCCTTTTCGTCGCCTGTCGTCTAAAAAACATGCCAAAGAAATCGCTGCGAGCCTCGATCCGGCCAAGGCCAAAGCCTCGCGCGACGCTGATCCCGAACTCTGGGACATCATCAATCCAAACAAAGGTGCGAAAAAAGAATCCACCGAAACGACACACTTTTCGATGATGGACGCGCGCGGTAGCATGCTCGCCTCCACGCAAACCGTGAACGGATTTTTCGGAGCCCAAGTGATGGTACCGGGCACGGGATTCTTTTTGAACAACGAGATGAACGACTTCTCCGTAGCTGCCGGCGTTCCGAACCTCTACGGAGCGGTAGGCTCCAAAGCTAACGAGATTCAGGCGCGCAAGCGTCCGCTCTCGTCGATGAGCCCCACGCTCGTGATGAAAAAATGGAAGCCCATGCTGGCGCTCGGCACGCCTTCGGGCACGCGCATCATCTCGTGCGTCGCGAACGTGCTCACCGAGCGTTTGTACCGCGAGAAAGATCTCTATTCGGCGGTATCCGCGCTGCGCACTCACCATCAGTGGTATCCCGAAGAGCTGCGCGTCGAAGCGCCGGGCTTCACGTCCAATGTCAAAAAAGAGCTCGTTGCCATGGGGCACAAGGTGGTTGATAGCGACTTGGGCTGCCGCATCAGCGCGGTGGAACGCGAAGATAAGATTCTCAAGGCTGTCGTAGATCCGCGTGGATATGGCAAACCGGTTGGTTTAGGACTTATTGAGAATGTCCCAACCGAAAGCGCCGCAAACTGACCTGGCTCTCAGCATCGAGAACGTCACCAAAATTTACGGCTCAGGTCTTCGCGCTGTCGATGACCTGAGCTTTTCCATTTCTGCGGGAGAGATCTTTGGCCTGCTGGGCCCCAACGGCGCCGGCAAGAGCACGCTCATCGGCATGATCTGCGGACTGGTGCGCATCACCAGCGGCAAGATTTCTGTTTTTGGTGCGGACGTGCAGTCGCAGTATCAAGTCACGCGCTCGCGCATTGGCGTCACGCCGCAAGAGATTGCCATCGACAACTTTTTCCGCGTCGGTGAGGCGCTTCAAATCCATTCGGGTTATTTCGGGCGTAAGGACGATCCCGCGTGGCGCGAGCGGCTCATCGAGCGGCTCGACCTGGGGCCGCACCTCCATAAAAAACCCCTTGAGCTCTCGGGCGGCATGAAACGTCGCCTCTTGATCGCCAAGTCTCTCGTTCATCGCCCCAAAGTGCTCATCCTCGATGAGCCCACCGCTGGGGTGGATGTGGAACTTCGCCGCAGTCTTTGGGCCTTCGTGCGCGAACTGCGCGATGAGGGCATGACGATCCTGCTCACCACGCACTACCTCGAAGAGGCCCAGTCGCTTTGCGATCGCCTGGCGATCATCAATGGCGGCAAGATGGTGGCCTACGACAAGACCTCGAACATCATGAATCAGTTTGGCAAAGGCACCGACGCGCGCCTCGAAGACATTTACGTAGAACTCACCAAAAAAGGGGGCGGCCGTGTTTGATCCGGGCTTCGATTCGTCGCTTTGTTTTAAAACCCTCGTCAAAAAAGAGATCAAACGCTTCTTCTCGGTGTCGGTGCAAACCCTGCTGGCACCGCTAGTGAGCGCCTTGCTCTATCTTCTCGTCTTTGGGGTTTCGCTGGGCGGACGCATCTCGCTCTACGAAAACCTCAGCTATCTGCAGTTTGTGGTGCCGGGCCTTGTGATCATGGGCATCATCAACAACTCCTTTGCCAACGTCTCCTCGTCGCTCTTTTTGTCGCGATACATGGGCAGCATCGTCGACTTGCTCGTGACCCCGCTCACGCCACTGCAGTTTATTATGGGCTATTCGGTGGCGGCGATGATCCGGGGGCTTCTCGTGGGAGGGCTCGTGCTCGGCGTGGGGCTCTGCTTTACCGAGTTGCCGTGGGCCAATCCCGGCATGGCGCTGCTCATCGCGGTGCTCTCGTCCTTTCTCTTTGCCCAGTTCGGCTTTCTTGCGGCGATTTGGTCGAAGAGCTTTGACACCCTCACCATGTTCACGAACTTTCTCATTTTGCCGCTGATCTATTTGGGAGGTCTTTTTTACCCCGTAGAGAACCTTCCCGCGCCCTGGGCGCAGCTCTCGCTGGTGAACCCGCTGGCGTATTTGATCTCCTCCTTTCGTGCCTCTCTCCTTGGGGTGGGGCAGCTGGGCTATGGGGTCTCACTCACGATCACGCTCGTTTTTTGCGCTGCGTTTTTCGCGGCCAACTGGTTTATCGTTCGCAGCGGTTATCGGTTAAGATCTTAGTAATGAAGATTTCTCACCTGGCTTCGCTCATCGCATTCACCTTCGTTCTCGGCTGTTCGTCGAGCAAACCCGACGCCACGGCCAAAATCGTGATCAAGGGCAAGAACGATCTGCCCACCGCCGAGATCGGCGACCCGGGCAAAGCGGCAGCTGCCACCGAAGAAGCCGCCACCGAAGGCGACGTGGCCGCCGAATCCGAAATGAAGGCGATGGCCTGGAATTACGCGGACGCCGGCCCGGCCAAGTGGGCGGCTCTCAATGAGAGCTTCGTTCTTTGCGGCAAGGGCCTCGAGCAATCGCCCGTGAACCTCAAGTGGACGAAACCCATGGTGGGCCGCAAGCTCGCCTTTTTCTATGAGCCCGGCGTTTTCCAAATCGAAGCGCATTCGCAAAAGCTGCAGGTGACCTTCGCCAAAGGCAACCACACGATGATCGACGGTCAGCGCTGGAACCTGGTGGCCATGCAGCTGCACACGCTCGCCGAACACTCGTTCTCTAAAAAGACCTTTCCTCTCGAAGTGCAGCTCGTGCACTACGACGAGGCACAAACCAAACTCGGCATCATTGCGGTGGTCTTTCGCGAAGGCAAAGCCAACCCGGGTCTTGAAACTCTGCTGAAGCATTTGCCCAAGGCGGTGCCGGGTCGCGAATTTGTGGAGAACGAGCCGATCAACCCTTCGCTCTTTTTGCCTCTGGTCACCACACACTACGCCTACCAAGGCTCCATCACCTATCCCCCTTGCACCGAGGGCGTGAGCTGGACGGTTCTCAACACGCCGGTCGAGGCGTCTAAAGAGCAGATCGCCGTGCTCAAAAAGCTCGCCGGCCGCGGCAACGCGCGTCCCGCGCAACCGCTCAACCATCGCAAGCCGGTGAACTATAACTAGGGGACACGGGCTTTAAGGTTGGTGTGGCTGAGTTCGGATCAAATCATCTACGACATCGAGTCGGTAGAGTAGTTCTGCGCCGGTGCAGAACTGCCGGAATGCAGAAACAATTTCCTTTTCCGCCTCGGTAAAAACCCACTCTTGGTCAAAAACCTCTTTGGAGGGCCATACCGCATAGGCAATCCATTCACCCTTCTCGGACAAGTGAAGGCGCGACCCCAGGCTCCCGAGTCTTTTGTAGATGACATTCGTGCCATCATGCCAGGCATTTTGAAACTCAGCTTCAAAACCTTTTTTCACATCAAATCTGTAAACGGCTATAAACATAAGGGTTGCTATCCCCCTTTTTACTGCAAAAAGGGCAGGGCATACGAAGCGCCCTGGTACGACGCCCAGGCGAGAAACGAAAAGTACGCTACCGTCACCCAAAAGCACAGATAACCAAAGGCAATCACATAGCCATCGCGTTCAATGAATCCGAGCGCCAAGAAAAACATCGCGGCTGCGGGAGGCATGTTAGTGCCGGGAATCGGCAGCGGCAGGGCGAGCAGGAATGCCGAGAGAAAGATAAAAGCGCCGCTCATTTTTTTGAGCGAGGCGCCTTCGTGCATGAAACGACCGCGCGGTTTGATGAACTTCTCGGTAAAGCCGAAAACCTTGCGGCCCGCGGTGCACACCGAGAGGATGGTTTTGGTAGGGATCACACGCTGGGCGAATTTTTGTGGAATCCAGGGGTCGCGCTCTAGAAAGATCGCTAGGCCCATGATCATCACCACGGCGCCAATCACGGTAGACATGCCGAACATCGGCACGGGCTGCAAAAAGGGAATCGAGAGCACCACGACCACGAGGCCCAGGCCGCGCTCGCCGATACGTTTGACGAGTTGGCCGATGGTGATCTCGCTCGTGCTGGTGGCCCAGGCTTCGAGTTCGCTGAGGATTTCTGTGATCGAATAAGGTTTGTTCATGCTTTGGCTGCCGTGTTTCATCTGCTGTTTTACCTTTTGTGGAGGGTTATTCGAACAAGGTGTCCGCGAAGTAAGAAAGTATAACATCCGCGCCTGCGCGTTTGATAGAAGTCAGGGATTCGACAAATGCGGCGCGTTCGTTCAGCCAGCCACGTTCGGCGGCGGCCTTGATCATGGCGTATTCGCCGCTCACTTGGTAGGCGGCGATCGGCAGGTGTGTATTCTGCTTTAGGTCCGAAATGATGTCGAGGTAGGCGAGCGCGGGTTTCACCATGAGCATGTCGGCACCCTCGGCCGCGTCGAGCTGCGCTTCGCGCAAGGCCTCGCGGCGGTTGGCGGGGTCCATTTGGTAGGTTTTCTTGTCGCCATGCTTGGGCGCGGAATCCAGCGCATCGCGGAAGGGGCCATAAAATGCGGAAGCGTATTTTGCGGTGTAGGCGAGGATGCCCACGTCTTGAAAGCCTTCGGCGTCGAGGGCGCGGCGCAGATAAGCCACTCGGCCATCCATCATGTCCGAAGGGGCGACGATGTCGGCTCCGGCCCGCGCCTGGGTGAGAGCCATCGAGGCCAGGATCTCCAGGCTTTCGTCGTTGAGAATTTTGCCATCTTTTACCAGACCGTCGTGACCGTCCGAGGAGTAGGGATCCATGGCAACGTCGGTGATAAGGAGCGCTTCGGGCACAGCCGATTTGATTTTAGCGATGCTTTGGGGGAGCAGGCCGTCGGGATTCGAGGCTTCACGTGCCGTGGGATCTTTTTTAGAGGTTTCGATCGCCGGAAAAAGCGCAAAGGCCTTCACGCCCGTGGCGACCGAGCTTTTGATCTTTTCGATAAGTCGATCGCACGAGTAGCGATTCACTCCGGGGAGCGAGCCGATCGGCTCGACCTTGTTTGTGCCCGGACACAGAAAGAGGGGCAGAATGAAATCCGCGGGCGCGAGCTGAGTTTCGCGCAGCAAGGAGCGCAGGGATTCTGTTCGGCGATTGCGACGCGGCCTCGAAATCAGTTCATTCATGAGCGGCGGATCTAACTAAAGGAGAGCCGCGGAATCCACCAAAAACGTGGCAGGACTCGGTAGAGAGGATCGCCGAGTAGCAAGTCTTGACGCACTGGGCAACAAGAATGCTCATCAAGAACGAACGAAAATATTGCAAAGATTTCTTAACCGCCTTAGTTCGAGACCTTCAAAATTTCCCGGCGAGCTCAGGCCCCGCGTTTATTCTCGGCACCACGCGACAACACCTCAGCGGAAATCTAGCGCAGCACGTTTTCGGATCAGAATCGCTACAAACTTTGAACCCTTGGAGTGCCGAATCAATATGTTTTCTCGTTTGCAATACCTTTGGACCCTCATCATTTTCATCGCTAGCGCCAGCGTGGCCATGGCCGAACCTCAACAAGGCAATAACCTCATCGCCTCGCCGATCACCTTTATTTGGTCGGCAACGAAAGCCGAAACCGAAAAGGTCGTCGGTTTTCAATTGTACTATGGCACCACGAGCCGCGGCGTGATCAACGACAAGACTCGCTTTAGCTACGAACAAAATCTCGCCGTCGCCAAAGTTACCACCGGCACGACGGGTTGGTACTCCGGCCAGCTCAATGACCTCTTGCCCGGCACGCGTTACTACGCCGCCGTCACGGCGCGAGCGCAGATTCTCGAAAGCGCTTGGTCCGAAGAAATTTCTTTTGTGACTCCCGATCCCACGCCCGGCGATGCTACGCTGCCCGTGATCTCGCAGCTTAGCGTGGCGAATGGCGCGAGCGCCGGAGATTTACGCTTTCGTTTCCGCGCCAGCGGCGGCGTGAATGGACTGGTTTACCAGATCCAAGGCTCGCGCGATTTGCAGACCTGGGAAGTGATCGATACCTTCGAGCCCACCGAGGCCGCCGCCTCCGAAGATTTCGACATCGCCGCTCCCGCGGGCGCGCGGTCGTACTTCTTCCGCGTTTCGATCGATTAGTTTTTATTCTGACACAAAGCTGTTCAAAGTGTCACCGATGCGAATTGCGCATCGGTGACCTCCACCGTAATTCTGATTTCAGAAATCACGAACGGAGGAACCACAATGAACAAGCTAAAACTTTTTTCCACCCTTACTCTCACCGCTCTTTTGCCCGGAGTCGCATTCGCCGATCAGTGCGCTGTGCTCAGCGAAAAGCAAGCCAAAGCCGCAGTCGCGGCGATTTCACTCACTCAGCGCGTAGGTCACCTCTGTGAACCTTGCGGCGAGGAGCCCACGGAAATCGGCGGCCCCACCTTTGACGAAGCCACCGAGAGCGTCGGCATCCGCAAATGGGATGGCCACAGCAAACGCAATCAATTTGAAGTGCTGATCAACGATCAGCCCGTGGATCTCGCATACACCTACGTGCTGATGAGCACCTCTACCGACAACGGCGCCAAGAACTACGTCAACCTAGCGCTGCTCGCAGGCTGCGACGCTTCGGGCGTGACCCCAGTGCTCAAAGTCGGTGAATAAGCACCTCGCCCATTAGGGCGAGGTGAAGATGTGATCGTGCGAATGGATAGGGCGGAGGATCTTGCCTAAGGCAATGAGGGGGAGCCCTTCGATGGCGCTCGGATCGCTTGTTTCGAGCGATTCGATGAGCCAGGTGCCGCTAGCTTCGATTTTCAGCGAACCTGCGCAGTCCCAGGATTTGTCGCGCTCGATGACTTCGCGGGCCTCGAGGCTCGTGAAGTTGCGCAGCGTGATCTTGGTGCAGTCGACGTGATGAAAGGCGTGCTCGCCGTAAATCACGCAGAGGCCGGTGAGCAGCTCTTGCGTACCACCCTTGAGCTCCATGAGCTGCACGAGGGCGGCTTCCACATCGCCGGACTTGCCGTAGATTTTCCCGTTTGCGGTGAGCACTTGGTCCGAGCCAATCACCACAGCTTCGGGGTATTCGCTGGCCACGGCGCGTGCTTTGGCCTCGGAGAGGGCTTGCACGAGCTCGCGCGGCGATAGGCCACGAGTTTTATAGGGTTCTTCGTCGACTTTGGGGTCGATGCTTTTAAAATCAATACCCCAACGCTTCAGCAGGGCGGCGCGATATTTGGACGTCGAGGCGAGTATCAGTTTGACCATCATTCTCAGCCATATCGTGAAAATTATTTGCGGTCCAGGACCGCTTTGGGCTACGTTCGGCCCCACAAAATGACAACGAAATTACGCAATATGCCCGACGTGGCCCACGAGAGTCGTGCGGCCGTGAGCGGAAGGCTCGATCGAGTGGGGATGTCCAAAATCGAAGTGGCGCTGAAGATCGCTGGCGGGGACCTGGGCGAGGTACTCGTGCCGGCCCTGGCCGACGCTTATGTGAACATCGTGGACCCCCAGGCCAAAGGCATTCACATGTCGCGCCTCTTTTTGCATTTGCACGAGGGCCTGCGTTCGGGCCCGCTGAGTCCCGCACTTGTCGAAAAAATTGCGGGAGAATTTTTAAAAAGCCACTCCGGCATCGCCGACACCGCACAGCTCAACATTGATTTTCAGCTGCCGCTGAATCGCCGTGCGCTTGTGTCGAACAACGTTGCTTTTCGTCACTATGCCGCGCGCATTTCGGTGCTCAAATCGCACGCACAAAATTACGTTGAGGTGCAGGTGGTGGTACCGTACTCGAGCACTTGCCCGTGCTCAGCGGCGCTCGCTCGCCAATTGATTCAAGAAGAATTTTTAAAAGACTTCGCCGCGCAAAAGAGCGTCGAGGTGGAAACCGTTTCGCAGTGGCTGCGCAAGGAAACCTCCATTGTGGCCACTCCGCACAGTCAGCGTTCGTACGCGACGGTGGGATTGCGCTTTGAGCGTTTCGACAAGGCGCTCGGCCACGCGCAGCTGATTGAGCTCATCGAGGGCGCGCTCAAAACGCCCGTGCAAGCGGCCGTCAAACGCGAAGACGAGCAGGAATTTGCCCGCCTCAACGGCACGAATTTGATGTTCTGCGAAGACGCCGGACGCAAGCTGCAGTCGGCCGTCGCCGGTCTTGATGGGCTCTTTGATTACCGCATTCACGTGGCGCACGTGGAGTCGTTGCACCCGCACGACGCCGTAGCGATCGTCGAGGGCGGCAAGTCTTCGGGTTGGAATTTCTAGATTTCGATATCCCAAAAATAATTCGGCGACGGGGTAGTTAGACCCCCGCCGCCGAGAAGATGGATCCGACCCGTTCGGCGGAATACGCCGCGCGGATCGGACCATAAATGATGCAATCGTACTAAGCCGCTTTTTGAGCGGGTTTGGCCACTGGAGTGCCGAAGTCGACGCTGGCGATGCAGCTAGCGACGAAGTCACGCACGTTGGCGGGCATGTCCTTCAGCGAGAGCTTTTTCTTTTGGCCATTTTCCGTAACGATGCGGCCTTTGAAGCGCATGCGACGGTTTTCGGGGCCAACCATATAGCTCATTTCAAACTCGCAAGGTTCTTGGAAGAACTTGCGGGGAGCTTCGTCGCGAACTTCAAGCAGGGCTTTGCTCATGTCTTGCGACTTGGTTTTGAAGATCTCACCTTCGCAGGTGATGCTGATGGTCATTTCAAGTGGGAAGCCGCCGGCTTTGCGGTTCGGCAGCGCGCTCACGCCTTTGGGCGCTTTGAGCCTGCCAGCGAACTCGGGAGCGTCGCTCACGGGTTTCCAGCAACCCCAATCGGAGCACCAGGCGAGCCAGTCGCCGGGGGCGGCCGAGGCGTTCACGTGCTCAGCAGCTTGGTGTAGGTACATGGACTTTGTCCTGGTTGAAGTTCTTACGTTGTATAAAATCCAATATGATTTTGACATAGTGACCCCATGATACGGAGCCGCCGAGAGCACACAAAATCAAGATTTGATGAAGTTCCCGGCCCGCGAATATGGCCATCCTTAAACAAGTAAATTCAGGCCTTTAACCCCTAAGGTATCCGTTAGAAGTAACGGATACCTTTTTAGAGATGACTGCCAACGGGCTCGCGGTCCTTGTTATTGAGGTAGTAGTGCGAGAGGTAGTCCTTAATAATGGTCGAGCTTTTCACGCGCCAGAACTTTTCGTGCACCGTGACCGCCGCGAAGGCCAGCTTTTGCTGTCCGCGCTGGGAGTAGCCCACGAACCAGTCGCAGCGACCCTTGGGGTTCTCCGAGTCCAGGGTGCCAGATTTGGCGCCGACCATGACGTCTTGCAATTTGCGGTGGCGCGAGAAAGTGCGAAACGACTTGCGGCCTGTGCCGCTGAGAATGGTCTCTTTCATCAGCTCGCGCATGCTGAGCGCCGTTTGCGGGCGC
The DNA here is from genome assembly GCA_035539375.1 of Bdellovibrionota bacterium. Classification (GTDB taxonomy): domain Bacteria; phylum Bdellovibrionota; class UBA2428; order UBA2428; family UBA2428; genus DATLIP01. The sequence goes on along the minus strand of DATLIP010000102.1, from coordinate 4,522 downwards.
ATTGTGCGCGACACGAGCTCGGGCACCGATTCGTAGAGTTGGGCGCCAGTGTTTTTGTCTTTGAGGCTGTAGACAACGTAAGGAGCCATCATTTCGCCGTTGTTCACGATCGAGGCCGCGAGCATCGCGCCGTGCACGGGGCTGAGGGTGTTGCTCGCCGTAAAGCCCGAAGCGGCTTCCACCACGCTCCACTCATCGTCGGTAGGCAGGCCCGTGGTGCCAAAGGGCAGGGGCAAGTCCGATTTGAAATGTTGGTTAAAGCCAAAGAGCTCAGCGTAGTGGGCCATCTTTTGCGAGCCCACGTAGAAAATCCCCATCTTGCCAAAAACCGTGTTCACCGATTGCCCAAAGGCTTTGCGCAGGCTCGGATAACGGGTCCAGCGATTGGTATTCGTGCTCATCACGTTGCTGCGGTAGAGCGTGGTGCCCCGTCCGTTGAAAGGAATTACGGTGTCGGGGGTCATGAGCCTTTGGTCGATGGCGGCCGTGGCGGTGACGATCTTGAATACCGAAGCGGCCGGAAATTCGTTGTTTGCGATGAGGTTCGAGTTGAAGCCCGCCTCCGACGTGTAAGAGACCAGGGTCAGGATCGCGCCCGTGTGGGCGTCCATCACGGCAAGGGCGCCGTAGTCGGGTTTCCACTGCGAGAAGATTTTGCGAGCGTAGTCCTGCGACTCTTGATCGATCGTGTACTCGGGGACGGTGGTGATGATCTGCTCGCCGTCAGCGAGAGTGAGCTCTTCGGGCAGCTGGTTGAGGTTGGGCATGCGCCTTAGGGCCTTGGCAATGTCGTCTTTGCTGAGTACCCAGGGGCTCGCCGGCTGCCAGCTGAGTTTAAAGAACAAAAAGAAGAGTACCATGGCGCAAATGCCGACCACGTACCAGTACGCCTTAACGGAACCCCGGCTCATCCTATTCATTGAAACAGATAAAGGAGGCCAGGGTCAACCCGGGGTCATTTCTTGGCGGGAGCGATGATTTTACGCACTTTTTGAGAGTACTCGCGTAGGGCTTCGTTGAGCGCCAGGCCCTTCGCCATTTTTTTCTTTACGAAAATCGACACGAGCAGATGGCTCAAAATTTCGCCATCGTCGCCGCCCTCAACGTTTAATGTGTTCTCGAGCGAGGTTTCGAAAGTTTCTGCTGCGCGCTCCAAAGTTTCGAGTTCGTGGGCTTCGACCAGCGCTCTGACGACGGCGGGCTTCACTGCACTTGTTCCTTCATGCGCTCGATGAACTTCACGAGGCCTTCTTTTTTAGCGGTCGAAAGCCCGCCCAAGTATTTGCCCTTGTGAAACGCGGCTACGAAAGGAAGGTTCGTGACGTCGATGCCTTCGCGAAAGCTCTCGTTGTCGTCGCCATCGATTTTAAAGTACGCCAGTTCGGCTTGTTCGCGAGAAACCTCTTCGAAAATTTTGTAGAAAAGGCGGCAAGAACCGCACCACGAAGCGTAGATGTCCACAATTGCGAGGTCTTTGTCCGCGACGTTTTGCTGAAAGTTAGCGTCATTGAGTTCTAGGATTTGCGACATGCCAAAACATATACGCTGCGGTGTAGCGACCGGTCCAGTGTCTTTTCGCGTTAAAGTAGGTTAGATCTCCAGGTATGTATCTCAAAAAGAAATCCGTTTGGGGATGGGCGCTTTACGATTGGGCAAACTCGGCTTTCGCCACCACGGTGATGGTCGCTTTCTTTCCGGTACTTTTTAAAGGTTATTTTACACAGGGACAGCTGGCTACTGAATCCACAGCCAAGCTCGGACTTTTCAACGCGCTCGCCACGCTGATCGTGGCGTTGCTGGCGCCGCTGCTGGGTGCCGCCGCCGACAAGGGCTCGCGCAAAAAGAAATTCCTCGCTTCGGCCGCCTTCCTCGGGGCCCTTGCCACCGCCGGCCTCGGGCTCGCGCATCAGGGGCAGTGGCTGCTTGCGGGCCTGTTTTACATGTTCGGCTCCGCGGGCTTCGGCGCTTCGATTTCGTTCTCGGATTCGCTCCTCAATGACATCGCTAACGAAGACGAAGTGCACGGCGTCTCGGCGCTCGGCTACGCCATGGGTTACCTCGGCGGCGGCCTGCTCTTTGCGCTGAACCTTTTTATGGTCGCCAAACCTGAGCTCTTCGGTCTTGCGGACCAAACCGCAGCTGTCAAAGCCTCCTTCGTGACCGTGGGCATCTGGTGGGCGATCTTCTCGATTCCCGTGCTCCTGTGGGTCGACGAACCCAAGCAAAAATCCGAACCGCTTATGAGTTCCATCAAAATGGCGATGCGTGAGCTCAAGCAGACAGCCAACGCCGTGCGCGGCCAGCGCAGCGCTTTTTTATTTTTGCTCGCCTACCTTGTGTACAACGATGGCGTTGGCACTTCGATCAAGATGGCCGTGGACTTTGGCCTTTCGATTGGCCTCGATTCCACGCGCCTCTCGCTGGCGATTTTGATGGTACAGTTTGTCGGATTCCCTCTGACGCTGCTCTTTGGCTGGCTCGCCAAACGATTTCATCCCAAGACGGCCATCTACATTTGTCTCGCGGTATACTTTTGTGTGACGATCTGGGCCGTATTCATGAATACGATCAACGAATTTTTCGGCATGGCTGCCGTCATCGGCTGCGTGCAGGGAGGTGTGCAGGCGATCTCGCGCTCGTTTTACGCGCAGCTCATCCCCAGCGAAAAGTCCGGAGAATTTTTTGGCTTCTTCAACATGCTGGGCCGCTTTTCGGGCCTTTTGGGCCCGCTCTGCATGGCGGGTATCGGCCTTGTCACCGGCAATAGCCGTTTGGGCCTGCTGGCCGTCTCGTGCTTTTTCGTGGTGGGCGCATGGATGCTCTCGCGCGTAAAAGTCTCTGCGAGCGAATTGCGCACCGCCAAATAAATCGCAGTGCGCCGAGGGCCGGAAATTTTCGCGATGATCGTTTATAGTGGAATTTATGCAACAAAGACCTTGGCTCAAGCAATATCCCCTGTCCGTATCCCACGAAATTGATCCCGATGCCTACCCAACGGCCGTTTCGGTAGCCACCGAAGCCTTTTCCAAATTCAAAGACAAGGTCGCTTTCGAAAACATGGGCGTGGGCATCACCTTTGCCCAGCTCGAAAAACAAGTGAATCACTTCGCCGCTTACCTGCAAAAGGTTTGTGGTCTCAAAAAGGGCGATCGCATCGCGATCCAAATGCCCAACGTGTTGCAATACCCCGTGGTGCTCTTTGCCGCACTCAAAGTGGGTCTCGTGGTGGTCAACACCAACCCGCTCTACACCGAACGCGAGATGGAACATCAGTTCAAGGATTCGGGCGCCAAGGCGGTCGTGATCATGGCGAACTTCGCTTCCAAGCTCGAAGACATCCTGCCGCGCACTCAAATCAAACACATCATCGTCACCGAAATTGGCGACATGCTGGGCTTTCCCAAGGGCATGATCGTTTCGTCGGTGGTGAAGTATGTGAAAAAGATGGTGCCGCTCTACAATTTGCCTTCGGCGGTATCCTTTAAGCGCGCCCTCATCCTGGGCGCTTTGCGCAATCTCGACCCTGTGCCTCTGGACTCGGGCGACCTCGCCTTTTTGCAGTACACCGGCGGCACAACGGGCGTCTCTAAAGGCGCCATGCTCTCGCACCGCAACGTGGTGGCCAACATGCAGCAAATTTCGGCGTGGATGTCGCCCGTGCTCAAAGAAGGTGTCGAAGTGGTGATCACACCGCTGCCGCTCTACCATATCTTCTCGCTCACGGTGAACTGCCTCTCGTTTATGAAAGTCGGCGGCAAGAACGTGCTCATCACCAACCCGCGCGACATTCCCGCGTTTGTAAAAGAATTAAAACGCGTGCCCTTTACGGTGATCACCGGTGTGAACACGCTGTTCAACGGTCTGCTCAACAACGAAGAATTTCGCGCCATGAGTTTCAAAACGCTCAAGGTCTCCGTGGGCGGTGCCATGGCCGTGCAAAAGGCCGTGGCCGAACGCTGGAAAGAAACCACCGGTTGTCCACTCACGGAAGGTTATGGCCTTACGGAATCTTCGCCCGTGCTCTCGTGCAACCGTATCGACGGTTACGAAAAGATCGGCACCATCGGTTTGCCTCTGCCCTCGACCGACATCTCGATTCGCGACGAAGACGGCAAAGTGGTTGCCAACGGTGAGCCCGGTGAACTGTGCGCCAAGGGGCCGCAGGTGATGCGCGGCTACTGGCAGCGTCCCGACGAAACCGAAAAAACCATTCGCGACGGCTGGCTCTACACCGGCGACATCGCCATTCAAACGGACGATGGTTACTTTAAAATCGTCGACCGCAAAAAAGACATGATCATCGTCTCGGGCTTTAATGTGTATCCCAACGAAATCGAAGACGTGGTGGCCTCGCATCCCGGAGTGCTCGAAGTGGCCGCGATCGGTGTCGAAGATGAAAAGTCTGGCGAAGCGGTAAAAGTTTTTGTCGTTAAAAAGAATCCTGCTCTGACGGCCCAAGCGGTGAAAGATTTCTGCCGCGACAAGCTCACCTCGTACAAGGTGCCCAAGTTTGTCGAGTTCA
>DATLIP010000101.1:0-35034 GCA_035539375.1 Bdellovibrionota bacterium | reverse complement strand
ACTTTAGCGTTGAAACCGCAAATTGACTATGAATTTGGAAGTCCTAGCCGTATTTTTTATGCCTTGGGTGATGGATCTGGCCGGAGGTCGCGCCCTGATGGGAACGCTCTTCGGGGCTATCCTGTGGGGCACGGCGGTGATACTGGTTTCGGCCCGCGCTCAAATCCGCGATCCCAAAATTTCTCGCGCTCTTTTGCTTTTGATATGGGCGCTCGCCGGCGCCTGGATTTCCTATTGGCTCTTTGCCTTTTCTAACGAACCGCAACACGGCGCCTGGCTCGGACGTCCGCTGCAATGGCTCGCGCTGACACACGCCGGCCTGCTCACCGCGGGCGCCGCATTTTTATCGGTAGGAGCGGTCTTTGCCGTCTTCTGGCTCTGGGGGGAGCGCCGCATTCGCAAGGGCTCGTGGCAGCGCCGCGGCTTTCACCTGCGCCTGCCCTCGCTCGAGGCCTCCTCGCGCATCGCCTTGCGCTCGTTCGTGATGGGCACCTTCATGTGGACTTGCGGTCTCTTGCTCGCGGCCACCAACGGATTCATCCAGTGGAGCGCCGGGGTAGGGGCCTTTGCCGGTCAGGGCGACAGCCGTTGGGCCTGGGCCACCGACTCCAAATTTGTTGTGGGCATCACCCTCTGGGCGCTGCTCATTGCCGGCTGGCTCGCGGTGCAACGTTTCGACAAGAGTCACCGCTCGCGCTACATCGCCATCCTGCTCCTCAGCATCGTCTTTTTACTGGGCTTCTATTGCTTGCTCACGCTTGACGCCAACACTCGGCACATTCCCGTAAGGTGGTTTGTCGAATGAACACAGATTTCTTGAATGCTCTGCACTGCTGGAGCCTGAGCGCCAAAGAAGGGGATCCGGCCCCGCTGCGCGAGCGCGCCTCGCTCAAACAGCAACAACGCGCCGAAAACCTGCGCCTCTGGCACCAGGCTCTCGCCGAAGAGGAAGGTCTTTTTTACCTGGCCACCTGCCACCGCATCGAACTCTACGGCTGGACGAGCTCGCCCGACGCGCTCATCGAAAAATGGATAGAGGCCTCGAGCAAAACGAGCGCGCAGGGCCTGGAGATGAAAGCCAGCCTGAGTCACCACCAAGGCGAGGCCGCCCTTGCGCACCTCATTCGTGTGTGTTCGGGCCTCGAGTCCGAAGTGCTGGGCGAAACCCAAATTCTCGGCCAAGTGAAAGACGCCGTCCGCGAATCCCGCGATCTGGCCCTGCTCACAGGCCCCATCGACCGCGCCACGCAGATGGCGTTTCGCGTGGCTAAAAAAATCCGCACCAACACCCGCATCGGAGAAGGCACGGTGAGCATCGCTCACGCGGCCGTGGATGGCCTGAGCGACGTCTTTGAAGACTTCTCGGACAAGAAGATTGCGATCGTGGGAGCGGGCACCATGGCCCTGCAGGCGATGGAAAAGTTCTGGAACCTCGGCGTTCGCCGCATTTCGTGGATCAACCGCAGCCTTGAGAAAATCCAAAACCACGCCTGGGCCGAACGCGTGAGCTGCTACAGTCTGGAGAGCCTTGCAGCCGAGGTCTCCACCTCGCATGTCACGGTGCTCGCCACCCGAGCTGAAGAACCTATCCTAACGCGCTCCGTGCTGGGCGCCGTAGCCACCAAAAGCAAGCTAGGCCCCCAAATCATTCTCGACCTGGGCCTCCCACGCAACGCCAGCGAAGATGTGCATCGGCTCGCTCACTACATCGTGCGCAACGTGGACGAGTTCTCCGATCGCTCCCTCAAGGGTCACCACCAACGTGCTCAAGCCGTACCGGTGGCCATGCAATTGCTCCAAGACGAGATGAAGATCTGCCTAAAGGACTGGAATCACTACTCCTCGGCACCAGCCCGCCGGGAGCTCATGCAAGCCATTGCCGAAGTGAAAGCGCATACCCTCGCTGATTTGAAGCTGGAATCAAACCCCGATCTAGAGTATGTCATCCACAGCATTTACGGCAAACTAAGCCATCACCTTCTTCAAGAGCTAGAACAAGTTCAGGACGAAGACCTTAGTGGCCGAGTGCTAGAAGTTATCACTCGTGCATGGAGGCGTCCTCAAACCAATGGTAGCCAAGAAGAAATCCCGCAGCAGCTCGCCCAAATCGGTCAAGAAAGCTCCCACAAAGCCCGCCAAGCCCGCAGCAGCCGCTAAAAAGAAGCCCGCGACGCCCAAAGCCGCTCCAAAGACGACCACCAAAAAAGTCGCCCCAACCAAGAGCGTTGCGAGCAAGCCGAGTGCCAAACCCAAAAAACGTGTTTTCGTGTCTTCGCTGCTCGGCTCGAGCAAAAAAGAAGAGACCCCTTCCTCGTCGTCTTCCCCGACCTCCCGCGACTTGGGCCTCGACTTCATCGGTAATTTTCCGGTGCGCGATCGCGGCGATAGCAAAAAAACCGATCTCAAAAAGCAGCCCACTGGTCCCGTATTTCCCGTGGGTGATTACAACTACAGCGGCCGCGGCACCGAACTCGGCCAAACGCTGATTGGTGAGTTCCTGCGCGTTTTCGCTGCCAAACACACCAAAGACACGCTGACGCCCATCGACCTCAATATGAAACTCGACCGCGGCGAACTCGACTTCACCGCGCAGCCCGTCGGCACGCACAAGCACCTCATCCTTAAAGAAGGCTTCGAGGCGCTGATGACCAAGAAGATCGACATCTTTGTGCAGCCCATGAAGGATTTCCCTATCGCGCTCCCTGCGGGCATCACGCTCGCCGCCGCCATTGGCCGCGTGGACCCACGCGACGCCATGGTCACTCGCTCCACCTTCGGCGCGATTCAGGAACTGCCTTCGCGCGCCAAAGTGGGTGCCAACTCACAGCGCCGAATCATGCAGATCCGCGCCCTGCGCCCGGACATCGAAATTGTCACCGCGCGCGGCTCGAACGCCGACCGCATCCAGAAACTTGAAAACGGAGAGCTCGACGCCGTGCTGATGGCCTGGGCCACGCTCAAGCGTCTCAATCAATCTCCGCGCTACTACGTGGCGCTGCAGGCCGAGCAAATGCTGCCGGCCGCGTGCCAGGGCATCATCGGCATCGCCTGCCGCACCGAAGACAAAGATCTCATCGAAAAGCTTCGCTACGTGGAAGACTCGGAATCCTCATGGGCCTCGCGCTGCGAGCGCGCCTTCCTCGCCAAGTTCGGTGACTACGGAGATCCCCCAATCGGCGCAATGGCGCACCGTAAGGGCACTCAAGATCCTTGGATTCTGGACATCGTGCTCGGCGATCCGCAGAGCGGCGACATCCTTCGCCACCGCGAAATCGGCACGAGCCGTTGCAAGCCCGAGTCGCTCGCCGACAAGGCTTTCACGGGTGTGCTCGCCAAGGGCGGCCGCAAGTTCTATCCGTTTCGATCTTAAGGAATCTCTTTTAGGGTTTTTTCGACGCGTAACTTGGAAAACAGCTTCGTGCACGTGCGCGAAAAGAGCGAGGGCTTCGCGCTGCTCTGTGCGGAGCCACCAGCGCCCACGCCACCGATCACGGCCCTGCCAAAGAGCGCAAAATTCATGTCGAACCATTCGCCCGCGGAGTATTTTAATGCCAAATCTTCGAAATCCATGAGCGTCGCGAGCACCTTGGCCGCCTGGCCTTCGACATCGCTAGCACTGGTACGCGCGACACTGAGCTGCGTACGCCCGCCCGACACACTATAGCCCAAAATGCCCATGACAGCGGCGAGTTCGGGGTAACGATCGGCAATGGCAAGCTGCTCAGAGAGTGGTATCGAGCGCGGTCCGATAAAGAGCCACAGGGATCCATCGAGCACGTTGCGAATCTGCTCGACCTCGTCGAGTTTCATGCCACGCACAAACTTGTCTCCCCAAAAACCTCGTTGCACAATGCGGTCTCCCTGAATAACGGGCTCCATACTGCGGCCCTTTTTAATGGGCACGATTTCGACCACGGCGTTACGCCCCTTCACTGTGCTGTGTGAAAGGCGCGGAAAATAAAGCTCTGATGCGAACATGAGTTCCAGCTGCTTTTCTACCTTGGGATCGAGTTTGGCTTGAAAAAGATTCGGGATCTCGGGCTGAGTCCGAGCTTCGAAAACCCGATACTCGGCAGTGGTGTTCCACTCATGAATGGTGATGCGTTTCACCCAAGTGTCTTCTTGCGAACGCATGAGCGACATAAACCGTAACCAAGGAAGAGCTACTTCGTGGTCAACGAGCACTCGGTCGCGAAAGGCTTCGTCATCACTAAATTTAAGGAGCACTTCGCCGGCGCTCATCTCCCCGAAACCGTACTCGGCGGGAGCTGGACTTAAGTAGGGACTCGCATCGCGAACTCGCTCGAGTCCGGCCTCGAATTCGCGGCGCGCACTTCCGCGCGGAGCGCGAGAGCCAAGGCTCGTCACCACGTTCTGCACGAGGCGCAACCAACGCCGCCCCCAGGTGACCACGCTCTGCTCAAGGAATTCGCGTTCCATCTCACGCAGCTCTTCGAGTTTCGTTCCGAGTTGTCTCCATTCAGACGCGGTGAAGAAGTTTTCAGCATCACCGGTCTCGCGAACGCGTAACAGGCGGGCTTCGATGGCGGCGATACGGACCGGGTCGCGCAAACCATTGTGCACTTCACGGGCGGCCGCAGCCACTTGCGGCGCCTCGCGGTCCATGACCGTTGTGCGCCAAGTTTCGGCGGGGATGATGGAATTTCGAGTTTCTTCAGAGGGCAGCGCGACGGACGGAGCATTATCGTGCGCGCGCGCCGACGTCACCGCACAGATGAACGCCATCACACATATCGATACTTGCCGAGTATACATATCAATTTTTCTAACTAAATTATTAAGGGTTCTTAGTTATCGCGTGAGTACCACTGCGCAATCACCCGGGCCCATCGGTCCGAATCATTGAGCGACGGAATGAGCCTCAAATCCTCACCACCGGCCTCGATAAACGACTCACGCAATTCCCCAGCAATCTCTTCGAGCGTCTCGAGACAGTCCGCTACGAATGCTGGGCTCGCCACTGCTAGCCGCTTGACTCCAGCCTTGGCAAGCTCAATCGCGACGTGATCGGTGTAAGGCTTGATCCAGGGATCTTTGCCGAGTCGCGATTGGTAGGAGATGTGAAAGGGAAGCGCGGGGGTTTTCATCGCCGCGCGAATGCTCTTGGTAGATTGCACACAGTGAGCTCGGTAGCAGTAGCGACCCGTTGGGCTCGTGGGCGAGCAGCACTCTTCGCGATCCACAGGATGGTGCCCGCTCGGATCGATCTTGTGCAAATGCCGCTCGGGAATGCCGTGGTACGAAAATAGCACCGCATCGGGACGAAAATGAGCCACCGTTTGGTCAATGATTTCGGCAAAGGTCTCGTAATAGCCGGGGTCGTCGTAAAAGAACTCCCGAAACGTAAGCCGCGGATGGTAGTCGAGTTTTTTGAGATCCTGGTGGAGTTTGGCGCGCACCGATTCGGTGCTCGAGAGCGCGTACTGCGGGTAGAGCGGCAGCACATGCACCTCGGTGATGCCCCGCGCCTGCAAATCGCGTAACGCCTCCTGCATCGAGGGCTCGCCATAGCGCATGCCCACTTTCACGATCCACGCCTCGCCGAGTTCGGCCTGCACCTTGCGCCCCAGGGATTCGGTTGTCAAAACCAGGGGGGACCCCTCGTCGGTCCAAATCTCGGCGTAAGCCTTGGCAGATTTGGGTGCGCGCAGCGGAGCAATGATGCCGTTCACAAGGAAGAAGCGTTTGATCCAGGGCACGTCGATCACGTAGGGATCCATCAAAAATTCGCGCAGATAGCGCCGCACATGCGGCACGCTGGGACTTGCGGGCGAACCGAGGTTCAAGAGCAGCAGAGCCCGCTGAGTGGGGGCCACGTAAGATTTCACGTCGTCTTTGATCATGTCCATTTCATTTCATTTCGTGCGCCGCCAGGCGCTGAGCCAGTCCGTAAGAGCGTTCGACGATCTTGGTAACGCCGATCTCGCCCAAGTAATTGCCAACCAGGAAAATCCCCTTTGCGGCGAGTTTTGTCGAGTGGTGTTCACGGAGCGCTAACTCCAGCTCGGTGCCGAAAAGTGGCAGTCCCTGCGGCCAGGCAGAGGTGTGCGAGTCGAGCGGAGCGGAAGCTCCTTCGCCCAAGAGCTCTTCGCGACGACGCACGGCCGAGGCCAAGGGATCCGAAGCCCCCGAGGAAATCCAAGTTTCCGAGAGCACGCCCTCGCCCCACACGCGTCCCGCAAAGATCCGGTCGTTCTCAAGCACGCCGAGCATGGGATCCTGGGCGTCTTCGCGCTCCAGGAGCACGCCGAAGCCCGGGCGCAGGGCCGGCGTGCGCTGCGCGTCCCAGAAGACCGTGGTGGCTTCAATAGGAAGGCTCGGAACGGCGGCAAAGGTGGTCGCAAGGCTGGGAAAGAGCGAGCGCAGCAGCGGTGAGACTTTCCACACCGGAACGGCGAGCACCACTCGTTCGCCGCGCTCGACCCAGGCGCGCACCTTGGCCTCATCGATAGGAGAATTTTGAATCAAGGTCCCGCCGAGTTGCAAAAAACGCTCGCGAAGCTTGTCGATAAAGTCTTGCATGCCCAGCACGGGTGACACCGAGCCGCGAACGCGCGGTTTGCGCGAAAAGCTCAATTTGCGGTAGAGGCGGCCAAAGACGAGACGAGCCGAAAGGCTACCCACGTCAGCGGCGTAGACACCCTGAAGCACCTTGCCGATGAGTTTGGTCGTGGCCGAAGTGCCGAAGACGCGAGAGCCCCAGGCGCGCACGCTCTCAAAACTTTTGGGGGGGAAAAACTTGTGCACCAAAACACCGAGCACAAGACGCAGAGTTTCGAGCACGCCCAAAGGCCAGCGCGTCACCGTGCCACACGTTTCGATAAAGCGGTGGCGACGCGAGAGACGCGAGGCGCCTTCCATCTTCACGCCGAGTTCCACGCAAAGTTGCTCCAAGAAGGGCGAATTGAGAAAGGCATGAGCCCCGCTCTCCGCGAGTCCGTATTTGGTTTTTTGGGTGCCAATGAGCCCGCCCACTCGAGAACTCGCCTCTAAGAGCTGCACGTCGAATCCGTGGCGGCGCAAAAAATAAGCCGCCGAGAGACCCGCTATGCCGGCGCCGACAACGTGAACCTTCACCGTTTCCATGCGCGATTACTTTGAAAAGGTTTCGCGCACGCGCTCAACAAAACGACGCACGTTCGCCTGGGGCGTGTGCTGCAAAACGCCGTGCCCAAGTCCGCAGACCCAGCCCGCGCGCTCAGCGGGGCTGAGCTCTACGAAGGGCGCAAGATAAGCATCGAGGCGTCGCTCGAGCTCTGCGCTCTCGCAAAAAAGAAGGGCCTGATCAAAATTGCCCTGCACAAAACCTCGGTTCGCCTCACGCGTGGAACGCGTTTTGAGGTAACCGCTGAGATTCCATCGATGGTCGAGCCCGAGGCCCGCCCAGGTCGACGAGCTGCCAAAGCCCGGGTGATCGAGGTGATCGGGTGTTGTCATTTTGGAGTAATAACCAAGCAGTCCCGGAAAGGCGTCTCGCATGCGCGCCAGTTGCGGCAGCACGTGCTTCAAGTAGAGATCCGGTGCGAGCTCACCTGCAGCGGTGTCGAAAATCATCACAGCGTCGGGACCGGAGGCTTTTTGCAGACGGATGTTCTCGATGAGCAGCGGCACCATGATCTCGCAAAAGGGTGCGAAGAGATGCAGACGCTCTTTGACGTCGCGCAAGTCACCGGCGTGTCCACCAGAAACCGCATAGGTGAAGAGCGTCCAGGGTCCGCCCACAAAACCCAACAAGGACTTCGTCGAGGGCAGCGCCTCACGCGTGGCCGCGAGGGCCGCCCGCTGAAACTCCAGGTGTGGCAACGCTTCGGCGACAGGACGAAGGCGCTTCAGATCGGACTCTTCGCGCAGCTGCCAGCCGAGCTTGGGCCCGGGGGAATACTCGAGCCCCATGCCGAGGGCTTCGAGCGGATAGAGCAAATCGGAGAAGAAGATCGACACGTCAAAGTCGAAATCGCGAATAGGACCCATCGCGGTTTCGGCTGCGAGTTCGGGCACCTTGCAGAGCTCCACAAAGGAGTGATCGCGTTTCAGCGCTTGGTAGTGGTCGTGGTAACGACCGGCCTGGCGCATGAACCAAATGGGCGGTACCGCCTGAGGAATGGATTTCAGGGCGTTTTGAAAAAGAACGTTCATGGCGTGGGGGTCTCCATCTCTTCCTGGCTCACCAGTGAAATTTGGCTGCTCCAGGTTTCGTAATTGGGATAAACGCGCAGATTGATCGGCGCGACGTGTTCCAAGATCGCCTTCAGCGTGTTGCCGGGGCCACACGAGTGCAGGGCGTTTTTGATTTGCGGAAAGCGGGCGATGGCCCAAAGAAAGGCCGAACCGCTCATCCAAAAGTACCACGACGCCGAGGCGTCGAAATCCGCTTCGGCGCCTTCGCGCGCCACCAAGGCATAAGTCGCGAGATTCGCTCCGCTACGCGAGGTGGCCCCAGTCTCGTGCGTGAGCTTGGTGAATTGTCCGAACTGTTCAGGGGCGAGCGCTTCGATATTGGCGTGGCCCGGCTCGTGCTCTTCACCGAGCGAATCGCAAGTGCCACTCACCCAGCAGCCGCGGGCGGCGAGCGCATGCCAGCTGGGCACGCCGGCCGTCCAGATCACCTGATCGGTGCCCGGTGCAAAGTTTGCGGGCAGCGCATTGGCGCGCGCCACCATAAGGGGCTTGAGGCGCAAGCGTTCGGTGTTCACCGCAAGATCCTTGCGATCAAAGATCTTGGGAGCCGTGTCCTTGGTACGCGGAAAAACACTGCCTTCGCACGCGGCGCGCGTTTGGCGGGCATCAAAATTCGAAGCCGAAGCCCAGCGCAGGGCCGAGCCCTCACGGCGCTCGACTGCGGAGAGCAGGGATTCGTCGATCGCGAGCGCGGCGTCGCGCAGATAATCCTCCAGAACGCCATGCACGTTCAGCACCTCGCCTGCGTCGGTCTTGCCGCGCAGAGAGATCACCGGTCCGAAGGCGTGGTCGATCAGTGAAACGCCGATCTTCTGATGGCAGCCACCGCCGTATTTTTTAAGAATGATACGCTCAATTCGAGTTTGCGCCGTGGTGCGCTCGCAGAGAATGGGCTTCAAGAGCCGTTCCATGTCGGGGCGATCTTCGCGAATCTCCAGCGCCAGTGCGCCCTGGGCGGCGGCGGTGGGATTGAGCGAGAGCGGCATCACGCTCCAGCGAAAGTCTTCGAGCATCTCGCGCAGTTCGCGGCGCATGGATGCAAACTCGTCTCCCGGCGCCCTCAGCAGGCGATCGATGCCCGCCTTGGCAAGAACCAATCCGTCGGCGCTCTCGTCTTCGATGGTCTTGCGAATGCGCGTCGGCACGTTGCCACGAATGTCGGCAAAGTCGAGGCTTTCCACTCCGAGCGAAGAGGGAAGCAGAGGCAGGAGTTCTGCACTCAGGTTGTATGCGCGTCGCGGAGACGAGCTCAGGATTTTCAGACGAGAGCGCGTGCCGCGCGCGAGGGTGGTTTTTTTGATGAGCAGCAAATCGCGCTGATCGGCGCGGGGTAGGGCCCCGATCACACAGGTGCCATGACCCATGTCGGTGGGAAGATCTTTCCACGAGTGCACCACCACATCGATGCGTCCCGCGAGCAGGTCTTCGCGAAAGTCTTGGGTGAAGACGCCTTTCTCGGGCATTTTCCATAGCGGATCGTGTTGGTTTTTATCGCCCAGAGATTCGCGGTAGAGCAGCTCCACCTCGAGTCCGGGATGCGCTTTTTGCAAAGCCGCGCCCACCGACTGAGCCTGAATTCGCGCCAAATCACTTTTCCGGGATGCAATCACGACCTTGGGCATGGTGGGGCTTTTTAGCAGCTTTTGCCAAATCCGTGGAGCAAAATTCGGCGCTCTGTGAACGCTTTTCACGCTTTTTCACCCTTTTATTTCCACTTTGGCACCAAGGCCTAGGCTTGCGGACTCGTTGCACTTTTCCCCATCAAGATTTCTTGTTTCAAAAGGTGTAGGGCGGCGATGACGCCCTATGCTAGTAGTCGTTTCCGAAACGTTGAAGCGACTCTCAAGCGAGAGTCTTTAGGTAAACAGATCCGATATAAAAAGCCTCGGATCGCAACCCACATTGAAGGAACCCAAGGAACCCCTATGCAAATTCATTCGTTATTTGGCACCCATCCCACGATGACCCTGAACCCCCAGTCCCAAGTCAAGGCCTACACCTACGACGACCACCAGCGACTCGAAGAATCGCTGAACCTGCTACGCAATCCCGGCATCTCCGAAGGCGATTATCGCCACTTGCTCGAGCTGATGCTGGATTTCTACGAACCCGCCGAAATTTTTCTCACCCAAGAGTTCTCAGCCGACGTCAAAGCCAAACTCGATTTCAGCGCCCGTCTCAAATCCGGTTGGCTGAAACGCGACTTGCGCGCCCTGAAGAGCTCCAAGAGCCGCTCGGCCAAAAATTCGATCGCCTTTAGCGGCAAGGCCTACGCCTCGCCCGCCCGTCAACTCGGTCTGATGTACGTGATGGAGGGGGCCACGCTCGGCGGCCAGGTGATCGCGCGGCGATTCGAAATGCTCTTTCCGCGCTGGATCGACGCCACACGCTTTTACCGTAGCTACGAAAAAGACCTCGGCACTCGCTGGATGAACTTTCAGCGTGTGATCGGCGAAGAGATCAAAACGCTCGAAGACGTGGCCGAATACTGCGAAGGCGCCAAAGAAGCCTTCCGCGGCTTTCAGCGCGCTATCAAGTCCTGGTCAGGCATGTCGCATTAGAGACTGGTGCCAGGTAAGTTACCTGGCACGCAGACTATTTTAGCGCGGAATTTGATTCAGCTCTGCGAAGGAGATCTTTCCTTCGCCATGAATGCGCTGATAGTTCATGAAATTTCTAAAAATTGTCATCACGTAGAGACGCGTTTCGGTGTACGAAATGCGCTCCACAAAAGTGAGCGGAATGGGCGAGGGGTAGTACTTCAACCAATCGAGCACGGGCGGAAAGCCCGCGTTGTAACCGGCGAGCACACACATCCAGGACCCCCGAAAGCGTTTCACAAGACCGCCCAAATGGTGAGTGCCAAGTCGCACCGAAAGCTGCGGATCGCTGAGCAGCGATTCATAATCAAAATCCTTAAGTCCCATGAGCGCCGCTTCGTTCTTAGCCACGGGTGGAATCATTTGCATAAGCCCCAGAGCGTTGGCCCACGATCGCGCGTTGACCTTGAAGGCCGACTCCTGGCGGATCAGCGACACGGCAAACCACGGGTCGACCTTCTGATCGGCTGAGTACTTCACGATGTCGTCCCAAAACGCGAGAGGGTAGAGAAATTTCAAATCGTAGGGGCTTTCTTCTTTGAGGGTGGTCACCACGATGTCGGCGGCACGCAGCGCGGACATCGGCTCGCCGACGTGCGTGAAAAGCCACATCGTGGATCTTGCGTAATCAAGACGTTTGGCAAGGGCGCCGGACTTGGCCGAAGGCACAAAGGTCCAGAGCTGCGAGGAAAGGTCGTCGAGGGCTTCGCTCACCCAATCGTCGGCTCCGGCGCGGCGGAGCATGATCACGCGGCCCATGTGACGATAAGCTGAGTCGGTGACCGTGCCATCGTCTTTGACGTAGGTGGACCATTTGGGCTCTTTGATCTCTTTTTCTGCGGGCTTGAGATAGTTCTTTAGTTCCACGCCGAGCGACTGCAGGCTGAGCGCCGAGAGGTTTCCATAATAGGACATCGGTTCGGCGTTGTAGACCTTTTGCAGCTGCTCCTTGGCGAGCTCTTTGTTCTCTTGATAAAGCGCGAGTGTGCCGCGCCAGAAGTTCACTCGTAGCTTTTCGTAAGCATCGCTTGTGAGGGGTTCGATGGCGGCGAGACCCGCTTCGAGCCCGGCGAAGTTCTTTTTTACGTAGGCCGCATTGATGCGCAAAAAGAAGAGTCTCCAGCGCAGATCGTATTCTTGCTCGCGGTTCAGTGTTTTGGTGGCGAGTGCATCCGAGATGATAAGCTCGGCGATGTCTTTTTCTTTGCCCTGCTCCATGATGCGCGACTTCACATAGAGGAGCTCTGCTTGCAGAGCTTTTGAGAGCGGAAATTCTTTGTGAAAGGTCTGCACACGCTGCAAGAGTCCCAGCGCTCGGCCATGCGAGCCATAAGTCCACTCAAGCTTGGCGATTTCGAAAACCCGGCGAGCGGATTTTTCTTTGTTTGTGGTGTCCTTGCTGAGTTTCAGGTAGCCGCCGCGACTCGAGTACGCATTGATGAGCTCGGGAATTTCTGGGCGGCGGTCCATGATGCGCAAAATTCGAATGTGCAGCTGAAAGGTTTCCCAAAGGTTATCGTCGGTGATCTTGTCGCGATGCGAGTCGGCGAGAATCTGCGAAACGGTGCGCAGGGCAGATTCGCCGTCGAGTCGGCGCACGTAGGACTGCGCCTGAAGGATGAGCTCGTCCACGCTGAGCGAGTCGAGCGTAGGCGGGCGAAACTTGCTGCGCAGTCGCAGCGACGAGACGAAGGCTTCGATGTCTGCGCGCTCTTCTTTGGAGGTATGCACCACCCACAGCGAGCGCAAGGTTTTGAGCGTCGTCTCGACGGCCACGGCAGAATCTTGGTTGGGCTGGGCGAGGCGCAGCGACTCGAGATAATAAAAAAGCTCGATGGTACGGCGACCGGTGATCTTGGCCGGGCGCACTTTCATCATCTCGGCGTAGAACCACTCGCGCAGGGGAATCGCTCCGAACGAGCGCGTCCAATAAGCAATGCGCTGGTAAATCTCGCGCTGGCGTAGCGACGAGGTGCTGAGTTCGCGCCAGCGTCCACGAATGATCTCGTGCACCTTTTCAAAGCGCATCGATTCGCCGTGCGCCATGAGGTTCACGAAAACGGCATCGGATTGCAATACGTTGCCCTTGATATCCAGGGGACGCAGCCACTGCACGACCTGAGCGAGTAGGGGGGCCGAAGCGGCCATGAATTCGCCCTCGACGGCTTCGCCGCGCGGCTCGCGCTGGTCGATGTCGTCCATGAGTTCAATCTCCTGGCCGCGCTCAAGACTCGAAAGCGGCGCGAAGAGATCTCCGCGTTGCAAATCGCCAAGGAGCGATTCCTGTGAAGGATCTGCCACGAGCACGGGCGGGCCAAAGGGGCGCAGCGACCCGGCAGAGGGCACCACCAGCGTGTTGTCGCGAAGACGCTTCAGCTCTTCGACCGCGAGGCGGGCATAGAGAAGGCGATGCTCGGGCGTGATTTTTTTCTCGACGAGTTTGGCGAATTCTTCCCAGC
Source organism: Bdellovibrionota bacterium (assembly GCA_035539375.1). GTDB lineage: Bacteria > Bdellovibrionota > UBA2428 > UBA2428 > UBA2428 > DATLIP01. The sequence continues at coordinate 21,776 of DATLIP010000101.1, read as the reverse complement.
TACCGCAGGTGCGCACCCACTGAGGACTTTTATTGGCTTCAAAGCGATAACACTTTTCGAGGGCTTCGGATTTGGTGAGTTCTACCGAAGCCGCGGCGCGCGGGATCGGTAGCGTAATCAAGGTTGCCGAGAAGAGAAGCCCGGGTAGCGCGCGCATGACTCTAGATAGAGTAACATGCTCATTCCGGATGCGACAGCCGTTTTGGTGACGGGTTAAATATCGACCCAGGGTTCTGACTCAATGCCTTTAATCATGAGAAGAATTTCCTGCAGATCGGTGTAGTGCTCGCGCCAATGTACCGGCGTGAGCATCTGCGGAAACGCCCGAGGAAAGGCGGGGTCTTCCCAGCGCCGCAGCACCCAGGCCTGAAAATGAATCAAGCGCAGGGCCCGCAGAGGTTCGATGAGCCGGCTCCACGAGGGCTGCCAGTCCCGCAGCGAGGCGTAACCCGCGGCAACTTCGCGCAACATGTTCACCGCGTGCTCGTCGCGACCGGGCAAGAGGAGCCAAAGATCCTGCACGGCGGGGCCGCGAAGGCTGTCGTCAAAATCCACAAAGAGCGGTTCGAAATCGTTCCAAAGGATATTCCCGAGATGGCAATCGCCGTGGATGCGGTGTACGGGCACGCCGGCAAATCGCGCTTCGATGGTGGCGAGCAGTTCACGCACCAGAGGCTCGTAAGTGGGCCGCATTTCGGACGGAAAAAGCGGCGAGCTGAGCACGGTATCGAGTCCCGCGCGGCCATAGGTTTCGAGGCTGAGGCTAGGGCGCTCGCGAAAGACGCCCGAGCTGCCCACGTTGTGCAGGCGCGCGATCCAGGTGCCGAGACTGCGATAGGCCGATCCGGGCACTTCGCCGAGCATGCGTCCGCGGTGTTTTTCGTAAACGCAGTACCAGAGGTCTTGGTCGGGCAGCCTGAAGAGCGTTTCGCCCTGGATTTTTACCGGAGCGGAAACGGGAATCTCCGCATTCTGCAGATCCGCAATAAAGGCGTGTTCCTCGAGAATCTGCGCGCGGCTCCAGCGCCCAGGTCGGTAGAACTTGGCGACAATCTTGGCGCGCGACTCGAGTTCGATCTCGTAAACGCGGTTTTCATAGGAATTCAGCGGATAGCAAAAGCCCGTGACCTGGTAGCCCAGGACTTCCATCGCCCGCAGCACCTCTTCTTGGCCCAGGGCAAAGAAGAACTGCGTCGGCCCCGAGCCCCAAGTACTCATATTTTTAGGGCTTTTACCGTTTTTTGGACTCATCCGCGGACTCCGAATCTGTGCTTAGTTTACATAATTGTCATTATCGGCCTGAAGGTTTCGACGCTTCTTTGACGGCGACGATCTCCATGTATAGCGGAAAGTGATCGGAAACCCCACGTCCTTTGCCGTTCTCCAGTGCAAAAGACTCCGGAGGCGTGTCTAGGGGCTGATGATCGTTCACAATGCGGATCGTTTTGAGGTCAGCGCGCCAGGCGCCGCCCGAGCGAAACCACATTTGATCAAGATAAGACCAGGTTTTGTCTTTGGGATAATAGGAGGAGCCCCCTTTGCAGCTGCGGCAAAGACGGTGCGCGATTTGCCATTGCGAAAGGTAGGGCTCGAGGATCTTCTTTTCGCGCTCTTCTTGGCCGGTGATGTTGAAATCACCGGCGGCCACCACAGCATGTCCTTGGGCGAGGGCTTCATTAGCGGTTTTGTCTAAAAATTTCAGCGCATCTTCACGCAGTGCTGTGGGATGAAAGGGTGCCGGCAAGTGCAGCACGTAAAGCGAGAGCGGATTTGTCACGCCCGGCACAAGAGCTTCGACATGCAAAATGCCGCGCGTGTCGTCTTTGCGTTTTTGGGTGATCTCTCCAAAGGGAATCGTCAGGAGTTCGGTGCGCTGGACCTTGAGTTTGGTGATCATCGCCACATCGATACCACGAACGTCCGAGCCTTCGATAAGGATAGGCTGGTAGCCTGCACTCGCAAGATCTGGATGCGCGAGCAGCTGCTTGAGCACGCGCTCGTTTTCGATCTCTTGCAAAAATACAACATCAGCACCCTGCCCTGCGTTCGCGGAGCGAATGACTTTGGCGATTTGCGTGATCTTTTGGGCCACCGCTGCCTCACTCCAATCTAGCTGTAGGCACTCTTCGCGCCATTTCTCGACTTCGATCTTGTTGCATTTTTTGATGTGCGAAGCGCGTTTTTTGGTAGCCAGCGGTAAGAAGGTTTCGTCGTTTTTGCCGGCGTCGTCGCGCGCGTCGAAGAGGTTTTCCACGTTGAAGGTCATCAAACTCACGCGCGGCCCCGTCTCAGCGCTCAGATCGCCGCTATGGGCACACGCGGTGACACCAGCAATCAAGGCCATAGATAAGGTATTTGCGATAAACTTATGATTCATTTGGCACATTTTCATAGGATTTGGTGAGTTTCGCACGCCAAATAAGGTGGAATTTTTGCAAAATACAACGGCGTATCATAAAGTGGAAATCCTAGATGTTCGTGATCCTCACCATTTTAGCCTGCTTGCTCCTGAACGCCTGCATCGCCGCTTACGAGATGGCTTTTGTGTCGGTGCGCAAGTCGGAGCTCAAAAAGCTTGCGCGCAATCACAACCTGCGCGCGCAAAAAATTCTTCAGTACCGTGAGAATCCCGAACGCACCCTATCGGTGCTACAAATCGGCATCAACCTTGTAGGCGCGCTTTCTGCCGCCGTGGGTGGTGCCGGTGCCGAAGAGAGCGTCGCTCCCGCTCTGGAAAAATGGTTCAACCTCTCCGCGGGCGGCGCAGATCTCGCCGCCCTACTCCTCGTGGTGCTGCCGCTAACCTACCTCACCGTGGTGATCGGAGAGCTCGTGCCCAAGAGCCTTGCCCTGCGCTACGCCACCAAAATCTCGGTCGGCGGATTGCCCTTTCTCACCGTCTTTGAGCGCATCTTGAATCCGGTGGTGGCCCTGCTCGCCACCTCCACCAAGTGGATTCTGCGCGTGATCTCGGGCGGCAAAGCGACCGCAATCGAAAACCCCATCGAAACCTCCCTAGACCTCGAATCCGTCTCCTCGCAGGGGCGCCAGTACGTGATCAACCTTGTGAACATCGAAAGCAAAAAGATTCGCGATCTGATGCTCCCTTGGGACGAAGTGTATTTTGTGAATGAAGACGACAGCATCCCCAAGGTCACCGACATGGTGCTCTCCTCGGGCCACACGCGTCTTCCGGTGGTGAGCGCCACACACGGAGTGATCGGCATCATCCACACCAAAGAGTTCATCGCGCTCGTTCATTCGGGCGAAGACCGCAGCTGGTCGCAGCTCCTGCGTTCGGCTCTCAAGGCCAGCGAAGGCGATTTCGCTCTGCCCCTGCTGCGCACGATGCAAGACAAGAAGAGCCACATGGCGATTGTTTACAACACCGAGAAGGTGGCCGTGGGCATCATCACTCTCGAAGACATCCTCGAAGAAGTCGTGGGCGACATTGCCGACGAAGACGACGAGAGCCGCTTTCGCAAGATCTTTGCCTCCGAAGCGCGCAACCGCAACCGCACGTTTTGAGTTGCATTGATTCAACCTAGCCCCACCCTTGAACTTCATTCTTTAGCCCCGTACCATGAATAGAGAGACGGGGGGGGGGGATGATATGAGTTCCGAAAACTTTTACCAGCACCTAGCCCCCTTCGGGACCTTCTCCGAGGTCGTCAACTCACGCAATTTTGAAGAAGTTCCCAGCGACTGGGTGATCTTTGTGACTGACGTGATGGGTTCCACCCGCGCCATCGAAGAAGGCCGTTACCGAGACGTCAACACGATCGGCGCGGCAACCATCGCAGCCGCGCAAAATGTGCTGGGCTCGCTGCGTTTTCCCTACGTTTTTGGTGGTGACGGAGCCGCCCTCATTGTACCCACCGCGCACGCCGAGCGAGTGAGCGTAGAGCTTGCCGCCGTGCAAAGGCTCGCTCATAAAACCTTTGATCTGGATCTTCGCATCGGCCGCATTGGCGTGGACGAGGTTGAAAAACGTGGCGCGAGGATTCTCATCGCCAAACTCGAGCTGAAGCCTGGCAAAAGCATCGCCATGTTTCGAGGTGGTGGACTTCTCAAAGCCGAAGAGCTCATCAAAGGCTCCACAAAATTTGCGATTCCCACAAGCTCTGCCACCGACGAGGCTGACCTCACGGGACTCTCGTGCCGCTGGAACCCCATTCCCAGCCGCCAAGGACAAATCGTCTCTCTGCTGGTTCAGGGCCGAGGCACTCACCCCGAATACGCCTATTCGCGTGTGCTGCAGTCTTTAACGAAAATTTTTCACTCCAAACTCGATGAGGCCAACCCCGTGCACCAGAGCGGGCTTCGCTACCGAGGTTTTTGGAATCTCGTGCGTGAAGAATTCAAATTTCACGAACAAAAATGGGGCTCAGGCTTTTGGAAGCGCCTCTACGGTTCCCTGATCTCCGTGCTCCTCTTCAAATGCGGGCTGCGACCGCCGGACGTCAACGTGGATCACTATGTGGCCGGTATGGACCGACACTCCGATTACCTCAAGTTTGACGACACCCTTCGCATGGTGCTCGATTGCACTCCGGAACAAATTCGCGACCTCAAAACGTATTTAGAGACTTCGTACCAAGCGGGAGAGATCTTTTACGGACTCTTTGAATCCACGGAAGCCCTGATGACCTGCTACGTGAACAGCATGCAAGATGGCGAGCATATCCATTTCATCGATGGCAGCCACGGTGGCTACGCCATGGCTGCCAAACAGCTCAAAGCGCAAATTGCAGCGAATGGGTCCGATCAAAAAAAGAACGACAGAATGATGTAAGGGATCACGAGAAAGAGCATCGAGTAGCGCCAGAACTTCACCATGCCGTCGAGAAGAAAACCGTGCCCCAGCATCAGGCTCTGGCTCTTACGAGGCATTTTCCACATCACGAAGGTCGCAAAGATCAGCCCTGAGAGCGGCATGAGCACGTGCAGCGCGAGAGCGGCCATCTCCTGGCGAAGTTTGGGAATGATGGGCAAAAAGAGCGCTACCACAGACCACCACGAAAGACGCACGATGGTACGCCGGCGCGTTTGCCCGAGGCCGGCTTCGAGCTGATCCGCGCATACCCAGATCACCACAGCCACCGTGCAATAGCCCATCGCGAAGATCGTCGCGCAAAGGGTGAGAATCGTGAGGTAACCGCCGTCCAGATAAATCAGGGAATGCGGAATCCAGTCGAGGTAGATCGCAGAAGGTGTGGGCACGTCGCGCGGAGTGATAAAGGGCGCGACGATGAGGTAACAGAGAAACGAAGCGACAAAGTCCCCTAACGCCAAAAAAAGTGAGGTGCGAATGAGCCCCCCTTCTTCACTGCGCCGCTTGGGCATCCACTGAATGAGCGTATAAAAAATGCTACAGCAGAGCGTGACTGAGAAAAACGAAAAGTTCGCGATACGCATGACATCGCGAAACCAGGTGTTGCGAAAGCCTTGCTGCAAGAGGTGCACGTGTGCATCGACTCCCCACTGACGAATCACCTCGAAGGCCACCCAAGCTGCGCCCGCAAAGGAGAGCAGCACGAGCGCTTTCACGAGGCGTACAAAACTTGTTCGCCGCAGCTGGAGCGTGGCGATCGCAAGACCTGCAATCGCGAGAGAGCCTACATAGGGCAAGTAGAGGTAGCTGTCGATTTGCTGATACTCGTGCGTGAGCCCAAGAGAATTTACAAAAAAGAGCGCCGTCTGCACAAGAAAGGTAGAAAACGCGTAGATGTACGGCGGAAAGGCCACTCCGATAGCGAGCAGCACAATCACCGTAAGGTGCTTGAAGCGAGGGTGCACAATCTCAAAGGAATTGTGGAGCGGACGACGCAACCACTTGCCCCACATCAGCTCGGCGCAGATCAGGGGCGCACAAAGGAAGATCAGCGAGATGAGGTGCCAAAAGAGAAACGCCAGCGCGCCAACCTTGGCGAGCTCCTGGGGAATGGTGAAGAAATTTCCCACCCCTACCACCGCGCCGAGGAGAACCCAGCGGATTTGCTTGTTCTCGTCGATCACGGTGGGGCTTTGCACCTGGGTTTACCTCGCCTGCTTGAAGTGAATCTTGATGGGCGTTCCCTCAAAACCAAATTCCGCACGAAGCGCGTTCACAAGAAAGCGCTTGTACGAAAAGTGCACGTGCGGGCCCGGAATATTCGAAAAGAGCACGAACTCCGGTGGCGAAGCGCTCACCTGCGAGATGTAATAAAACTTCGCGGGCTTGGAATTCGGACCCACGGGATGTGAATGGTGCTTGATACGGTGTTCAAAGAGTGAATTGAGCTTGGCGGTGGTGACACGAGTGGAGCGCGACTCGTAAACTCGTTTCAGCGTTTTGATAAGGTTCGGAACGCCCTTGCCGCTGAGACCCGAGATTTGCACCGAAGGCGCCCACTCCAAGAAACGGAATTTGAGCATCTTTGTACGCTCAAAGTTGAACAAGCGATCTTCGGCGCTCGCGCCTTCCATCTTGTCCCATTTGTTAAAGACAAGCACCACACCAAGACCGAGATCCGAGGCGAGGCCTGCAATAGAGGCGTCGAGATCCGTGATGCCTTCCGAGGAATCCACCACAACAAGAGCAAGGTCGCTCTTTTTGGCTTCTTCTCTGAGTTTTTGCGTGGCTACCCACTCTACGCCTCGTTCGAGGCGGCCCGGGCGGCGCATGCCAGCCGAGTCGAGAAGCGTCCAGCGCATGCCGCCGCTCTCAAAATCCGAGGCGATGACGTCGCGGGTGGTGCCAGGCATGTCCGAAACCACGTGGCGCTGCTGGCGAATGAGCGTGTTGATGAGCGTCGACTTGCCCACGTTTGGACGGCCGATCACGATCACGCGCGGGGGCGCATCGGTCGCAACAGGAAGATTCTCGTTGGCGCGTGGCAGAGAAAATTCGTCGTTCTCAAGAGCGTCTGCCGAGAGCTCCGTTTCACCGTCGTCAACGAAGTTGTCATCACCGTAAACCTCGCCAAGCTCCTCTTCACGGGATTCTGCTTCGGCGCCCGCGAAGGCGGCCAAGCCTTCGGTACGTGTGTCCACAAGGTCCCATACGCCGCTGAGGCCCGTGCCGTGCTCGGCCGAAACCGGAAGCACATCGGCAAAGCCAAGTTTGTAATAGGAGCTCAAATCGAAACTGTTGGTGTCGACCTTATTCGCGAGCACATAGATGTCGTCTGTGTCTATTTGCTTGGGCTGCTTGCGCAGCCAAGCGGCAATGTTGCGTTCTTCGTTGTCGAGCTCGCGAGTGCCGTCGACCACAAAAAAAATCAAATTCGCAACCGACACCGCTTCGGCGGCGGCGCGTTCGATCTCTGCACCCAGGGGATGTTGCATGGCTGTGGGTCCCACGCCGCCCGTGTCGATGATCGTCAGGTTCACGTCTTCGCGTTCAAAGCTAAGTTCGTGTCGATCTACGGTAACACCAGGACGATCGCAAACGATGGCCTTGCGCGTGTGCGTGAGACGGTTAAAGAGCGTCGACTTGCCCACGTTCGTGGGGCCGACGAGAACAATTTTAAAAGATTTCTTAGAAGACATATCCGAGCTCCGATAGGTTCGCGGCACGCGATTCCCATTTTTCTACCACTTTGACGAAGAGCTTGAGCACGATTTTCTCGCCCGTGATCTCTTCGTAACGATCACGTACGGCTTTGTTGATTTCGCGGATGCGCGCTCCCGCTTTGCCCACAAGGATGGGCTTCATGCTGGCCTTGGAGACCCAAATATAAGCGTGAATCTCGCTCATCTTTTTGGTGCCTTCGGGTTCTTCAAACGAAAGGATCGTAGAGTCCGACTTGTAAGGCACTTCTTGCTTGCCCTGACGGAAGATCGCCTCGCGAATGAGGTTCTGTAGCACTTGACGAGAGTTCATATCGGTCCACACTTCGGGACTGTAGACGGGTTCCGAGCGCTCGGAGTACTTTTCGAAAACCTTGAGCAGCGTATCGAGGTTTGACTTGCGACCACGGCTCTGCGCCGAGACCGGAACGATTTCCTTGAATTGCGGCAAGAGTTCGGTGGCCTTTTGCAAGAGCGGGAGCACTTCGTTGGGGTTGATAAGGTCCATCTTAGAGATCACAAGCACCCAATTTTTGTCGGCACAGGCTTTGAGCGTGTCCATCAGCCACCCGGCGATTTTGTCGCCGCCCACGCGGTCCATTTCGATGTTGCGCAGGTCTTTGACAAAGGTGCGGGCGTCAGCGACCCACACAACAGTCTCAACGTCCTTGAGAGCTTCTTCGACCGACATGTGCATGGCGCGCTCTAGGAGACCCTTGGCAAGGTTCACTCCTGGGGTGTCGGCGAGGATGATCTGACCGACCCACTCCTCGAGTTCGTTAAAGCGTTGCAGAATGCCGCGAATGTTCGTGCGCGTGGTTTGCGGTCGCGCCGAAGTGCCGCTGAGCGGCGACTCGATCAGGGCGTTCAGCAACGTCGACTTGCCGGCGTTGGGGCGACCCAGGATCGCAACACGGTTCACGAAAAAGTTTTCAGAATACGCGAGATTCATTTATTTTATCCTCTTTGAACACGGAGCCGCCGATGGCGATGCCGCAATTTCTTAAATAAGCCTTGAGCTGTTTGTTGTTTTTGGAGCTTTTGAGCACAGCCTCGGCTGCCTTCTGCGTGGCGAGTTTTTTGGTAGACGCCGTGGCGCGAGAAATTTCGCGCTCGCGCAGATAAACGCCCATTGTGAATTGTTTGAGATGATCCGGGCCCAGAGTATCAAGACAGCGGTACACAGGAGTGCCGAGCTCAAGCCCCTGACACATTTCCTGCAAGCGACTCTTGTGATCGCGCTTGATCATCTCTTTTGCACGACGCGTGGTGAGCTTTTGCTCCGGCAAATGAAAAGAGCGGATCATGATCTCTCGGGCGCGTTCGAATCCAGCGTCCATATAGAGTGCTGCAAAGAGCGCTTCGAGCGTGTCAGCAAGCAGCGACTCGCGCGTGCGGCCGCCGGAGAGATCTTCGCCTTTGCCGAGCAGCACGTGCTCCCCTAGCCCGAGTCGACGCGCCACTTCGGCGAGACCTTTTTCAGAGACGATTTGAGAGCGGAGTTTAGAGAGCTGGCCTTCGCTCAAATGCGGACTCGTGCGCGTGAGGTGCTCCGAGATACAAAAATTGACAAAAGTATCCCCTAAAAATTCCAGTCGCTCGTTGTGCGAGCGCGAACGATGTTCATGAAAGTGGGACTTGTGAGTCAGAGCTTCGACAATGAGTTCAGCGTCTCTGAACTCATAACCCAAACACTGTTCCAACGTCGCCCACTTGGTGACGTGATCCATTCCGCACCCTTTAACATTTTAGACGCGAAGCGTCTATCGATATTCTTGCCCTGATGACGCACATCGTGCTTTATAAGTATCTAATTTTACGGCTTCCCTCTAACGGATGGCCGTATTCAAGGCTCCCTAAAAGCTTGCCGATAAGCAACTGAGATGACTCTGCACCCGATCTTTGGCCGCCCGGCTCTCATCGCCATTTCGTTTTCCATGGGTGCGAGTCTGCACGCAAGCGATAGCAAACCCGAAGTCAACATTCCCATCGTCGAGAACACGGTCATGCACGGCACCGCAGCCATGGCGAGCGAAGCCCTGCCGGTCAAAGCCAATGCCGATTCGCTGCTGCTGGAGATCGTCACCAAAACGCGCGCCGCTGAAAACACACACGAACTCAAAAAGGCCGATCACAGCGGTTGCACGTGGGTGAAATCAGGGAACGAAGATGGCAACGAGGTCAGTCAGAATTACCAACTTTTCATGGGCAAGATGTTTATCAAACACATGTGTAGCCCCGTTTCGCCCGTAACCTTGCGCAAAGCTCCCTTTGGCCCGCTCGACGCCATGGCCAGCAAAGAGAACCGCACACCGCGTACCTTCGAAAACGGCAAACCCGTCCAGCATCGCTACGCAATGGACAAGGACTCCCTAGAGAACCTCATTCCGCTCTTCGCTCTCATGTACACGCACGGTCAGCGCGAGACGGGCGGCAACCCGGCCGAAGAGTACGACCCCATAACCGTTTCCAAAAAACAGTGGAATCTCGAACAGGGGCTCTTCCATGCAGCTTCAAACACGCTCAGCTACTCAGCGACCGTGAATCATCCGGAGATGGTGCGCATCTATTCCGAATACATCGCCAAGCTCAGCGCCCTCGCCCAGAACCACGCGCTCAGCCAAGACGCTAAGGAAGCTCGTTTCGAGGAACTCTGTCAGGCGGATCGATTCACGAAGTATTACCAAGAATCCGTAGGCAAAACCTCCGACGCCAATGCGGTGGTCACCACCTCACTAGTCTCGGCCAACTCCCAGGGTCGCACCATCGCGTGGAAATCGGCGCAAGGCTTTTTAGGCGAAGGCTGCGTGAAGAAGGCCACGTCATTCCTTGGCAAGGTCGATCACAATCTGCGCCAAGTCGTGGAGAACAAGCCCGAGCTCGCCGCACTCGTGGAAGAACACAGTTATCAGGCCATGATACAGTCCGTAGAAAACCTGCGCGCGCAGATCGAAGACCTCGAGACTCGCGTGAAAGCAAGCCGCATCGACTTGAACCTCGCAACTCGGCAAGTTGAAAACGAAACTACTGTCTTGCGAAACATTCAGCAGAAAATGAACGACATCGGCCTCGCTCTACGTGATGGCAACGCAGCCCTCGAAGGACACCGAGCCACCATGGACCGGGTCATCAGCAAAAACATCAACGGCCGCAATGAGGTTCCCGAATACGTGCACGCTGCGAGCGAACGCGACCGATTGCTGAAAGAAATCCCGGTGATGAAAGCGAAACTCGATGGTCTGATCGCCCAGATTCAGCCCTCGGGGAAAAAGCTCGCGGAACTAGCGCAGCGCCAAGCTGAAGCCCAAAAGAAATACGACGCTCTCGCGGTGAACCTCAGCACCGCCAAACAGTCGAACGTGGATTACACGAACATGCTCAACGAAGCCAAGCAGGAGGCCAATACGATGGCCTTCTTCTCGCTCGACAACACCGAATACGACAAGTCGACGATCGGGGTAAGTGGATACGAAGACGAAACCGCGATTTGCTTCGGCGCACTGGAATCCTTTTGCCCTGCCTTCTCAGTGGACTATCACGCTGTGAACCTGCGAACGAACCGTGCTCAATTTGGCGCGCTTCACAAAACGCCCAAAGGCATGCAGCCCGCTTGTTCCAACATGTTCGAAGAGATTTTTTCCAAGAAAGACGAGTTCTGCAAAGTGGATTCGATCGTAGTGAACGAGCGCTAAGCTCAAGGCCTTAGCGCTCGTATAGAGATTCCCAAAAAAAAACTAACGAAGTGAGTTGCCGCGAGGATAGCGATCGCGTCCTTCATCGACTTCAAGCAGCTCCGCGATGCCCCAGCGACGCAGGAGATCCTTGACAGCCTTTTTGTCGAGCTGACCGGCGAGGTACTGGTAGTACTGGTCTTCGCTAAAGGGCACGTCGCCTTTGTTGCCGTTCTTGAGCATCTTCTGAATAAAGTTCAGATCGTCGGCAAGCATCTTTTTCACCGTGCGAAGCTCGCTCTCATGCGGATCTTTTTCTGCGCGATACGAGTAGATCGCAGCGCCGCCGTAAGCTTTGATAAGCGTGAACACCGCGCGTGCCTGAGGGCGCGCCAGGCGCACGCAGCCGTGCGAATCGCGCGTGCCGAGTTTGCTATAGAGGCCGAAGGTCGTGGAGTGAAAACCGTACATCGGTTTGAAGTAGGTCACGTGGTCCATGTTGTTCTCGCCCTTGCCGGGATAAGAAGCCGACATGTGGCGCCAGCGACGCTTGATAACACCGTAGTCGCCGCCTGGTGTACCGCCTTTTCCAGCCGAAACCGCGAACACGTAGCGAATGCGTCCGTTTTGGCGAACGAGCAAAAACTGCTTGCCCACCGCGGGCGCGTTTTGAAAAATCTCCACTGAGATGGGGCTCTGAGCGATGAAGCGCTCCCCATCGGCCTGGGCATCGGTGGCATTGTTGTAGAAAAGTTGTTGTGCGGCTTCGTTCGATTCGAGCATTTCGTTGAGCTTGGCGTCTTCTCGATCTTTTTCACCCAGATCGGGTGCGATGAGCTCGAAATTTGCCAAGTTGTTTTCGGTCGCTACGTTGGCGTCCATTTTTTCTGCAAGAGTTTCGGCATGCACGCCCCCCACCCCTACAAAAAGTGCCACAAAAATAGTACGGATGATTTTTTGATATTCCCTCATGCCCTCCACCAATACGATTCGCCCCGCTACCGTGCAACGGGCGACGCACCGTTTAAGAGTTTTTAGGGAAAAGGTATTCGTAAAATAGACAGGTGCTAGGTAATTTACCTGGCACCTGACAGCCCTAGGTACTTTAACCCGCCCCCCCTCCAAAGGATAGCTCATTTCAAGGATCATGGGATTTCTTCATAGACAAGCGCAGCGCAAAACGCTGAAAGCTTAACCATGAAGACACTCTTTCGCTCTGGGATTCTGAGTATGGGTCTGGCTTTGGCTCTGGGCGCGCAAGCGGCGCGAGAGCAGGTGAAGATTTCCGACTTCGTGCGCGGACTCGACGAGAGCGGCAAACTCGACGCCGTCGTGCAACTTGCCGAAAGCGAACTCGAACGCATGATTCCCGATCCTCAGCTGCGCGCCGAGCTTGTGAAACGCTTGCGTACGGCTCGTGAGCAAAAGCAGTGGCAACACCTCGATCATTTTCCGGTGATCCCTCTCGCGCTCGTTAAAACCCTGCGCCCGGCTCTGGGCGGCATGGGCCGCGAGCACGAGCGCGTGCTGCGAGAAAAGGTCACAGGAAAACTTGAAGATTACCTGACCGGAGATTGCACCGAGACCTCGCCCGCCCCCAAGGCCGTCTCGCCCAAACTTCCCGGCATCACCGATGGGCACTTTGCAGATACCTCGCTAGGCCGCTGCGTGACACACCAAAGTTTTCGTCTCGCAAAGCTTCTCAACTCGCTCGAGCGCGGCGAGGGAACACATGGCACCTTTATGAATTTTGAAGTGGAGAACGCTGAGGAGCTCTTCGACGCTCTCATCAAAACACGGCACACCATTGAAATGCGCAACGAGCGCACCTACGCCAACTTCCTCTCGCTCAACGCCGGCGAGCGCCCCATCATCTGGCCCGTATGGGTCGACACGGGCCTAAAAACCCGCTCGGGAGAACCCGTGGTGATTCCCGTCGGTCATAGCCACCACGCGTGGCACATCAGCGGCCCCTTTGTGAACGCACGCATCACCTTTTACTTGGGAGTTTCGGGCGTTGGCTTTTTTGCTCAAGTCGACGAACGCCCTGCGTGGACAGGCCTCCGCTCGCTCTACTCCGTGTCTTCTAAAACGCCCGAAGGGCATCTGCTGAATCTTGAAGCCGTGCGTACCGCAGGAGTCTATCTGCGACGCATCGAACGCGAGGCGCCACTCTACGCCCGCGGCATGCCCGCCGATGGTTATGGCTACCTGGGCGTGTGCAACGACTCCAACGCTGTGATGGAGAACACCACCAGCGGCAAGATCTCCAGCTACCCCCTCATGCGCGCTGCCGAGCTCGACACCAAAACGCCACTCTACGACGGTCTCGACGAGGTGATTCGCAATTTGCCCAAAGACACCGAAGTGCAGCTGAGCGATCGACGCTCGAGCCTGCGCCGCATCGCAGACATGTTTCCCTTTGCGAGCCTCGACGATAAGAACTTGCACGACGATGCCTTGCGCGACACCATGCGCGAAGTGCTCGAAGAAGCCCAGCGCTAAAGAAGGTGCCTAGTTAAGGTAGCGGGTTAAGGAACTAGGTTCTTTTTACTCCCATGCGATGTGGATGTGGTCGTGGTGACCGGCGGGAGCGATGCTCGCGCTCGTGTTGCCGTAGCGGGCGAGAAGATTGCGCACTCGCTCAAGGATGACTTCGTCGGTAAAGAAGAACTGCACCACTTGGGGATCCACTTCGATCATGGTCTTGATCATCGTCCACGTTTTTTCGCGGTCGTAATTGGAACTCGATGGTGACATGCTCCCCTGGGCCATGCCGCTCTTGGTGATCATTCGCATGTCCACCGCTTGACCGCGATGGTGCAAGCTCGTACCGCTATGACCAGGCGTGTAGGCGTAGGTGTCTGAGTCGTGCGGGCGACGGCGCTCGCCGTTGGCCTTGGTGCTGAGGTCCGGGCCGCGACCAATGTCACCGATGCCCATGGTGATGCCTCGTCCTCGCAATCGACGCGCGGTCTCCTGAATGTTCCAGATCACCTGAGGACGGGCAAAGACGTAGTTGTCGGTATCGGTGTGCGTGTAATATCCCGTTTGGTTCACCGCGCGGGCATACTGGCCCACGCGTGGGAGCCCAGTGTTGATCGAATTCGATCGAGCTGGACGGGGCTTGGCGCCCTCAACATCCCAGAAGCTCGAGTTCATCAGAGTCTGCGTACCGCTGATCTCTTTGCCAAGTGAGGCCGACTCGAGCTCGCGCCAGCGATCGGGACTGCGCATGCGGCTCATCAGACCAAAGTCCTCGCCGTTGATCTCGGCGGGCATCGTGTAGCGATCGGAGTTGAGCACCACCTGTTCGCCAGCGGCATTGGTTTGCAATACCGAACCTGAGAGTGTCGTGCCGGAAGGGTCCATGATGTAGCGCGGGCGCATCCACATGTCGTGCGATACGCGATCCAATGGCACGCCCGTGCCGTCGCCACGGTGGAGTTTGCCGCGACCCGCGAGCTGCGCGGCCGGAATGTCGCTCGATAAAAGACCCGAATCGAGCACCTGGTAGATGGCATCTTGATTGCCGTTCACCGGAACAAATTTTCCGCTTTTGTCTTTGACGAAGAAACGCATGTTGCGCATGCGGGCACCGAGGCCCATGTCCACGGGACCTGGGCCGAGATCTTGCGCGTAAACGCCCTCGAGGCGATCGCGACTCACAAAGGAGCCATCCGGGCGCCAAGCGTTGACCTTGCCCGTGAGCGGAACGAGCGACAGCTGCTGCCCTTTGGGAGGACGCGCGTAGCCCTTGACGTCGCTAGGAGATTTGCCTTTGGCGCGGTAGGTTTCGCGGCTCACGCAGTAGCAGGCATCGGCCTTCGCTTGGTTCTTGCTCGTGGGCCACACGCGCACCAGATAATCCGAAGTGCCGCAAACCGCTTCGCTGTGTTGAAGTTTGCTAGCGTCGAGTCCCCACTCCGCTGCGAGGTTCGTGCACTGGAGCACGGCCGAAGAGCTCATGCCGTCGATGATCTCGAGCACGGCGTTGTCGTGTTCGAATTCTTTTTTCGTGAGAGGGTCCTGCAAGTTGATGGCCTTGTCGAAAAAGGATCCGTGTCCCTCGACGAGAGGAATGTTTTTGTCGTAGCTGCTGTAAAGGGTGCTCGAACTGAGGATGCGCTCGCCACTGGCGCCCGAGCCTTCGTGACTTTGCGCGAAGCTTCCCTGTGGGCACAAAGCCCCTACGGCCAAGAAGCCCAACCATGGAACAAGCCGATACGCAGACATAAAGTCAGTGTAAGCGCCCCACTTCAATATAGGCCGTCAAAAATTCGCCAAAAGCGGGCACTCCCCTCAGCGGTCCTTTGCCCCGTCAACAAAACTTGATCTGAACTCCATCTACCCTGGCGTTAATTTCCATAAAATTTCCGCCTATGAAACACTCCATACATCCTTTCAAAATGCCATTCACCTTTTCAACTCTAAGCACCCTGCTCATTGTAGGCGCCTGCGCCTCCAAGCCTGAGGGCTACACCGCCCTAGGCCCGGGCACCGACATCGCCAGCGAAATGGACAAGACCGAAGCCTCACTGCGCGAAGCTCAGGGCGCAAGCTTGTCGCTGCTAGCGCCGAAGTCTTACAAAAAAGCCGACGAAGCTCTGCGCGAAGCCAAAGAAGACCGGGCGGACAACGAATCTAACGAAGAAATCCTAGAATCCATCGCTCTCTCCCAGGCCCATCTGCGCCAAGCCGCTAAGAGCGCTGAAGTTTCGCGTCCCGCACTCGCCACGGTGCTCGAAGCTCGCCAGACCGCAGTGGATGCCGAAGCCGACCGCGTGCTGGGCAAAAAGCTGCGGGACGCCGACGAAGACTTTAGGGAAATCGCCCTGGAAATCGAAGACGACGGCAATCTAGAAGACGCGCGTGAGGATGGTCCCAAGCTCGCCAAAAAATACGCCGAGCTGCGCACCGAATCCTTGGAGAAAGGCGGCCGCACGGCAGAAACCCGTGAGCTGCGACAAGAGAACCAAGAACTGCGTTCGGTGAACACCGCCAACCGCGAAACGCTCGTCGCTCAGGGTCAGCGTGATGATCGTCTCAAAGCCCTGCGTGAAAAGTTCACAAGCGAAGAGGCAGAAGTCATCATCAACGGCGAGAACGACGTTGTGATTCGCCTCAAGGGCCTCAAATTCCCTTCGAGCCGCGCGGACGTGCCCTCCACCTCGCTGCCGCTGCTCGCCAAGCTGAACGAAGCGCTCGCTGAATACCCGGCTGCCAAGGTGATCGTTGAAGGTCACACCGACTCGGTGGGCTCTGCTCAGGCAAACCAAGCGCTCTCACAAAAACGCGCTGAAGCCGTATCGAAATATCTCAGCGAATCGCAGAAGGCCGATGCCGTGCGCGAGATCGAAGCCCTCGGCAAAGGTCTCGAAGAGCCGATCCGCTCGAACACCACCTCCACCGGCCGTGCGCAAAACCGCCGCATCGACGTGGTCATCAAAGAATCCGCCCTTTAGGGAGGGTCCTCGTTTCCTAGGTCCGATCCCCGGGGAACAATCGTTTCGGATCAGGACGGAGGGATCACAAAAGCCCTGAGCACCGCGAGGTGCTCAGGGCTTTTGTTTGGATTCGAGAAACGGCTCGCGACTGTCGTCGTCTAGCGAACCTTCGGACGAAACTGCTGAACTTGCGTATCGCTGGCGTTCGGAGCGCGCTCGGGCGGCAGGGTCGCACGATCTTCAAGAGAGAAGAGGTAGTCGCGAACCTTTTGCATCTGCACCTTGGCGTCGTCGCCAAAGTAACCCGGAACCGCGATGCGGCCCTTCGAAGGATCCGCCTCGTCAACGAGCGGCCAGAGCGTGGGCATTGCCGTGCCTGGCATGATCGCTTGCGGATCTTCGAGCCACGTCGGCACCCAAGTGCCGCGCAGACGGTAGCGAATGTTCGCGAAGTGCGGCGCAGAGGTCGAAAGATCTCCGCCTGGAGGCACCACGCCGTGGCAAGTGAGACACGCGTGCTTGGCAACGATCTCACGCGCTTGGCGCATGTCGTCGGCACTGAGCGGACTATACATCGCACCCGTGTTGGGGTACGGAGCGCCGTCGTAAGCGGCGAAGTAGTGCACCACGGCTTCGATCTCACCGTCGTCGAGGTTGAATTGCGGCATGCGCACCTTCACCTTAGGACGGATCGCCACCACGGGGTTCGCCAGGTAAGCGCGGAACCAATCAGGCTGCAACTTGCCGCCTTCGGTGTTCAGGTTCGGAGGACCGGTTGTCGGATCGGACGAGTAGTGAGCCAGAATCTGGCCGCCTTCTTTTTGGATGGCGTGGCAACCGATACAGTTTTTCTCGCGCACGACTTTTTGGCCTGCAACGATGGCCTCGAGGCGACCGTCCACCGGACGGATGGCTTCTTTGTCGATGTTCACCTCTTCGTGACCAATCACGATGGCCGCTACCGCGGTGGCGGATTCGTGGCCGAGGTTGAAGTTCGGCATGCGCGTCTTGCCTTCGAAGTCTTTGGCTTTGCCCACGTCCCAAACACGAGGCGAACGAATCTTGGTGTAGATCCACTCTTCGCGAGCGACGTGCGAGATGTGAACGTTGCCGAAGTCAAACTTCGTCACGTCCTTGGAGCCTTCGTAGGTGAGCTCGGCACCGATCATCGGCGCGTTCTCAAAGCCCTCGATCGCATGGCAACCATAGCAGCCGTAGTGACCGATGAGACGCTCACCGAGATAAACTTTTTGATCTTGCAGCGACATCGAAGCGAGCTTCACACTCGCATCTTTGGGTGCCATGGTCTGTTCAAAGTAACCGATGACCATTTCGGAAACGCGTTTTTCGAGCTCTTCTTGCCCCACGCCCATTTCGGCGAGCGGCAGCGGAGCCACTTCAAACTTCTGATTGCGCTTGGAGAGCAGGTAGGCGGCGATGTCGACGATTTCCTGGTCGGAGAGCTTCATGCTCGGCATCGAGGTGCCTTCCCAATAGTGCTGGGGATTTTTGAGCCAAGCGTGGAGCCACTCGGGGCTCACTTTGGATCCCATTTGGTTCAGCTCGGGGCCGAACATCGGCACGCGCGGATCGCGATGACCGATGGCGTTCGCATCGGCGATGGGCTCACCCGGGAAATCGTCCACGGCGTGACAGCCGAGACAGCCCACGGTGCCCACGGTTTCTTTACCTTTGGTAGCATCACCCACAGCGCTGGAGGCGAGCTTCAGCGGCTCGTAAGGTTTGGCCTTGGCAAAGAGGAATTCGGTGATCGCGGTGACTTCCACCGCGCCGCGCTTCATCGACTCGGGATCCGAGTTGTTATGCTGTTTCCAGTACTGCGGCATGAGCGTCGAAGGACGGAAGAATTTCGGCTCCCAGATCCACTTCGTCACCCAATCTTTTTGCAGCTTGGAGGCGAGACGGCCCAGTGAAGGACCCACTTTTTTGCCCGAGAGCGCGAGGTCTTCGAAGTGCGAACCAGCGAACTTATGGCAACCCCAGCAGCCGAGCTTCTCGATGGTGCGCATGCCGGCGTTGAAGGTCGGCGCGCCGTCGAGATGGATTTCGTTGGCGTGACACTGGATACATTTGCCCTCGACCATCGCGAGCGGAATCATGTGCGTTTTGATGTGGTGCGAACGGTGATAGTGATACTTCTCTTCCCACTCCAGCTCCGTGGCTTCGTCTTTAGGCGAGTGCGCGGTGAGCGAGAAGTCCACCGACTGAGGCACGCCGCCGTGGCACACCGTACAGCCGATTTTTTCGGCCGGGTGCGGAGAGTCCGCGCCCACCATGAGGTCCACTTTGGGGTGCGTGCGGAAAGGCTGCGGCATGTCTTCGAAGCCTTTTTTGTCGGCGAAGGTATGGCACGTCATGCAACGATCCACGCGCGGCACTTTGTTAAAAAAGTAGTTGTCTTTGAGGTGCGGCAGCACCACCTGCTGGATCTTGATCGTGGGTGCCACGAAATCCACCAGCGGAGCGTTACGAACCATGTTCGCGATGTTCGACTCGTTCACGAAAATCGCCTTATTCAGGCGCTCGGCTTCGCTTGTCAGTTTGAAGTGCTCGTCTTCGAGTTTCTTTTGGTCGGCGAGGATGTCGTTCTTCTTGGCGCGCGCGGCGTTCAGGTCGCGCTCGGCCGCGTCGGCGTCACGCTTGAGCTGAGTGACCGTGGCGGTGAGCTCTTCGTATTGGGCTTTGAGTTTGCGCGCGTAGGGCTTTTGCTCGGCCACGGCGTGGTCGAGTTGGTAGAGCAAAGCGTCGAGCTTGCCTTTTTCGAACTGAAAGGTTTGGTTCTTTTTGTAATAAACCGCGTTCACCGACTTGATGCGGTCGTCGATCTCCGCGATCACTTCTTCGCGCTGTTTCTTGATCTCTTCGAGGCGTTTGTTCACTTCGTCGAGCTTCTTCTGGTCGGTATCCTTTTGCACTTTGGCGAGTTTCATTTGCGAAACCGTCGCGGTGATCAGGTGCGATTGACGCATGTAGGATTTCCACTCGCGATCGTAGTCTTCGATCACGGCCCAAATCACTACGATGAGAAGTGCCATCGCCGAAAAGGCGAAGTACTTCGACAGCGTCTTGGTGGAGTAAACGGTATCTTCGGTTTTATCAGCCATCTCTTCTCGTCGCCTCAGATGTTAAACAAGTATTCCGGAATGGAAACGATGTACTTAAGGTTAAAGCCCCAGCGCAGGTACATTTTGATGGGCAGGGACATCATGATGAGAAAGAGTGTGATGAAAATGTAAAAGCGCAAAAATCCCATCTTCTCGTAGAGCGCCTTGAGCTTGGTCGAGGCGAGGAGCGGAGGAATGAGGCCTAGGTACAAGATCACGATCACAAAACCCACAGCTTCGCGGATCAGGATGTTCGCAGGCAGCCCCGTGTTGAGGATCTTCACCCAGATGATCTCCGACAAGTTGATGTTGTTAAGTGCGACAACCTTGTGCGTATCCCAAGGTTCGAAGGGGCCGAAGAAGTTCCAACCCGGACCACGCATGAAGGTGCCCAGAAAGATCAGAGAGATCCAGAGCACGACGAAACCAAAACCCCAGAGCCAAATGGCGTAGAAACGCTCTTTGACAGTGTAGTAGCCGTTGCCCTTGGGGTTGACGTCAAAATAAGGCTGCGCCATGAGACCCATCACGATGAGACCTGGCAGCACCACGCCCGCGATCCAAGGATCATAATAAACAAGCATTTCCTGGAGACCCAGGAAGTACCAGGGAGCTTTGGCCACAGCGGGAGTGATACCGGCGTTGGCGGGGTCTTCGAGGGGCGCTTTGAGCAGCACCGACCAGCCGATGAGGAAGGCGGTGAAGAAAACACCGCAAATCAGTTCCGAGTACACGAGATCGGGCCAGGTGTAGACCTTCTGAGAGGATTCCTGTTTTTCAAGATTCGCTTCGCCCTTTTCGAGGTACTCGTCGTTGATCGAGCCGCGATAGAACGAGAGCCACATGAAGAAGCCCACGCCGTAACTCATGATCCAGATGGGCACGTTGTCAGGCTTGGTGGCTTCTTTAAAAAACGTCGGATCGGTGAGGGCAAAACCGAGAAAGGCGAAGGAGCCGACGAGCACGCCGAGGATGAACTTCGGGCGCGTCCAGACCTTGTGGTACTTCATGAGCGCCCACCAGAGGACGAGGAACGAGGTGAAGTAGATCACCGGGTTCGAGAGGAAGTTGATCAAATCTTTGATGAGTTGTACCACGTCGTCGTCTCCTACCTATCCGCTTAGAGCGGCCCCGAAATCCCACCGTCTTTGCGCACGCGCCAGAAGTGCAGTGCGATGAGGAGCGTCACCACGAAAGGGATCGCGATGCAGTGAAGCACGTAAAAGCGCAGCAGCGTGGCTTCGCCGATGAAACGGCCTGCGAGCAGACCGAACTTCGCGTCGTTACCGCTGTGCACGAGCGGCACATCGCCAATTTTGAGGAGCATGGTACCCGGGCCCTCGACACCACCAAAGGGAGTCGCGGCACCCATGTTCGCGCCCACCGTGATCGCCCAAATGGCGAGCTGGTCCCAGGGGAGCAGGTAACCTGTAAAGGAGAGGAGCATCGTGAGAACGAGAAGGATCACGCCCACGCCCCAGTTGAATTCACGCGGCGGCTTGTAGGAACCGGTCATGAAGACGCGGAACATGTGGAGCCACACGGTGATCACCATGGAGTGCGCACCCCAGCGGTGAATTTCGCGAAGGATGCCAAGGGGAACGTGCTCGCGCAGCGCGATGATGTCGTTGTAAGCGAACTCAAGCGTCGGGCGGTAGTAGAACATCAGCAAGATGCCGGTGACGGCTTCGATAAGGAAAAGGAAAAACGTGAGGCCACCCATGCACCAGGTGAAGGACATGCGCACGCCGGACTTGCGAGTCTTAACGGGGTGCAGGTGCAAAAAGACGTTCGTCAGGACGGCGAGCGATTTGTCGCGCGGGTTGTCGGGCAGCTTGTGCCGGATGATCGACGTCCAGATTTGCGTTTCTCGAATGTAATTCCACAAATTACGAAAAGGATTCATCTCTCTACAGTCCTCGTACGCCTTTTAGGCTTAAGCCTTCAAAATAAATTCCGAGTTGCCCCACTGGTCGGGG
>DATLIP010000100.1:0-20172 GCA_035539375.1 Bdellovibrionota bacterium | reverse complement strand
AAATGAATATCGAAGACCGAGTGAAAAATATCATTGTTGAACAGCTCAACGTCGACGCCGAGTCGGTAACCTCTGAAGCTTCTTTCGTAGAAGACCTCGGTGCAGATTCGCTCGACATCGTGGAGCTCGTTATGACGATGGAAGAAGAATTCGATCTCGAGATCCCCGACGAAGACGCTGAAAAAATCAAATGCGTTAAAGACGTCGTATCTTACGTCAAAGCCAAAGCTGGCAACGCCTAAGTAGGGCCCGCTTGGAAACGCGCAAATCCTCGACCCGAGTGGTAGTGACCGGCATGGGGTGTATCTCACCCCTCGGCAACGATCTGGCTTCGACCTGGGCTGCGGCCCTTGAAGGCAGGTCGGGCGCCTCCCTGATCACGCATTATGACACTTCGAAATCCGAAGTGCGATTTGCGTGTGAGGTGAAGGGATTTGTGCCCGAAGACTATATCAACAAAAAAGACGTGCGCCGCATGGACCGATTCATTCAACTCGGTCTGGCGGCGTCGCTTCAGGCCATCGAGAATTCCAAGCTCGGTGACGACGTGAACAAAAACCGCGTCGGCGTGCTGCTCTCGAGCGGCATCGGGGGCCTGCCCGGCATCGAAGAAACCTGCAGCGACATGCTCCAGGGCAAACGCATTTCTCCTTTCTTTATTCCGTCCACCATCGCAAACCTTTTGAGCGGGCAAGTTTCGCTTCTCAAGGGTTACCGCGGCCCCAACCAGTGCATCGTTTCGGCGTGTTCGTCGTCGGCGCATTCGGTGGGCGAGGGTGCGCGTATGATCGCGCGCGGCGAAGCGGACGTCATCATCGCTGGCGGTGCCGAAGCGGCCATCTGCCGGCTCGGTATTGACGGTTTTGCCGCCATGAAAGCACTCTCCACACGCAACGAAGCCCCTGAAAAGGCCTCGCGTCCCTTCGACAAGGGTCGCGACGGTTTCGTGATGGGTGAAGGCGCGGCGGTGCTCGTGCTTGAATCTTTGCAGCATGCGCAGGCGCGTGGCGCGACGATTTATGCCGAAGTCGCCGGTTACGGCGCCAATGCTGACGCTTACCACCTGACGGCGCCCACGCCTGACGGTGAAGGCGCTGCCGGTTGCATGGAGCTCGCGCTTCACGACGCTGAGATCAAACCCGAAGACATCGGTTACGTGAACATGCACGGCACATCGACCCCCGTTGGCGATGTGGCCGAAACCAAAAGTCTGCATCGCGTCTTTGGGGATCACGCGCACAAGATGGCGATCTCGTCGACGAAGTCCATGACGGGGCACCTTCTGGGGGCCTCCGGCGCACTCGAGGCGATCTTCTCGATCATGGCCTGCCGCGAAAGCAAGATCCCGCCTACGATCAACCTCGACGATCAGGACGAAGGGTGTTTTCTGAATTACACTCCGCACCGCATGGTGAAGCGAGAGGCGACATACGCCCTCTCGAACTCCTTCGGATTCGGTGGCACCAACGCCTCCCTGATTTTCAAAAAACTTTAAAAGGCGCCCGACTCCCCCGCATCCCGGCAGCGCGTTAACCATGCGAGTCGTTTCGCATTTCTATATATTTTGTTTGCACGTGCGGCTTGCTTTTCAGAGGGGTAAAATCGCGCTAGGACTATGAGCGTGAATGCACCACTTTTCATCGCTTCGGACCACGGGGGATTTGAACTGAAAAGTCGCTTGCTGAAAGAACTCGACCTTGGCCTCTACCAGCGCCACTGGGTGGATCTTGGTCCCGCGAACAAAGATTCGGTCGATTACCCTCACTACGCCAAACTTCTCTGCGATCAGGTGCTCGAAACTTTCGAGCGCGACGATCTGCTCGAACCCTGCGGAATCTTGATCTGTGGGTCGGGCGTGGGCGTCTCGATCGCCGCAAATCGCTTTGCGCGCATCCGCGCAGCGCTCTGCTGGTCGGAACAAGTGGCGCAGCTCTCGCGCCAACACAACGCCTCGAACGTGCTCTGCCTGGGCGAGCGAATCATGGATACCAAGCTCGGCCTCGCGATCACGCGCGCCTGGCTCTCTACCAAATTTGAAGGTGGCCGCCACGGCCGCCGCGTCGAACAGATCGACGCCGATAGCGAAAACACGGAATAATCACGAAAGGACCGGATCACTCAGACATGGATTTTTTTAACGGCGGCCTCAAAGACTCTGACCGGGACCTTTACGACATCATGAACGAAGAGCTGGTGCGCCAGCAAGATCACCTCGAGATGATCGCCTCCGAGAACTACACCTCGCAGGCTGTGCTACAGGCCATGGGTTCGGTGCTCACCAACAAGTACGCCGAAGGCTATCCTGGCAAACGCTACTACGGTGGCTGCGAAGTTGTGGACCAGGTGGAAAACCTTGCCCGGGAACGCGCGCAAAAACTTTTCGGCGTCGATGGATTCGTACCGCACGTCAACGTGCAGTCGCACTCGGGAGCGCAAGCCAACCAAGCGGTGTTTCTTGCAACGCTGAACCCCGGAGACGCCTTTCTCGCCGCTTCGCTCGACCAGGGCGGCCACCTTACGCACGGTTCGCCCGTGAACCTTTCGGGCAAATGGTTCAAAGCCCACGGTTACACCGTGGATCGCAAGACCGAGCGCTTTGACATGAATGCGATCCGGGAGCAGGCCAAGGAAATTCGTCCGAAGGTTTTGATCGCAGGCTACTCTGCGTATCCGCGCACCATTGACTTTGCGGCCTTCCGCGCTATCGCCGACGAAGTGGGGGCGCTGCTCATGGTAGACATGGCGCACATCTCGGGCCTCGTGGCCTCTAAGGTGCATCCATCGCCCTTTCCACACGCGCACATCGTGACCACCACAACGCACAAGACGCTCCGAGGGCCGCGCTCAGGTATGATCCTCTCGCACCCCGACTTCGCAAAGAAAATTGATTCCGCGGTTTTCCCTGGCCTCCAGGGCGGCCCGCTGATGCATGTCATCGCCGGCAAAGCCACGATGATGAAAGAAGCCCTCGACCCGAGCTTCCGCACTTATTGCGAGCGCGTGGTTGAGAACTGCAAAGTGCTGGGTGCCAGCCTCGCCGAACTCGGCTACCGACTGGTCTCGGGCGGCACCGACAATCACCTCATCGTGGTGGACTTGCGCCCCAAAGGCGTGACGGGCAAAGAGGCCGAGACGGCCCTCGACCACGCGGGCATCAACGCCAACCGCAACACGATTCCCTTTGATGAGACTTCGCCTTTTGTGACTTCGGGAATTCGCCTTGGGTCGGCCGCGTGCACCACGCGCGGCATGGGCCCCGAAGACATGAAGTGGGTGGCGAAGAAGATCGATGAGTCCATCATCGCCCGCGCCGACACCGACAAGCTCGCCAAAATCAAAGGCGAAGTGAAGGCCTATTGCGCCAAGTTCCCCGTTTACAACAAAGTGTTTCGCTAATCGCTGAAAGGTTGAACAGATGAACTGTCCGTTTTGTGGAGCTCTCGACATCAAGGTTCTCGACTCACGTCCCGACACCGAAGGCCGCAGCATCCGCCGCCGCCGCGAGTGCATTCAGTGCTCCAAGCGCTGGCGCACTGTGGAGCGCGTGGAAGACGAGATGCCTCTCGTGATCAAAAAAAACAACACCTATCAGCCTTTTGATCGCGACAAACTCAAAATGTCGCTTGAGATCTCTTGCGGCAAGCGTCCCGTCTCGGCTTCACAAATTTCCAAAGCCGTTTCGGACATTGAGTGGGAAATTCTCGAAATCGGCTGCGAAACCATCGAGTCTCAAGAAGTCGGTCGCATGGTGATGAATCACCTCAAGCTGCTCGATGAAATCGCCTACATTCGTTATTCGAGCGTCTACCGCCGTTTCAAAGACGTCACCGAGCTCATGGCCGAAGTGCGCGACCTGATCAGCGATGAATCTCGTCAGCGCCGTCAGCTCGATGCGGATAGCGGCGCTGGCAACGGCTAGGGAGATGCATGTTTAGCCCCGAAGATTTGATGGTCGTCGCGCTTTCGGAGGCCGTCAAGGTCACCAAGCGCGCGGTGCTTCCAAATCCCCGGGTCGGAGCTGCGATCCTCACCAAGGAAGGCAAGCTTTATTTTGCTCACCACAAACGCGCGGGTGAGCCTCACGCGGAGATCGAGGCCATGGCCGCCGCGCTCGATGCCGGCGCGAGCCTTGCGGGCGCCACCATTGCCGTGACCCTCGAACCCTGCGCCCACGTCGGAAAAACCCCGCCCTGCGCTGATGCGCTGATTCGCGCGGGTTTTGCCAAGGTGATCGTCGGTGTGCAGGATCCCGATCCGCGCGTCAGCGGTGAGGGCATTCGCCGTCTGCGCGAAGCGGGCATTGAGGTCGTTGAGAATCTGCTCGAAGACCGTTGCACGGAACTCAATAAAGAATGGCTGCATGCCAAGCGCACGGGCCTTCCTTACGTTTATCTCAAAATGGCAACGTCACTGGATGGTCTTTGGACGGCCGAGTCGGGCGTTTCAAAATGGATTACCGGTCTTGACGCTCGCTCGCACGCCCAATCGCTGCGCGCCGAGGTGGGCGCCATGGTGACCTCACTCAAAACCGTGGCTACAGACGATCCCCTCTTCACGGCTCGCGACGTTCACCAAGAGCCGCTCGCGGTGCAGCCCGATCTCTACGTGCTCTCACGGCAGGTGGAGTGGGGCGATGCTTGGGGAAAACAGCTCTACAAGTGTCAGCAGGTTCCGGGAAGACGCGTGAACGAATATCGCGATGAAAATTTGAGTGCGCTGCTCGAAGCGATGTTTTCTGATGGGCATATGGCGTGCATGATCGAAGCCGGTCCGCAGCTTTCGACGGTTTTCTTAGAAGAGAATTTGGTTCAGGAGCTTTGGCATTATCAGGGCGCGCGTTACCTCGGGGGCAACGGCAAGCGCCTCGGGCGCCTCGCCGAAGGGCAGTTGCCCGGGCTCGAGCTCGAGGTCCAAGAAACCCGCCGCTTCGACGACGGGGATCTCTGGGTACGTTCGCTTATTCGGACTCGACCTTGATGCCGAATTTGGTGTCCTTCAAATTGCCTTTTTCATCGCGCACGATTTTTACGATGCTCGTCAAGCGGAACACTTGGGTATCTTTGTCTTCCTCGCCAACTTTGTAGAGGGCGCGGTGAATGACGTAGATGGGCTCCCGGAAGCTTAGAGCTTCGCCCAGTTCCTGCTGGTTTTCAAATTCCGGCGCGTAGTCGTATCCGGGGGTATCGCTGAGATAGTGTCGACTCTCGGTGACGCTTAAGACTTCGGAGGCACCGAGTCCGGCTTTCTTTGCGGCATCGGCGAGGGCGGCTTCTTCAGCTTTGGCGTAAGTTTCTTCGCTGTAAGCTTGTTTGACGTATACTCCGTTTACGAGGCGCAGAAAACGAAGGTCATTGTAATGGTACCATTTGTCGTTGATGGCGACAAAATTGCTCTGGAGGCTGCCGTCCGAGCCTCGGTCGCGACTCCACGCGAGCACGTTGGCGCCGTAACCTTGCTCGTCCCACTCGGTGCCTAGGCCGAGGGTGATGAGACTTGAAGCGATCTCGACTTGCTGGCCGTTTTTTTTGCTAAAGTAAAAGCCGACGTCGGACCCCTCTTCGTAATGATGGCCTTTGAGGTCTTGCTCGTAGGCAGTGAGTGTGTACTTACCGTCGGGCGAGGTGGAATTCGGCACGGTGTAGAGCACTTTGGTGGGTAGGGTTGGCTGGGGCGCCTCCTGGGCGAGGGCGACACCGGCACCGGTACAGACGCCGAGTGCGAGCGTGAAAAGAATACGGTTCATGGGACCTCCTGGTTTTGAGGACGTGGCACCGGCGGATCGCCCGGCGATAGGATCACCGGACGATTGCGGAGTGCATGAAGATTTTTATTCAATCTCTTCGGTCGTGAACGACACCTTGGTGTCTTTCAGATTGCCGTTCTCGTCTTTTTCAATTTTCACCACGCCAAGGACGTTGATCGAGCGGGGATCGCCGATGGTTTCGCCCTTGTCGTCAGTCTTGTAGACGTCGTGTACGTAGCTGCTGACCACGTAAATGGGTTTTTCGAAGTGAATCGCTTCGTACATGGAGTCTTCGTCGATGGTTTGAATCTCGTCTTCCGATTTGGGAGCTTCGGCAGTGAGCATGGTACCGCCCATGCGGTGGAAAGATTTGAAGCCTTCTAAGCCCAGCTTTTTGAGGCCTTCCTCGAGAGCCGCGTCTGCGAACTTGGTGTACTTGTCTTCGTCGTAGCCTTGTTTGACGTACTTGCCATTCACGAGGCGTACGAACCAGTATTGGTTGTGCTTGCGCGACTGGTTGTTGATGACGGCGTAGTTGCTGATGCGAGAATTTTCTTCGTCGCTATCGTGGCTCCAAGCGTCCACGGCAGGGCCGTAGCCTCGAACATCGACTTCTTCGTTGCCCCAGTTGAGGATCATGTCTGAGGCGATCTCGAGTTTGCTGCCGTTGACCTTTGCGATGTAAAAGGCCACTTCGGATTCCCAAGTGTTTTCACCTTCACCAAATTTGGTTTTTTGTTCGTAGGCCGCCAGCACGTATTTTCCGTTGGGCGAGACGCTGCCGGGCACGAGGTATTTGACTTTGGTCGGGAGCGCGGGCTCCACATCTTCGGCCATCGCCATTCCGGGGAGCACGCTGAATGCAAGGGCCAAGTTGAGAACGAATCGTTTCATAGAACCTCCTTAGGGGACGCATAGGGTTTAGGATCAGCTCCGACGGGTGTCGACGGGGCGAGAGGTTAAAAAACCTTAACTTTCACGCGTTATCTCGCCCCGAGAGCGGAGTTCCGGGTGGACAGTGAGGCCCCCTTTGGGGCATGTATGTGGCCATGGACGCCATCACCGTTGACTTAGAGTTCACCCCCAATCCCAATTCGCTCAAATACGTGACGAGCGTGACGCTCCTTGACAAAGGGGTGCTCAGCTACGCCAAGAGCGAAGACGCTGAAGGCAAGTCGAACCTTGCGCTCGACCTCTTCGCCCTCGACGGCGTGGCCGGTGTGATGATCGGCAAGAACTTTGTCACCGTAACGCTTGCCTCGCAAGATCGCCTCACCCAAGTGAACGATGCGATCATCGGCACCATCAAAAATTTCCTCAAGGCTGGCAAGCCCGTGGCCGAAGCGGCTGCTTTCGCGACCGCTCCCACAAGCAGCGCCTCGACCGACGTCGAAAAGAAAATCGTCGAGATCCTCGATCGTGACATCCGCCCTGCCGTAGCGATGGACGGCGGCGACATCACCTTCGATCGCTATCAAGATGGCATTGTCTTTCTCCATATGAAAGGCGCCTGTGCGGGTTGCCCTTCGTCGACGCTCACCCTCAAGATGGGCATTGAAAACCGTCTGCGCGAAGCCATCCCCGAAATCATCGAAGTGGTTTCGGTTTAAGGCGGAAAGCATGTTCAGCGGTTTGGTGTGGGCTTCGGTTCCGGTCACTCGCTGTGAGTCCCGTGTGGGCGGCGGCGTGGAGCTGGAAATTGCCTATGCCGACCCGCGCACGCAGACATGGGCCCTGGGCGATTCGATCGCCATCAACGGGGTCTGTCTCACCATTGTACGCATCGCTCCCGGATCTTTTGTTTTTGAAGTCTCCCCTGAAACTTTGGCATGCACCTCACTCGGCGCTCTGCGCCTGGGGTCGCGCGTGCATCTGGAGCCCGCGATGGCGCTGGGCGACCGCATCGGCGGTCACCTGGTGAGCGGCCACGTTGATGGCACCGCGCCGCTCTCACGCCGCGAAGCCGCGGGAGATTTTTGGCAGCTCGAGTGGAAACTCAGCGGCGAGACGCGCTCCAAGGTGGCGCCGTATCTTGTGCCCAAGGGCTCGATCTGCGTCGACGGCGTTTCGCTCACCGTGAACGCCGTGCGTGACACAGCAACCGAAACTTATTTCGACGTGATGCTCATTCCGCATACGCTCGAAGTCACCACGCTCGGAACCCTAAAGCTGGGCGATCAAGTCAATCTGGAGGCCGACCTGGTGGCCAAGTATGTCAGCCGGTCGAGCAGGTTTTATGACCAAAGATAAACTGGAATCCGTACGCGCTGCGATCGAAGAGATTCGCTCGGGCAAGATGATCGTCGTTGTTGACGACTACGACCGCGAGAACGAGGGCGACCTTGTGATGGCCGCGCAGTTTGCCACCCCCGAGGCGATCAACTTCATGGCCTCGCATGGACGCGGACTCATCTGTCTCAGCATGGCGCCCAAACTCATCGACAAGCTCGAGCTGCCCATGATGGCCTCGAACAACCAGGCTCGCTACTCCACCGCCTTTACCGTGTCCGTAGAAGCGCGCGAAGGGGTGACCACCGGCATTTCGGCGCACGACCGAGCCCACACGATTCAGACCTGCATCAAAGACGAGGCCACGCGCCACGACGTCGTGGTGCCAGGCCACATCTTTCCTCTGCGTGCTGAGGAGGGCGGCGTGCTCGTGCGCGCTGGTCACACCGAGGCGGCCGTGGACCTCTCGCGACTTGCGGGACTCAAAGAAGCCGGCGTGATTTGCGAAGTGCTCAATGCCGACGGCACCATGGCACGCGTGCCGGATCTGGAGAAGTTTTCTAAGGAGCACGGGCTGCGTCTTTTGGCCATTGCGGATCTCATTGAGTACCGCATGCGCCACGACACCTCACTCGTTAAAGAAATTGCCTCGCGCCGCCAGGACGAGATCGAGATCAAGGTTTTCGCCTCGAGTCTCAGCGACCGCGAACACCTGGCCTTCGTGAAGGGCGGCGAGCAGATCGCTGCAGGCAAAGCGACGCCATTTGTACGCGTGCACGTTGAAGACGTGATGAGCGATTGGCTCTCACAGTTTGGTGAAACTTCGGGGCAGTGGCAGGCCACGCAGAACATTCTTGCGCGCGAGAGTGCGTCCATCGTGCTTGTGCTTCGCCCTTCATCGCTAGGTGAGCGTTTCCGTGCGCCGGAGAATTTCTCGGCCGATCTGCGCGATTACGGCGTAGGGGCGCAGATTCTGCGCTCACTCGGCGTCAGCCGCATGAACCTGGTTTCGCGCCATCCCGGCCGCCACATCGTAGCCCTAGACGGTTTTGGTCTCGAGATCGCACAAACCGTGGCGCTCTCCGATTACGGTGATTGAAGCGCGCGCCATTTGGCGATATGGGTACCATCGATGTCCATTCTAGAAGCCGAAAACATGAAAACCCGGGTGCCCGAGGGCTGGACGCGCGAAGAGATGACGCTCGAGGCGCAGAACCTTGGTCCCGTGGTGATTCTTTTCACTCAGTGGTATCCCGAAGTCATGGAACCCATGCTCGCCTCGGCCCAGCGCTATTTGCTGGACGTGGGGGTTCCCCCCTCGCAAATTCGCGCCCTGCACGTGCCTGGCTCCTTTGAGCTGCCGCTCGCGGCCGCCCAGAGCATCGCCGGCGTGGATCCGGCCTTTGTCGTGGCCCTAGGCTGCGTGGTCAAAGGCGGTACGCCGCACTTTGATTACGTGTGCTCAGCGGTCTCTCAGGGCCTCATGGACGTGCAGCTCAAGTACCGCACCCCGGTGGGATTTGGGGTGTTGACGGTCGATAATCTCGAGCAGGCCCGAGAACGCAAAGACAAAGGCTTTGAGGCGGCGCAAGCTGCCTTTTTTATGCATTTATTTAGCCGCCGAATTGGTATATGAAGGCGGACCTTATGCAAAGGTCCACTCGATGAGTTCTCGTCACCGTAGCCGCGAATTGGCCGTTCAAATGTCGTTCCAGTGGGAGATGCATCCCGAATCCATGGCTCAATCCGCAGCGATCGATCGCTTTTGGGGTGGTCAGGCTCGCAGTCCCGACGAGAATCGTCCCTTTTTTGAGCTCCTCGTGCGCGGCATTGCCAATCATTTGCCCCAAATCGACTCACGTATCGAAGAATCGCTCAAAAACTGGAAGCTCTCGCGCGTGGCCAAAGTGGATTTGGCGATTCTACGCGTTGCCGTCTTCGAAATGCTCTTCAGCGACGATCCCGAGAAGCCCGACCTCGCGGTTTCCATCAACGAAGCCGTGGAAATGGCCAAAAAGTTTGGCTCGGCCGACTCGGCCAGCTTCGTGAACGGCGTGCTCGATTCTATCGCCCAGTCCTTGAAAAAAGCCTAAAGCCCGATAAAGATGTCCCTTAGAGATGAATCATCTTTTGGTGAAAATTCCGGCGAGGGAACATTTTAAAGTTCCCTCCAAGCAATGGGCTTGGCTCGACGAAATTTCTGCCGGTCTGCTTTCCGAATCTGCCCACCGAGGCCTCGACGTGTTTATGGACGACGCCAAGCGAAACCCACTATGGGTGTTGGTGCCGCGTGTGGGTTCGGTGGCCGCCATCGTGCTCTGTTCGGACGCCACGGTGCTCGCTTCGGACGAGATGAAGCTCATGCTCGCTCGCTCCACCAAGTGGACCCTCGTAGGCGAGTGGCGCAGCGACGAGATGGATTATCTGGCCTCGACCATCGGTACGATCGAGCGCTGGACGGGTAACGCATGAGCAAAAGGGTCCTAACCGGGCAACAGATCCGCGAGATGGCTCGCGATTTGATAAAAGGCAAGGGAGAGGCCGAGGGAGATACCACCCCCGCACCGTCGTTTCGTTCTTCGTACCAAAATTATCTCACACGCAAACAAAACGCTCCCGAAGAAGAGAGCGAAGAGGCCGCCCCGGTCAGCGCCGAAGTGGAAAACCGTTCGGGACCGGAATTCCTCTGGGGCCAATTCGAAAAATCTTTTGGTGAGCGCGCCTACTTGGTGATTCCCTTCGAAGTGGACGATGGCGGCACCGAGATGAAATTTCTCTGCGAAACGCTCGGACTGCAAACCGTCGAGTCGCTGCCGCTCAAAAAGAACAAGCGCATTCACCCAGGCAATTATCTCGGTGAAGGCACGCTCGAAGACATCAAATCCAAAATGAAACGCAAAGACTGCGATGTGCTCGTGATCGATGCCTCGCTCTCGCCTGCGCAGGTGCGTGGCATCGAGGACGTGCTCGGCTGCCCCGTGCTCGATCGCCATGCGGTGATTTTGTCGATCTTTAAGAGTCATGCCAAAACTCATGTCGCCAAGCTCCAGGTGGAGCTGGCGCAGCTCAAATATCTGCAGCCTCGCCTGGCCGGCATCTGGTCGGGTCTCTCGCGTCAGGGGGGCTCGGGCGGCTTCAAGGGACGCGGTCAGGGCGAGACACGGCTCGAGCTCGATCGCCGTGTCGTCAAGGATCGCATCTCGGCCCTCACTCGCAAGATCAAAGATTTTGAAAAGGTGCACCGTGTGCAATCTGCGCGTCGCTCCGACCTGCCGCGCGTGGCGCTCGTGGGTTATACCAATGCCGGCAAGTCGACCCTGATGCAAAAGCTCACCCGCTCGGACGCCAAAGCCGAGAACAAACTCTTTTCAACGCTCGACACCACAGTGCGCCCCCTTCAGCCGCCTTCGGATCCCAAGATCCTCGTTTCGGACACGGTGGGCTTTGTGCGCGATCTGCCGCACGATCTGGTCGCTTCGTTCAAGTCGACCCTTATGGAGGCGATCGAGTCGAGGCTCATTTTGGTGGTGCTCGACATCTCGCACGACGACTGGAAAACGCAGCTCGAAACCACTTACCAGGTGCTCGACGAGGTGGGGGCGCAGAACGTGCCCAAGCTCCTCGTGCTCAACAAGATCGATAAGCTCGGCAATTGGTACAAATTTAAAGAATCCGAGTTCGGCCGCTTTCACACCCGCAATTGGGGCGAGGTCCCGCGCGTCGCGGTCTCCGCCGTGGCGGGTACTGGGCTAGAGCTTCTGCGTGAGAAGATCATCGCGCTCTGTGGCGCCAGCGAACCCGCATGGCTGCGAACAGGCGCGGACATGGGCACCGAAGAGGTCTCGGAGGATCAAACCACCCTGGAATTTCCCAACAAAGATCACAACGGAGATCACGAATCATGAGCACCTCGACACCAGCACAAATCTTTCTTCTCTCCGACGGTACCGGCGAAACGGTAGAGAACACGGTGAAGGCCGCTCTCACGCAGTACATGAACGAATCTGTGCGTCTGCGCAAGTTCAAGAACCTTCGCTCGCCCGAAGCTGTCACGCCGATTCTTGAAGAGGCCAAGCGCCTAAACGCCATCGTTGTCTACACCATCGTAACCCCCGAAGTGCGCGGCGCGCTCAGTGAAGGCGTGCGTGAGCGGGGACTTTCGGCGGTGGATCTCTTGGGGCCCATGCTCTCCGTTTTCTCGAGTCATCTCAAATCCATGCCTGCGGCGATCCCCGGACTTTTGCACGAAGTGAACGAAGACTATTTCAAACGCATCGAAGCCATCGAGTTCACAGTGAAGCACGACGACGGCGCACTCGCCTCGGACCTCGAGAAGGCCGACATCGTGCTCGTCGGGGTTTCGCGCACCTCCAAGACGCCGCTCTCGGTCTTTCTCGCCCACAAGGGCTTTAAGGTGGCCAACGTGCCGCTCGTCAAAGGCATTGAACCGCCCGAGGCGCTCTACAAAATCGACCAGCGCAAGATTGTGGGACTTACCATCGATCCCGAGGCGCTCGC
Organism: Bdellovibrionota bacterium; assembly: GCA_035539375.1. Classification (GTDB taxonomy): domain Bacteria; phylum Bdellovibrionota; class UBA2428; order UBA2428; family UBA2428; genus DATLIP01. Next base: position 7,682 of record DATLIP010000100.1, on the reverse strand, counting down.
TGAAATTCGCAAGCAGCGCCTCACCAAGCTCGGCAAGGACCTCAGCGATTCCTACGCGAATCTTGCCATGATTCGCAGCGAGATGGAGTGGGCTCTCGAAGTTTTCTCTCGCCACCGCCGCTGGCCCATCTTCGATGTCACAAACAAGGCGCTCGAAGAGACCGCGACGGAGATCGAAAAGGTTCTCCTGCAGCGCAAGAACTTCACTTTTTGAGCGGAGTGGCGGAACTCGCCGATTTTGATGCACCGCCGGGATGCGGGCGCGCCAGGCGCCTTTTGACCTTTTGACTTGGTGGGCTAGCAAATCGAGCAAAATCCCCTATACTGAATTTAAGAGGGCTATGGGACAGCTTAAAGCATCATTGGGGCAATCGTTGGCAGCTTGGCTTGTGTTGAGTGGCATGGGAGTCAGCGGCATTGCCGAAGCGACTTACTTTACCCCTATGCCGCGCTCGCGCGTGGATTCTTATCGCGTGAAGTCGCAATCCGGCCCGGAAATCGCAATCCTGAACCCGCTCTTTCCCAAAGAGTCCAAGATCGAAATCTCGGCGATTGGTGCCTGGTCTCCCTTCTCGTCGCTGCAAAATTACTGGTCCTACGGCGGCGCGCTGACCTATCACATCAACAAACGCCATGCGATTGAGCCCGTTTGGTTCCAAATCAACAAGGCCAAGCGCACGAACTTCGTCGACACGCAAATTCGCGACCGTCTTGCCGAAGGTGGGAGCGGCGCGGGTTCTGACCTCACTGTGGGCCTTCCGCAGTGGATCTATTCCGCTTCTTACGTCTTCACGCCGTTCTACTCCAAGATGCATGTCACCGAGATGAGCGTGGCGCACTGGGACGTTTACAGTTCTATCGGCTTTGGCCTGGTCAAGAGCCGCAGCCAAACCCTCGCCGGCGTCAACGGCAGCGAAAAGACCTCGGGCGGAGCCGCCCTGGGCCTTGGCGTGCGCCTCTTGGTGCCTGGTCGCTGGGGCTTCCGCCTCGACCTGAGGGATTTTGTCCATAAAGCAGAAAACTTTAACAAATCCTCGCTCACGAACACGCTTCAGCTGAGCGCGGGATTGAGCATTTTCTTCAGCGGCTTTCCGGACTATACCAGTCTCTAGGAACCCACTCATAAATCCCCGCCCACGCACGCGAGGCCAAATGGCTCAGATTCAAGGCTAGAGCGAGGATGTTGGCCGGAGGCCCCAAGGGACGAGCGAGAAACGCTGAATCCGAGCGATTTGGCTCGCGCCCTCCGGGAAACGTATAGGGACCTCATCTGCTGCGTTACTCGTCACTCACATAGAACCTCCGGTTATGATCGCTCCTCTTGCCTTGCACATGAGGCCCCTATACGTTTTGCGTGACGCGCGGATTTATGAGATGGTTCCTACATGTTTGAAGGCCTACAAAAACGTCTCGCCGGGGCTTTGCAAAAGGTCCGGGGACGCAGCACCATTCAAGAATCCGACGTCGAAGCCGTGCTCTCAGAGATCCGCACGGGTCTCCTTGAGGCCGACGTTCACTTTCGCGTTACCAAAGATTTTCTAGCCCGCGTCAAGGAACGCTGTCTGCAGGAAGCGGTTATCAAAAGCCTCTCGCCCGAGCAGCAAATCCTTAAAGTCATCTCCGAAGAACTCACTCGCATCCTCGGCGGTCATTCGCGCGAGCTCGACTTTTCGGTGACACCGCCCGCAGTGCTCCTCGTTTGCGGTTTGCAGGGCTCGGGGAAGACCACCACAAGCGCCAAGCTCGCTCTGCATCTCAAAAACTCTGGCAAGCGCGTGGGCCTCTGCTCTGTGGACGTTTACCGACCCGCGGCGATCGATCAGCTCGCCACGCTCGCCCAAAAATTTGAAATCCCTGTCATCGCTTCTTCGGCGAGCGAAAAACCGCTCGACATCGCCAGGCGCGCTCTCAAAGAGGCCTCGCAGCTGAACCTCGACATTTTGATCGTAGACACCGCGGGACGCCTTCAAATTGACGATGCGCTGATGAACGAACTCAAAGACGTTCATGGCGTCCTGAAGCCCACTGAGACCCTTCTTGTGATCGACGCGATGATGGGCCAGCAGGCGGTAGAAGTCGCCGAAGGTTTTGACCGCAGCATCGGCATCACGGGTTCGATCTTAACCAAACTCGATGGTGACTCACGTGGTGGCGCTGCGCTCTCACTCGTCTCTGTGACTGGCAAGCCGATCAAGTTCGTGGGTGTCGGAGAGAGGCCCACGGATTTTGAAACCTTCCATCCCGATCGCATGGCTTCGCGGCTCTTGGACATGGGCGATGTGCTCTCGCTCCTCGAAAAAGCGCAGACCGTGATCACCGAAGAGGAGGCCCAGGCGGCCGCCTCGAAGCTCGGCAATTTTGACAACTTCTCGCTCGAAGATTTTCGCGACCAGATGCGCATGGTCTCGCGCATGGGCCCCATCTCGGGCTTGCTCAAGATGATGCCCGGCATGGGCCAACTCAAAGACCAACTCGATCAGGTCGACACCGACAAAGAATTCAAACGCGTAAACGCGATCCTCGACTCCATGACACCCAAGGAGCGTCGTCAACCCGAGCTTCTCAATGGCTCTCGCAGGGCGCGCATCGCGCGTGGAGCGGGCGTGCAGGTCTCCGAAGTGAATTCGCTCGTGAAGCGCTTTCTCGAAGCTCGCAAGGTCATGAAGAAGATGGGCAAGATGGGCTCTATGCTGAAGGGCATGATGGGCGGCGGGGCGGGAGCCACTCCCGGTCAAATGCCTCCCGGAGGTTTGCCTCCTGGCTTTGGTGGCCCCGCTCGCGGCAAAGGTTTCGGTCGCAAATTTTAACGTTTATTTTTTGAAGTCTTCGAGCACTCTGCGGATTTCTTCGATGGCTTCGTGCATGCCAATGTTGTTGTCATCAAAAGCGATGAAGGTCGGCCATAGGTCGTGCTCGAGCTGAACGAGGTCCTCACTGCGCGATATGGTGTAGTCTAGGAGCGTTTCGAGCGATCTGCGAATTTTCGGAAGCGCCGTGCGCGGCACAAGGCGCTCGGTTTGACCAAATCGAAACCAGCGTTGTCCCTGCTTTGCAGTCCATCGGTCGAGGGAGCTGAGCTCTATAGGTAGCGAAAAACCAGCCTGCAGGAGATCGCGGGATTTGGAGTGGCCCTCGTAGCTCAGCACAGCGTGCAGGGCACCACTTTTGGTCTCCACCAAAGGAATTTTTGTTTTACCGAGCTGCGCGAGCGAACCGCTAACAACCTTGAGGAGATCTTCACGGAGTTGGCGCAGGTTCCACAGATTCTCCGTCAACACCGCGAAGTGGTCCATGATCTGGCGCTGTCTCGATTCGTGCTCGAGGCGCCCGGTCTCTCCTTCGTAGAGCCCTGTATGTTTGCTCAGCAGCAAGCGAAGGTTGATGATGTTGGCGTACGCCGCCCGGCGGAACGCGATGATCTCGTCAACCGAGAAACGCCCGTAGACCTTCAGATAGGGCGAAGCGAAGTTTTCACTAGTTTCTTTGGATGCGGTGATGAGGATCTTACGCATGCGGTGGTGGGCACTGCGGTGCTGGCCTTCGTCGGTCTTAAGATGTTCCACTTCATGCACAAAGACGTCTGGATAAGAGTCAAAGCTATGCAGATCGAGCAGGTTCAGATAGATGCGTGTCGCAGTAGCATCCTTTTGGAAAAGCCCCCGTGCCTGGTTGGTGAATTTTTTTCCAGGTGAGTACCAATAACTCACGCGCGTGAATTTAGATTGTCGCAACTTACGTTTGAGGAGTCGCCCGACGAGTGTGGGGGGCTCTTCTCGAGCTTCGCTAGCGTTGTAATGAACTTGTAGAGTGTTGTCCGAAGCCTGCACGAGGCTCAGCCCCGTGTTTCGGTGAAATTCGTTGAAGCGGTGTGCGACATCGTTCAGATGCTCCGCAAAAAGAGATTCGTATTCGTCTTTGCGGGCCTGGCGCTGCTGAAGACTAAACTCGCTTTCGCTTTGGAGCATCTCTTGGCGAAGCTGGCGCAAGCGATAAAGCTGGTTACGCTCATGCAGGTTTTGAGTTTCAACTTCGTGCCGACCGACGCGATCGATGAGTGCGTGGCAGCGCTCGAAGAAGGTGACGAGCCCCTCGGCGTTGGCAGGCCTCACGCTCAGCGGTGTCGAAAGGATCGCAATCAAAAAAGGTAACGACAGTCGCTGGCGCATGGATTTGGTGCTGGAACGTATACGATTCTTTAATTGGCTTCGATGATTTTATTGATTTTGGCGTTGATGTCTTTGAGCTCGGAATACATGCCGCTCACGTAGGCCGAAAAATCCATGCCTTCTATAGCAAGCTCAGCGACGTCGTCGCCCGCTTCGACCGGGCGACGCATGAGGCGGTTGTCTCGCCAAGTGCCGGTCTCGCCCTTGGCCTTGATGGCGTTCGAAACGAGTACTTCTTTTTCGTAGCGCTCCACAAAGAGTTCCCAGAGCTGGATGTTTTTGGGGGCGTTCTCGCCGCGCACTTTGAGTGTGAGCAGGGTGCGGCTGGTGTAAGTGTCGAGGCGGTAATCGCTTTCGATGTCGTTATCGGAAATCCCCAGCACGCTCAGGATCTTGCGGTACTGCTCGCAGTAGCGGATGCGCAGATCCGGGGCGAGGTCGTTTTCTTCGTCGCGCAAAAAGAGCTCACCGGCGTAGGCGCAGTCCTGAGTGGCAGTTCCGAGGTCGTATTCACGTTCGCTCTGGGGCAGGCTGTAGAGCGAGAGCCAGCTCTGGCGGCCTTCGAGGATCCACTTTTCAAAGCGGGCTTCGGCCTGAGTGTCGTCCGCGCTTGAGTCTTGGGCAAAGGCGGCGGGGCCCGACCAAAGGCCGAGGAAGGCGAGGGTGGCTAGGGTTTTGCGAAGGGTCATGGAAACCTCCTAAAAGGGCGCAATTATGCAGTGCGTCAAGATCTAGACCGCCATAACCTCCTAAGTCAACGCGAAAACATGAGTCCGGGGCCTACGGACTTGAAGATTGACAAGATGTAACGCAATGCATAAGCGGACCTTGGCTTAGATGCCTGCCGTCGAAAGGATCATTTGTATGTTCCAAAGAATCTGTCTTTCTCTAGTCGCTATGGCCACTGTGGCGGGAGCCACCGAAATCAAGGGCGGCGCCGAATTGGTAATTTTAGACGCCAATAGTCTCTTTGTGGTCGATAAAGAACCAGGCTTGAAATTCAACGAAGTGCAAAAGTTGCCCGAACTTCGCCGACTCAAGGCTACCCATATTTGGCTCGGCAAAGAGCAAGGGATTCAGGACGAAGTCTTCGCCTTGCTCACCGACCTCAAGGGCTCGGCGCTGCCCTCCGACACCACGCCCGGTTACAGCAATGGTAAAATGTTTATTTACAAGGAATTGCGCTTTGAGCAAGACGAGATGTTCAAGTCGATCGAGTATCTGGCCGCGAACAACCTCCTGAAGGAAATTTCACTGGGCTTTTTGCGCGGAAAGTATCTTTACCTGCATTCGGTAAAACTCCGGAATGATTTGGTGCTCACCTACGACATGATGCGCCTTCTGCGCTTCAAGGACGATCGCGATCAGTATTCGGTGAATCTGGTGCTCGCGGGTATGATGTTTTCGGACACCATTCACCGTGAGATCCTGTCCTCCGCCCAGCGAGCTTACGATAAGATGATTGCGGCGGGCATTGCCAAAAAAAGAGCCGATGGAGATGTTCGCTACGAACTCTACATCAGCCAGGCCAGCGTGGAGAAGCTCCAGGCCATGGCCACCGAGGCGGAGCTCCTCGACGCCCTCCGCAAGGACGACGGCGTGAGCGTGGAATACACCTCGGTGTCGATCACGGAAGTCGATGAAAGCGACTCCAAGTAGGTCCGCCCAGTCCCCCGGAGTCGGGGCCCCGGAGCGAAACGACAGGACGATATAATTTTTGCTTGATATTTGAGCACCTAGGGAGCATAAACGCCCCTTCTACGACGCCGCTTGGTGTGTTCGTAGGTATTTGGAGGTTTTACATAATGGTTGTGATTCGTTTGGCACCTGCGGGTAAAAAAGGCGAAGAATTGTACCGCGTGGTGGTTGCGGATAAAGACGCGGCCCTGACAGGTCGTTATCTTGAGCGAGTGGGCATGTACCGCCCAAATTCTAAGCAAGTTCTTACGCTCGAAAAAGAACGTTTTGACTACTGGGTCAGCAAAGGCGCTCAGCCTAGCCCCCGCGTTCTTAAAGTCATCAGCTCGGCGAAGTAATTTCGCCGTTTTTGCTTATGCGCCAATGGATTCCCCTTGCGCGAGTCGTGCGAGAGCACGGATTGACCAAGGGGGACACGTCCTACTTGAAGTGTGATTTGCTTCAGGTGGGAGGCCTCTCGTTCACTGCCACCAAATCGGTGGCCTTCTCAGCACAAATGGATGGTCCTACCTACGAAGAGCTTCCGCTCTCGGAGCCCGTGAAACCGCTTGGCGGCAAATGGGGCGAGGCGAAGGCCGTGATCATTCCCATTCACAAAAATCGAAAATGGACGCGCGGCGAATGGATTTCGCTGCCGCGCGAAGCCTTTCCGCGTCTTGAGGGCTCGGAGATTTACCTCTGCGATTTGATGGGTCGCGCGCTCTCGCACGCACTCGATGTGCCGCCCACTCACGTGGTGATCGGTATCGAAGATCGCTCCAAGGGACGCAAAGAATCGATCTCACTCATCGTGCGCGATGGGCGCAGCAAAAAAACTTTTGAAGTGCCTCTGCGTGGTGTCGATTGGTCGCTCTCTACGGACGATCTGCTCGTGCTGCCTTCGCTCGCGGATTGGAGCGAGCTCGCGTGATCATCAAGGTGCTCAGCCTTTTCCCGGATTCGGTTTCGGCGATTTTGAACTCGTCGATCCTGCGTCGCGCGCAGGTGCAAACCCCCTTGCGCCTCGAGGCCGAAGACCTGCGCAATTACGCTGACAACAAACACCGCTCGGCAGACGACATTCCCTATGGCGGTGGCCAGGGGATGGTCTTCAGGCCCGACGTGCTCGCGAACGCCATGCGCGCCCAGCTTGAGATCGTGGGCGGGGACCGTTCGCGTCTGAAAATCCTTTACGCCACTCCGCGCGGCATCGCGCTTTCGCAAACGGTTTTCGCACGCTCGGCCGAGTGGCTGGCGGGTGCGGACACGGCTCCCGCGTTTCAGGCGACCCCGACCGATGAGCGCATGCTCGTGATCGTCTGCGGTCGCTATGAGGGCGTCGACGAGCGTTTTATCGAAGAGTGGGTGGATCTAGAGTTTTCGCTGGGGGATTTTATTCTCACTGGCGGAGAGATTCCGGCTCTCGCCTTTGCCGATGGGGTGGTGCGTCTCTTGCCCGGAGTTCTGGGCAATGCCGACTCGGCCCGCCACGATTCGTTCTCGAACGGGCTCCTCGAACACCCGTACTACACGCGGCCCAAGGATTATGCCCCCGGCGAGGTGCCTGCCGTGCTCTCGAGCGGCGATCACGCCAAGATCTCGGCCTGGAAAGAGTCTCAGTCGCTGCTGTTGACCTTTGCCTATAGGCCAGACCTCATCACGGCTCACTCGGGCGAGGGGCTTGGCGCGGCGGGAGTAGCGCTCCTCGAGCGATTAAAAGCTCGTCTTTGCCCTTGACCATAGAAACGACCATAGACTAAGACCGCTAAACCTATGCAAAAGCTCGATAATCTCGCATCCACCAAAGTTCGCACCGATCTGCCGGAATTCAAGCCCGGT